>NZ_FMIX01000003.1 GCF_900095845.1 Streptococcus timonensis
GAAAAGCTCAGGTCCGTTGGTCAAGGGGTTAAGACACCGCCTTTTCACGGCGGTAACACGGGTTCGAATCCCGTACGGACTATGAGTATGTTGCAGTAGAAGTTGAAAAAAGTTTGAAAAAGCTATTGACAAGGAAAAGAAGCTGTGATATACTAATATAGTTGTCGCTCACGACAGAAGTGAGAGGCAAAGACCTTTGAAAACTGAACAAGACGAACCAATGTGCAGGGCACTACAACTGATGTTGTAGTACTGAACAATGAAAAAACAATAAATCTGTCAGTGACAGAAATGAGTGAGAACTCAAACTTTTAATGAGAGTTTGATCCTGGCTCAGGACGAACGCTGGCGGCGTGCCTAATACATGCAAGTAGAACGCTGAAGGAGGAGCTTGCTTCTCTGGATGAGTTGCGAACGGGTGAGTAACGCGTAGGTAACCTGCCTGGTAGCGGGGGATAACTATTGGAAACGATAGCTAATACCGCATAATATTGATTATTGCATGATAGTCAATTAAAAGGTGCAATTGCACCACTACCAGATGGACCTGCGTTGTATTAGCTAGTTGGTGGGGTAACGGCTCACCAAGGCGACGATACATAGCCGACCTGAGAGGGTGATCGGCCACACTGGGACTGAGACACGGCCCAGACTCCTACGGGAGGCAGCAGTAGGGAATCTTCGGCAATGGACGGAAGTCTGACCGAGCAACGCCGCGTGAGTGAAGAAGGTTTTCGGATCGTAAAGCTCTGTTGTAAGAGAAGAACGAGTGTGAGAGTGGAAAGTTCACACTGTGACGGTATCTTACCAGAAAGGGACGGCTAACTACGTGCCAGCAGCCGCGGTAATACGTAGGTCCCGAGCGTTGTCCGGATTTATTGGGCGTAAAGCGAGCGCAGGCGGTTAGATAAGTCTGAAGTTAAAGGCTGTGGCTTAACCATAGTACGCTTTGGAAACTGTTTAACTTGAGTGCAAGAGGGGAGAGTGGAATTCCATGTGTAGCGGTGAAATGCGTAGATATATGGAGGAACACCGGTGGCGAAAGCGGCTCTCTGGCTTGTAACTGACGCTGAGGCTCGAAAGCGTGGGGAGCAAACAGGATTAGATACCCTGGTAGTCCACGCCGTAAACGATGAGTGCTAGGTGTTAGACCCTTTCCGGGGTTTAGTGCCGTAGCTAACGCATTAAGCACTCCGCCTGGGGAGTACGACCGCAAGGTTGAAACTCAAAGGAATTGACGGGGGCCCGCACAAGCGGTGGAGCATGTGGTTTAATTCGAAGCAACGCGAAGAACCTTACCAGGTCTTGACATCCCTCTGACCGCTCTAGAGATAGAGTTTTCCTTCGGGACAGAGGTGACAGGTGGTGCATGGTTGTCGTCAGCTCGTGTCGTGAGATGTTGGGTTAAGTCCCGCAACGAGCGCAACCCCTATTGTTAGTTGCCATCATTCAGTTGGGCACTCTAGCGAGACTGCCGGTAATAAACCGGAGGAAGGTGGGGATGACGTCAAATCATCATGCCCCTTATGACCTGGGCTACACACGTGCTACAATGGTTGGTACAACGAGTCGCAAGCCGGTGACGGCAAGCTAATCTCTTAAAGCCAATCTCAGTTCGGATTGTAGGCTGCAACTCGCCTACATGAAGTCGGAATCGCTAGTAATCGCGGATCAGCACGCCGCGGTGAATACGTTCCCGGGCCTTGTACACACCGCCCGTCACACCACGAGAGTTTGTAACACCCGAAGTCGGTGAGGTAACCATTTGGAGCCAGCCGCCTAAGGTGGGATAGATGATTGGGGTGAAGTCGTAACAAGGTAGCCGTATCGGAAGGTGCGGCTGGATCACCTCCTTTCTAAGGATAAGGAATGCACATTGGTCTTGTTTAGTCTTGAGAGGTCTTGTGGGGCCTTAGCTCAGCTGGGAGAGCGCCTGCTTTGCACGCAGGAGGTCAGCGGTTCGATCCCGCTAGGCTCCATTGGTGAGAGATCACCAAGTCATGCACATTGAAAATTGAATATCTATATCAAATAGTAACAAGAAAATAAACCGAAAACGCTGTAGTATTAATAAAGAGTTTATGACTGAAAGGTCAGAAAAATAAGGTTAAGTTAATAAGGGCGCACGGTGGATGCCTTGGCACTAGGAGCCGAAGAAGGACGTGACAAACGACGATATGCCTTGGGTAGCTGTAAGTAAGCGATGATCCAGGGATTTCCGAATGGGGGAACCCAACAGGTAATGCCTGTTACCCATATCTGTTAAGGATATGAGGAGGAAGACGCAGTGAACTGAAACATCTAAGTAGCTGCAGGAAGAGAAAGCAAAAGCGATTGCCTTAGTAGCGGCGAGCGAAACGGCAGGAGGGCAAACCGAAGAGTTTACTCTTCGGGGTTGTAGGACTGCGATGTGGACTCAAAGACTATAGAAGAATGATTTGGGAAGATCAGCCAAAGAGAGTGATAGCCTCGTATTTAAAATAGTCTTTGTACCTAGCAGTATCCTGAGTACGGCGAGACACGTGAAATCTCGTCGGAATCTGGGAGGACCATCTCCCAACCCTAAATACTCCCTAGTGACCGATAGTGAACCAGTACCGTGAGGGAAAGGTGAAAAGCACCCCGGGAGGGGAGTGAAATAGAACCTGAAACCGTGTGCCTACAACAAGTTCGAGCCCGTTAATGGGTGAGAGCGTGCCTTTTGTAGAATGAACCGGCGAGTTACGATATGATGCGAGGTTAAGTTGAAGAGACGGAGCCGTAGGGAAACCGAGTCTGAATAGGGCGCCTTAGTATTATGTCGTAGACCCGAAACCATGTGACCTACCCATGAGCAGGTTGAAGGTGCGGTAAGACGCACTGGAGGACCGAACCAGGGCACGTTGAAAAGTGCTTGGATGACTTGTGGGTAGCGGAGAAATTCCAAACGAACTTGGAGATAGCTGGTTCTCTCCGAAATAGCTTTAGGGCTAGCGTCGACATAGAGATTCTTGGAGGTAGAGCACTGTTTGGGTGAGGGGTCCATCCCGGATTACCAATCTCAGATAAACTCCGAATGCCAATGAATTATGGTCGGCAGTCAGACTGCGAGTGCTAAGATCCGTAGTCGAAAGGGAAACAGCCCAGACCACCAGCTAAGGTCCCAAAATAATTGTTAAGTGGAAAAGGATGTGGGGTTGCACAGACAACTAGGATGTTAGCTTAGAAGCAGCTATTCATTCAAAGAGTGCGTAATAGCTCACTAGTCGAGTGACCCTGCGCCGAAAATGTACCGGGGCTAAAACAATTTACCGAAGCTGTGGATACCTTTATAGGTATGGTAGGAGAGCGTTCTATGTGTGAAGAAGGTATACCGTGAGGAGTGCTGGAACGCATAGAAGTGAGAATGCCGGTATGAGTAGCGAAAGACAGGTGAGAATCCTGTCCACCGTAAGACTAAGGTTTCCAGGGGAAGGCTCGTCCGCCCTGGGTTAGTCGGGACCTAAGGAGAGACCGAAAGGTGTATCCGATGGACAACAGGTTGATATTCCTGTACTAGAGTATGTAGTGATGGAGGGACGCAGTAGGCTAACTAAAGCAGACGATTGGAAGAGTCTGTCTAAGCAGTGAGGTGTGAATTGAGTTAAATGCTTAGTTCTATAACATTGAGCTGTGATGGGGAGCGAAGTTTAGTAGCGAAGTTAGTGACGTCACACTGCCAAGAAAAGCTTCTAGCGTTTAACATACTCTACCCGTACCGCAAACCGACACAGGTAGTCGAGGCGAGTAGCCTCAGGTGAGCGAGAGAACTCTCGTTAAGGAACTCGGCAAAATGACCCCGTAACTTCGGGAGAAGGGGTGCTGACTTTACGTCAGCCGCAGTGAATAGGCCCAAGCAACTGTTTATCAAAAACACAGCTCTCTGCTAAATCGTAAGATGATGTATAGGGGGTGACGCCTGCCCGGTGCTGGAAGGTTAAGAGGAGTGCTTAGCGCAAGCGAAGGTATGAATTGAAGCCCCAGTAAACGGCGGCCGTAACTATAACGGTCCTAAGGTAGCGAAATTCCTTGTCGGGTAAGTTCCGACCCGCACGAAAGGCGTAATGATTTGGGCACTGTCTCAACGAGAGACTCGGTGAAATTTTAGTACCTGTGAAGATG
Organism: Streptococcus timonensis; assembly: GCF_900095845.1. Taxonomy (GTDB): domain Bacteria; phylum Bacillota; class Bacilli; order Lactobacillales; family Streptococcaceae; genus Streptococcus; species Streptococcus timonensis. The sequence continues at coordinate 4,141 of NZ_FMIX01000003.1, forward strand.
CAGGTTACCCGCGACAGGACGGAAAGACCCCATGGAGCTTTACTGCAGTTTGATATTGAGTGTCTGTACCACATGTACAGGATAGGTAGGAGTCTATGAGATCGGGACGCCAGTTTCGAAGGAGACGATGTTGGGATACTACCCTTGTGTTATGGCCACTCTAACCCGGATAGGTGATCCCTATCGGAGACAGTGTCTGACGGGCAGTTTGACTGGGGCGGTCGCCTCCTAAAAGGTAACGGAGGCGCCCAAAGGTTCCCTCAGAATGGTTGGAAATCATTCGCAGAGTGTAAAGGTATAAGGGAGCTTGACTGCGAGAGCTACAACTCGAGCAGGGACGAAAGTCGGGCTTAGTGATCCGGTGGTTCCGTATGGAAGGGCCATCGCTCAACGGATAAAAGCTACCCTGGGGATAACAGGCTTATCTCCCCCAAGAGTTCACATCGACGGGGAGGTTTGGCACCTCGATGTCGGCTCGTCGCATCCTGGGGCTGTAGTCGGTCCCAAGGGTTGGGCTGTTCGCCCATTAAAGCGGCACGCGAGCTGGGTTCAGAACGTCGTGAGACAGTTCGGTCCCTATCCGTCGCGGGCGTAGGAAATTTGAGAGGATCTGCTCCTAGTACGAGAGGACCAGAGTGGACTTACCGCTGGTGTACCAGTTGTCTTGCCAAAGGCATCGCTGGGTAGCTATGTAGGGAAGGGATAAACGCTGAAAGCATCTAAGTGTGAAACCCACCTCAAGATGAGATTTCCCATGATTTTATATCAGTAAGAGCCCTGAGAGATGATCAGGTAGATAGGTTAGAAGTGGAAGTGTGGCGACACATGTAGCGGACTAATACTAATAGCTCGAGGACTTATCCAAAGTAACTGAGAATACGAAGCGTGATTAGATTTTAAGTGACATTTGAAAGATATTCAATTTTGAGTATGTATGACTCAAAGTTAAGTGACGATAGCCTAGGAGATACACCTGTTCCCATGCCGAACACAGCAGTTAAGCCCTAGAACGCCGGAAGTAGTTGGGGGTTGCCCCCTGTGAGATATGGAAGTCGCTTAGCTTTTATCCGCCATAGCTCAGTTGGTAGTAGCGCATGACTGTTAATCATGATGTCGTAGGTTCGAGTCCTACTGGCGGAGTATTTAAACGTTCCTAGGAACGTTTTTTTTATTGCTTATGATGTCCATAATTTACTATCTATAATCATATCAAATGTTTTTTCAGACACTTGAGATTTTTTTATTTGATTTATCTACAGTTTTGTTATACTTTTTTATAAAAATGAAATGGAGTATTAAATGATTCTTGATAAGCTTTATGTCGATTTTTTAGATGTTTATTGTAGTATTCAGGATGAATACCAACATTGTGGTATTTCTGAATCTGAATGGGAGTCTTTTCATCTTAAGTTTCTGCTCTATTATATTGTTCGTTATAAAATTTCTAATATGAGTGACTTTATCTCATATCATTATTTTACCTCTTATCGTTTGTATTTGATGCAATTTCTTCAGGTCCATGATCTTAGGTATTGTTAGTAATAATTTTTTAATTGCGAACATTTTAATTTATTTTAGGTATTTTTACATTTATTTCTTTTTTTATACTTTTATTTTTTAAAAATTGTATAGGTTTTCTTTATGTTTAAGGTTTTTGGTCTTGAAAAAAAGGGTAAACTTTATTATAATAAATTGTAAGGTATTATTGCAGGTGTGATTCCTGCCATGTATGTGAGAAAGGAAGAGCCATTTGGCTCATACAAGATTATGACTTCAGTTGTTGTAGTAGGTACCCAGTGGGGTGATGAAGGTAAAGGGAAGATTACAGACTTCCTTTCAGCTAATGCGGAAGTGATTGCTCGTTACCAAGGCGGAGATAATGCAGGTCACACAATTGTTATTGATGGAAAGAAATTTAAGTTGCATTTGATTCCTTCTGGAATTTTCTTCCCAGAAAAAATCTCTGTTATTGGTAATGGGATGGTTGTCAACCCTAAATCTCTTGTGAAAGAATTGTCTTATTTGCATGAAGAAGGTGTTACAACAGATAATCTTAGAATTTCTGATCGTGCCCATGTGATTTTACCATACCACATCGAGTTAGACCGACTTCAGGAAGAAGCTAAGGGTGCGAATAAGATTGGTACTACTATTAAGGGTATAGGTCCAGCTTATATGGACAAGGCAGCTCGTGTCGGCATCCGTATTGCAGACCTTTTAGATAAAGAAATTTTCCGTGAGCGTTTAGAACGTAATCTTGCTGAAAAGAATCGTCTTTTCGAAAAATTGTATGATAGCAAAGCTATGTCAGTTGATGATATCTTTGAAGAATACTATGAATATGGCCAACAAATCAAGCAATATGTGACTGATACTTCTGTTATCTTGAACGATGCGCTTGATAATGGTAAGCGTGTACTCTTTGAAGGTGCTCAAGGTGTTATGTTAGATATCGACCAAGGTACCTATCCATTTGTTACTTCATCAAACCCTGTGGCTGGTGGTGTGACAATTGGTTCTGGAGTAGGTCCAAGTAAGATTGACAAAGTTGTCGGTGTATGTAAGGCTTATACAAGTCGTGTAGGTGATGGTCCTTTCCCAACTGAGCTTTTTGATAAAGTTGGCGATCGTATCCGTGAAATTGGTCATGAATATGGAACAACTACAGGTCGCCCACGTCGTGTAGGTTGGTTCGACTCAGTTGTGATGCGTCACAGCCGTCGCGTTTCTGGTATCACTAACCTTTCACTGAACTCTATCGATGTTTTGAGTGGCTTGGATACAGTAAAAATCTGTGTGGCTTATGATCTTGATGGTCAACGTATTGATTACTACCCAGCTAGTCTCGAACAATTGAAACGTTGTAAACCAATCTACGAAGAATTGCCTGGTTGGTCTGAAGATATCACTGGAGTACGTAATTTGGAAGACCTTCCTGAAAATGCACGTAACTATGTTCGCCGTGTTAGCGAATTGGTGGGTGTTCGTATTTCAACATTCTCAGTAGGTCCTGGTCGTGAACAGACAAATATTTTAGAAAGTGTTTGGTCATAGGAGATTTTTTAAGATTTGTTTAAGACAGGTCGGATATACTAAAGACAGTTACAAGAAGACCTCCTAACTTGTTGTAACAAATTTCCTAAACTTTTCTTTTTCATAATAATCTCCCTATAAAGTCACCGCATTCGGTGGCTTTTTTTGTCCTAAGAAACATGGTATAATTGTAGAGTTGATAGCTAGGAAAGAGAGAAGAAATGGATTACACGCTTGAAGAAAAAGAAGTTTTTATGAGAGAGGCCTTAAAGGAAGCGGAGATTGCTTTAGAGCATGATGAAATCCCCATTGGTTGTGTCATTGTTAAGGACGGACAAATTATTGGTCGTGGGCATAATGCTCGTGAGGAGTTGCAACGGGCAGTCATGCATGCGGAAATTATGGCCATAGAGAATGCTAATTTGAGCGAAGAGAGTTGGCGTTTGCTCGATTGTACCCTTTTTGTGACCATTGAGCCTTGTGTCATGTGTAGTGGGGCAATTGGTCTAGCTCGTATTCCAAAGGTTATTTACGGGGCTAAGAACCAAAAATTTGGTGCTGCTGGGAGCTTGTACGATATCTTGACGGATGAACGTCTCAATCACCGTGTAGAGGTTGAAATGGGGATTTTAGAGAATGAGTGCGCAGGGATTATGCAGGATTTTTTCCGTAATAGACGTAAAAAATAATTTCTCTTTAAAAATAGAGGAGAATGTGGTATAATAAACAGTGGAGCAACAGTTCTGCGTGAAGCGGGTCAGGGGAGGAATCCAGCAGCCCTAAGCGAGTGTGAATTGTGTGCTCTTTTTTCGTGCTTTTTTCGAATAAATAAGATAAAATAGCCTATAATAAAAGATTAAAAAGAGGAATAATATGAAAATTCGTGGTTTTGAATTAGTTTCTAGTTTTACAGATGAAAATTTGCTACCAAAGCGTGAGACAGCGCATGCAGCTGGGTACGACTTAAAGGTTGCGGAGCGTACAGTGATTGCACCAGGAGAAATCGTCCTCGTTCCAACTGGGGTCAAGGCTTATATGAAAGCAACAGAAGTACTCTATCTTTATGATCGTTCTTCAAACCCTCGTAAGAAGGGGTTAGTCTTAATTAACTCGGTTGGTGTCATTGATGGGGACTACTATGGTAATCCTGGGAATGAAGGACATATCTTTGCACAGATGAAAAATATTACGGACCAAGAAGTTGTTCTTGAAGTTGGGGAACGTGTAGTTCAGGCTGTTTTTGCACCATTTTTAATCGCAGATGGAGATGAGGCAGAGGGAGTACGTACTGGTGGATTTGGATCAACTGGGCACTAAGATGAAGATTATCTTTGTACGTCACGGGGAGCCAAATTACCGTGAGTTAGAGGAGCGTTCCTATACTGGATTCGGGATAGACTTGGCCCCTTTATCGGTGAAAGGAAGACAACAAGCTCAGGAACTTTGCAAAAATCCTTTGTTTGGCTCAGCTGACATCCTGGTGTCTTCTGCAGTGACGCGAGCATTAGAAACGGCTTCTTATGTATCTTGTGCTACTGGGCTTCCTTTGAGAGTGGAGCCATTATTGCATGAATGGCAGGTCTATGAAAGTGGCATAGATAGATTTGAAGAAGCTAGAAGACTATTTTTAGAAAATAATGGGGAGTTGCTCCCAAATTCTCCTGTTCAATATGAGACAGCTGTAGAGATGAAGACTCGTTTTCTAGAATGCATGGCTAAGTATAGGGAACATCAAACTGTGGTAGTTGTAGCCCATCGAATGCTGATGCGCCAGTTTGTACCAAATGAGAAGATTAATTTTTGCCAAGTGATTGAATGTGAGATAGAGATATAGAAAGAGGTTTATTATCGCAAAGAAAAAGGCGACATTTGTGTGTCAAAATTGTGAATATAATTCCCCCAAGTATTTAGGGCGCTGTCCAAACTGTGGAGCTTGGTCTTCTTTTGTTGAGGAGGTTGAGGTTGTCGAGGTTAAGAATGCGCGTGTGTCCTTGACAGGTGAGAAAACCAAGCCTATGAAATTGGCTGAAGTAACATCTATTAATGTCAATCGAACCAAGACTGAGATGGAGGAATTCAACCGTGTACTCGGTGGGGGTGTGGTACCAGGGAGTCTCGTCCTAATTGGTGGAGATCCAGGTATTGGAAAATCAACCCTTCTCTTACAAGTATCAACCCAGTTGTCTCAAGTAGGAACGGTACTCTATGTCAGTGGGGAGGAGTCTGCCCAGCAGATTAAACTCCGTGCAGAGCGCTTGGGAGATATCGACAGTGAGTTTTATCTCTATGCTGAAACCAATATGCAGAGCGTGAGAGCTGAGGTAGAGAGAATCCAGCCTGATTTTCTCATCATCGACTCTATACAGACGATTATGTCTCCTGAGATTTCTGGAGTTCAAGGATCAGTTTCTCAAGTGCGGGAAGTAACTGCAGAGCTCATGCAGCTAGCCAAGACAAATAACATTGCTATTTTTATCGTGGGACATGTGACCAAGGAAGGAACCTTGGCTGGTCCGCGTATGTTGGAGCATATGGTGGACACGGTTCTTTACTTTGAAGGGGAGCGCCACCATACCTTCCGTATCTTGAGAGCAGTTAAAAATCGTTTTGGCTCAACCAATGAGATTGGAATCTTTGAGATGCAGTCAGGTGGCTTGGTTGAGGTTCTCAATCCTAGTGAGGTATTTCTGGAAGAACGTTTGGATGGAGCAACGGGTTCGTCAATCGTTGTGACTATGGAAGGGACACGTCCAATTCTTGCTGAAGTGCAGGCCTTGGTGACGCCGACCATGTTTGGAAATGCCAAGCGTACGACGACAGGGCTTGATTTCAATCGCGCTAGCTTGATTATGGCTGTTTTGGAGAAACGAGCAGGTCTCTTGCTTCAAAATCAGGATGCCTATCTCAAATCAGCTGGTGGTGTCAAATTGGATGAGCCTGCGATAGACTTAGCTGTTGCAGTTGCTATTGCTTCTAGCTACAAGGACAAACCAACCAATCCTCAGGAATGTTTTGTAGGAGAGTTGGGCTTGACGGGAGAGATTCGGCGCGTAAATCGTATCGAGCAACGCATCAATGAAGCCGCTAAGCTTGGATTTACAAAAATCTATGTACCAAAAAATTCCCTAACAGGTATAAAGCCACCTAAGGAAATTCAGGTGATTGGGGTGACGACTATTCAGGAAGTCTTGAAAAAAGTATTCTCCTAATCGTTTTACTCAGGTTTAGATTACTAATTATTTTATTGCTAACATTTATTAAAAGTAAGGAGGAATTTCTGATGAAATTTTCTATGGATAGCCAAATGCAATTTCCTTTGGTAGAGTTGTCACTCAATCAAGGAGAAACCGTCTATATCCAGCGGGGTAGCATGGTCTACCACACACCCAATGTAAGTCTCAATACTAAACTTAATGCTAGCGGTTCTGGTTTGGGACGTTTTGTCAAAGCTGTAGGGCGTTCCATGGTTTCTGGCGAAAGTACCTTCATTACTCAAGCTGTCGCTGAGTCTGACAACGGTAACCTTGCTCTAGCACCAGATACTCCTGGTCAAGTGATTGCTCTTGAACTAGGCGAAAAGCAGTACCGCTTGAATGATGGGGCCTTTCTAGCTCTTGATGGTACGGCCTTCTATACAATGGAACGTCAATCTATTGGGAAAGCCCTGTTCGGAGGGCAAGGTGGTCTCTTTGTGATGACAACTAAAGGTCAGGGGACTCTTTTGGCCAATGCTTTTGGATCTATTAAGAAAATTGAGCTACAAAACCAAGAAATAACCATCGACAATGCCCATGTGGTGGCTTGGAGTAAATCTCTAGACTATGATATCCACTTAGAAAATGGCTTCTGGCAGTCTATCGGTACGGGTGAAGGAGTGGTGAATACCTTCCGAGGTACTGGTGAAGTCTATGTACAAAGTCTTAATCTTCAGAGTTTTGCAGGGGCGCTCAACAAGTATATTCCAAAAAGTAGTTCATAAAAATAAAACTAGGACAGAAGTCCAAGCTAGAAGCTGGATGTCTCTGTCCTAGTTTTCTATATAAATACTGAAAGCTGACAAACGAGGTAAAAGATGATAAGATAGGAGATAAATAATTTGGTGTTCAAATTATCTTGCAGACTAGAAAGTGAGTTGTCATGTCCTATTTTGAAAATTTTTTAAAAGCTAATCAGGCCTATGTGGAATTACATGGAGAACTCCATTTACCAATTAAACCAAAGACAAAGGTTGCAATCGTAACTTGTATGGATTCGCGTTTACACGTAGCACCAGCCCTTGGTTTAGCCTTAGGAGATGCTCATATCTTAAGGAATGCAGGTGGTCGAGTCACTGAAGATATGCTACGTTCCTTAGTCATCTCTCAGCAACAATTAGGAACACGAGAGATTGTAGTTTTACATCATACAGACTGCGGTGCTCAAACATTTCAAAATAAAGATTTTCAAGAACATTTAAAAAGAGAGTTGGGAGTAGATGTATCTAACCAAGACTTTTTACCGTTTCAAGATATTGATGAAAGTGTTCGTGAAGATATGAGATTGCTTAAAGATTCTCCCCTGATCCCTGATGATGTGGTCATTTCAGGTGCAGTCTATGATGTAGATACAGGGAGAATGATAGTAGTAGAATTGTAAGGATAGGTTTTAGAAAGATAGTGTATGAAGAAAAATATTATTGTATTTGTTTTTATTTTATTAATGTGTATTGGTTTACAGTATGAGACCTTGTACTATATAGATGGTTCGATGTCTGGAACAGAGTATGGAGTGATGGGACTTTCTATCCTCGTTGCACTTTTTTATATGGTGCCAGCTATTTATTGTCTATATCGTATTGGGAAAAGATGGGAAACATCAAAGAAGGCATTAACCCTGTCCTTGCTAGGTGGTTTGTTTATTTCAGGTTGGCTATCTAGTTTTGCAAATACCTATATACATAATTTACTAACCGATCTTTTCCCAGACAGTTCTTTTTTGAACGCCTTGGAAAATGCGATTGTCGCTCCTCTTGTAGAGGAACCTTTGAAATTATTGCCACTTGCCTTTGTTTTGTATTTGATTCCTGTGAAGAAATTAAAATCAGTATTCTTAATGGGGATAGCTTCAGGTTTAGGATTTCAAATAATTGAGGATATCAGTTATATTCGTACGGACTTATCAGAAGGTTTGGCATATACATTGTCTAGAATTTTAGAGCGTGTAACCTCAGCGATTGCCTCACATTGGACGTTCTCAGGTCTTGCTATATTAGGTATTTATTTACTATACAGAGCTTATAGAGGTCAGAAGGCAATGATAAAACCTGGTTTTAGTTACTTGGGCTTGGCTTTTGGGACACACTTTTTATTTAATTCTCCAATTGTCGAGTTGGAAACAGAGGTACCACTTGCTTTTCCTCTTGTAGCTGCAATTACACTCTATAGTTTTTATAAGGCTGTTCATTTTGTTGACAAGCACAATGATATGCTGACTAAAGAGATTTCTTAATAAAATAGAGACAAGGATAGAATGTTTATCCTTGTTTTATTTTTGTTGAAAAATAGAGAAAAAAGCGCTACAATGGTAGGTGGAAAATGTCGCAAAAAACACAAGTGATACAAAAAGTGGAGGGAATCATGTCTTTTTCTGATTTAAAGCTCTTTGCCCTTTCTTCAAATAGAGAATTAGCAGAGCGTGTGGCGCAAGAGATTGGAATGGAATTGGGGAAATCAAGTGTTCGCCAATTTTCAGACGGGGAAATTCAGGTCAATATAGCAGAGTCTATTCGTGGTAAGCATGTTTATATTTTACAGTCAACAAGCTCACCTGTTAATGACAACTTGCTTGAGATTTTGATTATGGTAGATGCCTTAAAACGTGCGAGTGCAGAATCAGTTAACGTTGTAATGCCATACTATGGTTATGCACGTCAGGATAGAAAGGCAAGAGCTCGTGAGCCAATCACAGCAAAACTCGTTGCAAATATGCTTGAAGTTGCTGGTGTAGATCGTTTGTTGACGATTGACTTGCACGCGGCACAGATTCAAGGATTCTTTGATATTCCTGTAGATCATTTGATGGGGGCTCCTCTGATTGCAGATTACTTTGAGCGTCGTGGCATGGTTGGCTCAGACTACGTGGTTGTTAGTCCAGACCACGGTGGTGTAACACGTGCCCGTAAGTTGGCGGAATTTTTGAAAACACCAATTGCCATTATTGATAAACGTCGAAGTGTAGACAAGATGAATACTAGTGAAGTGATGAATATCATTGGTAAGGTAGAAGGCAAAACTTGTATCTTGATTGATGATATGATTGACACAGCTGGTACAATCTGCCACGCTGCTGATGCTTTGGCTGAAGCTGGAGCTGTGGAAGTATATGCTAGCTGTACTCACCCAGTATTATCAGGACCAGCTTTAGAGAACATCCAAAATTCTGCTATCAAAAAGTTGGTGGTTTTAGATACGATCTACCTTCCTGAAGAACGTTTGATTGATAAGATTGAGCAAATTTCAATCGCCCATCTTCTTGGAGATGCGATTATTCGTATCCATGAAAAACGTCCACTATCACCATTATTTAGCATTGAACGAACAATTTGATTTAATATTTTACTATTTCTTTACTAATTTTTTTAAAAAAACTTAAAAATTATTTTAAAAATGCTTGACAGTATACTTTTATGTGATATACTATAGGTAGTAAGGTAAATCCTTATGAAAATATAATTTTAAAAACAAAAAGGAGATAAAACAATGAAAAAAGTTTTATTATCATCAGTAGCTGCTCTTGCAGTTTTTGCGGCTTCACCAGTTTTTGCCAATAACACTGGTCAACACTACTCAGCAGACGACAATGCTACATCACTTACAGGTGCAGACATGTTCACAAACGATAAAGATGGTCTTACTCAATACAATAAAGACGGTCTTAACAATGTTGATGCTGAATCAACTAAAGACAAATTTAAAGCAGCTGGTGAAGAATTGAAACCTGTACCAGGTAAACCAGGTGAATTTGTAGTTACTGGTAAAGCTAAAGATGCAGCTAAACCTGCTGGTAAAGATGCAGCTAAACCTGCTGGTAAAGATGCAGCTAAACCAGGTGCAGCAGCTGGACAAAAAGCTCTTCCAAAAACAAGCGCAGTTAAATAATTTATTTGCTGAGTTAACTAATCACTGAAACTTCGTTTCAGTGATTTTTTGATAAATAGATAAGGTATAAAATATGAATAGAAGATCTACAACAAAGAAATCACCTATTGGAAAAATTATTGGCTTCCTTATTGTAGTTGCTGTTGTTATTAGTGGCTTTTTCGTATACAATAATTTTCTAGCTCCATTAGATAAAACTAGCTCTACAACTAGTACGACAGTTGTCCAAGGGACTACAACTGTAGAGGCGCCTAAACCAACTTATACAGTTAGTGCAGAAGAAAAAGAATATCTTGCTAACAGGTTTAAACCTTTAACTGAAACAAATTCTGAAACTGTAGCTTATGTTTATGCTCCTGGGACGCAGTTAGACGAACCAGTTGTTCAAACAACAGACAATGCAACTTATTTAGATAAAACATTTGATGGCGGGCACCAACCATATTTGGGAACTGTTTTCATGGATGCAGACAATAAGAAGGACTTTAGTGATCGTTTGACTTGGTTGTTTGGTCATGCTCGTGGAAGCAAAGTAGCAGATCATCGCATGTTTAATGATGTGAACTTCTACGATACGCAAAAATATTTTGATGAGCATCCTTATGTAGTAATTGAAACTCCTGAAAGAAAGTACTATTATGAAGCAGTTGCTATGGTAATTGTTCCAGAAGATACTGCTTTCTACCGTACAAGTTTTGATGATGATCAAGACTTTGAAAAACAGTTAACCGCGATTTATAATGAAGCTAATGTTAAGAAGCCAAATATGAAAGTGTCAGCAAAAGATAAATATCTTGTACTTTCTACTTGTCGTGAAGAGGATGAAACTATCCGTGCCAACCTGTACCTTCGTCAAATTCCTGATTCAGAAATGGAAGAGTTTGTGAAGCAACATGGAGAGCAACTTGCTTATAAAGCAACAAGATAAAATTTAAAAATGAATCTTCTTAAATCTGTTTATAGGGTTTAAGAAGATTTTTTATATCAAAAATTAGCTAGTATTAGTAAAATATGCTATACTGGTTGAAAAAGGAGGTTTTGCATGAGCGAACTATTCAAAAACCCTAGTGATGGCGTAGTACGTCAGTATTTAACAACTAGCAAAACGGTAGCTGTAGTAGGTTTGTCGGATCGCGAGGAAACAACTAGTAATCGTGTATCCAAGGAGATGCAGTCTCGAGGATATAGAATCATTCCAGTCAATCCGAAATTAGCAGGCCAGGAAATTCTTGGAGAAAAGGCATATGCAAGTCTTGCTGAGATTCCTTTTCATGTAGATATTGTGGATGTTTTTCGTCGTAGCGAGTTTTTGCCAGATGTTGCCCGTGACTTTCTACAAGCAGATGCACAGATTTTCTGGGCCCAACTTGGTCTTGAAAATCAAGAGGCAGAAGAAATTCTCCGAGCTGGCGGATGTGAAGATATTGTTATGAATCGTTGTATTAAGAAAGAACATACACGATTGATTCTAGAACAATAAAAAAGTAGCTGAAAAGCTACTTTTTTTATTAAAAGATACCGATGAGTGATTGCATGGCAAGACTAGTCAGGATGATAGCAATCCAGCAAAGGGCTCCAAGAAGAATGGATTTTCCACTGGATTTGATCATAGCAACGAGGTTAGTTTTGAGACCAATAGCACTCATAGCCATGATGATGAGGAATTTGGAGAGCTGTTTGAGAGGTGAAAAGAAGCTATTGCTAACACCAAAAGAAGTAAGGACGGTGGTTAGCAGAGAAGCTAGGATGAAGTAGAGAATGAAAACGGGGAAGATTTTTTTAAGCTTTACTCCTTGGTTGTTGTCTTGTTGACGGCTTTGCCAATAGGAGAGGAAGAGAGTAATAGGGATAATAGCTAAGGTACGAGTCAGTTTGACAATGGTTGCAGATTCTAGAGTATTGGTATGATACAGACTATCCCAGGCGCTAGCTGTGGCTGTTACAGAGGAAGTATCGTTGACCGCAGTACCCGCAAAGAGAGCAAAACCTTCGTTGGAGAGATGGAGCCAAGAACCTAGAGTTGGAAAGATAAGAGCTGCCAAGACATTGAAGAAAAAGATAACAGAAATGGCTTGGGCTACTTCTTTTTCCTTGGCGTGAATAACAGGAGCAGTCGCTGCAATGGCAGAACCGCCACAGATAGAAGAGCCTACCCCAATCAAGGTAGCTAGCTTTGTATCCATGTTAAAAAATCGTTGGAAAAAGAAAGCTACAATTAAGGCGATAGAAATGGTTGAAAGGATAACAGGGAGGGAAGATTTTCCAACTGCGAAAACTTGAGATATATTGAGGCCAAAGCCCAGTAAGATAACAGCATACTGGAGCAGTTTTTTGGAGCTATAAGTCAAGCCTGCATCCAGTTGTTTGTAGTTAGAGAGAAAGGGATGGAGCAACATACCGATAAAAATGGCAAAAACTGGTGCTCCCACAACAGGCAGAAAGCCTCCTAAAACCCAAGAGATGATTGAGATGATCAGACAGGCTAACAGTCCTGCCCAATTTTTTGATAGAAATGACATAAAAACCTCCGAAAATAAGCACTTCTTATTATAATCTTGTCTGTCAGAAAAGTAAAATAGAAAGTAGGAATAAGGTTGTAAATTAACGGAATTTTGCGGTCAGAGAGCTTTTGTAGTATAATAGATATATGTTCTTTGATCAAGGAGGATATATATGGACTTAACCAAAAGATTTAATAAACAATTAGATAAGATACAAGTTTCCTTGATTCGTCAATTTGACCAGGCTATTTCAGAGATCCCTGGAGTCCTGCGATTGACCTTGGGAGAACCAGATTTTACAACACCAGATCATGTCAAGGAAGCTGCAAAGCGAGCCATCGACCAAGATCAATCCTACTATACAGGGATGAGCGGTTTGTTGACCTTGCGTCAGGCGGCGAGTGATTTTGTAAAAGAGAAATATCAGCTAGACTACAATCCAGAGAATGAAATCTTGGTCACAATTGGTGCGACAGAGGCTCTATCAGCTACTCTGACAGCTATTTTGGAGGAAGGAGACAAGGTGCTCTTGCCAGCTCCTGCCTATCCTGGCTATGAGCCAATAGTTAATCTAGTTGGTGCAGAGATTGTTGAGATTGATACGACTGAGAATGGTTTTGTCTTAACACCAGAAATGTTAGAGAAAGCCATTCTAGAACAGGGTGACAAGCTCAAGGCAGTTATTCTCAACTATCCAGCCAACCCTACAGGAATTACTTATAGTCGCGAGCAATTAGAAGCCTTGGCAGCTGTTTTACGCAAGTATGAGATTTTCGTAGTCTGTGATGAAGTCTACTCAGAATTGACCTATACAGGGGAAAATCATGTATCTTTGGGAACTATATTGAGAGATCAGGCAATTATCATTAACGGTCTTTCTAAATCCCATGCCATGACAGGTTGGCGTTTAGGCTTTATCTTTGCACCAGCAAACTTTATAGCCCAGTTGATTAAGAGTCACCAGTATTTGGTAACCGCTGCAAACACCATGGCGCAACATGCTGCAGTAGAAGCCTTAACAGCTGGTAAAGATGATGCAGAACCGATGAAGAAGGAATATATCCAACGGCGGGACTACATTATTGAGAAGATGACTGACCTTGACTTTGAGATTATCAAACCAGATGGGGCTTTTTATATCTTTGCTAAGATTCCGGCAGGCTATAATCAAGATTCCTTTGCTTTTCTGAAGGATTTTGCCCAGAAGAAGGCTGTTGCTTTTATCCCTGGGGCTGCCTTTGGGCAGTATGGAGAAGGCTATGTTCGCCTATCTTATGCAGCTAGCATGGGAACCATTAGAGAAGCTATGAAACGACTTGAGGAGTACATGAGAGAAGCATGATTCAATCGATTACGAGTCAGGGTTTAGTACTTTACAATCGAAATTTTCGAGAGGATGATAAGCTTGTTAAAATCTTTACAGAACAGGCAGGGAAGCGCATGTTTTTTGTCAAACACGCCGGTCAATCCAAACTAGCTCCTGTCATTCAACCTTTAGTCTTAGCCCATTTTCTCTTAAAAGTCAATGACGATGGACTTAGTTATATAGAAGATTATCATGAGGTGAAGACTTTTCCGAAAATCAATAGTGACCTCTTTGTTATGGCTTATGCGACTTACGTTGCAGCCTTGGCAGATGCGAGTTTGCAGGATAATCAAGAAGATGCTCCCTTATTTGCTTTTTTGCAAAAGACTTTAGAGCTGATGGAAGAGGGTCTGGATTATCAAGTTTTGACCAATATTTTTGAAATTCAAATATTGACACGTTTTGGAATCAGTCTCAACTTTAATGAATGTACCTTTTGTCATCGTGTGGGGCAAGCCTTTGACTTCTCCTTCAAATACGGGGGTTGCCTTTGTCCCGATCATTACCATGAAGATGAGAAACGATGTCATTTAAATCCCAATATTCCTTATCTGCTCAATCAATTTCAGTCTATTGATTTTGGTACTCTGGAGACTATTTCTCTTAAGTCAGAAATCAAGCAAGAATTGCGTAAGTTTATGGACCAGATTTACGAAGAGTATGTTGGAATTCACCTAAAATCAAAGAAGTTTATTGATTCCCTAGCAGATTGGGGACAACTACTGAAAGAGGAAAACAAATGAAAAAAATCGCAGTAGATGCAATGGGTGGTGATTACGCACCAAAAGCTATTGTAGAGGGAGTTAATCAAGCCCTTGCTGACTTTTCAGATATTGAGATTCAACTTTACGGAGACGAAAGTAAAATCAAACAATATCTAACAGCCGCAGAGCGTGTCAGCATTATCCATACAGATGAAAAAATAAATTCTGATGATGAACCTACAAAAGCTATCCGTAAGAAGAAAAATGCCAGCATGATATTGGCGGCCAAGGCTGTCAAAGATGGAGAGGCAGATGCTGTTCTTTCTGCAGGAAATACAGGTGCCTTGTTGGCAGCGGGATTCTTCATCGTTGGTCGTATCAAAAATATCGATCGACCTGGATTGATGTCAACATTGCCAACTATTGATGGAAAAGGCTTTGATATGCTTGACCTTGGTGCCAATGCAGAAAATACAGCCCATCACCTTCATCAATATGCCATCCTAGGCTCCTTCTATGCTAAAAATGTTCGTGGAATTGACAAACCTCGTGTAGGTTTACTTAATAATGGGACAGAGAGCAGTAAGGGAGACCCACTTCGTAAGGAAACTTATGAACTATTGTTGGCTGATGAAAGCTTAAACTTTATTGGGAACGTGGAAGCGCGTGATTTGATGGATGGAGTCGCTGATGTAGTCGTCACAGATGGTTTCACGGGAAATGCTGTGCTCAAGGCTATTGAAGGGACTGCTATGGGTATCATGGGCTTGCTTAAAAATGCTATTGCAGGTGGGGGGCTTAGAGCTAAGCTAGGCGCTCTCCTTCTTAAGGATAATCTCAGAGGTTTGAAAAAACAGTTGAACTATTCAGATGTTGGGGGTGCGGTTCTGTTTGGTGTAAAAGCACCGGTGGTTAAGACTCATGGATCAAGTGATGCCAAAGCTGTCTATAGTACAATACGCCAGATTCGTACCATGCTTGAGACAGATGTAGTTACCCAAACTGCGCGTGAATTTTCAGAGGAATAAGGAGAATAATATGACAGAACAAGCAATTTTTGACCGTATCGTGAGCATCATCCAAGAACGTCAAGGAGAGGACTTTGTAGTTACTGAAAACTTGAGTTTGAAGGATGATTTAGATGCTGATTCAGTAGATTTAATGGAATTTGTCCTAACAATTGAGGATGAATTTGGAATTGAAATCAGTGATGAAGAAATTGACCAGCTTCAAAGCATAGCTGATGTATTAAAAGCAATTAAAGAGAAAATCTAGAAGAAAGCAACATGCTAGTCGTGTTGCTTTTTATTTTGTACCTAAAATCGTTTACTCTATTGTAGAGATAAGAAAAGAGTTTGCCAGTTTCTTTACATTTTTAAATTGACATTCAATATACGTTCGTGAAATATTTGATTTTTGAAACCCGTTGTGTTAAAATGGTGTAAAACAATATGGAAGGCGAACTTTGAAATGTCCAAACAATTAATATATTCGGGAAAAGCAAAAGACATCTATACTACAGAGGATGAAAATCTTATTATCTCAAGCTATAAAGACCAGGCGACGGCCTTCAATGGAGTGAAGAAGGAGCAGATTGCAGGTAAAGGAGTTTTGAATAATAAGATTTCGTCTTTTATTTTCAAGAAGCTAAATGATGCTGGAGTGGAAACCCACTTTATTGAAAAGCTTTCAGATACTGAGCAACTTAATAAAAAGGTTGAGATTATTCCGCTGGAAGTGGTACTCCGAAACTATACGGCTGGCTCATTTTCAAAACGTTTTGGTGTAGATGAGGGTATTGCCTTGGAGACACCAATTGTTGAATTCTACTATAAAAACGATGATTTGGATGATCCATTTATCAATGACGAACATGTAAAATTCCTGCAAATTGCGGATGACCAGCAGATTGCATATTTAAAGGAAGAAACGCGTCGTATCAATGAACTCTTGAAAAACTGGTTTGCTGAAATTGGTCTTAAGCTTATCGATTTTAAGCTAGAGTTTGGTTTTGACAAGGATGGCAAGATTATCTTAGCGGACGAATTTTCACCAGATAACTGCCGTCTCTGGGATGCGGATGGCAACCATATGGACAAGGATGTTTTCCGTAGAGGTCTAGGTGAATTAACCGATGTCTACGAGATTGTTTGGGAAAAACTGCAGGCTTTGAAATAAGCTGATTGCTTTAGCCATACAAGGAATTGCAGAGAAGATTGCAAGAGCTGAAATAAAGGAATAAAAATTGATGAATAAACGTATTTTTGTTGAAAAGAAGGCTGATTTTCAGGTTAAGTCAGAGAGTTTGGTAAGAGAACTCCAGCACAACTTGGGACTGTCAACTTTGAAAAGTATCCGCATCGTGCAGGTTTATGATGTCTTTGATTTGGCAGAGGACTTGTTTGCACGTGCAGAAAAACATATTTTTTCTGAGCAGGTGACCGATACTGTTTTGGATGAAGCTGAGGTTAAGGCTGATCTTGAGAAGTATGCTTTCTTTGCTGTCGAAAGTTTGCCTGGTCAATTTGACCAACGTGCAGCATCTTCGCAAGAAGCTTTGCTTTTGCTAGGAAGTTCTAGTGAAGTGACAGTCAATACTGCCCAACTTTACTTAGTGAATAAAGATATCGATGCGACTGAACTAGAAGCTGTCAAGAACTACCTTCTCAATCCAGTTGATTCTCGTTTCAAAGATATCACTGTTGGTATTGCGAAACAGGATTTCTCTGAGTCTGACAAGACCATTCCAAATTTGGATTTCTTTGAAACTTATACGGCAGAAGATTTTGCCAAGTATAAGGCAGAGCAAGGATTGGCAATGGAAGTGGATGACCTTCTCTTCATTCAAGATTACTTCAAGTCTATTGGACGTGTGCCAACTGAGACGGAGCTTAAGGTTTTGGATACTTATTGGTCTGACCACTGCCGTCACACAACTTTCGAGACTGAGTTGAAAAACATCGACTTCTCAGCATCTAAATTTGAAAAACAATTGCAAGCGACTTATGACAAGTATATCGCTATGCGTGATGAATTGGGACGTACGGATAAACCTCAGACTTTGATGGATATGGCGACTATTTTTGGTCGTTATGAGCGTGCTAACGGTCGTTTGGATGACATGGAAGTGTCTGATGAAATCAATGCCTGCTCTGTTGAAATTGAAGTAGATGTCAATGGTGTCAAAGAACCATGGCTTCTCATGTTCAAGAACGAAACCCACAACCACCCAACGGAAATCGAGCCATTTGGTGGAGCGGCTACTTGTATCGGTGGTGCCATTCGTGATCCATTGTCAGGTCGTTCATACGTTTACCAAGCTATGCGTATCTCAGGTGCTGGTGATATTACAGCTCCGATTGCTGAAACTCGGGCTGGTAAATTGCCACAACAAGTCATTTCTAAAACAGCAGCTCACGGTTATTCTTCATACGGTAACCAAATTGGTCTAGCAACAACTTATGTTCGCGAATACTTCCACCCAGGCTTCGTCGCCAAGCGCATGGAGCTAGGTGCAGTAGTCGGTGCAGCTCCCAAGGGAAATGTGGTTCGTGAAAAACCTGAAGCTGGCGACGTTATTATCCTCCTCGGAGGGAAAACTGGACGTGACGGTGTCGGTGGTGCGACAGGTTCTTCTAAAGTTCAAACGGTTGAATCGGTTGAAACAGCTGGTGCTGAGGTTCAAAAAGGGAATGCCATCGAAGAACGTAAGATTCAACGACTTTTCCGTAATGGCCAAGTAACACGTCTAATCAAGAAATCAAATGACTTTGGTGCTGGTGGTGTATGTGTGGCTATCGGTGAATTAGCAGATGGTCTTGAAATCGACCTCAACAAGGTGCCTCTTAAATATCAAGGCTTGAATGGGACAGAAATTGCTATCTCTGAATCTCAAGAACGGATGGCAGTGGTAGTTCGTCCAAAAGATGTAGATGCCTTCATAGCAGCATGTAACAAAGAAAATATTGATGCTGTTGTGGTTGCAACTGTCACTGAAAAACCGAATCTCGTCATTCATTGGAACGGTGAGACTATTGTTGACTTAGAGCGTAGCTTCCTCGATACAAACGGTGTGCGTGTGGTTGTAGATGCTAAGGTGGTTGACAAGGATGTCAAGCTTCCAGAAGAACGTCAAACGTCTGCTGAAACCCTTGAAGCTGATACTCTTGAAGTCTTGGCTGACCTCAATCATGCTAGTCAAAAAGGCTTACAAACCATCTTTGATAGCTCAGTTGGTCGTTCAACTGTTAATCACCCACTTGGTGGTCGCTACCAAATCACACCAACGGAGGCTTCCGTACAAAAATTGCCAGTCCAACATGGTGTGACTCATACGGCATCAGTCATGGCGCAGGGCTTCAACCCATACATTGCAGAATGGTCTCCATATCATGGCGCTGCTTATGCGGTCATCGAAGCAACCGCTCGTTTGGTTGCTGCTGGTGCAAATTGGTCTAAGGCTCGTTTCTCTTACCAAGAGTACTTCGAGCGTATGGATAAACAAGCAGAGCGTTTTGGTCAACCAGTAGCAGCTCTTCTTGGATCCATTGAAGCTCAGGTTCAACTTGGGTTGCCATCTATCGGTGGTAAAGACTCTATGTCTGGTACCTTTGAAGAATTGACAGTACCGCCAACCTTGGTGGCCTTTGGGGTGACAACTGCAGATAGCCGTCAAGTTCTCTCTCCAGAATTTAAAACTGCGGGTGAAAATATTTACTATATTCCAGGTCAAGCTTTGGCACAAGAAATTGACTTTGAACTTATCAAGTCTAACTTTGCCAAGTTTGAAGTTATTCAAGCAACCCACAAAGTTACAGCTGCATCAGCTGTCAAATATGGTGGTGTCCTTGAAGCTCTTGCACTTGCAACGTTTGGGAACCATATCGGAGCTAATGTAACCCTTGAAAATCTTGAGACTGCCTTGACAGCTCAACTGGGTGGATTCGTCTTCACATCTCCGGAAGAAATTGCCGGTGTTGCCAAGATTGGACAAACAGCATCTGACTTTACACTTACTGTCAATGGTGTAACGCTTGATGGACACAAACTTGACAGTGCCTTCCAAGGTAAATTGGAAGAGGTGTACCCAACTGAATTTGTGCAAGCTACTGAACTTGAAGAAGTGCCTGCTGTGGCATCAGATGCTGTGATCAAAGCCAAAGAAACCGTTGAGACACCAGTGGTTTACATCCCAGTATTCCCAGGAACCAACTCGGAGTACGACTCGGCTAAGGCCTTTGAAAAAGAAGGTGCAAAAGTCAACTTGGTACCATTTGTTACACTGAATGAAGAGGCGATTGTCAAGTCTGTTGACACCATGGTTGACAATATTGAGAAAGCCAATATTCTCTTCTTTGCCGGTGGCTTCTCGGCTGCGGATGAACCAGATGGATCAGCTAAATTTATCGTTAATATCTTGCTTAACGAAAAAGTGCGTGCAGCTATCGATAGCTTCATCGAAGGTGGTGGGTTGATCATTGGTATCTGTAACGGATTCCAAGCTCTTGTCAAATCAGGTCTTCTTCCATATGGTAACTTTGAAGATGCAAGTAGCACCAGTCCAACCCTCTTTTACAATGATGCCAACCAACACGTGGCTAAGATGGTTGAAACACGTATTGCCAATACCAACTCACCATGGTTTGCCGGAGTAGAAGTTGGTGACATCCATGCCATCCCAGTATCACACGGTGAAGGTAAATTTGTCGTGACACCTGAGGAATTTGCAGAGCTTCGTGATAATGGTCAAATCTTTAGCCAATATGTTGACTTCGAAGGCAAACCGAGCATGGATTCTAAATACAATCCAAACGGATCTGTGAATGCTATCGAAGGTATCACAAGTAAGAATGGTCAAATTATTGGTAAGATGGGTCACTCAGAACGTTTCGAAGACGGTCTCTTCCAAAATATTCCAGGAAATAAAGACCAACACCTCTTTGCGTCAGCGGTTAAATACTTTACTGGGAAATAAGATTTGCAGATTTTCTAATAGATAGTATCAGTAAGGTAAAAGTTATGTAGTTCTAGTTCGTGATGATTGGAAAGGATTTATTTTGCGAGTGAAACGAGCTTCTACCGTATCATTCCGCTCTAGTATCGTTAAGGAATGATACACAAATAAAAATTAGGTATAAAAAATGACATACGAAGTAAAATCTCTTAATGAAGAATGTGGTGTTTTTGGTATTTGGGGTCACCCCGAAGCTGCTAAATTAACTTATTTTGGACTCCATAGTCTTCAGCACCGTGGTCAGGAGGGGGCAGGTATTCTCTCTAATGATCAAGGAAAACTGAAACGACATCGTGATATGGGGCTTCTATCAGAAGTTTTTAGAAATCCAGCGAAATTGGATAAACTGACAGGAGCAGGAGCTATTGGACATGTGCGCTATGCGACTGCTGGGGAAGCGTCTGTTGACAATATTCAGCCCTTCTTCTTTCGCTTTCATGATATGCAGTTTGGTCTTGCCCACAATGGGAATTTGACCAATGCTGCATCTCTTAAGACAGAACTAGAACAAAGAGGAGCAATTTTTAGCTCGACCTCTGATTCAGAGATTCTGGCTCATTTGATTCGCCGAAGTCACAATCCTAGCCTGCTGGGTAAAATCAAGGAAGCACTCAGTCTTGTTAAAGGTGGTTTTGCTTATCTCTTGATGTTTGAAGATAAGTTAATTGCAGCGCTTGATCCAAATGGCTTCCGACCTCTGTCAATCGGGAAAATGGCTAATGGAGCTGTAGTGGTTTCATCTGAAACCTGTGCCTTTGAAGTAATCGGTGCTGAGTGGATTCGCGACGTAAAACCAGGCGAGATTGTCATTATTGATGATAATGGCATCCAGTATGACAGCTATACAAACGATACTCAGTTGGCTATCTGTTCCATGGAGTATATCTACTTCGCACGTCCTGACTCCAATATCCATGGTGTCAATGTTCATACGGCTCGTAAGAGAATGGGAGTTCAACTGGCACGTGAATTCAAGTATGAAGCTGATATCGTAGTCGGGGTGCCAAACTCCTCTCTTAGCGCAGCTATGGGATTTGCGGAAGAATCAGGTCTACCAAATGAAATGGGGCTCATCAAGAACCAATATACCCAACGGACCTTTATCCAGCCGACTCAAGAATTACGCGAGCAAGGGGTCCGTATGAAACTGTCTGCCGTTTCTGGTGTGGTTAAAGGAAAACGTGTGGTCATGATTGATGACTCGATTGTACGAGGAACAACATCTCGTCGCATTGTCCAACTTTTGAAAGAAGCGGGGGCATCAGAAGTGCATGTCGCCATTGGTAGTCCTGCTCTTGCCTATCCATGTTTTTACGGGATTGATATCCAGACACGTCAGGAGCTGATTGCGGCCAATCATACGGTCGAAGAGACTCGCCAAATCATTGGTGCGGATAGCCTGACCTATCTTTCGATTGATGGCTTGATTGATTCTATCGGCATCGAAACAGATGCGCCAAATGGCGGTCTCTGTGTGGCTTACTTTGATGGGAAATATCCAACTCCTCTCTATGACTATGAAGAAGACTATCGTAGAAGTTTAGAAGAAAAAACGAGTTTTTACAAATAAAATTCCCCATTGAAGGAAAGGAAAAGGAATAAACAAATGACAAATAAAAATGCTTATGCGCAGTCTGGTGTGGATGTTGAAGCGGGTTATGAAGTTGTTGAACGTATCAAAAAACACGTTGCTCGTACGGAGCGTGCGGGTGTTATGGGAGCTCTTGGTGGTTTTGGTGGCATGTTCGACCTTTCAAAAACAGGTGTCAAAGAGCCAGTTTTGATTTCGGGAACTGACGGTGTTGGAACCAAGCTCATGCTTGCTATCAAGTACGGCAAACACGATACTATCGGACAAGACTGTGTGGCTATGTGTGTCAACGATATCATCGCTGCAGGTGCTGAGCCCCTTTACTTCCTTGACTACGTTGCAACTGGGAAAAATGAACCAGCTAAGCTAGAACAAGTGGTTGCTGGTGTGGCTGAAGGTTGTGTACAAGCAGGTGCAGCCCTCATCGGTGGGGAAACTGCTGAAATGCCTGGTATGTATGGCGAAGACGACTATGACTTGGCTGGCTTTGCTGTTGGTGTTGCAGAAAAATCTCAAATCATCGACGGTTCAAAAGTAGTAGAGGGAGACGTCCTTCTCGGACTTGCTTCAAGCGGGATCCACTCAAATGGTTACTCGCTCGTCCGTCGGGTCTTTGCGGACTATACAGGTGAAGAAGTATTGCCTGAGTTAGAAGGCAAGAAACTCAAGGAGGTTCTTCTTGAGCCAACTCGCATCTATGTTAAGGCTGTCTTGCCACTCATTAAAGAGGAATTGGTGAATGGGATTGCCCACATCACAGGCGGTGGCTTCATCGAAAATGTCCCACGGATGTTCTCAGATGATTTGGCTGCTGAAATTGACGAAAGCAAAGTACCAGTCCTTCCAATTTTCAAAGCCCTTGAAAAATATGGCCAAATCAAACACGAAGAAATGTTTGAAATCTTCAATATGGGTGTGGGGCTTATGCTCGCAGTTAGCCCTCAAAATGTAGAGCGTGTCAAAGAACTTCTTGACGAACCTGTTTATGAAATCGGTCGTATTGTGAAGAAAGATGGCGCAAGTGTGGTGATAAAATAATGGCTAAAAAGATTGCTGTTTTTGCTTCTGGAAATGGTTCAAACTTTCAGGTCATTGCAGAGCAATTTCCAGTAGAATTTGTCTTTTCAGATCACCGGGATGCCTACGTTTTAGAACGTGCCGAAAAGCTAGGGGTTTTATCTTATGCCTTTGAACTTAAAGAGTTTGAGAATAAGGCAGACTATGAAGGAGCCATCGTCGAACTCTTAGATGAGCACCAGATTGACTTGGTTTGTCTCGCAGGCTATATGAAAATCGTTGGCCCAACTTTACTAGCAGCTTATGAGGGTCGTATCATCAATATTCACCCAGCTTTTCTCCCTGAATTTCCAGGCGCTCATGGTATTGAGGATGCTTGGAATGCAGGTGTGGACCAGTCTGGCGTGACTATTCACTGGGTGGACTCAGGTGTTGATACAGGCCAAGTCATTAAACAGGTTCGTGTGCCAAGATTGGCTGATGACACTCTTGAGAGTTTTGAATTCCGCATCCATGAAACAGAATACCAGCTTTATCCAGAAGTTTTGGATAGTTTGGGAGTGGAGAGGAAGTAGAAAATGAAAGTAAGATATTTGGGTAAAAACGGGAAGGCAGCCCTTCTCTTGTCTGCATTTATCGCTTTTTTATCTGTTGTTTTTACTTGGGGTCTATTCAAAGATTCCATCAAAACGCATGATAGCGGTTGGATGTCAGTAAGTGGAAATAGCTATATCAGTATTAGTTATATTGATCCCAATCCAATCAAGACAGATATCGATGGCACCAATCTCTATATAGCAGGTTATAGCCTATCAGAGCAACTGACTAATTATTTTGTCCTTCAGGCAGATCCAAATAAAGACGAGACTAAGACTCTCTTGGCCAATGCGGATCAGTTACAACAAAATCCTCAGAGGGTTTTGGGGAGCAGAAATGGATCCAAGCCCAATCCAACAATCCAAGCGGTTGTCAAGGAAGTGAGTGAGTCTCCTGATGTCGATAAGGAAATTCGTTTGTACTTTGAAGATGATTATTTTTCAATCACAGACCTTGAGGATCAATTCCAAAGTTCTTTAATCGCTTTTGGGGTTGGAACTCTGATTTATCTAGTCTTTGCAACGGCTCCAAATATCTATATTTTCATTCAATGTCGACGTGCCAAACATCAAGCTAAAGAATTTTTTGCCCTCTATCCTGAATTGATGGATCAACTCCAAAGCATGGAGTCTGGGGCTTCTTATCTAGATCGAAAAGTTGGCCTAGCTATTTATAAAGATCATTTAGTATCATTTGGCCAAAGCTTCGGTATAATCGATTTGCGAAAGGCTAAGAAAATCGTCATTGCCAACTCAAGTAGATACTATTCTATCAATCCCCTCTTCCTCTTACTTGCCTTTTTGTCTCGTTCATCAAGTTTAGTAGCCTTGGGGGCAAAAGGTAAGAGTAAACAAACTGTCGAAGTCGCTCATCGAATCAACAAACAGGATGCAAGTTATGACTTTGTCCAAGGGATTCAGGCATACTCTGACGATATAGATATTAGTTTTCAATAATGAATAAAAAGAAAAAGAGAAATTTATGACTAAATGGAAAGAATGGCTATTGCTCATCTTACTTGCAATCTGCCTGCGCTTGGCTGTTAATCTTGTCTTACCGGATCTTCCTAATGAAGGTAAGTTTATAATAACAGTACTGGTTGGGATTGGGGTCATCCTAATGGTCGCCATACTTGGCAAAAAGAAACAGTAGGCTTTTTGACCTTAGTTGTCAAGCCACTTAAAAAATGAAAAGAGAAATGAACATGACTAAACACGCACTAATTAGCGTCTCAGATAAAGCGGGCATTGTTGAATTTGCCCAAGAACTCAAGAAACTCGGTTGGGACATCATCTCGACAGGTGGTACCAAAGTGGCCCTTGACAATGCTGGGGTGGAGACTATTGCGATCGATGATGTGACTGGTTTCCCAGAAATGATGGATGGTCGTGTGAAGACCCTCCATCCAAATATCCACGGTGGCCTTCTTGCTCGTCGCGACCTCGATAGTCACCTAGAGGCTGCTAAGGACAATAAGATCGAATTGATCGACCTTGTGGTGGTTAACCTTTACCCATTCAAGGAAACCATCCTCAAACAAGATGTGACCTATGCGGATGCCGTTGAAAACATTGATATCGGTGGTCCATCTATGCTTCGTTCAGCAGCGAAGAACCACGCTAGCGTGACCGTTGTTGTAGACCCTGCTGACTATGCTGTTGTGCTTGACGAATTGTCAGCAAACGGCGAAACCTCTTACGAAACTCGCCAACGGTTAGCAGCAAAAGTTTTCCGTCACACAGCGGCTTATGACGCCTTGATTGCAGAATACTTCACAGCTCAAGTGGGTGAAAGCAAACCTGAAAAACTCACTCTGACTTATGACCTTAAACAACCAATGCGTTACGGTGAAAATCCTCAACAAGATGCCGATTTCTATCAAAAAGCCTTGCCAACGGATTACTCCATTGCATCAGCGAAACAGCTCAACGGTAAGGAATTGTCCTTCAACAATATTCGCGATGCAGACGCTGCTATCCGTATTATTCGCGATTTCAAAGAACGTCCAACGGTTGTAGCTCTCAAACACATGAATCCATGTGGAATCGGTCAAGCTGATGACATCGAGACTGCTTGGGACTACGCTTATGAGTCTGACCCAGTTTCTATCTTTGGTGGAATCGTCGTTCTTAACCGTGAGGTAGATGCTGCGACAGCTGAGAAGATGCACGGCGTTTTCCTTGAAATCATCATCGCACCAAGCTATACGGATGAAGCACTAGCTATTTTGACCAACAAAAAGAAAAACTTGCGCATTCTTGCCTTGCCGTTTGACGCACAAGATGCTAGTGAAGTGGAAGCAGAATACACAGGTGTTGTCGGTGGGCTCCTCGTTCAAAACCAGGACGTGATCAAAGAAAGCCCAGCTGACTGGCAGGTGGTAACCAAACGCCAACCAACCGAGATAGAAGCAACCGCCCTTGAGTTCGCTTGGAAAGCTATCAAGTATGTCAAATCAAACGGTATCATCGTAACTAACGACCACATGACATTGGGTGTTGGGCCAGGTCAAACTAACCGTGTGGCCTCTGTTCGTATTGCCATCGACCAAGCCAAAGACCGCCTTGACGGCGCTGTTCTTGCTTCAGATGCCTTCTTCCCATTTGCGGATAACGTGGAAGAAATCGCTAAGGCAGGGATCAAGGCCATCATCCAGCCAGGTGGATCAGTACGAGACCAAGAGTCTATCGAAGCTGCTGATAAATACGGCTTGACTATGGTCTTCACAGGCGTGAGACATTTTAGACATTAAGAAAATAAAAGGGAAGAAAACAGTTTCTTTCCTTTTTTTGCTTTAAAAGCGAAACGAAACAAGATTAAAACGAACGTTTATGGTATAATATTAGTAAATAATTCGCAAAAGAGGTTGAAAGATGAAGCTGTTAGTTGTCGGCTCGGGTGGCCGTGAACATGCCATTGCTAAGAAGTTGCTTGAGTCAAAAGACGTTGAAAAAGTCTTTGTAGCTCCTGGGAATGACGGGATGACTCTGGATGGTCTGGAATTGGTAAATATCTCTATTTCCGAACATTCTAAATTGATTGAGTTTGCAAAAGCCAACGATATTGCTTGGTCCTTTATTGGTCCAGATGACGCCCTTGCGGCTGGGATTGTGGATGAGTTCAATGCAGCTGGTCTCAAGGCTTTTGGTCCGACTAAAGCTGCGGCTGAGCTGGAGTGGTCCAAGGATTTTGCTAAGGAAATCATGGTCAAATACGACGTTCCGACAGCAGCCTATGGGACCTTCTCAGATTTCGAGGAAGCCAAGGCCTATATCGAAGAAAAAGGCGCTCCAATCGTAGTCAAGGCAGACGGTTTGGCCCTTGGGAAAGGTGTCGTCGTTGCGGAGACAGTCGAGCAAGCAGTAGAAGCCGCTCACGAGATGCTTTTGGACAATAAATTCGGAGACTCAGGTGCGCGTGTGGTTATCGAGGAATTCCTTGACGGGGAGGAGTTCTCACTCTTTGCCTTTGTCAATGGTGACAAGTTCTATATCATGCCAACGGCTCAGGATCACAAACGTGCTTATGATGGCGACAAGGGGCCCAACACTGGTGGGATGGGTGCCTATGCGCCAGTTCTTCACTTGTCACAGAGCGTGGTTGACACAGCGGTTGACACCATTGTCAAGCCAGTCCTCGAAGGCATGATTAAAGAAGGTCGTCCTTATCTTGGTGTACTTTATGCCGGTCTTATCTTGACAGCTGATGGGTCCAAAGTCATCGAGTTCAACGCTCGTTTTGGAGATCCTGAAACGCAAATCATCTTGCCTCGTTTGACATCTGACTTTGCACAAAATATTACTGATATCCTCGATGGCAAGGAGCCAGCTATTACTTGGACGGATAAGGGTGTGACACTAGGTGTGGTTGTAGC
Organism: Streptococcus timonensis; assembly: GCF_900095845.1. Lineage (GTDB taxonomy): Bacteria > Bacillota > Bacilli > Lactobacillales > Streptococcaceae > Streptococcus > Streptococcus timonensis. The sequence goes on from NZ_FMIX01000003.1 coordinate 31,973, forward strand.
ATCAAACGGCTACCCACTCGCTTATGAGAAAGGTGTCAAGCTTCCTACCAAGACAGAAGGCGACATCATCACTTACTATGCCGGAGCTAAATTTGCTGAAAATGGGCAAGACCTTCTTTCAAACGGAGGCCGTGTTTACATGCTGGTTACCACAGCTGATACCGTCAAAGACGGCCAAAACACCATCTACAGCCAACTCGACAAACAAAACACAGAAGGCCTCTTTTATCGTACGGATATCGGAAGCAAGGCAATTAGATAAAGATATAAGAAAAGGCGACGCAGTCGCCAAACACGACAATGGTCGCCGTGGTGAAAAGACCAGAACAGTATCTGTTCTGGTCTAGGGAAAATTTGAGACCTTAGGCTCAAATTTTAGGAATGAAACCGAAGGTTTGCTTCCGTCCCCACACCTAAGACCATTATCAAAAAAGAAGAAAAAGGAAAAATTATGACTAAACCAATTATTTCCATCATCATGGGCTCAAAATCCGACTGGGCAACCATGCAAAAAACAGCAGAAGTCCTAGACCGCTTCGGTGTAGTCTACGAAAAGAAAGTTGTCTCTGCCCACCGCACACCTGACCTCATGTTCAAACATGCTGAAGAAGCACGGAGTCGTGGTATCAAGGTCATTATTGCAGGTGCGGGTGGCGCTGCTCACTTGCCAGGTATGGTAGCTGCCAAAACAACCCTTCCTGTCATTGGTGTACCAGTCAAATCACGTGCTCTTAGTGGTGTGGACTCGCTCTACTCTATCGTTCAGATGCCGGGCGGAGTGCCTGTTGCGACCATGGCTATTGGTGAAGCAGGTGCGACAAATGCGGCTCTATTTGCCCTCCGTCTCTTGTCAGTAGAGGATCAGGCTATCGAGACAGCTTTGGCAGATTTCGCAGAAGAACAAGGAAAAATTGCAGAGGAGTCTACAAATGAGCTCATCTAAAACAATCGGAATTATCGGTGGCGGTCAGCTGGGTCAGATGATGGCCATTTCTGCTATCTACATGGGGCACAAGGTTATCGCTCTAGATCCAGCAGCGGATTGCCCGGCCTCCCGTGTGGCGGAAATCATCGTGGCGCCTTATAATGATGTGGACGCCCTCCGTCAGTTGGCAGAGCGTTGCGATGTCCTGACCTATGAGTTTGAGAATGTCGATGCTGACGGTTTGGATGCCGTTATCAAAGACGGTCAGCTCCCACAAGGAACAGACCTACTTCGCATTTCCCAAAACCGGATTTTTGAGAAGGACTTTCTTTCCAACAAGGCTCAAGTCACTGTGGCCCCATACAAGGTCGTGACTTCAAGCCAAGACTTGGCAGATATTGACCTATCGAAAAACTATGTTCTCAAGACTGCGACTGGTGGCTATGATGGGCATGGACAAAAGGTCATTCGCTCAGAAGCAGATTTAGAAGAAGCCTATGCACTAGCGGATTCAGCAGATTGCGTTTTAGAAGAATTCGTCAATTTCGACCTTGAAATTTCTGTCATTGTATCAGGAAATGGCAAGGACGTGACAGTTTTCCCGGTTCAGGAAAATATCCACCGCAACAATATCCTGTCTAAGACCATCGTGCCAGCTCGCATTTCAGAAAATCTAGCTGAAAAAGCCAAAGCTATGGCTGTGCGAATCGCAGAACAACTCAACTTGTCTGGAACCCTTTGCGTGGAAATGTTTGCAACAGCTGATGACATCATCGTCAATGAAATTGCCCCGCGTCCACATAACTCAGGGCACTACTCTATTGAAGCCTGCGACTTCTCGCAGTTTGATACCCATATTTTAGGTGTTCTGGGAGCACCATTGCCAGCTATCCAACTACATGCCCCAGCAGCTGTCATGCTTAATGTTCTCGGCCAGCATGTCGAGGCTGCTGAAACATATGTGACAGAAAATCCAAGCGCCCACCTTCACATGTATGGTAAAATAGAAGCGAAGCACAACCGCAAGATGGGACATGTGACTTTGTTTAGTGATGTACCAGATGAGGTTGAGGAATTTGGGAAAGGGATTGATTTTTAAGTGAAAATAGCGATTCTAGGACTTGGAGTGATCGGGACTACTTATGCCTATGCTTTTCAAAAAGCAGGTCATCAAGTGGAACACGTACTGAGAGATAGTAAGAAAAACAATGCTCCCAAGGAGTTGTTGGTTGATCTGCTAGATGGCCGTTATCATTCCAAAGGTGAGAACAAACACGACACCTATGAGGTTCATGTGGCGGAAACTGATTCGGAATATGATTTTATTTTTCTGAGTGTGCGTCATGGGTTTGTCAAAGAAGCTGTGGAAACCTTGCGAAAAAATAATATCAAAGGCACACTTGTTTTCTTCTGTAATTTCTGGGATACTCGAAAAGAGGTACAGGAGTGGGCAGGAGATTACGACTATATTCTGTCTTTTCCGACAGCGGGTGGTCATATGCAGGAGGACCATTTAGATGGCGTCTTGTTTGACCATTTAATGCTAGAAGGTGAGCAAAGAGCACAGATCTCTAACTATGCTGATTTGACGGCTTTACTGACTTCTGCAGATTTGAAGTGGGAAGTTCCTCATGATATGGTCGAGTGGATTTGGATTCACATGGCGATTAATGCAGGTGTCACTTCGACAGCTGCACGTTCAGGGAATCTGGAAAACCCAGAAGAATTGGCTTTGAACTTGATGAATAGTTCTTCGGAATTATCATTGGCCATCAAGGCCATTCGAGAGGCTTTGAAAGTCGTAGAAGCACGTGGTGTAAATTTGAAGCTTTATAAAGCTGAACTCTTACCTTACAAAATTCCCTCATGGATTGCAGGAAAAGCCATGAAAATCATGTTTGCGAAAAATGAGTTGACACGAAAAATTATGACCTTGCACAATGATAAACAGGACATCTTCTACTGTTGTCAAAGTGTTTATCAGACCGGTCAGGAGTTAGGTGTGAAGATGCCTATTCTGGAAGCAAATATGAAGGGCATTTCGGTTTAGGAGGTTTTATGCTTCAACTCATCGTCAACGCATTTGTCGAAAAAGAGAAGACTGGAGCAGTCGTCGAAGTCTTGTATGCTAGTAGCGATCACGAAAAAGTGAAAGCTAAGTATGAAGAGCTAGTTGAAAAACACCCTGAAAACTATTTAGCCATCTACGATTTACCGCTGGATACGGATTTTAATACACCGAATCATTATCCATCTGTATGGATTGGGAAAGAAGAATTTGAATAAAGTGATGACCACTTGCTAACTGATGTGAAACATCAACAGAAAGGAAAAGAAAACATGATTGATAGATATAGCCGCCCAGAAATGGCGAACATTTGGAGTGAAGAAAATAAATACCGTGCTTGGCTTGAGGTGGAAATCTTGGCTGACGAGGCATGGGCTGAGTTGGGGGAAATCCCTAAGGAAGATGTGGCTTTGATTCGCGAGAAAGCGGACTTTGACATCGACCGTATTTTGGAAATCGAGCAGGAGACGCGCCACGACGTAGTGGCTTTCACACGTGCGGTTTCTGAGACGCTTGGTGAAGAGCGTAAGTGGGTTCACTATGGTTTGACTTCTACTGATGTGGTGGATACGGCCTACGGTTACCTTTACAAGCAGGCCAACGACATCATTCGTCGTGACCTTGAAAACTTCACTAACATCATCGCTGAAAAGGCAAAAGAACACAAGTTCACTATCATGATGGGTCGTACTCACGGGGTGCACGCTGAGCCGACGACTTTTGGTCTCAAGCTTGCGACTTGGTACAGCGAAATGAAGCGTAACATCGAGCGTTTCGAGCATGCGGCTGCAGGTGTGGAGGCTGGTAAAATTTCTGGTGCGGTTGGGAACTTTGCTAATATCCCACCATTCGTTGAAAAATACGTCTGCGACAAATTGGGTATCCGTGCTCAAGAAATCTCTACACAGGTCCTTCCTCGTGACCTTCACGCTGAGTACTTTGCAGTTCTTGCTAGCATCGCAACTTCTATCGAGCGTATGGCAACGGAAATCCGTGGTCTTCAAAAATCTGAGCAACGCGAAGTAGAAGAGTTCTTTGCTAAAGGGCAAAAAGGGTCTTCAGCAATGCCCCACAAACGCAATCCAATCGGTTCTGAAAACATGACAGGTTTGGCGCGTGTTATCCGCGGTCACATGGTAACAGCTTATGAAAACGTAGCCCTTTGGCACGAACGTGATATCTCTCACTCATCAGCAGAGCGCATCATCACACCAGATACAACCATTTTGATTGACTACATGCTCAACCGTTTTGGCAATATCGTCAAGAACTTGACCGTCTTCCCAGAAAATATGATCCGCAACATGAACTCAACCTTCGGTCTTATCTTTAGCCAACGTGCTATGTTGACCTTGATTGAGAAAGGTATGACCCGTGAGCAAGCTTATGACTTGGTGCAACCGAAAACAGCCTACTCTTGGGACAACCAAGTAGACTTTAAACCACTTTTGGAAGCCGATCCAGAAGTAACATCACGTCTGACTCAAGAAGAAATCGACGAAATCTTCAACCCAACTTACTACACCAAACGAGTGGATGAAATCTTCGAACGCATCGGTTTGGGTGACTAATCATAAATCAAAAAAGCGAGAGTGTATCTCGCTTTTAAAGTGCTCACTTATTTAGTGAATATTTACTAAAAATTTAGTAGTTCTTCGAGTAAGGTTGCTAATAATTTTACATTTTTATTGAATATGTACATAAAAAAACCTAGAACACAGTTCTAGGTTTTTTAAATTGATTAATGATCACGATTACATGATAGGAATTTGATTTTGTAGAAATCAGAACGTTTATAAGTTTCGATGTATTCGAGTACCTGACCTGTTGATTCAAGTTGAGTGGTCTTGGTTTGATACACAGTTGGGAACTGAGGATCAATTCCTAATTTAGAAGCAACATTTTCAGGAGTAGGGAACACAATCTCGTTAATCTCTTCAAAATGCTCATCGTTCATGTGGATATGGTAGTCCAGCTTGAAACGTTTATAGATAGAGTTATAGTAGTCAAGGTTTGGATAGTTAGCATTGATATACTGTTCAGGGATGTACGAGTTGTGGTAGATGTAGATGATACCATTTGATTCACGGATACGTTCAATCTTGTAGTAGAACTGATCTCCACGTAAGCCCAATTTTGAAAGTTACTTCAATTTATTGCCACGTTCGATAGAAAGAACAGTTACCTTATCATCTTTTGTTTCAAAGATTTCGACATCAGAAAACTCAACCAGCTTATGTTTACGTGCACGAGCTACGAAAGTCCCTTTACCTTGTTGGCGGACGATGTAGCCATCCTTAGCCAAATCATTCAAGGCGCGTACGACTGTAATCGAGCTAACATCATACATAGCAATCAATTCAGCCTCAGTATAAAACTTATCACCACTAGCGAATTGGCCTGAAATGATTTTATTTTTTAATTCGTCTTTAATATATTGATACTTTGGAATTGCCATAATTTTACCTCGTTATTTCCTTCTCCTATTTTGATTTTTACATAAAAGTTTTGAAAATAATAGGAAATACTCTTAAAAAAATCAAAAAAACAGACCAAGAAGTCAAAATAGATATAAATAAATCACGAATACAAATATATATAGGTTACTATTTAAAAATAGTTTTTTAAATTTTTATGGGATTATTATCAGAAAAATACAGTAAAAAAAAGAAAAAATTTTAAATAAACTTTCAAAAAGTATTGACAATACCTCTTTATTGTTATATAGTTGATATAACAATAAGTGAAAGCGCAAACTTTATAAAAATAGGGAGGTAGAATGACTAGATTTGAAATTGAAGATCATTTCTATCTAAATGGGGAACCATTTAAGATTTTGTCTGGTGCAATTCATTATTTTAGAGTCCCTAAAGAAGATTGGTATCATTCGCTTTATAATCTCAAAGCTTTAGGTTTTAATACCGTTGAAACATACGTTCCATGGAATATGCATGAACCAACCGAAGGAACATTCGATTTTGAAGGGAATCTTGATATAGGAAGATTTCTTCAAATTGCACAGGACATAGGCTTATATGCTATTGTCCGCCCTTCTCCATTTATCTGCTCCGAATGGGAATTTGGTGGTTTGCCAGCATGGCTCCTGAATAAGGATATGCGTATTCGTTCATCTTGTCCAGCTTATATCGAGATGGTGGGTCGTTACTATGATCACCTGCTTCCGCACTTGGTTTCGAGACAACTCGAAAATGGCGGGAATGTTCTCATGATGCAGGTTGAAAATGAATATGGTTCATATGGCGAGGATAAAACCTATTTAAGAGAAGTCCGACGCTTGATGGAAGAACGAGGAGTTTCCTGTCCGCTCTTTACATCGGATGGTCCATGGAGAGCTACTTTAAAGGCTGGGACCCTAATTGAAGATGATCTTTTAGTGACTGGGAACTTTGGTTCTAAGGCTGACTTCAACTTCTCACAGATGCAAGAGTTCTTTGATGAGTATGGGAAAAAATGGCCACTCATGTGTATGGAATTCTGGGACGGATGGTTTAATCGATGGAAAGAACCAGTCATCAAACGAGATCCCGAGGAATTGGCTGAAGCAGTCCACGAGGTATTAAAGCACGGTTCGATTAATCTTTACATGTTCCATGGTGGGACAAACTTTGGCTTTATGAATGGTTGTTCTGCTAGAGGAACCATTGACTTGCCACAGGTGACATCTTATGATTATGACGCTCTGTTAGATGAGGCAGGGAATCCAACAGCCAAGTACTTTGCAGTCAAGAAAATGATGGCTACATATTATCCTGAGTATCCTCAGTTAGAACCGCTCTATAAAGATAGTCTGGAAAAGGGGCCTATTCCCTTATCTGAAAAAGTTTCTTTGTTTGAAACATTAGATAGTCTATCAAGCCCTACTGAAAGTCTCTATCCTCAAAAAATGGAGGAGTTGGGACAAAGTTATGGCTATTTACTCTATCGTACAGAAGCCAGTTGGGATGCAGATGAAGAACGTCTTCGCATTATCGATGGTCGTGATAGAGCACAGTTATTTATTGATGACAAATGGGTTACAACCCAATACCAGACAGAGATTGGTGAAGATATCTTTGTTCAAGGTAAAAAGAAAACGCTATCTCGTATTGATATACTGATTGAAAATATGGGGCGTGTCAATTATGGACATAAATTCTTAGCCGATACTCAACGCAAAGGAATTCGTACAGGTGTCTGCAAGGATTTACACTTCATGTTGGATTGGAAACAATATCCACTTCCACTTGATAATCCTGAGAAGATTAATTTTACTAAAGGATGGACGGAAGGACAGCCTGCCTTTTACGCCTACGACTTTGAAGTCGAGGTGCCGAAGGATACCTACTTAGACTTATCTGAGTTTGGTAAAGGGATTGCCTATGTCAACGGCCACCATCTAGGACGTTTCTGGAATGTCGGCCCAACCTTATCTCTTTATATTCCACACAGCTATCTCAAGGAGGGTGCTAACCGCATCATTATCTTTGAAACAGAAGGGGAACATAAGGAACACATACAATTAACATGTAAACCAAAATTCAAACAAATAAAGGGGGAAAATTTATGACAATTGTAGGATGCCGTATCGATGGACGTTTGATCCACGGGCAAGTAGCCAATCTATGGTCTGCAAAACTGAATGTTTCACGTATCATGGTTGTAGACAACGATGTTGTGAATAACGATGTTGAAAAGAGTGGATTGAAACTTGCGACACCGCCAGGTGTAAAACTTAGTATCTTGCCGATTGATAAAGCTGCAGCAAACATTCTTGCTGGCAAATACGATAGCCAACGTGTTTTAATCGTTGCTAGAAAACCAGACCGTTTCCTCGGTTTGGTAGAAGCGGGTGTGCCGCTTGAAACAGTCAATGTCGGTAATATGTCTCAAACACCAGAAACACGTCCTATCACACGTTCTATCAACGTAGTAGATAAAGATGTAGAAGATTTCCGTAAATTAGCGGAAAAAGGTGTAAAACTTACTGCTCAAATGGTTCCAAATGATCCAGTTTCAGACTTTTTGAGCTTATTAAAATAGGAAAAAATTTTTAGGAGGTCATTGTTATGATACAATGGTGGCAAATTTTACTTCTCACTCTGTACTCAGCCTATCAAATCTGTGATGAGTTGACGATCGTTTCTTCTGCAGGTTCCCCTGTATTCGCTGGTTTCATTACTGGTTTAGTCATGGGAAATTTGGCAACTGGTTTGCTTATCGGTGGTAGCTTGCAGTTATTCGTACTTGGGGTAGGTACCTTCGGTGGTGCTTCTCGTATCGACGCAACTTCTGGTGCGGTTCTTGCTACAGCTTTCTCAGTTTCACAAGGTATCGAAACAGATCTTGCGATCACTACAATCGCTGTACCAGTAGCGGCACTTTTGACTTATTTCGACGTACTTGGTCGTATGACTACTACATTCTTCGCACACCGTATTGATGCTGCGATCGAACGCTTTGACTATGCAGCAATCGAACGCAACTACCTTCTTGGTGCAGTTCCTTGGGCTCTTTCTCGTGCCCTTCCAGTATTCTTCGCCCTTGCTTTCGGTGGAGAATTCGTACAAGGTGTTGTAAACTTTGTTAAAGAATACCAATGGATTGCTGACGGTTTGACTCTTGCAGGTCGTATGCTTCCAGGTCTTGGATTCGCTATCTTGCTTCGTTACCTTCCAGTTAAACGTAACCTTCACTACCTTGCTATGGGATTCGGTTTGACAGCTATGTTGACTGTACTTTACTCATACGTAACAGGTCTTGGTGGAGCAGTTGCTGGTATCATTGGCACTCTTCCTGCTGAAGTTGCAGAAACTATCGGTTTTGCTAACAACTTCAAAGGATTGTCTATGATCGGTATCTCTATCGTAGGTATCTTCCTTGCGGTTGTTCACTTCAAGAACAGCCAGAAAGTTGCTGTAGCAGCACCTTCTACACCATCAGAAAGTGGGGAAATTGAAGATGACGAATTCTAATTACAAATTAACAAAAGAAGATTTTAATCAAATTAACAAACGTAGCTTGTTCACTTTCCAATTGGGATGGAACTACGAACGTATGCAAGCATCAGGTTACCTTTACATGATCTTGCCACAATTGCGTAAAATGTATGGAGATGGAACTCCTGAGTTGAAAGAAATGATGAAAGTTCATACCCAATTCTTCAACACTTCACCATTCTTCCACACAATCATCGCTGGTTTTGACCTTGCCATGGAAGAAAAAGATGGCGTTGCCTCAAAAGATGCGGTTAATGGTATCAAGACAGGTTTGATGGGACCATTCGCTCCTCTTGGAGATACAATCTTTGGTTCACTTGTACCTGCTATCATGGGATCTATCGCTGCAACAATGGCTATCGCTGGTCAACCTTGGGGTATCTTCCTTTGGATCGCAGTTGCAGTAGCGTATGACATCTTCCGTTGGAAACAGTTGGAATTTGCATACAAAGAAGGGGTTAACCTTATCAACAACATGCAAAGTACTTTAACAGCTTTGATTGAAGCAGCATCTGTACTTGGTGTGTTCATGATGGGTGCTCTTGTAGCAACAATGATCAACTTTGAAATTTCTTACAAATTGCCAATCGGTGAGAAAATGATTGACTTCCAAGACATCTTGAACTCAATCTTCCCACGCTTGCTTCCAGCAATCTTCACAGCATTCATCTTCTGGTTGCTTGGTAAGAAAGGTATGAACTCAACTAAAGCAATCGGTATCATCATTGCTCTTGCTGTTGGACTTTCATTCATCGGTAAATTTGCACTTGGAATGTAATTGATTATGACTAAATCATTAATTTTAGTGAGTCACGGTCGTTTCTGTGAAGAACTTAAAGGTAGCACAGAGATGATCATGGGTCCACAGGACAACATTCATACAGTGGCTCTTCTTCCAGAAGATGGGCCAGAAGAATTTACTGCAAAATTTGAAGCTGCTGTTGAAGGATTGGATGATTTCCTAGTCTTTGCAGATCTTCTTGGTGGAACACCATGTAACGTGGTGAGCCGTCTGATTATGGAAGGTCGTGACATTGAACTGTATGCAGGGATGAATCTTCCGATGGTCATTGAATTTATCAATGCAAGCCTAACAGGCATCGATGCTGATTACAAAAATCGTGCATCAGAAAGCATTGTGAAAGTAAATGACTTATTAGCAAGCTTCGATGATGATGAAGACGAATAAGATATAACACCTTAAAAATGCTAAAACAGCTTTCATAGCATATAAATGGGAATGGGATCTACTCCCATTCCCATATTTTATAAAAAAGAACAGATTAGAGGTTTTCTATGCTAGATTATACAAAAGAAGAATTGCTTGAGTTGGGAGCAGAGATCACCACACGCGAGATTTACCAACAACCAGATGTTTGGAAAGAAGCATTTGAAGCTTACCAAGAAAAACGTGAAGAAATTGCTGCATTCTTGCAAGATATTGCAGCTAAACATGACTATATCAAGGTTATTCTGACTGGTGCAGGGACTTCTGCCTATGTCGGAGACACACTTGTTCCCTATTTCAAAGAAGTTTATGACGAGCGCAAGTGGAACTTCAATGCTATTGCGACGACTGATATCGTGGCCAATCCACAGACTTATTTGAAAAAGGAAGTACCTACGGTTTTAGTGTCCTTTGCTCGTAGTGGAAACTCACCGGAAAGTGTAGCAACAGTTGACTTGGCCAAGGCCTTAGTTGATGAGCTTTATCAAGTGACCATTACTTGTGCCGCGGAAGGGGAATTGGCTCTTCAAGCACATGGAGATGATCGTAATCTATTGCTCTTGCAACCTGCAGCTTCAAATGACGCTGGATTTGCAATGACATCAAGCTTTACTTCTATGATGTTGACAGCACTTTTAGTGTTTGATCCAACTGAATTTGCTGTTAAAGCTGAACGTTTTGAAGTGCTTTCTAGTCTTGCTCGTAAAGTTCTTGACAATGTGGCAGATGTGAAAGAGTTGGTTGACCTAGACTTTAACCGAGTGATTTACTTAGGTGCAGGTCCATTCTTCGGTCTTGCTCATGAAGCACAACTGAAAATTTTGGAATTGACTGCTGGTCAAGTTGTGACTATGTATGAAAGCCCAGTTGGCTTCCGTCACGGTCCAAAATCTCTTATCAATGAAGATACTGTAGTTTTAGTCTTTGGTACTACAACAGACTATACTCGTAAGTACGACTTAGACTTGATTCGTGAAGTTGCAGGGGACCAAATCGCTCGTCGCGTTGTTCTCTTGAGTGATCAAGCCTTTGGTCTTGAAAACGTTAAGGAAGTAGCACTTGGCTGTGGCGGTGTCTTGAATGACGTTTACCGTGTATTCCCTTATATTGTTTATGGTCAACTATTTGCTCTCTTGACTTCGCTTAAGGTTGGCAACAGACCTGATACACCATCACCTACAGGTACAGTAAACCGCGTCGTTCAAGGTGTTATTATTCACGAATTCAAATAATAAGGAGAAAAGGATGAAAGCATACACAGAACGTGTATTTGGGAAAGTTGATGGCAAGGATGTTGTCGCTTATCGCTTTGAAACAGAAGCAGGCTACCAACTAGAAATTATGACCTATGGAGCGACTATTTTACGCTATGTAACTCCTGATAAGGCTGGTAATTTTGCCAATGTTATCCTAGGCTTTGATGATTTTGACAGCTATGTAGGTAACAGTCCAAAACATGGAGCGAGTGTAGGTCCAGTTGCAGGTCGTATCGCAGGTGCGACATTCGAATTGAATGGGAAAACCTATGAACTCGAAGTCAATAACGCAAGCAACTGTAACCACAGCGGTTCAACAGGTTGGGATTCTAGTTTGTTTGAGCTAGTCGAGGTGAGCGACCATGGTTTGACACTTTATACAGAAAGAACAGACGGTACAGGAGGCTTCCCAGGTAATCTTAAGATTTGGATTAGCTACAAATTAGAAGAAAATGGGGCCTACGAAGTCAGCTATAAGGTGACGACAGACCAGGATACGCTTGTTAATCCAACCAACCATAGCTACTTTAACTTGTCTGGCGATTTCACTCAGACGGTTGACCGCCATGTCTTCCAATTGAACACTGAGGGTATCTATCCAATCGCTCCTGATGGAGTACCAACTGAAACTCCAGATGCTAATCGTGATGTGGTCAAACATATCTACAATGGTGCCTTGTTGAAAGATATCTTTGCAGAAGAAGATGAGCAAATCCAAATCGTATCTGGCTTGGATCACCCATTTGCTCTTCCTAAAGGACATGATAATGCTGGTTTCCTTTATGACCAAAACTCAGGACGTTTCATGCTCTTTAAGACTGAAGCTCCATGCATTGTGGTTTATACAGCAAATTTTGTGGATGAGAGTGTCATCATCGCTGGTCAACCAATGATTCAGCACAATGGGATTGCTCTTGAAGCACAGGCTCTACCAGATGCCATTCACAGCGACCTTAAAGATCAAGTGATTCTCAAAGCAGGTCAAACTTTTACTAGCAAAACTCGTTACGAGATTATTGTTAAATAAGAAAAACTCTCTGAAGCCTTTAAGCTTCAGAGAGTTTTATTTTATTCTTCTTCATCTGGTGTGAGAATCATCGGAATGATAATCGGTTCACGTTCAGTATTTTCATAAAGGAATGGGCGAATAGCGTTAACGATAGCACCGTTGACAGATTGGATGCTGGCATCCTTGTTTTTCAAAGCGATACGAATAGCGTTAAAAAGAATGCGTTGGCTTTGACGAATAAGGTCACCCGATTCACGCATGTAGACGAATCCACGACTAAGGATATCTGGGCCAGAAATAATCATCTGTGTCTTGAAGTCTACTGTTGCGACAGCAAGCACGACACCATCTTCGGATAGGTCACGACGGTCTTTTAGGACTGCGGCACCAATTTCACCGATACGATTTCCATCGACATAGATATCTTGGGCATTGAAATGACCTGCGATGCGAGCAGAGTCTGCAGTAAGGGCAAGAACGTCTCCGTTGCTCATGATAAAGATATTGTCTTTTTCAACTCCAGTATCAACAGCCAAACCAGCATGGATTTTTTGCATACGATACTCACCGTGAACTGGCATGAAGTACTTAGGTTGAATCAGGCGAAGCATGAGTTTTTGTTCTTGCTGACCACCGTGTCCAGAGGTATGGATATTGTTGATTTTACCGTGGATAACTTCAACACCAGCTTCTGAGATAGTGTTAATCAGTTTGTTTACGCTAGTGGTGTTTCCAGGAATTGGGCTAGAAGAGAAGATAACCGTATCGCCAGGTTGTAACTGCACTTGACGGTGAGTTCCGTTAGCGATACGAGAGAGAGCTGCCATAGGCTCCCCTTGGCTACCTGTACATAGAATCAATACTTCTCCAGCTGGGTAATCCTTAACCTGATTAGGTTCGATAAAGGTTCCCTTTGGTGCCTTGATATAGCCAAGTTCAATCCCGTTGACAATAGCTTTTTCCATTGAACGTCCAAAGACAGCAATCTTACGGCCAGTCTTGACAGCAGCATCAGTAGCCTGTTGGAGACGGAAGATATTTGAGGCAAAGGATGCAAAAATAATGCGTCCTTCGATATCTTGAATAATCTTCATGATGGATTGACCAACAACTTTTTCTGAGTTTGTAAAGGTTGGTACTTCAGCATTAGTTGAGTCAGACAAGAGACAAAGAACACCCTCTTCACCTAGAGCTGCCATGCGGTGCAAGTCTGCAGGTTCACCAACTGGTGTGAAGTCAAACTTGAAGTCACCTGTACAGACAATTTTACCCTGAGGTGTGTGGATAACAATTCCCAAAGGTTCGGGGATAGAGTGGGTTGTTCTAAAGAAGGTTGCTTTAAGATTTTTAAATGTCAACTCTGTGTTGCGGTTGATTTCGTGAAGTGTAGCATTGCGTAGAAGACCATGCTCTTCAAGTTTTCCGCGGATTAAAGCGAGTGCAAGAGGCCCTGCATAGATTGGGATGTTAGCTTGCTTGAGCAAGAAAGGAATCCCTCCGATATGGTCTTCGTGTCCGTGGGTAATTAAGAGAGCTTTGACGCGGTCAATATTTTCAACAATATAAGAGTAGTCAGGGATAACATAGTCGATACCAAGTAGATCGTCCTCTGGGAATTTAATCCCAGCATCGACAATAATAATCTCATCTTGGTACTCAATACCGTAGGTATTTTTCCCGATTTCTCCTAGACCACCGATAGCAAAAACGCCGACTTCTTCTGGTTTAAGAGTGTAGGCCATATTAGAACTCCGTAATTTCGAATGCGCCAGTTTCTTTTTCGTAGTCAAGTAGTTTATCAGACAAGAGTTCGATATATTCTACGTTGTATTCTGGACGGTTTTTTTCAACAAGTTGGCGAGCAATGATACGTCCCTCAAGTTCTGAGCTAGCATCGATGTCTAAGTATAGTGATCGTGTTGTTTCACGACGTGGGCTACGTTCTTTTGTTTCTTGATAAAAAACTTTGTATATCATGTATTTCCTTTCTTTTTTCAGGTCACTTTATTCAAAATTCTTAGCTTGAAGCTGTTTCATTTCAGTTCATTTTGTGTCTAGATTGACCTTGATTCGTTACAATTATTTCAATTATAACATAAAAAGGGGAATTAGTAAAAGAGGGGAAATCTGAAAGTAAGGAGCATGAAATACGTTTCATTTTGCCTTGTATAAGTATTTGAAGACCTCAGATTCAAATGCTATAATAAAGTTAGAAAAGAGGTTTTTCCTTTTAAGGAGGGTAGGATATGTTTCAACTAGCTATTGTAATTCGTATCTTGGCATTCGCTATTTTTGTTGCTTGTGTTTACGGTGGCAATGTTTTGTATACTCTGCTAGAGCATCGGAAGGCCAAATTCCTATGGAAGATTGGCTTCGTGACTCTGTATTCACTTTTCCTTCTTCTTGTGACCTATGTGGTCTGGTTTGTATTTTACTTTGGCTTAAATACTTAAGTGCTTGTCCTGTCTATTTGGCAGGACATTTTTGTTTGGAAACAAAGAAAATTCCCATGTGTCGGCTTTTGTAGTATAATAGTAAACAGACAAAAAGATAGGAATGTGTTATGAAAGTATTAGCTTTTGATACGTCCAGCAAGGCTCTGTCTTTAGCCATTTTAGAGGACAAGCAACTTCTTGCCGAGACGACTATTAATATCAAGAAAAATCACAGTATCACTCTGATGCCCGCTATCGATTTTTTGATGGACAGTCTAGATTGGACACCTAAGGATTTGGATCGAATCGTGGTGGCAGAGGGGCCGGGTAGCTATACAGGTTTGCGAATTGCAGTAGCAACTGCTAAGACTTTGGCTCATACCCTAAACATTGAGTTGGTGGGTATGTCGAGCCTTTTAGCTCTAGTACCGAATCAACAGGAAGGTTTGGTTGTTCCCTTGATGGATGCACGCCGTAACAATGTTTATGCAGGGTTTTATGAACATGCCCAACCTGTCTTTCCAGAAGCGCATCTGTCCTTTGCGGAAGTACTTGAGCAAGTCAAGGATGCTGACCAGGTAACCTTTGTCGGTGAAGTAGGAGCCTTTGTCGAGCAGATTCAAGAACAATCGCCACAGGCTAACTATCTAGAAACCTTACCAAATGCAGCGAATCTAGCTCTTTGGGCCTGGGACAAGGAAGCAGACTCTTTACATGACTTTGTACCAAACTACCTCAAACGTGTCGAAGCTGAGGAAAATTGGCTCAAGAACCATACGGAGTCTGGTGAGTCTTACATTAAACGCCTATGATAGAAATCAAACGAATCCAACAGCAACCTGACTTGGCTCATGCTATCTACGCTGTTATGGTAGATGTTTATCCAGTCAGTCCTTGGACATTGGAACAAATCCAAGCAGACCTGTCCCAAGACCAGACTTGGTATGCTCTAGCTTATGATGGGGAAGAAGTGATAGGATTTCTAGCAATTCAGGAGAATCTTTTTGAAGTAGAAGTCTTGCAAATCGCTGTCAAAAAAGCCTATCAAGGTCAGGGGATAGCCTCAGCCTTGTTTGCTCAATTGCCTGCAGATAAGGAAATTTTCCTCGAAGTTAGAAAGTCCAACCACCGAGCGCAAGCATTTTACAAGAAAGAAAAAATGGCGGTCATCGCTGAGAGAAAGTCCTACTACCATGATCCAGTTGAGGATGCCATTATCATGAAGAGAGAAATAGATGAAGGATAGATATATTTTAGCATTTGAGACATCCTGTGATGAGACCAGTGTCGCCGTCTTAAAAAACGATGACGAGCTCTTGTCCAATGTCATTGCTAGTCAAATTGAGAGCCATAAACGTTTTGGTGGCGTAGTGCCAGAAGTGGCCAGTCGTCACCATGTTGAGGTCATTACAGCCTGTATCGAGGAGGCACTGGCAGAAGCAGGGATTACAGAAGAAGATGTAACAGCTGTTGCGGTTACTTATGGACCAGGCTTGGTCGGAGCCTTGCTTGTTGGTTTATCAGCTGCCAAGACCTTTGCTTGGGCACATGGCCTTCCCCTGATTCCTGTGAATCATATGGCTGGTCATCTCATGGCGGCTCAAAGTGTGGAGCCTTTAGAATTCCCCTTGTTAGCCCTTTTAGTCAGTGGTGGACACACAGAGTTGGTCTATGTGTCTGAGGCTGGTGATTATAAGATTGTTGGGGAAACACGTGATGATGCGGTTGGTGAGGCCTATGATAAGGTCGGCCGTGTCATGGGCTTGACCTATCCAGCCGGTCGGGAGATTGACGAGTTGGCTCATCAAGGTCAAGATATATATGACTTCCCTCGTGCCATGATCAAGGAGGACAATCTGGAGTTTTCATTCTCTGGATTGAAGTCTGCCTTTATCAATCTTCATCATAATGCTGAGCAAAAGGGAGAAAACTTGTCCACAGAGGATTTGTGCGCTTCCTTCCAAGCAGCAGTTATGGATATTCTCATGGCAAAAACCAAGAAGGCTTTGGGAAAATACCCTGTTAAAACTCTAGTTGTGGCTGGTGGTGTAGCAGCTAATAAAGGTCTCAGAGAACGCCTAGCAGCTGAAATCACCGACGTCAAGGTTATCATTCCACCCCTGCGACTTTGCGGAGACAATGCAGGAATGATTGCCTATGCTAGCGTCAGCGAGTGGAACAAAGAAAACTTTGCAGGCTTGGAGCTAAATGCCAAACCCAGCCTCGCTTTTGATACCATAGAGTAAAGAGTTAGCTCAGTGTTAACTCTTTTATCTTGGACAAATGCCGGAACTTTTTAGTATAGTAGAAATATGAGATTTAAAAAAACAATCAGTATGGCGCTTGCCATAGGGGTATTGTTGCTGTCTTTAACAGCATGCCTAAATGCTCCGGAGAGACAAATACAAAGAACTCAACTAGTCATGTTTAAATCCCTTTCATTTTATATGTCTGAGAAGTCTTTTGAAGAAGTATTTGGAAAGGCTGATGAAGTGGTAGAAGAAGAGGAAATGGCCTATCGTGATACTTGGCGTGCAGAAGACCCTTATTTTTATAAAACGGGACGGCATTTCTATTACTACGAAAATATTAGCTGGAACGATTATACCGTTCGAGCGAACTTTACCTTTTCACAAATTCATATTTTGGAAGAGGCGAAGGTTTATTTTTCTGTGAGTTCCAAAGCTCAACAGAAAGAACTGGTCGACAATTTATCCCAAATTGTGAAAACAGAACTTGAAGCTCTTGCAGATTACAAATCATTGACGGTTGAAATGGTAGGAATCGATCATGATACCTATCAATATAAAGTTAAGTTGCAAGGGAAAACGGGGGAACTTAGGGTTGAAGTCTCTCCGACAGAACTTGGATATCATGAAAAACCTGAAGATAAGAAATATGGCGTGAGTATAAGTCAATCTCGCAGTTATTCATAATAAGCCTTGCTTTTGATACTATGGAATAAAGAGTTAGCTCAGCGTTAACTTTTTTATCTTGGACAAATGCGCGAGTTTTTTAGTATAGTAGACATATGAGATTTAAAAAAATAATTAGTGTAGCACTTGCCCTAGGGGCATTGTTGCTGTCTCTGCTGGTTTTTCAGATGTTTAAAAAGACGCAATTGGTCATGTTTGACTATATTTCATTTAATATGCCCCTCGAATCTGTTGAAAAAGTGTTTGGAAAACCTAATGAAATAGTAGAAGAAACAGAAATAGGCTATCACAATCCTTGGCGTGCAAAAGATCCCTATCTCTATAAAACTGGGCGTCTTTTCTACGACTATGAAAATTTTAAATGGAAAGGTTATAGTGGTCGCGTGACCTTTACTTTTTCAAAATCACATCGTTTACAAGGGGCGTCGGTTTATTTCCCTGTAGCTTCTAAAGCTCAACAGAAAGAAATCTTTTATCAGATGACCCAAGACATGAAAGCAGAAATCGAAGCTTTGCCTAACTTTCAGTCTTTGGAAGTTGATGCCTTGGTCGGGGATGATGGCGGTTATCGGTTTAAGATCAAACTGAAAGGGCAACTGAGAGAACCCTGGATCGATGTTTATCCTACAAAATATGAGGATGATGACAATCCTGAGATTAACCAATATAAAATTCGCATCGATCAATCTCAGTGGTAGTCGCCCTAGGATTCTTGTTTTGAACGCTTGGCAGTCGAATGATATATTTGTAATAATGAGGAAGTTTATGAAAGAAAAAGGATTTTGGGAGGGAGTACAGGCAGCCATGCCAACGGCTCTGGGCTATGTTAGTATCGGTCTTGCTTGTGGGATTATTGGTTCACCTTATGTGACTCCTGTTGAGATGGGGTTGATGAGTCTCTTTGTCTATGCCGGGAGCGCCCAGTTTGCCATGATAGCCTTGGTAGCAGTTCAAGCCCCTGTGGCAGCCATTGCCATGACGGTCTTTTTGATTAATCTGCGTCTCTTTTTATTGAGTTTGCATGCGTCGACCTATTTTCGTCATACTAGCCTAGGTCACAATATCGGTATGTCTAGTATCTTGACCGATGAGACCTATGGTGTTTTGATGGGCGAACTGGTCCATACGGATAAGGTTAATCCTATGTGGATGCATGGTAATAATCTAAATAGCTATGTGGCTTGGTTTGTGGGGACGGTTGTCGGTACTGCCTTAGGTGGGCTTTTGCCAAATCCAGAGATTTTCGGTCTTGACTTTGCCTTGGTCGGAATGTTTATTGGAATTTTTGCATCTCAGTTTCAGATTATGCAAAGAAGAATTCCCTTGCGCAACCTCTTCATCATTTTAGGAGTAGTTGCCCTTTCCTTCTTTATACTCTTGACAGTGGTATCTCAATCGCTAGCGGTCCTATTCGCGACATTGCTTGGATGTACAATGGGGGTAATCTTAGATGGTCAGTAAGTATCTTTTGTTAGCCGTTATTTTTTCTGGACTAGTTACTTGGATTCCACGTGTGATTCCCTTTATCTTGGTCAAGTATAAGGGTTTGCCTGCTATTGTCGAGCGTTTTTTGAAGTTCCTACCTGTATCTATTATCTTTGCCTTGATTCTATCAAGTGTGGCAACAGGTAAGGTGGGAGATTTCCCTCAAATCAAATGGTTAGACTTGATTGCAGTATTTCCAACGGCCTTTGTCGCCTTTCGTTACCGCAATTTGGTGGGGACGGTTCTTTTTGGGGTTGTCTTAATAGCTATCTTGCGTCTTGTCTTTTAAATCAGCCATAAAGAAAACCTATGGCAAAGATAGAAATCATATAATGGCGTAATTGCTTTTTTTCTGTTAAGATAAGACTATATTCTATTTTGGAGGAAATATCATGAAGAAAATCATCAAATATTCATCACTTGCTGCCCTGGGGCTTGTTGCCGCAGGTGTACTGGCAGCTTGTTCAGGTGGTGAGAAGAAAGATGCGGCATCAGGTGATGCAACAACTACTAAGAAAGAAATCGTCGTAGCAACTAACGGCTCACCAAAACCATTTATCTATGAAGAAAATGGTGAATTGACAGGTTACGAGATTGAGCTTATTCGTGCTATCTTTAAAGACTCAGACAAGTATACTGTCAAGTTTGAAAAGACAGAGTGGTCAGGGATCTTCCCAGGACTTGATAGCGATCGTTACCAAATGGCCGTTAACAACCTCAGTTATACCAAAGAACGTGCAGAGAAATACCTCTACGCAGCGCCAACTGCTAAAAACCCTAACGTTCTTGTTGTGAAGAAGGACGACACTAGCATCAAGTCTCTTGATGATATCGGTGGAAAATCTACTGAAGTCGTTCAAGGAACAACCTCAGCTAAACAATTGGAAGCATACAACACAGAACATGCGGACAATCCAACTATCCTTAATTATACTAAGGCAGATTTCCAACAAATCATGTCTCGTTTGAGCGATGGACAATTTGACTATAAGATTTTTGACAAAATCGGTGTAGAGACAGTTATCAAAAACCAAGGTTTGGATAATTTGAAAGTCATCGAACTCCCAAGTGACCAACAACCTTATGTTTACCCGCTCCTTGCCAAAGGTCAAGATGAGTTGAAGGCATTTGTGGACAAACGCATCCAAGAACTATATAAAGATGGAACTCTTGAAAAACTATCTCAACAGTTCTTCGGCGGATCATATCTTCCAGCAGAAGCGGATATTAAATAGTGTTTAGCAATCATCCATTCTTTAGCAAATGGATGATTTTGCACTCTTTCGGCATATAGTTTCAAGCTATATGTCTGCCTATCTTATAACAATTTGCTTATTCAAATAAAGTATGAGATACTATTACAGAATTATTTATAAGGAGAAAAAAATAATGAACATTAAAAAATGGTTAGGCGTAGCAACTGTCGCTACAGTAGCAGGTCTTACACTTGCAGCTTGTGCATCTTCAGGTCAAAAAGCAGCTGATAAAGCAGCTGAGGGAACAACAATTAAAATCGCAACTGTAAACCGTAGCGGTTCAGAAGAAGCGCGTTGGGATAAAATCCAAGAATTGGTTGAAAAAGACGGAATTAAATTGGAATTCACAGAGTTTACAGACTACTCACAACCAAATAAAGCAACTGCTGATGGGGAAGTTGACTTGAACGCTTTCCAACACTACAACTTCTTGAATAACTGGAACAAAGAAAACGGTAAAGACCTTGTTGCGATTGCAGATACTTACATCTCACCAATCCGTCTTTACTCAGGTTTAAACGGAAGTGAAAATAAGTACACTAAAGTCGAAGACATCCCAGCAAACGGTGAAATCGCAGTACCTAACGATGCTACAAACGAAAGCCGTGCTCTTTACTTGCTTCAATCAGCTGGTTTGATCAAGTTGGATGTTTCAGGAACTGCACTTGCGACAATCGCAAACATCACAGAAAATCCAAAGAACTTGAAAATCACTGAATTGGACGCTAGCCAAACAGCTCGTTCATTGTCATCAGTTGATGCAGCTGTTGTAAACAACACATTCGTTACAGAAGCAAAATTGGACTACAAGAAAGCACTCTTTAAAGAGCAAGCTGACGAAAACTCAAAACAATGGTATAACATCATCGTTGCGAAAAAAGATTGGGAAACATCACCTAAAGCTGATGCAATCAAGAAAGTTATCGCAGCTTACCATACAGATGAAGTGAAAAAAGTCATCGAAGAAACTTCAGATGGCTTGGATCAACCAGTTTGGTAATAAAACATAAAGAGGTGGGAGAGAGATTTTCCACCTCTTGCTTTTATATTGAGATTTAAGCAAAATGAACATTCACTTGTACTTACTCAAAGGTACAAGCCCTAGTAGAAAGGTAGATAGAAAATGGTTTTTTCTAGCCCACAAGAACAAATTGATAAATTTGAAAAGGATCATGTAGCGCAACATTATTTTGAAGTTTTGCGTACTTTGATTTCTAAAAAATCAGTTTTTGCTCAGCAAGTTGGTCTTAAAGAAGTTGCCCGTTATCTAGGTGAGATTTTTAAGCGTGTAGGTGCAGAGGTTGAGATTGATGAAAGCTATACAGCGCCTTTTGTCATGGCACATTTCAAAAGTTCACGACCAAGTGCCAAGACTATCATTTTCTACAACCACTATGACACAGTACCAGCAGATGGTGATCAAGTTTGGACCGAGGATCCTTTTACGCTCTCTGTCCGTGATGGGATTATGTATGGGCGCGGAGTTGATGATGACAAGGGGCATATCACTGCTCGCTTGAGCGCTCTGAGAAAATACATGCAACATCACGATGATCTTCCAGTCAATATCAGCTTCATCATGGAAGGGGCAGAGGAATCGGCCTCTATGGATTTGGACAAATATCTAGAAAAGCATGCTGACAAACTTCGTGGTGCAGATTTATTGGTCTGGGAACAAGGGACAAAAAATGCCTTAGAGCAGCTAGAAATCTCAGGCGGAAATAAGGGGATTGTGACCTTTGATGCCAAGGTTAAGAGTGCAGACGTGGATATCCACTCCAGCTATGGTGGTATTGTGGAGTCTGCTCCATGGTATCTCATTCAAGCCCTGACCAGTTTGCGAGCTGCAGATGGGCGTATTTTAGTTGAGGGCTTGTACGATGATGTGCAGGAGCCGAACGAACGTGAGTTAGCCTTGGTTGAAACCTATGCCCAGCGCAATCCAGAGGAAATCAGCCAGATTTATGGCTTGGAATTACCACTGTTACAAGAGGAACGCACAGCCTTTCTAAAACGTTTCTTCTTTGAACCAGCTCTCAATATCGAAGGGATCCAGTCAGGATATCAAGGACAAGGAGTCAAAACAATCTTGCCAGCAGAAGCTAGTGCCAAGTTAGAAGTTCGTTTGGTTCCAGGGCTAGAACCTCATGATGTTTTGGATAAAATCCGAAAACAACTAGACAAAAACGGTTTTGATAAGGTAGAATTGTACTATACCTTGGGTGAGATGAGTTATCGAAGCGATATGAGTGCGTCGGCCATTCTCAATGTGATTGAGTTGGCCAAGAAATTCTATCCACAGGGAGTTTCTGTCTTGCCGACAACGGCTGGAACAGGTCCCATGCATACAGTCTTTGATGCCTTAGAAGTCCCCATGGTCGCTTTCGGTTTGGGAAATGCCAATAGCCGAGACCATGGTGGAGATGAAAATGTGCGAATCTCAGATTATTATACCCATATTGAATTAGTAGAGGAGCTGATTAGGAGCTATGAGTAGAGATATTATCAAGTTAGATCAAATCGATGTGACTTTTCATCAAAAGAAAAGAACGGTCACAGCGGTTAAGGATGTGACCATTCACATCCAAGAAGGAGATATCTACGGAATCGTTGGATATTCTGGAGCAGGAAAGTCAACCCTGGTTCGTGTTATTAACCTATTACAAAAACCATCTGCAGGTAGAATTACCATTGATGATGATGTTATTTTTGATGACAAGGTGTCTTTGACTGCTGGGGAGTTACGTCGCAAACGTCAAGATATTGGGATGATTTTCCAACACTTTAATCTCATGAGTCAAAAAACAGCTGAGGAAAACGTGGCTTTTGCCCTTAAACACTCAGGACTCAGTAAGGATGAAAAGAAAGCCAAAGTTGCTGAATTATTGGAATTAGTTGGCCTAGCAGACCGTGCTGAAAACTATCCGTCTCAACTATCTGGGGGACAAAAACAACGTGTGGCTATTGCGCGTGCTTTGGCCAATGATCCAAAAATCTTGATTTCAGACGAGTCAACTTCTGCCCTAGACCCTAAGACAACCAAGCAAATTTTAGCTTTGCTTAAAGATTTAAACCAAAAATTAGGCTTGACCATTGTCTTAATCACGCATGAAATGCAGATTGTCAAAGATATTGCTAACCGCGTAGCAGTGATGCAGGATGGACGTTTGATTGAAGAGGGTAGTGTTCTTGAGATCTTCTCAGATCCTAAACAACCATTGACCCAGGACTTCATTTCAACAGCTACTGGAATTGATGAAGCCATGGACAAAATCGAGCAGCAGGAAATTGTGGAACACCTATCTGAGAATAGCCTCTTGGTGCAACTCAAGTATGCAGGAGCTTCAACAGATGAGCCGCTTTTGAATGAATTATACAAACACTATCAAGTCACAGCCAATATCCTTTACGGGAATATTGAGATTCTTGACGGCACCCCTGTTGGTGAATTAGTAGTTGTCCTATCAGGAGAAAAAGAAGCTCTTGCGGGGGCACAAGAAGCTATTCGTCAAGCAGGTGTGCAACTAAAAGTATTGAAGGGAGGACAGTAAGATGTCAGAGTTGATTCAAACATACTTACCAAATGTCTATAAGATGGGCTGGTCAGGTCAGGCAGGCTGGGGGACAGCAATCTACTTGACACTTTATATGACGGCTCTTTCCTTTATCATCGGTGGATTTTTAGGATTAGTTGCAGGACTTTTCCTTGTCTTGACGGCTCCGGGTGGTGTCTTGGAAAATAAAGTTGTTTTCTGGATTTTGGATAAGATTACTTCTATTTTCCGTGCAGTTCCATTTATCATCCTTTTGGCTATCTTGTCACCCCTTTCTCACTTGATTGTGAAGACAAGTATTGGGCCAAATGCAGCGCTTGTACCTCTTTCTTTTGCAGTCTTTGCCTTCTTTGCCCGTCAGGTGCAGGTCGTTCTGGCAGAGCTGGATAGCGGAGTCATAGAGGCCGCACAAGCCAGCGGAGCTACTTTCTGGGACATCGTGGGTGTTTATCTATCAGAAGGACTTCCAGACTTGATTCGTGTGACAACTGTAACCCTGATTTCCCTTATCGGTGAAACAGCCATGGCGGGAGCAGTAGGAGCAGGTGGTATCGGTAACGTAGCGATTGCTTATGGATTTAACCGCTACAATCACGATGTGACCATTCTTGCGACAATCATCATTATTTTGATTATCTTTACGATTCAATTCTTGGGAGATTTCTTGACAAAGAAATTAAGTCATAAATAAAAGAGCCTTATGGCTCTTTTTTTATGATGTTTTATGTGCTAATTTTTTGCTCAATGCTTGTCCAATCAGGGCACCAAGTAAAGCGCCGATGAGAATACTTGTGATAAAGAGGAGGATATTAGCAAGATTCGGTGCAACCATAATGCGATCAATATAGTCCTGAGATTTTCCACGAGCGACTAGAGTTGCGATATAGGCTTGAGGGGTCAACCACATGAGTAGGATGGGACCAGTAGTACCAAAGGCAAAAACTAGGAAGGAAAGAAGGTTTTTAACCTTATCCTTGTAATGTCCTAGGTGAGCGATGCCATCTGCCATAAGTCCGCAGATAATTCCTGGCAGAAAGGCTCCAGCTCCATGCTTGCTCCCGAGGAAAAATAGAGAAATTACAAGTCCAATCGTAGTAATCGCTCCAAAACGAGGCACCTTTGCTAAAAGGATCATATAGACGCTACCACCCACAAGAGCAGAAAAGGCAGGGGCGTAAAACATATTTCCAGTGTGGTCGACAAGGTTCCCTAGTAGAACACCCACTCCGATACAGATAAAGTAGACAAGGGCAGCAACAAGGATTGTCAAGATATTCTTTTTCATAAGTTCTCCTTCGTATATCTGATGGTTTTCATTGTATCATGCTTGTGGCAGATTGTAAATGTTAGTTGAAATAAGGAATTTGGGTGAAAACGACGAAAACCGTGTATGATCAAAGTTATTTCTTTGCTCCTCCGACTGTCCCAATCCTTTCATTTATGGTAAAATAGGACTATTAAGTTATAAAGAGGATTCCCTATGAAATTACAAAAACCAAAAGGAACGCAGGATATTTTACCTGCTGAGTCAGCCAAGTGGCAGTACGTTGAAGGCTTTGCGCGTGAAATCTTCAAACGCTACAACTACGCAGAAGTACGTACCCCTATTTTCGAGCACTACGAAGTCATCAGTCGTTCTGTTGGAGACACAACCGATATCGTAACCAAGGAAATGTATGACTTTTACGACAAAGGCAATCGCCATATCACGCTACGCCCAGAAGGAACTGCTCCAGTCGTTCGTTCTTATGTGGAAAACAAACTCTTCGCACCAGAAGTTCAAAAACCAAGCAAGTTCTACTACATGGGCCCAATGTTCCGCTATGAGCGCCCACAAGCAGGTCGTTTGCGCCAATTCCACCAGATTGGTGTGGAGTGCTTTGGCTCTAGCAATCCAGCTATGGATGTGGAAACTATCGCTATGGCAGCCCACTTCTTGAAAGCAATCGGCATTCAAGGCGTCAAACTACATCTCAACACTCTTGGAAATCCTGAAAGTCGTGCGGCCTATCGTCAAGCCTTGATTGACTACTTAACACCGCTCAAAGATAGCTTGTCTAAGGATAGCCAGCGTCGTTTGGAGGAAAACCCTCTTCGTGTCTTGGATTCGAAGGAAAAAGAAGACAAGGTGGCAGTGGAGAATGCACCATCTATCTTGGATTACCTGGATGCAGAAAGCCAAGCTCACTTTGATGCTGTTCGTCAGATGTTGGAGAATCTAGGAGTAGACTATATCATCGATACCAATATGGTACGTGGTCTGGACTACTACAACCACACCATCTTTGAGTTTATCACAGAGATTGATGGCAATGACTTGACAGTTTGTGCAGGTGGTCGCTACGATGGCTTGGTTGCTTACTTCGGTGGTCCTGAAACTGCTGGATTTGGTTTTGGACTTGGTGTAGAGCGTCTTCTTCTAGTCCTTGAAAAACAAGGGGTGGCACTTCCTATTGAAAACGCCCTCGACGTCTATATTGCTGTTCTTGGTGAAGGAGCTAATCTCAAAGCCTTGGAGTTGGTACAAGCTCTCCGTCAGCAAGGCTTCAAAGCAGAGCGTGATTACCTCAATCGTAAACTTAAAGCTCAGTTTAAGTCAGCAGATGTTTTTGGAGCTAAGACTCTTATCACTCTGGGAGAGAGCGAAGTCGAAAGTGGACAAGTCAAGGTTAAGAACAACCAAACTCGAGAAGAACTAGAAGTTTCGCTTGAAGCTATTAGTAAAAATTTCTCAGAAGTATTTGAAAAATTAGTCTAAAAGAACCCAAAAAAGCTAGGATAAAATTCCTAGCTTTTTTGAATAAAAAGTACCAAAAAGACACAAATTTTAGAAATTAACTTCTTATGTAAAATATTAGTTGGATAAATAAAAATTTCGGTTAAAATTTATTGACTTTCACCTCCTGTCACTGTATTATTGTATAGTATAGAATAAATATTTTGCGCCCTAAAACAAGGATGCTAAGGATATTTATGCATAATTCAAATCTTATAAAGAGATGATAGCTAAATGAGAGTTTGGAGAAAAAGAAAATGAACATTAGAAAATCAACAAAATATTCACTGTTGACAATTGGGATTTTAACCACTTTCCAATTAGGTCAAGTGCATGTTAAAGCTGATACAACTGATTTCTCAAATAACACTGTTGTTCAAAATCAGGATGAAAAAGCAACTTCATTAAATAAGAACACAAATCAAAAGAGTGAAGCCACTGCTAATGATAAGAAAGAGCCGGTTGCTAATGAGGAAAAGCCTGCAGCTTTAACGCCGGAAAACTCTACTTCTACAACGGAAGTGGCAGAAAAGGAAGCAGACAAGTCTCCTGCTGAGAAGGAAGTTGCTGAAGAAAAACCAGCAGCAGAACAACCAAAAGCGGAACAACCTGTCCAAGAGCAATCAACAGCTGAACAGCCAAAAGCAGAACAACCTAAGGTAGAAAAACCAGCAGCTGAAACAACACCTGAAGAAGAACTGAAAAAGTTGTTAGAGACACCTCAAGAGGGGGTAACGACTCCTAAAGAGGAACCGAAAGCTCCTAAAGATGAATCAGCAGCTCCTAGAGCTCGTCGTAGAAGAGCTGCAGCTAGCAATACAAAAGTATATGAAGATGCAACATACGGTAAGTATGTAAAAGCTACGGACTTCGGACTAGATACAACTGGTAAGGTTGAAGCAAGTGATGCTCTTCAAAAAGCTCTGAAAGCAGCCAATGAGGTTGAGGGTGGAGCTGCCGTAATGGTTTCAGGGAATGTCCTCTTGAAGAAAACCTTGGTTATCGATGAGAACTATGCCAATGTAAAAGGTTTGATCGGTAGTGGTCCAAGTCGTAACAATACAAAAATCTTGTTTAACAAAAAGCAAGATGGAGAGCACGATCCTGAAACAAACTTGACGGATAACCGTTACGAGTCTGCAATCCTCATTCAAAATCAGAAGGACTTTACTGTAGGTCGCTTGACTGTTGAACATACCTATGATTCATCAGACTACACTAAGGATAATGAGTTTTACCGTAAAGGGAAATCTTACTTTGGACGTTCAAACGGGATTTACGTAAACGATTCTTCAAATGTTACGATCAATGACGTTCGTGCTATGAAATTCAACAGAGCTGGTGTCTTCTTTAGTTCAAGTAAGGCAACGGCTCAAGAGTATGATGCTAGCGGTAGACCAATCCGTTACAGCAGTATCTCTGAGAAGGTTTCAAATGAAGTCAAGTCTATCGGAGATCCAGATGTTCCTATCATGGACGGTAACAAGGTAACCAATTCTTTCCTTCATAACAACCGTGTTGCTGGTGTTATGTTCGGTTACCAACGTAATTTTGTTGTTGACAATAATATCTTGTCATACAACGGGCATGTGTTGGATGGTGGTACTGGATATGGTGCAGCCTCAATGGCAGGATCTTATAATGATGGTATTACCTATACTGGAAACTATACAAACTACAACTACCGTAAAGGTTTGGATATTCACGACGGGAATAAGATTCTCATTGAAAACAACGTCTCGCTTGGAGACCGTTTGAATGGTATCGAGGTCTATAACCGTGCCAATCCTATGACAGATGTCATTATTCGTAACAACAAGGTAACACAAGATCCAAACTCTAAGTTGGAAAACGATGATGATGATCCAGCTCGTTACCGTGGTTACACAGCCATCTCTATCCTGACAAATGAGAAAAACCATAAATGGACTAAACCTCTTGATAAAGGCCGTTACGTTATTTCAAATAATACCATTGAAGGTTTGACAAAACCATTTGAAAATGGACAACTAGGAACCTTTGGGATTCTCTTTAGAAATAACGAAAGTTCAAATGATTATAGTCTAAACATTGAAGGAAACACCATCACTGGTGATTCGACAGACTATATCATCTCTGTCAACAACAATACTGCTCAAGCATCTAGAGGTGTTGAAGGTGGCGGTTCAGGTGACATCACTATTTCAAGAAACAAGATTGAAGTAGATGACATCAAGCAGTTACCGATTTATATCAATGATGATACAACTTATGTAGCAAGTGTTATTGACCGTACTACTGGAAAACGTGTCAACAAGGTTACAAAAGTACCATTTACTAAGACTAGAGGAAGCATCAATATTGACAACAATGAGTTGACTGTATCGAAAATCAAATCAAGATGGAAGAATGCGGTCGCTATTGAAAGCACAAACGCAGCTTCTATTGATGTCAATAGTAATACCTTTAAGTATAAAGACAATGAGCCGTGGCAACGTTATGATGTTACCCGTAAAACGGACGGTAGAGTTATCAAAGACATAATGCAAGCTTTCTTTGGTATCAACCGTCTAAACGACACTGTTAAAGTAACAGCTACAGACAATAAATTCATCGCCGACACACCAAACAAGAATGGTTTCTTTAGACTATACAATGGTGATTGGGTGAACTTAAATGCCAAGAGTAATAATGTCTTCCTTGGACGTAACACTCTAGATGGTAAGCCGCTAGCTCCAGTAGATATCGTTGGTGATAAAACGGTTGAAACACTTCGTACAACAACAACGACAGAGTACATCATCGAAACTCGTGAGACAGATGAACTTCCTATCGGATTTAAAGAAACTGTACAAAAAGGTGTACCTGGTAAGAAAGTTAATGTTTATAAAATTACCAAGGTCGGGAATACAATTGTAGGTCGTCAGATTGAATCTGAGGAAGTAATTCAAGAGCCTAAGAGAGAAATCGTCTTGATTGGTACAGCTACAGAAACATTTGAAACTGTTACTGAGAAAGAAACTGTTGCATACGAAACAGAAATCAGAACTGACCCAACAAAACCAAAGACTTATCAATTTGAAAATCAAGCTGGTAAGAATGGTTCTGTTGAAAAAACTTATCAAATCAGAAAACTGAATGGTAAGGAAGCTGGTAAGACTTTGACGTCTGAGACAGTGATTGATCAACCAGTCAAACGCATTATCACAGTTGGTAGTGCAGTAGAAAAAGTTGAATACACTACTGAGGTTAAGGATGTTGACTTTGAAACTGTAGTTGAATACGACTACACGAAACCAAAAGGCTACGAAGAAGTCCGTCAAGAGGGTGAAAAAGGTCGTATTGAAAGTCAATATAAACTTACCTACCTCAATGACGAACTTGTTGATCGTACCTTGGTCAATGAAAATACCCTCAAAGAGAAGAAGAACAAAATCGTTGTTAAAGGTCTAGGTGTGGTTGTATCAATCAGATCTGTAGTTGTTGTCGAAGAAAAAGACTTCAACAAGGTTATCGAAAAAGATGAAACCCAACCAGAAGGCTACAGCAAGATTACTCAAGTCGGATCTCCTGGTACCATCACAACAACTTATGAAGTGACCTATGAGGACGATGTAGAAGTTTCTCGTAAGGAAATCTCGAAAGTGGAAGATCCAAAAGCTGTTGACGAAATTACAGTAATCGGTACTTCTAAGATGACAGAACGTACATTGGATGAGCAGATTGATGTTCCATTCAAGACGGTTTATGTCTCTGACAATACACTCCCAGCAGGAGAAAGTGTTGTTGATGTCGAAGGTACTCCAGGACAAATTGTCCGTACGTTCTTGGTAAGCTATAGAAATGGTAAAGAGATTGGTCGTACCATCATTTCTGAACACCAGATTAAAGATGTTGTCAACCGTGTCATTCGTGTTGGGAATGCGACACCTATTGTTGAAACCACTGAGCTTGTAGATGAGACAGAGTCAATCGATTACAATACTCTCAAAGAGTTTTCAGATCAACTTCCTGCAGGAACAACGAAGGTTATCCAGCCAGGTAAGAAGGGTCAGAAAACAAATCGCTACTCTGTAACCAAGGTGAACGGTGAAGAAACTTCTCGTACATTTGTAGAATCTAACATCACTATAGATCCAGTGGATGAAATCATCCAAGTCGGAACTCGTGTCAAAGAAATTAGAGAAGCAAGCGAGACAAGTCCAATTCCATTTACCGTTAAGGTTCGTAAAGACATTACTAAACCAATCGGTTATAGAGTGACTGAGGTAGAAGGTCAAGACGGTGAGAAGTCAGACCTCTATAAAGTAACCTACATCAATGGTACAGAAACAAAACGTGAACATCTCAAGACAACAGTCGTTAAAGAGGCTGTTGACAAGGTGATTGTCGAAGGTGCCGGAGTAGAACGTGCCCTCTTTGAAATTCAAGAAGATAAGATTACAAGCTCAACTGAGTATCGAAATGATGACACTCTTCCAGAGGGTGAAACTAAGATTTCTCAAGTTGGTGAAGATGGGCTCCTTCGTAAGACGATCGAAAAACGATACTTCAATGACGAATTGCGTTCTACAAAATTAGTAGACAGCAAATTGATTAAAGAAGCAACTCCAACGATCATCTTAGTAGGAACAAAACATGTACCAACTATCAAGGTAGAGCAGGATACTCAAACTGAGAAGATTGCTTATAAGACTCAAAAAATCGAAGATCCAGACCTACCAAAAGGTGAAACTAAGGTAGTTCAAGTAGGAAAAACTGGTCTCATTGAAAAAGTTTACCAACTAACCTACAAAGACGGAGTCTTGATTAAGACAGACTTGATCAGTAGCAAGGAAGTTCAAAAAGTTCAAGATGAGATCATCCATATCGGTACGCAAGTAACTGAAACTAAGGAAATCAGCGCAACAAGTCCAATTCCATACAATGTTATTATTCGTAAGGATAGAACCAAGCCAGTTGGCTACAGCCTTGTTGAAGTTGAGGGTCAAGAAGGAACTCAAACAGACTACTATCAAGTAACTTACGTCAATGGTAAGGAAACTAAGCGTGAGCACCTAAGAACGGTGATTACTGCTCAGCCTGTCAATAAGGTCCTAGTTGAAGGTTCTGGAGTTGAGCGTACAATCTACGAAATTCAAGAAGAGAGAATTACAAGTCCAACTGAGTTCCGTAACGACGATACTCTGCCAGAAGGTGAAACGAAGATCATTCAGGAAGGTCAAGAAGGACTTATCCACAAGACTATTGAGAAGCAATACTTCAATGACGAAGAACGTTCTTCAAAACTAATTGAAAGTAAGGTTGTCAGAGAAGCAGTCCCAACCATCATTTTAGTAGGAACAAAACATGTTCCAAATATTAAAGTGAAGCAAGAGAAGCGAATCGAAGAGACTAACTTTAGAACGGTTACTGTCATTGATGAAAACTTACCGAAGGGTGAACGTAAGCTTGTTCAAGAAGGTCGTCCTGGTCAAGTAGAAAAAGTTTATCAGCTAACTTATAAAGATGGAGTTTTGGTCAAGACAGATTTGATTAGCGTCAAGGAGTTGCGTCCAGCTCTAGAACAGATTATCCATATCGGTTCTCAAGTTACTGAAACTAAGGAAATCAGCACAACAAGTGCGATTCCTTACAGCATCATCGTTCGCGAGGACAAGACTAAGCCTGCTAGCTACCGTCTGGTCGAAGTAGAAGGCCAAGAAGGAACTCAAACAGACTACTATCAAGTAACCTATGTCAATGGTAAAGAAACTCAACGTGAGTATCTAAGAACTGTTATCACGACTCAACCAGTCAACCAAGTTGTTGTAGTGGGTGTTGGAGTTGAGCGTACAGTCTTAGTAACTGAGGATGAAGTCGTTACTCATCAAACAGAATATCGCAATGATGATAGCTTGCCAGAAGGTGAAACTAGAGTATTCCAAGAAGGTCAAGATGGACTGATCCACAGAACATTTGAGAAACACTACTTCAATGATGAAGAGCGTTCTTCTACCTTGGTAGATACCACGGTTATCAGAAAAGCAGTGACTCGTGTAATCTTAGTTGGAACAAAACGAGTTCCTACGATTACAACAGAAGAACTCATCCAAGTAGAAGAAGTAGCCTTTGAGAAACAAACAGTTGAAAATGCAGAACTGGCACAAGGAACTGTGAGAGTTTTACAAGAAGGTAAGGTAGGTAGACGACAAGATGTGTATCGCTTGACCCTACAGGATGGAGTTGTGATCAAGAAAGAATTGATTCGCTCAGAAATCCTAGAAAAACCACAAGCAGAGATTACTGAGATAGGAACCAAGCAAGTCTCTCCTATTATAGAAGAAAACATCCAAGTAGAAGAAATTGACTTTGAGAAACAAATAGTTGAAAATCCTAAACTTGCTAAGGGTACACAAGTTCTTCTACAAAAAGGTAAACCAGGGAAACGACAAAATATCTACCGCTTGACCCTGCAGGATGGAGTTGTGATCAAGAAAGAATTGATTCGCTCAGAAATCCTAGAAGAACCACAAGCAGAGATCGTTGAAATCGGAACACTGGTTGAACAACCAAAACAAGAACCATCAGCACCAGCTGAAATCATCCCAACAGTTCCATCTCCTAAACAGGAGGAGGAGATGAAGCCATTAGCAGTTTCAGCTCAAGAACCTCAAATGGCTGAAGCGCCAGTTGTCCAAGACCAGCTCTTACCAGAGACTGGAGAGCATTCAAACTGGTGGATTAGCCTACTTGGTATCTTGATGATGATCCTAACTTTGGTCGGAATTCGAGAGAAAAAAGACGACCGTTAAAAACATAATTCGTATAAAAACGACGATAAAAAACAAAAATAAGAACAATTCTAGCATATAAACAAAAATTTTTAAAAAAACCTTAAAAAAACCTTTAAAGGGCTTGTAAAAGGATTTAAAAAATGCTATGATATGTCTGATTAAATTAAAGGAGTTTATGTGATGAAGATTTCACAAAAGAGCGTAACACGCATCTTGGCGCTTGTAAGTATCTTTGTTCTTTCATTGACAACATTGACGACAGTCTTTGGTGCTGAAGTAACAAACTATACTAACAACACTACAATTACCCTCAATGGTAAAGCTATTACTGCTGATACAAAAGTAGGTAGAGGCCAAGCCATGGAGGCTACAAACAGCATTACTTTCCCAGATTCTCAAGCAATCAATGCAGGTGATACACTTGTTCTTGACTTGCCAAAAGAATTGAGCTGGCCTGTTAAGTCAGAATTCCCAATCAAAAATGGATCTGACATCGTTGGTAATGCAGTTGCAGACCCAGCTACTGGTAAAACAACAGTAACATTCACTGACTATTTCTCTAAAAACCCACAAAACAAGAGAATGTCATTGAAATACGATATCGTTGTAAATGCTGGTAATGTTACTGATCCTGGTAAAAAGACATTCAAGTATGGTCAAGAAACATACAACTTGACTTACGAGCCAGATTCTACTGCGATCGGTCAATACGAGTACAAGTATGGATACCAAGACCCACAAAATCCTAAACGTATCAAGTGGAAAGTTATCTTGAACGCTGCTCAAGATAAATTGAACAAGATGGTTATCACAGATGAGCTTGCTGACGGACAAGTATTGGTAGAAGGAAGCCTTCGTGCCGTTCGTTACGCAACTCAACCTAAAGCTATCGAAAGTGAAGAGCAACTTACAAAACTTAGCCCAACTGACAACTTCTCTAAGAAAGCTGTATACACTAAAAACTCTGATGGTAAAATCACTGGTTTCACGATCAACTTTGGTGACAACTGGAACTGGCCAATGTTCATGGAGTACACTACTGAGTTGACTGAAACTAAGAAAAAAGGTGATGTAGTTAACAACGTCATCAAGTGGAAAGCTGAAAACTTCCCTAACGAACGTAGCTACCCAGCTAAAACCCTAATCTACAATGCGTCTGGTGAAGGTGAAGGTGAAACTACAACCACTACAACCACTACAACCACTACAACAACTACAACCACTACAACAACAACTGAAGCTCCAACAACAACTGAAGCTCCAACAACAACTGAAGCTCCAACAACAACTGAGGCTCCAACAACAACTGAAGCCCCAACAACAACTGAAGCCCCAACAACAACTGAAGCTCCAACGACAACTGAGGCTCCAACAACAACTGAAGCTCCAACAACAACTGAGGCTCCAACAACAACTGAGGCTCCAACGACAACTGAAGCTCCAACAACTGAAGCTCCAACAACAACTGAGGCTCCAACAACAACTGAAGCCCCAACAACAACTGAAGCCCCAACAACAACTGAAGCTCCAACGACAACTGAAGCTCCAACAACAACTGAAGCTCCAACAACAACTGAGGCTCCAACAACAACTGAGGCTCCAACGACAACTGAAGCTCCAACAACAACTGAAGAAACTACAGTATCTACAACTGAAGAAACTACAGTATCTACAACTGAAGAAACTACAGTATCTACAACTGAGGAAACTACAGTATCTACAACTGAGGAAACTACAGTATCTACAACTGAGGAAACTACAGTATCTACAACTGAAGAAACTACAGTATCTACAACTGAGGAAACTACAGTATCTACAACTGAAGAAACTACAGTATCTACAACTGAGGAAACTACAGTATCTACAACTGAGGAAACTACAGTATCTACAACTGAAGAAACTACAGTATCTACAACTGAAGAAACTACAGTATCTACAACTGAAGCCCCAACAACAACTGAGGCTCCAACAACAACTGAGGCTCCAACAACAACTGAAGCCCCAACAACAACTGAAGCTCCAACAACAACTGAGGCTCCAACAACAACTGAAGCTCCAAATAACCAAGGAGATGCTTCAGGCGAAACAACTACAACAACTGAGGCTCCAACAACAACTGAAGCTCCAACAACTGAAGGACCTACAACAACACCAGAACGTCCTACAACACCAGAACGTCCTACAACGCCAGAACGTCCTACAACGCCAGAACGTCCTACAACGCCAGAACGTCCTACAACGCCAGAACGTCCTACAACACCAGAACGTCCTACAACGCCAGAACGTCCTACAACACCAGAACGTCCTACAACGCCAGAACGTCCTACAACACCAGAACGTCCTACAACAACTCCAGGTAACCCAGGAGGAGATGCAAGTGGTTCTCGTTCAACAACTACAACAGATAATGGATCAGTTCTTCCATTTACTGGTGAAGCTACTGGTGCCGTACTTGTATTGGCAGGTGTGGTAATCATGTCAGGAACTGTTGTTATGAAACGTAAATTTACTAAATAATATTAGATAAATTACTTTAGAGAGGAGAGAGCATTGCTCTCTCCTTTTTTAAATGTTAAAATGATGGAGTAGATAGATACCGATCTTTCCCCTTTCAAGGAAGAAAACAATCTATCACGAAGTTACAAAGCCAACTTTTCAATACTAGCTAGCATGGCTGGTAGCCATTAGCAAAAAGAAGTGGCTAAAAACATAGAGGAGAAATCAATAATGGAAAATTGGTTGACACATTGGCAGAAATTAAAGGAAAAATATCCGAAGGGTGTCCTTTATGTCAGTAGTGCCTTGCTACCGATGACAATCATGCTGGTTGTATGGTTTTTCATGGGGAGTTATCCTTTTGGAAATAAAAGTTTAATGGCCGTGGACTTTGATCAGCAGTACATTAGTTTTTATGGCTTACTAAAGAATGCCATTCTATCTGGTGATTTAAGTAGTCTGTCATACTCCTTTACTAAATCTATCGGTGGAGATATGATTGGAGTGTTGGGTTATTATTTGATGAGCCCTTTCAATATTATTTACGTTCTTCTGCCTTTAAACTATATAGGATTGTCTGTTTTTCTAACAATCTGGCTCAGATATGGAGCCTTTGGACTTTCCTTTGCTCATCTCTTAATTAAACGTTATAAGGGTGCAGAGTCAAAACGATGGATGGTTCCCTTGTTTGCGACAGCTTATGCCCTGTCTGGTATGTTGGTAGCCTACCAGATGAATGTCATCTTTTATGATGCTATGTTTATGCTTCCCCTCGTCATCCTATATTTAGAGCAGTTATTAGATGGCAAAGCAGCCTATCCTTATGCCTTTGTACTCGGTCTGACGATCTTCCTTCAATTTTACATGGGCTATATGATTTCGATATTTGTGGTCTTGTATGCCTGCTACTATCTATCACCCCGCCTTTCAGTAGAAGGGACATGGAAAGTAAAACTCAAACATTATGCTCAACCTTTATGGGATGTCTTTCTTTACTCAGTTTTAGGAGCTGCAGCAGCTTCTGTCTTATTTGTTCCAGTATTCTTCAATTTACTTGAAAGTAAGGGACAAGTCGGAGGGGCCATGACATTTTCTATGGCTTTCCAGATCAATCCCTTAGATATTTTGTCAAAACTAGCTATTGGGGGCTATGATGCTCAATCAGGATGGTCAGCTGGGCCAAACCTACCAAATATCTATATTGGAGCTCTCGGCTTTATCGGCTTTATCTTGTACTTTGTATCAAGAAAGATCGTCAGAGAAAGAAGATGGGCCGCCGGAGTGATGACTCTCATTTTCTTTACTTCCTTTGTAAACGAATTTGTGAGTAAGATTTGGCATATGGGACAAAACCCTGCAGGATTCTTCTTCCGCTTCTCATGGTTATTCTCTTTCTTCATGCTACTTCTAGCCTATCAAGCATTGAAAGAGCCATTTAAAATCTCTCGCCGAGGGAAATTACTGTCAGTTGTATCCCTAGTCTTATCGGCAATTTACCTCTATACTAAAGACTTTACTTATCTGCCAAAGAAACAACCTGAGGCTCTAACTCTGTTTATCAATAGCCATTTTATTGCCATTGTGACACTGCTTGTATCGGCTACAGCTACAGGATTTTATATATACTGGGAACGCTCTGCCAAGTCCCAGAAAGAAAAGGAAAGGGTATTGGTGATTGCGGCTGGATCTGTAGTGGTATTGCTGTTATTATTACAAACAGGTTATCTCTTTACTCGTGTAGTCTTAACTCTACTCACTTACTTAGCTGTATTGGCCTTGCTTCGTCCACGAATGATTCGTTTAGCTGTTATCTTGTTATCAACTCTGACAGTATTTGAGCTGGGATACAATGCCTATCTATCACAAGTGACCTTTAGTTATGCAAACGTTGATAAATTTGTCGATGGAACTATTTCTGTTAAACGTGTGACGGATAAAATCCAAGAAAATGCAGATCAGCCTTTCTATAGAATTGCGACGACCTTTGCCTATTCTCGAACAACTCCATCTCTGATAGGTTATCCAGGTTTGAGTACTTTTAGTTCGAGTTTGGAGAGGTCCACTATGAATCACTTTGCTTATATGGGTGATCAAGGAGTCAATGCAGCAACTGAATACGAAAATGGAACTCCTCTGACGGATGCCTTATATGGAATTCGCTATTACATGGATATTAAAGATATCGATCAAAAGGAGAAAGACAGCCATCCTGAGAAGATGTACTTTTACCGTTTTGCCAGCCGTTTTGACATGAATCGTTACTTCTCAGAGAAAGTCTATGAAGATGATCGCTATCTAGTTTATAAAAATTCTAATTCCTTCCCTATTGCTTTTGGAGTAAATGAATTGGTTGCAAATTTACAGCTTGACTTTAATAACGCTGTAAAAAACCAAGATAAGATCCTCAACTCTATAGAGGGTATTGAAAAAGGCCAGGAGAATTACGTAGATTACTTTAAGCCCCTAGCTTTTGGCGCAATTGAAACTGAAAATCTAGTAGCAGAAGATGTGAATAAAGAAAAGGGGACAGCAGTCTATAAACGTGAGGATACAAGTAAGGAAGCGATTGTACGTTATCGCATTACTCCTCAGACGGATTTGACCTATTATTTCTTAGCACCAGATTCACTCAATTTTGTAGATGAATATTCTGTCTTGTTGAATGGGCGTTGGTTTACTCATTCCAAGAAAAATATGCAACGTCAACTGTGGCAGATTGCAGATAAAGCAGCAGGAAAAGAATCTGTCTTAGAATTTCGCTTTAAGTCTGATAAGGTAGACATCTCGCATGCAGGGGTGTTTCGTGCAGATGTGGACCAAATCCAGAAAGTCCTAGAAAAGAGAAAAGCCCAAGGGCTACAAGTTGAGAAGTTTTCAAATACTCATATCATTGGTTCAGTTGATATCACCGATGATAGTCAGTTTATGATGACTTCGATTCCCTATAGTGCTGGTTGGAAAGTAAAAGTAGACGGGAAAGACGTCCCGACTTCAAAAGCTTGGAATAGTCTCTTGTCCTTCCCGATTACTTCTGGACAACATAAAGTTGAATTTGTATTCTCGCAAAAAGGGACCTTGCTTGGACTCATCCTAAGCTTGATAAGTGTAACAATCTTATACATAGATAGAAAATTTTATCAAAAGAAAGCTAAGCTTACCTCTCAAGATTAAAAAACGGAAGAAGGACGATTTTCTTCAAGCTTAGCTAAAAACACGGTCAGGATACCATTCCTGACCGTTTTCTTTTACAAAATGACAAAAATATTAAACTTTTTGACAAATATGCTTGTCAAAAATAAAAAGATGTGTTACAATAAAATCAAGTTAAGAACAAAGGAGAAAAAAGACATGCTAAAAAATCGTCTAAAAGAGCTTCGGGCTCGCGATGGCCTGAATCAAACAGAGCTGGCCAAACTAGCAGGCGTGTCCAGGCAAACCATCAGTTTGCTGGAACGGGATGAGTATACGCCATCCATCGTCATTGCCCTGAAGATTGCTCAGATATTCAATGAGCCAGTCGAATCAGTCTTCCGCTTAGAGGAGGATGAGTGATGAACAAGTATAAAGTGATTTATTATCTATGTATAGTTGTGTTTATCGTTAATCTTTTGGCAATGATTGGAACCCTATTTGGTTGGTTTACAATTGTTGGAAGTAAATACCTCTTCTGGGTTAACATAGTTTTACTATTAGTTTTTAGATGGGTAGAGAGAAAGATAAAGTTTAAAGAGATCGTAAAAGGAGAAGAATTATGAAAGAGTTTTTAGCGGGTTTTCAAGTCGATACAGAGAACAAAGCACTTGCAGGTGTTTGTGCAGGTTTAGGAAATTATTTTAACATTCAAGCCAATATTGTTCGTTTGGTGACAGTCTTGTTGTTTCTCTCTTCTACAGAGATTGGTATTTTAACAGTTACAGCCTATGCTTATCTAGCAGGTTGGCTTGGCAATGAACCCTTGGGGGATGGAGCAAAAAAAGCTAGAAACCAAGCTATTCTCTTACTTGCTGTTTGTTTGATTTTGGTGTCACTTGGAACAGAAGGCTTGACCGCTATCTTCGAATCAGGTAAAGCCTTTGGTCAATGGTTGTCTGGCTTGTTTTAGAAAGAGGTTGAAATATGGAAAAGAAACAAATCATTTTTGCACTGAAGATTATTATTGCAGGATTTTTATTAGGAATATTTGCTGGTTTCCTTGATGTTAATCCTTTAGGTATCACTCAAGCTCAAGTAGTCGTTGCCTTGAAATCATTCTTTCTTGGTTTAGGGATGCTTACGGTGATTCTAACCTTTTATTTCACTAGAAAAAGCCATCAGGCCTATCAGAGTTATCAAAGAGAAGAGGAGGACGAAGAAAACGAACAAGACTACCTTGCCATGTATCGTTTCTTAGATTATGGAACAGTAGCTTGGAATGTTTGCCAAATTAGTATGCTTTCCTGCCTACTGATAGATTTGGGAGCTTTAGGCCCATCAGCAGCGTCCTTACTTTTGATAGTTTTAGGTATCTGGGTGGGTGCTTACTGTCTAAAAATCACTAGCAAGATTCGTAACTACAAACTTTCTGTTACGGCGACACCTAAGGAAGTTTTGGACTACCTTGATACTTATGATGAGGGAGAAAAACAGGCTGAAATGGAAGAAGCTTACTTGATCTTGTTCAAGGTCAATCAGATCCTCATTCCTGGTATCTATGTTGTCCTAGTAGTTCTATCTTTAGTATTAGGTCAAGTACAGTTGGTTGCTCTGCTGGTGGCAGTTGTCATCCATTTGTATACCAATGTTGCACAATTGCGCAAAACAAAACGTTATTTCAAATAGGAGAATATTATGAAAATACTTAAAAATATTGGCTGGTATAGCCTTGCCTTCTTATCATTTCTTATGGTCTATAGTTTTATTCAGGGCGTAGGTTTAGCTGCCTTGATAATGGGAGCACCTAACTACGTTGCTGTCCCTGTTTATGTCTTATTAGCAGGAATTTTCACCTTCTTTACCTACAAGTGGTATAAGACAGGAACTGTTACAATAGAAAAAACGGCCCTTAACAAATACATCTGGCTGCCTGCCTTGGTATGGGTCCTTGTCATTGTTGTAGAAAATTTTTTACCAAATGATCCATCAGCCAATCAACAGATGGTAGATCAATTGGCTCAAGAACAACCTCTCTTCACTTTCTTCATGGCAGTCGTCTTTGCACCCCTGACAGAAGAGTTAACTTTTAGAGGGATGTTAGCACGCTATGTCTTCCCTCAACAAGATAACGTCAAGAAGACAGCTCTCTTTCTTCTTGTAAGTACTATTATTTTTGCGCTTGTTCATTTTCCTACTACTCCACAACAATTTCTAGTCTATAGTGCCCTTGGTCTTAGTATGGGCTTGGCTTATATCAGTAAGGGTGGTCTGGCTTATAGTATGGGATTGCATGCCTTAAATAATTTAATTTCATTTGTGATGATAATGATGCTATAATAGACTCAGGAGGAAGTCATGAAACGAGTATTATTATCAGCAGTGATACAGGCTGTGGTTATCTTCTTTATCATTGGTGGACTAGCCTATGTTTTTAAAGGAGACTTCTTTTATAAAAATATAGCGGTTGCTCTTGCACCTATCGCAGGCTTTATGCGTTTTGCGACAGCCTATGCAACAGAACTTTTTCTGTCAAAACAGGAGGCAGAGCTAGCTAAAAAAGGTAAAAAAGACAGAAAAACCAACTAAGAATGAATCCAGTAAAATGATTTACTGGATTTTTTGGTTTAGATGAGGATTCTAGCAAACTTTTCTGATGATTTTCATGAAGAGCTAGCGCTTTTATGGTAAAATAGTAACAGAATACAAGAGGAGAGAAGAAATGAAACGTAGTATGTATGCTGGTCGTGTTCGTAAGGAACACATCGGACAAGAAATTACCTTGAAAGGCTGGGTTGCCCGTCGTCGTGACTTGGGTGGATTGATCTTCATCGACCTTCGTGACCGTGAAGGGATTATGCAGTTGGTTATTAATCCTGAGAAGGTTTCTGCAGAGGTGATGGCAACGGCTGAAAGCCTTCGTAGTGAATTTGTCATCGAGGTTACTGGACAAGTTGCAGCACGTGAACAGGCCAATGATAAATTGGCGACTGGAGCGGTTGAACTGAATGTAACGGCTCTTACTGTGCTTAATACAGCCAAAACAACACCATTTGAAATCAAGAATGGCATTGAGGCTAACGATGATACGCGTCTACGTTACCGTTACCTTGACCTTCGTCGTCCAGAAATGTTGGAAAATCTTAAACTTCGTGCTAAGGTGACACATTCGATCCGCAACTACTTGGATGAGTTGGAATTTATCGATGTGGAAACACCATTCCTTTCTAAGTCAACACCAGAAGGGGCGCGTGACTATTTGGTACCATCTCGTGTCAATAAAGGGCATTTTTACGCACTTCCTCAAAGTCCGCAGATTACAAAACAGTTGTTGATGAATGCGGGATTTGATCGTTACTACCAAATCGTCAAATGTTTCCGTGACGAGGACTTGCGTGGTGACCGTCAGCCTGAATTTACTCAGGTCGACTTGGAAACTTCTTTCCTTACTGAGCAAGAAATTCAAGATATCACAGAAGGCTTGATTGTGCGCGTGATGAAGGAAACAAAAGGGATTGAAGTAACGCTGCCATTCCCTCGTATGAAGTATGATGATGCCATGGCTCTTTATGGTTCTGACAAGCCTGATACTCGTTTTGAGATGTTGCTTCAGGACTTGACAGATCTTGTCAAGGGAGTTGATTTCAAAGTCTTCTCAGAAGCACCTGCTGTTAAAGCCATTGTGGTCAAAGGTGCAGCAGACAACTACTCACGTAAAGACATCGACAAAATGACAGAAGTAGCCAAACAGTATGGTGCTAAAGGTCTTGCTTGGGTCAAGATTGTTGATGGAGAATTGAACGGACCTGTTGCTAAATTTTTGACAGCTATTCAAGGAGATTTGACAGCAGCTCTTGGCCTTGAAGATAAAGACTTGATTCTCTTTGTAGCTGATACGCTTGACGTAGCAAATGTAACACTTGGGGCTCTTCGTGGACGTATTGCTAAAGAGCTTGGCTTGATTGATAATGACAAATTTAACTTCCTCTGGGTAGTTGACTGGCCAATGTTTGAATGGTCAGAAGAAGAGGGGCGCTATATGAGTGCCCACCATCCATTTACGCTTCCTCAGGCAGACACTGTTCATGAACTCGAAGGTGAATTGGCTAATGTCCGTGCCATTGCTTATGATATCGTCTTGAACGGTTATGAACTAGGTGGTGGGAGCCTTCGTATCAACCAAAAAGAGCTTCAAGAACGTATGTTCAAGGCTCTTGGATTCTCAGCAGAAGAAGCAAATGACCAGTTTGGTTTCCTATTGGAAGCTATGGACTATGGATTCCCACCACACGGTGGATTGGCTATCGGACTTGACCGCTTTGTAATGCTCTTAGCAGGCGAAGAAAACATCCGTGAAGTCATTGCCTTTCCTAAGAACAACAAGGCGACAGATCCAATGACCCAAGCGCCATCAACAGTAGCTCTTAAACAACTAGAAGAACTCAATCTACAAGTAGAACAAGATGAAACAAACGAAACTAACTAAAAAGTGGCACTATTATTTGCGCCGCTTTGCTCACCGGGTGAAGATTTTGCGTGTTTTGCAAAATATCTCCCGAGAAAAATACGATGAAAAAATTTCAGCTTCTCTAGTATATGGTTTTCTATCAGCAGTAGCTGTCAATTTTTTCTTCCAACCAGGACATGTTTATTCAAGTGGAGCAACAGGTTTGGCTCAGATCATTTCTGCGCTTAGTAATCACTGGTTTGGCTTTCATTTGCCAATCTCTGTAGCTTTCTATTGTATCAATATTCCCTTAATGATTTTGGCCTGGCGTCAAATTGGTCGGAAGTTTACCATCTTTACCTTTATTACGGTATCTATGAGTTCACTCTTTATCCAGTTTGTGCCAGCGGTAACTCTAACGGAGGATCCCATTATCAATGCTCTATTTGGAGGCGTAGTGATGGGACTTGGGATTGGTTTTGCTCTACGTCACAATATTTCCAGTGGTGGAACGGATATTGTCAGTCTCACTATTCGTAAGAAAACAGGGAAAAACGTCGGTAGCATTTCCTTCCTAGTCAATGGGACTATTATGTTGATTGCAGGTTTGACCTTCGGTTGGAAATACGCCCTCTACTCTATGATTACCATTTTCGTATCAAGTCGTGTTACAGATGCCGTCTTCACCAAGCAGAAAAAGATGCAGGCGACGATTGTAACCAGCAATCCCGATGCCGTGATTGAAAAAATCCACAATAAATTGCATCGTGGAGCAACGATCATTCATGATGCAGAAGGGACTTATAACCACGAGCGCAAAGCTGTTTTGATTACAGTCATCACGCGTGCTGAGTTTAATGATTTTAAACTCATCATGAAACAAGTCGATCCAACAGCCTTTGTATCTGTCTCAGAAAATGTTCATATCCTCGGACGATTTGTAGAAACTGAA
This sequence comes from Streptococcus timonensis, assembly GCF_900095845.1. Lineage (GTDB taxonomy): Bacteria > Bacillota > Bacilli > Lactobacillales > Streptococcaceae > Streptococcus > Streptococcus timonensis. The sequence continues at coordinate 76,676 of NZ_FMIX01000003.1, forward strand.
AGTTAAGACTTTCTATAGCAAATAAAAAAAACCAACTCTTGAATTAGATTCAGAGTTGGTTCTTTTTTATTTTTCAATAATTTCATGTGCAATCAATTGACGATAGCAGATTTGTCGATTTTCTTTGGTATCAGTAATGATTTGAAGAATGGTTTCAAATGAAGTACGGCCAAGAGCCAGACTATTGATATCAACATAGGCAGCTAGATTCAATCTTGGATTGACTGAGTCAAAGCTGAGAACAGGAACATTTAGCTTGTGTTCGTTGATATAGTCGCAAACTCCCTCAGCTAAGAGGCTATCGGTTGTGATAATAGCGTCTGTTTGAGGATCGTGATTAAAGAGTTTCTTGCTAAATTTATAGCCCTTTTCTTCTAAAAATTCATCTGCAAAGAAGGTACGTTGGTTATCGAAAGGCAATTGATGTTCTTCAAGCGCTTGTTCATAACCTGTCAAGCGGTCTTTGGTAACGAATAGTTTCTTGGTACCACCGATGAAGGCAATGCGTGAACAACCTTTTTTAATGAAATATTCTGTCGCATCAAAACCAGCTTGAACATTATCATTATCAACAAGTGGTATGAAAGGCGAAAGTGACTTTCATAGAATGAGGAAAGGGAATTGTTCTTCAACGACTAGATTGACCAAAGGATCATCTTCTTGAGCATAGAGGAAGATAAGTCCATCCACGCGTTTACCATAAACCATTTGGGAAATGGCATTTAAACGCTCCTTTTCGTCCTTTCCAGTTGCGATTTGAATGGCATAATGGTTTTCTGAAGCCACTTGTGCAATTCCTCTAAGGACTGAGGGGAAGAAAGGATTTTGATAAAAGGCATCTGAGTCGTCTGGAAGGACCAATCCTATAACTTGTGAATAGCTACTAACGAGACTTCGAGCGTTCAGATTAGGATGGTAGTTGAGATCCTTCATTGCTTTTCGCACTCGTTTTTTAGTTTGATCACTAATGGTTGATTTATTCTGAATAACACGGGTTACGGTTGAAGGCGAAACGCCCGCAACCTTGGCCACGTCTTTAATCGTAACTGGCATAAGAATCTCCTACTTATGATAGTCTGGGTCACGGAAATGTGTTTTGTAAAAGATAGTGACTAGATATAAAACAAAGAAAATATTTTGAACGGTAATCAGGGTCGGCATATTTTGACCTAAGAGACCTAAAATCATGGCTATCAAGGTTGGTACTCCTAAACAGTTCAATATAAAATGATAGCATTCTTTGTAGGTCTTAAATGAGAAGAGACGAGATTTTTTCGTGAAGTAGAGCAAAAGGCTAGCACCTAGAGCTACAATGAAAAAATTAAGTCCAAAGAGGAAACTAGCACCTAAGACCAGGAAGAGGCTGATGTAGACACGATTCTGTTGATACCAGTCTTTTGAAATAGCCTGAGTCAAACTTTCCTTGCTTTGGAAACTATCAGTTGTGATAGCATGATAGCGAATGCTGGTTAACTCTTTTCCTTGCTTGCTGATGACGAGTTGCTCGGGTTCAAAGCTAAGAAGTAATTCTTCAGGGAAACTTGAACTAGCAGTAGCCCCGATTTGTACAGAAGCTTGATGAGGAGTCGAACCAGTATAGCTTAGTTTTCCATCTACAATCTGAGCATTGGTAGCTAGATCCTGAACGACTTCGTCCGTCAATGGAGCATAGACATCATCGATGAACGTCTCTAAAGGATAGGTTTCCTGAGAACTGTTCTGGATAGCAATAGGCACCATGGATAAGCTAATCAAGAAAATACTGGTAAAAATCAGTTGAAACCAGTTTAGACCAAAACGATGAGAGAGGGGCTTACGAAATCCCCAAATACTATTAAAATAAGAAAATGGATATGGTAACATAAATCTCTTTCTATAGGCATTTTTCTATACGAGTATTATATAGAGAAATGTTTTTTATTTCAAGTGGGGATAGTAGAATCCTTGGTAAAAGTGAATGTTTGTTATGATTTGTCCACTAACTAACAAGGTAATCTCAGCAAGCTCTTATTTCTCACCAGACAATCGATGTACAAGATCAAAAATGAAAAAGGGTGGCGGGGGTATATTACCCCTTGTCGCCACCGCTTGTAAGTCCTGAAACGAAGTTCTTTTGCAAGAAGAAGAAAAGTGTACAGATTGGAAGAGCGATGAGGATAGCACCTGCTGAGAAGTAGGCGATCTTCAAGTTCTTCGCATTGCTGACGAAGGTTTGTAGACCAACGGCAACTGTATAGTATTCTTTTTCACGAAGCAAGAAACTAGAGAGGATATAGTCTCCGAAAGGTCCCATGAAGGCCCAGAGTGCTTGTACAGCAACCATTGGGCGAACAAGAGGGAGAACGATTTGCCAGAAGCGGCGGAAATGTCCTGCACCATCAAGTTTTGCAGACTCATCAAGAGACATTGGCACGGTGTCAAAGTAACCTTTCATCAACCAAGCATTCATCGGGATACCTCCACCAACGTAGAGGAAGATGAGGAACCAGCTTTGGTTAAGGGCGTTCAACATGAGGGCCATAACGAAGAAGGCAGTCAAAGCGGCCATTGTTGGCACCATTTGGATAATCAAGAAGAAGACCAAACTTTGTTTACGAGCCAAGAAGTTGTAACGGCTATAGGCATAACCAGCAAGTACGATAATACTTGTCTGAACAACCATAGTGATCAAAGCGATGATCAAAGTGTTGAGATACCATGTGCCGTACAAGGTTTCTGTAAAGAGCCCTTTGAAGTTATCAAGACTGAAATTGACATTGCTGTCGAGCTTGAAGGCCACAACGTTACCGGCCTTAAAAGCTGACATAATCGTGATTAAAAGAGGATAGATAATAACGATTGAAAGTCCAATTAAGTAAAGATAAGTAAGGGTTTGAGTCAGTCTACGTTTGATTCTGATTGAGTTATTCATCTTAGACGTCCTCCATATCAAATGCGTGTAGTTTCTTGAATGCAATCATAGAAATAGAGATGACAATGATTGAAATAATCAAGGTAACGGCAGCTGCCATAGAGTATTGAGGAGCTGTACCAGTTGTCAAACGGTAGATCCATGAGATCAAGATATCGGTTGAACCAGCTCCACCACCGACGCTACCAGGACCACCGCCATTGAAGAGGTACATGATAGAGAAGTTGTTGAAGTTGAAGGTGTATTGGCTGATCAAAGTAGGTGCCGCAACGGCCAAAATCATTGGGAAAGTGATGTTGCGGAATTTTTGCCAAGCGTTTGCACCGTCGATATAAGCTGCTTCATACAAGTCATTTGGAATAGACTGTAGGATACCGAGAGTCAAGACGTAGATATAAGGGAAACCAAGCCATCCTTGCATCATAATCAAGGCAATTTTAGTCCAAGTTGGATTTGTCTTCCAAGGGATAAGAACGCCATCTAAGAAAGGAAGAACCTTAGCAAAAAGTGGTAAAACTTGAGTATTGATAGCACCAACACTATCGTTGAACATGTTTGAGAATGTCAAGATAGTGATGAAGGCTGGAACCGCCCAAGGTAGAAGGAAGATAACACCAAAGATACGTTTACCCTTGATGAATGGTTGGTTAGCAATAATAGCTGTAAAGATACCGAGTACGATTTGCAAAGTAGACGCAGATAAAGCCCAGATAATAGTCCAAGAAAGAACAGAACCGAAGGCTGAACGGAAGGTACTCAAGCTCCAGATATTTGTGAAGTTAGTCAATCCAACCCAATCCAATAATTTATTTGGTGGTAAGTGTTGGAAATCGTAGTTAGTAAAGGCAATCATCAAGGTTACAATAACCGGGAAGATGATGGCAAATGTCATGGCAACGTAAGATGGAATGATAAGCAAGTAAGGGAATCCATTTTCATAGATACCTTTAATCATATCCTTAAGTGTCGATGGGACAGGGATGCCATTATTGATACGTTTTGCAATAGTGTGAGCGTCTTTAATATTGAGAATATAAAAGGCTAGATAAACAATTACAAAAATAGAGTGGAATGCACCACGAATCAACATGAAGAGAGAGTTGTCACGGCCAGGTTTTTCACCAAGCGTGATTAAGTTGCTCAATTCAGGTGCTGCAAGTACTATAAAATAGAGGACAAAAGCCACTGTTACAGCAAGGAAGATAAAACCTTTAGCTTTTTGTTTGTTGTAGATTTGTCCCAACCCAGGAATCAATGAAAGCAAGGCTGCTTTTTTTGGTTGTTGTTCCATGAGTGCTCCTTTCATAAGATACGAGCATTGAGCTCGATGCTAATCAGCAAAATCGCTGAAAACATTGTCAATATATCTAAAAATCAAGGGAGATGTTTAAATTATCTCCCTTGAATCAATCAATTAGTTACCAAATTTTTGTTGGATTGTTTCTTTGATCAATGTTACAGCATCATTAGCAGCTGTTTTAGCATCTTTCTTACCGCTTACAGCGTCAAAGAGCATTGTTTTAGCTGGGTCCCAAACTGTTGACATTTGAGAGATGTTTGGCATTGGTTGTGCGTTCTTGAACTGCTCGATAACAGCTGTAGTCAACTCATCTTTTTTACCTTCAGCGTAAGCACGGGCTTCAGTGTTAGCTGGGATTTCGTTAGTAGCATCGTAGAATGCTTTTTGTTGTTCAGTTGAAACAAGGAAGTCTACAAATTTTTGAGCGCCTTCAAGGTTCTTAGTACTTGATGGGATGACCCAAGCTTTACCACCACCAAAGGCTGCGTAGTTTTTACCGTTTGGAAGAGTTGGGATAGTTGCAACACCGTAGTTTACTTTAGCATCTTTGAATGCTTGAGCTTTCCAAGGACCATCGATGATCGCAGCTGTTTTACCTTCTTGGAATTGAGTTTGGATCAAGTTTCCAGCACCTTCAGTGTCTTGCATACCTTTAGGCCATTTATCGTACCAAGTTTTAGCGTATTCGATACCTGCGATAGCACCATCGTTAGCAAGACCGATATCTTTAGGATTTTTACCATTGTCACCAAATACGTAAGCTCCGTTACCAGCAAGAAGTCCGTATGCGTAGTAGAAGTTAGTCCAGTCAGCTAGGAAAGCAGTAGTTTTTCCATCTTCACCAGCGAAGGCATATTTGCTATCTTTAGCAAGATTTTCTAAGTCAGCAAATGTTTTTGGAGCTTCTTTGATCAAGTCTTTGTTGTAGTACAGAACAAGTGACTCGATAACAGCTGGAGCACCGTAAACTTTTCCACCAACAGTCACAAGAGATTTAGTAGTATCGTCTGTTTTAGCACCGTCGCTTAGTTTAACTTCTGAAAGTTGTCCATCAGTACCAAGGCTACCTACACGGTCGTATGGTGCCATCATAACGTCAGCAGCTTGACCTGATTGGTTGTCAAGTGAAAGTTTGTCAAGTCCGCCAAGTTGGTCACCAGATTTGATGTTAACTTTTGTTCCTGATTCTTTTTCATAAGCAGCAGCAACTTTCTCAGCGTAAGCTTTATATTGGTCTTCAACGTAGAAAGTGATTTCTTTTGCTTCAGATGAGCTAGTATCAGCAGCTTTATCAGCAGTTTTGCTTCCGCAAGCTACCAAAAGTAAGCTAGCAAGAGTAGCAGTTCCAAGCACAGCAGCGCTCTTCATGAATTTAGATGACATAGTGTATTCCTCCTAAAGAATAACAAGTTTTATAGTCTAGGGAACGCAAACGTTTTCCCTTATGACCTTAGTATAACACAAATAGAAAACGGTTGCAATAGTTTTTTTTAAAAAAAGTAAAAAAAGTTACAATCTCAACATCTTTGATTGGAATTATATAATAAGAAGAAAGTTCATGATTTATAAACTTTATTCTAAAAAGTAAAGAATAGGCAAACGATTGCATCAAAATAAGCCGAATGAAAATCATTTCAAAAATTAAAATATAGGGAATTTCAAAATTTAACCAGAAAAAAGTTGGAAAAAGTTTTTTTACAAACGCTTGCAATTATTTTAGAAATGGGTTATACTTTAGTTGACGCAAACGTTTGCGCATATAAATATGAAACTCTTAACTACAAACACGCGAGGTGCTATTATGAAAAAACGTCAAAGTGGTGTGTTAATGCACATCTCATCTCTTCCTGGAGCATACGGGATTGGATCGTTTGGTAAAAGTGCGTACGACTTTGTTGATTTCTTAGTTCGTACCAAACAACGTTACTGGCAAATCCTTCCATTAGGAACAACTAGTTACGGTGATTCTCCTTACCAATCATTCTCAGCTTTTGCAGGGAATACTCACTTTATCGATCTTGATATCTTGGTTGAGCAAGGTTTACTAGATGCTAGTGATCTTGAAGGGATTGACTTTGGTAGCAACCCAGAAGAAGTAGACTACGCGAAGATTTATTATGCGCGTCGTCCTCTTCTTGAAAAAGCAGTTAAACGTTTCTTTGAAATCGGGGATGTCAAAGACTTCGAAAAATTTGCTCAAGAAAATCAATCATGGCTTGAACTATTTGCAGAGTATATGGCAATCAAGGAGCATTTTGATAATCTTGCTTGGACAGAATGGCCAGATGCAGATGCTCGTGCTCGTAAAGCTTCAACTCTTGAAAGCTACCGTGAGAAATTAGCTGACAAGCTTGTTTATCACCGCGTAACCCAATACCTTTTCTTCCAACAATGGTTGAAGTTGAAAGCATACGCTAACGAAAACCACATCGAGATTGTGGGTGATATGCCTATCTATGTAGCGGAAGATTCAAGCGACATGTGGGCAAATCCACATCTTTTCAAGACAGATGTCAACGGTAAGGCGACTTGCATCGCAGGATGCCCACCAGATGAATTTTCTGCAACTGGTCAGCTTTGGGGTAACCCAATCTATGACTGGGAAGCAATGGACAAAGACGGCTACAAATGGTGGATTGAACGCTTGCGTGAAAGCTTCAAAATCTACGACATCGTTCGTATCGACCACTTCCGTGGATTTGAATCATACTGGGAAATCCCAGCTGGTTCAGAGACTGCAGCGCCTGGTAAATGGGTGAAAGGTCCAGACTATAAACTCTTTGCAGCTGTTAAGGAAGAACTCGGTGACTTGAATATCATCGCAGAAGACCTTGGATTTATGACTGACGAAGTTATTGAACTACGTGAGCGCACTGGATTCCCAGGAATGAAGGTTCTTCAATTTGCCTTCAACCCAGAGCACGAAAGTATCGACAGCCCACACTTGGCACCAGCCAACTCAGTTATGTACACAGGAACACACGATAACAACACTGTTCTTGGTTGGTATCGTAATGAAATCGACGATCCAACTCGTGAGTACATGGCACGTTATACAAACCGCAAGGAATATGAAACAGTAGTACATGCTATGCTTCGTACAGCCTTCTCATCAGTAAGCTTTATGACTATCGCTACTATGCAAGATTTGCTAGAGTTGGATGGTTCAGCTCGTATGAACTTCCCATCTACTCTTGGTGGAAACTGGTCATGGCGTATGACAGAGGATCAATTGACTCCTGCTGTCGAAGAAACTTTGCTTGACTTGACTACAATTTATCGCCGAATCAATGAAAATTTGGTAGAATTAAAGAAATAAAACATTATCAGGAGACACAAAAAATGTTACCATTACAAGAATTTGTACAAAATCGTTACAATAAATCTATCGCAGAATGTAGTAACGAAGAGCTTTACCTTGCTCTTCTTAACTACAGCAAAATTGCTAGCAGTCAAAAACCAGTCAACACTGGTAAGAAAAAAGTTTACTACATCTCAGCTGAGTTCCTTATCGGGAAACTCTTATCAAACAACTTGATTAACCTTGGTCTTTATGACGATGTTAAGAAAGAACTTGCTGACGCAGGTAAAGAGTTGATCGAAATCGAAGAAGTAGAATTGGAACCATCACTTGGTAACGGTGGTTTGGGACGTTTGGCAGCCTGCTTTATCGACTCAATCGCTACACTTGGTTTGAACGGTGACGGTGTTGGTTTGAACTACCACTTTGGTCTTTTCCAACAAGTGCTTAAAAACAACCAACAAGAAACAATTCCTAACGCTTGGTTGACTGACCAAAACTGGTTGGTTCGCTCAAGCCGTAGCTACCAAGTACCATTTGCGCACTTCACATTGACATCTACTCTTTACGATATCGATGTACCTGGTTACAAAACAGCTACTAAAAACCGTTTGCGTTTGTTTGACTTGGATTCAGTTGACTCTTCTATCATCGAAGATGGTATCAACTTTGACAAGACAGATATCGCTCGCAACTTGACTCTTTTCCTTTACCCAGACGATAGCGACAAACAAGGTGAATTGCTCCGTATCTTCCAACAATACTTCATGGTTTCAAACGGTGCTCAATTAATCATCGATGAAGCAATCGAAAAAGGAAGCAACTTGCATGACCTTGCTGACTACGCAGTTGTACAAATCAACGATACTCACCCATCAATGGTGATTCCTGAATTGATCCGTCTTTTGACTGAACGTGGTATCGAACTTGATGAAGCAATTTCTATCGTTCGTAGCATGACTGCCTACACAAACCACACAATCCTTGCTGAAGCCCTTGAAAAATGGCCTCTTGAATTCTTTGAAGAAGTGGTTCCTCACTTGGTACCAATCATCAAAGAATTGGACCGTCGTGTTAAAGCAGAATACAAAGACCCAGCTGTTCAAATCATCGATGAGAGCGGACGTGTTCATATGGCTCACATGGATATCCACTACGGATACAGTGTTAACGGGGTTGCGGCTCTTCACACTGAAATCTTGAAGAACTCAGAGTTGAAAGCTTTCTACGACATTTACCCAGAAAAATTCAACAACAAAACAAACGGTATTACTTTCCGTCGTTGGCTCATGCATGCTAACCCAAGATTGTCTCACTACTTGGATGAGATTCTTGGACACGAATGGCACCATGAAGCTTCTAAATTGGAAGACCTTCTTTCATACGAAGACAAGGCTGCTGTCAAAGAAAAATTGGAAAGCATCAAAGCTCACAACAAACGTAAATTGGCTCGTCACTTGAAAGAGCACCAAGGTGTGGAAATCAATACAAACTCTATCTTTGATATCCAAATCAAGCGTCTTCACGAGTACAAACGTCAACAAATGAACGCTTTGTATGTGATTCACAAATACTTGGACATCAAGGCTGGTAATATCCCTGCTCGTCCAATCACAGTATTCTTTGGTGGTAAAGCAGCTCCTGCCTACACAATCGCCCAAGACATCATCCACTTGATCCTTTGCTTGTCAGAAGTGATTGCAAACGACCCAGCAGTAGCTCCACACTTGCAAGTGGTAATGGTTGAAAACTACAACGTTACTGCAGCAAGCTTCCTCATCCCAGCATGTGATATCTCAGAACAAATCTCACTTGCTTCTAAAGAAGCTTCAGGTACTGGTAACATGAAATTCATGTTGAACGGAGCTTTGACTCTTGGTACTATGGACGGTGCTAACGTGGAAATCGCTGAGTTGGTTGGCGATGAAAACATCTACATCTTCGGTGAAGATTCAGAAACTGTTATCGACCTTTACGCAAAATCAGCTTACAAATCAAGCGAATTCTACGCTCGTGAAGCGATCAAACCTTTGGTTGACTTTATCGTGAGCGACGCTGTTCTTGCAGTTGGTAAGAAAGAACGCTTGGAACGTCTTTACAATGAATTAATCAACAAAGACTGGTTCATGACTCTTCTTGACTTAGAAGACTACATCAAAGTGAAAGAGCAAATGCTTGCTGATTACGAAAACCGTGATGCATGGTTGGATAAAGTGATCGTCAACATTGCTAAAGCAGGATTCTTCTCATCTGACCGTACAATCGCTCAGTATAACGAAGATATCTGGCACTTGAACTAAGATATAAAATTTAATAGTTATTACACTATCTAGCAAAAAAGCGAGTTTCAATTGAAATTCGCTTTTTTATTTGAACAATTTATAGTAGAAATAGTATAGATAATCACTAATATAAAGAATCATTTTTAAAATAAAATATGTTAAAATAAATACATATAATTAGTTTATACCTAATATTTACAGAGGGATGCTATGAAAAATTTAGAGATTGGGAAACGAATTCGTACATTACGGACTGAAAAAGGATTGAGTAGGGAAACCTTTTGTGGAGATGAAAAAGAACTTACTGTTCGTCAGTTGGGCCGAATTGAAACGGGAAATAACTTGCCCAGTTTAGCGAAACTAGACTATATAGCCAAAGTATTAGGAGTTTCAATATCTCAGCTAATTGACGAGGGCTTGTTAATTGTTCCTAAAGAGTATTTAAAACTAAAAACGAAATTGATTCGTCAATCTATTCATGGAGATGAAGAAAAAATTCTTCAACGTGAGGAAATCTTTGAGGAAATTCAGGAACGCTTTTATGACCAACTGCCTGAAGATGAGCAAGTAGCAGTTGAAGTCCTACAAGCCATTGATGATGTATATGTTTCTGAAAACGCTGAATTTGGGGAAGGTTTAATTGAGGAGTATTTTGAGCAAACAATGCTGCGAACAGAATATTCGACAAATGATCTACTACTATTGTACTTGTATTTTTTATCTTTAGCGGTTAATGCAGAACGAGATGAAATAACTTTAAAAAAAGTTTGTCTAAATATTGTATCTCAAACAAATTATGATGATACAAACTATATTCACTTGCTTCAAAGGGTGCTAATAGGTTTAGTACTTTATCAGCTTGACATCGATTATCATGAATTTATACCTGAAATATTGAGCATTTTAAGAGAAATTATGATTGACATCGGAGATACTAGTTTAAAACCAACTGTAGACTTCATTGAAGCAAAATATTACTTATACGGAGAAAAAGATAAAGAAAAAGCCCTGCAATACTATGAAAAAGCTATCAATGGGGCAGAATTTTTGAATGACATGAATTTTAAAAATCGAGTGATAGAAGAAAAAAATAAGGACTTTCCATAATTTCAATTTAAAAACAGGACATAAATGTCAGTGGACATAAATGTCCTGTTTTTTTACTCTCGTAAGGTATATACTGTTATTGTAAATAAGTTAAGAAGAGCGCAATGCTAGAAACATTTCTATTTAACGGGATGTAGATTAGCAGGCGGGAGAAAAATATGGTAAAAACAATTGACTATTATATGGATGAAAAGTTTGTCAAAAAGGATTATCTGATTATCAAAAATAGTCTAGATAGCAGACGACTATGTAAAGTAACACTTGATGAGAAGCTACTAAAGTTAGTTCTCTTGCTTCCAAATGAAGTGAAAGAAATCAAAATGGACTCCAACTTAAATCCGAGAATTAGAGTTGATGACATAACCGATGGGAGTGAGTGAAGTTTCTAAAATAGAAATTAAAATTAGAAAGAGGTAATAAAATGATTAAGGTAGAAAGAGTTATAAAGCGATTTGGAAATAATATTGCTTTAAATCAAATTAGTTTTTCAATAAACGAAGGAGAAATTTTTGGATTTCTAGGTCCATCTGGTTCAGGGAAGACAACAATGATCAATATTCTGACAGGACAGCTACAGGCTAACAGCGGAAAGACAGAATTATTAGGGAAAGATTCTCAAAAATTACTTCCGTCAGATTTTGAAGAGTTAGGTTTAGTAGGTGACACAAGTGGTTATTACGAAAAATTAAGTTTGTACAATAACTTGTTGCTATTTGCAAGACTATACGGAGTTTCAAAATCTCGAATTGAAGAAATTCTAAAACAAGTTGGTCTGTATGATAGTAAAGACACTCCAGCTGAGAAACTTTCTACAGGAATGCGTCAACGAATGCTTTTAGCTCGTGCTTTAATCAATTATCCTAAAGTTCTATTTTTAGATGAACCTACAAGTGGGTTAGATCCCACCACCTCAAAGAAGATTCACAAATTACTACAGGAGTTAAAAGAAAGAGGAACAACCATTTTCTTAACTACTCATGATATGAATGAGGCGACTTTATTATGTGATAACCTAGCTCTTTTGAATAAAGGCGATCTTATTGAACAAGGAAGCCCAAGCGAAATTATCCAAAAATACAACATGGAAAAAAAGGTTACAGTAACCTATAGTGACTATACTAAAAAAGTAGTGCGCTTCGAAGACTTGCAGCAAGAAGATTATAAAAAAATGATGACGATTCACTCATGTGAACCAACTTTAGAAGATATTTTTATTAAATTGACAGGAGAAAAATTAGATGTTTAAGAGAATTTTAGCCCTTATCTGGTTGAGGACACAAGTATTATTAACAAACAAAAACACTTTGGTACAAGTAGTATTCCCATTCTTTCTTGTTCTACTCTTCCAAAATTTTATGAATACAGATGGCACTCAAGGGAAAACACTATTGTTCAGTTCTTTAACAATGGCATTCTCATTTTCTTCTGGATCAATGATTTCAAACTCTATTGCAGAGGAAAAAGAAAAAAGAATTTTTAAAACTCTTATCTTAAGCGGAGTTCGCCGTGGAGAATATCTTGTTTCCGTTTTGTTTTATCCTGTAATCTTTGCCTTGGCTTCAGTTATTTCCTTCCCTATTATGGTTGAAGTGGATTTCGCAAAAGATTATCCTGTATACTTTGTAGTAGCTTCTCTGGTAGCATTATGTACATTTCTCTTAAATCTAGTGATTGGAGCTATTTCAGAAACACAAACTCAGGCTCAGGTTTATGGTTTGATTCCAATGCTTGGTCTTTCATTCTTACCGATGTTTTCTCAAGTTAGCTCAGAGGTTAAGAAATTTATGGATACAAGCTTCTTAGGAGTTTATGTAGATTTCTTTAATAAACCAGATTTCAAGTTGGATTTTGACAGTTTAGGGATCACTTTTGCTTGGGTTGTAGCATTACTTGCCCTTAGTTATTGGGGTTTAAAAAATAAAAATAGAGTACAGTTTGGGAAATTAACAATCGCTAAACTTCATAAACTAACTTTTTTTAAAGCTTAGTGTTCAGTCCCCATAACCTAGTCTTTTGGATGGGGTATAGCGTCAGACAAAAAACCAGCACTTAACAATGCTGGTTTTCACTACATTTAAGCCTCGGAACTTACTTAGAAATCACCTCAAGTTTCTTAGACTCGTTTACAAACAGTATTATAATAGTAATGTGGTAAAGAAAGAGGGTGTTTTTATGTGGAAAAAATATTTTTCAAAATATAAATGGACTAATTTGTTTTGGATTCTTTTTGTAATTTGGTCATGCCTTTATAGGGGTAATAGTTCTTCGTTTCCGCTCACTCATCAAGAAATCTCCTTTCATGGATGTTGTTATGGGGCAGCACTTGCCTTATATCACTTGCTATTTATTGATAAATTTGTCATTTCGAATCGAAAATAAATGGAGAGGTCAAAATTTTTTATACTTTTCGGAAAGACAGTTAAAAATCGTGTTTTAAACCCGCATCTCAAGAAGAGGTGTGGGTTTTGTATTATTTCAAAAATTTATTTACAGTGCTTTCCCAACGAGAATCTCTGCTTCGATGGTGATCTCTGTCAGTTGGCTCCAATCAATCTTGCTTTGGTCAACGTGAAAAAGGAGGGGTGTCATGCTGAGCAGTGCTTGGCGTTGCTCTGCTGTGATAGACTTGGTCAAGGAAGCAATCTGACTAGATTGGATGCTGAAGTGTTCTTGGAAGTGTTCTTTGATATCTTGGTTTGAATAATCCTTCTTAGTCAGCTGATCCTGTACCATCTGACGGATTTCCTTGAGGTGGTTTTCAGTAGGAATGACCTTGATTAAGATGCCGTCCTTTGATAAGACTCGTCGGAATTCTCCGTAGTTGGCAGGTGAGAAGATATCAAGTAGGATATCCATGCTGGCATCTTTTATAGGAAGACGAGCCAGGTCACCGACAAACCAATTGACCGCCCAGTTGGGTTCGCTTTTGGCAGCAATCTGGATCGAGTCTTTCGAGATGTCAAAGGCGTAAAAGGTTTTTTCAGGGTGCACTTCTTGGAGTTTGCGAGAGTAGAAGCCTTCGCCACAGCCAATGTCCAAGATGGTTTTTGCGGATGGATTAGTGGCTAGTATGTCTGAGATACCTTCTAAGATAGCCTGATAAAAGCCAGCTTCTAGGATTTGCTGGCGATTCTGAAAGTTTTCCTTGTCGTAGTTGGCAGATTGCTTGATTTGCGGAGCTAGATTGACATAGCCGAATTTTGCCAGGTCAAAAGAATGGCGATGATCACACTTGAGACTAGACTCTACCAAGGTCAGATTTTCTTGGCAGATAGGGCAGGCAAAGGCACTAGCAGAAGCAAAGCGCTGGAGTTTGGGTTTGAGGTTTGTATTCATAGTTTAAGTGTATCAAAAGAGGCAAATGAAAGCAACTTTAGGAATAAGTAGATGGGAGATTCAGTAGAAATGAAACTAATTCTCCAATTTATAGAATGAAATTGCTTTTATATCTAAATTGCTTTATAATAATGATAAGGAGGAAATAAGTATGTTAAAAGAAGTATTAAGCGTCGCAAAAGTTGCGAAAAAATCATCACTCTTTTTGGGTGGTGTCGCATTTGGTACCCTTGGTTTGAAAATCTTGGCAAGTAAGGAAGCTAAAAAAGGTTATTCTAAAGCTTTGGCTAAGGCTTACAAGTTGAAAGACGAACTAGATGCATCTGTTTCTGTTGTGAAGCAACATGGAGACGATGTCTTGCAAGATGCCAAATATTTGTACGAGCAAGAGAAAAAAGAAGAGCAATTAGATAGCCTTATAGGTGAATAATATGTCTTTTAAAGTGCTACATAGAGGATACCAACATATCCGACTATCATCTTCTTTTTCACTCACCTTGGATATTCAAGACTATCTTCGTTCCTTGGCGAGAGATGAAAAGGGGATTGAGTCTATCCAGTTTTACATGGATCAACAGCACTTTACTCTACGTATAAAAGAAGGCTTTTCTGTATTAGATAATGCAGAAGCCTTTTTAAAAAGAATTGATAAAGGAAAAGTTTCTGAGTTGATGACTCTTCCCATTCGTAGAGAAGAGAGTGCTTATTCTATTGTTTCAGGTGCAGCGATTAAGCGTATGATTTTTCGTAGTTTTGTGCCATATCCTATTCGCTATATATGGACTTGTTATCAGGCTTTGGGTTATATCAGAGAAGCCTATCAAACACTAGCGCGTAAGGAACTAACGATGGAAGTCTTGGACTGTTCGGCGATTTTATTGTCCTTGTTTATGAGCCAATCCAAGACAGCTAGCAATATCATGTTTATGCTTGATTTGGGGAATCATTTAGATCAGTGGTCTTTGAAAAAAACTGCAACAGATTTAGAACAAAGCCTTCTTGCAAAAGAGAGCGACGTATTCTTAGTACAGGGGGATACGGTTGTTAGTATCAAGAGTTCCGATGTTCAAATAGGAGATGTCTTGATCTTATCTCAAGGAAATGAAATTCTGTTTGATGGACAAGTAGTTTCAGGTTTAGGTATGGTCAACGAAAGTTCCTTGACGGGAGAGAGTTTTCCAGTTGAAAAAAGAGAGTCTGATTTGGTTTGTGCAAATACAGTATTAGAAACTGGAGAGTTGCACATTCGTGTAACCGATAATCAGATGAACAGCCGTATTTTACAGCTGATTGAGTTGATGAAGAAATCTGAAGAAAACAAGAAAACGAAACAACGCTATTTCATCAAGATGGCGGATAAGGTCGTCAAATATAATTTCTTGGGGGCTGGGCTGACTTACCTATTGACAGGTTCTTTTTCTAAGGCTATTTCTTTCCTATTGGTCGATTTCTCCTGCGCTTTGAAAATCTCTACTCCTGTAGCTTATTTGACAGCTATCAAGGAGGGGTTGAACCGTGAAATGGTGATTAAGGATGGAGATGTTCTGGAGAAATACCTGGAAGTTGATACCTTCTTATTTGATAAGACTGGAACAATCACAACTAGCTATCCTATAGTTGAAAAGGTGTTACCTTTTGGAGATTATAGTGAGGAAGAAATCTTAAGAATCAGTGCCTGTCTTGAGGAACACATCTATCATCCTATCGCTAATGCCATCGTCAATCAAGCTGAGATAGAGGGGATTGAACATGAGGAAATGCATGGGAAACTCCAATATATCACAAGTAAGGGGATCAAATCTCATATAGATGGGCAACCAGTTCTTATTGGGAATTATGTTTTGATGCAGGATGAGCAAATTCATATCAGTTCAGAACAAAATGCTTTAATTGAAGAGTACAAGAGTCACTACAATCTCTTATTCTTGGCTTATCAGAATGAATTGATTGGAATGTTCTGCATTCATACTCCTTTGAGAAAAGAAGCAAAAGCAGCCTTGGAAAAACTTAAGGCACAAGGGAAAAAATTGATTCTGGCAACAGGGGACACCTTGGTTAGAACAGAGGAATTAGTCAAAGATTTGCCCTTTGATCAGGTCTATACAAACTTGAAACCTGATGGAAAATTTGAGTTAGTAGAGGAACTGCAGAAAGCAGGTCACACTATTTTGATGGTTGGAGATGGCTTGAATGACTCAGCGGCTCTAACCCTATCAGATATCGGTGTGGTGATGAATGAGAGTGCAGATATTTCTAAGCAGATGAGCGATATCTTATTGTTAGATAATCGTTTGGATTTCTTCCAAGAGTTGGATTCGCTATCATCATCTTTGCAAACACTCATCAAGAAGAATATTCAAGATACCGTTGTCGTAAATAGTAGTTTGATTGGCTTTGGCTTGTTTAATTGGCTCAGTCCTTCAAATCTCTCTATCTTACATAATCTAACAACCTTACGTATTGTACTGCGTAGCCTGTCTATTAAGGGATAGGTGGGGGACTATTAACAGCAAAAAGGAGTTACCTTTCTCGAGGTTAACTCCTTTTTTCATAGGTAAATGTTGAACAGTTTAGTAAGTCAATACAAAATATTTTTTCTTACCACGTCGGATAACAGTGAGTTCGTTCTCTAACTTATCTGCATCTCCTAAGACATAGTCCAGGTCTTGGATACGGTCACCGTTGACGTAGATAGCTCCGTTTTGTACGTCTTCACGGGCTTGGCGTTTTGAGTTAACCACGCCAGAAGATACAAGAAGTTCAACGATGTTGTGATTTTCGTCTGCTTGTACTTGGTAGTTTGGCACGCCACGAAGTCCTTGTTTGAGTTCTTTGACAGAAAGGTTTTTGATATTTCCAGCAAAGAGTTGCTCAGTGATGTTAAGGGCTTCTTTGTAGGCTTCTTCTCCGTGTACAAGAGTCACAACTTCACGAGCGAGGACTTTTTGAGCCAAGCGTTCGTGTGGTGCTGCTTCGAATTGTTTACGGATGTCTTCAATCTCATCCAGTGACAAGAAAGTAAAAATCTTCAAGAAGCGAACAGCGTCAGCGTCCATGACGTTCATCCAGAATTGGTACATTTCGTATGGAGAAGTCTTTTCAGGGTTGAGCCAAACAGCATTCCCTTCAGATTTACCAAATTTCTTACCAGTTGCGTCTGTAATCAGTGGAACAGTGATTACGTGACCAGTCTTATCAGCCTTACGGCGCATCAACTCAGTACCAGCTGTCATGTTTCCCCATTGGTCAGATCCACCGATTTGCAGGGTAACATTGTGATCTTGGTTAAGGACAAAGAAGTCGTATCCTTGCATGATTTGGTAGGCAAACTCAGTGTAAGAAATCCCTGTTTCAATACGTTTCTTCACAGACTCCTTGCTCATCATGTAGTTGACAGTGAAGTATTTTCCGATATCACGGAGGAAGTCAATGAAGCTGATGCTGCCAAACCAGTCGTAGTTGTTGACCATGACAGCTTTATTTTCACCATTTTCAAAGTCAAGAAAGCGAGAAAGTTGTCCTTGGATAGACTTGACCCAGCCATCTACTGTGTCTTTTGTTTGGAGACTACGCTCAGCATCTTTGAAGGACGGATCTCCGATGAGACCTGTAGCACCGCCAACGAGCGCATATGGTTTGTGACCTGCTAACTGCAAGCGACGACTTGTCAAGATTGCGACAAGGTGACCTAGGTGAAGGCTGTCAGCAGTTGGATCGTAGCCAGTATAATAAGAAACTTGACCTTCTTCTAGGGCTTTACGCAAAGCTTCTTCATCAGTCGTTTGAAAAATCAAACCACGCTCTTTTAGCTCATCAAAAATGTGCATGTGTCTTTTCTCCTTTTTAAAATATTGTTTCTACCTATTGTACCACAAAGTCAGGAAATAGCCTAGTATCTTAGGGGAGAAAGTTGCTGCTTGGACTTTTTTGGAAACGAGTGAAATATGGTATAATAGCACTAGCTTATAATCAATGAAAATCAAAGAGCAAGCGAGGAAGCTAGCCGAAGGCTGTACTTGAGTACGGCAAGGCGAGACTGACGTGGTTTGAAGAGATTTTTGAAGAGTATTGTTTTCAGAGAAATAGATAAAAATAGTTAAGAAAGGGGCTGAAAGATGTCTCATATTATTGAATTGCCAGAAGTCTTGGCCAATCAAATCGCGGCAGGAGAAGTAATAGAACGTCCTGCTAGTGTGGTTAAGGAGCTAGTTGAAAATGCCATTGATGCTGGCTCTAGCCAGATTATCGTAGAGATTGAAGAAGCTGGACTTAAGAAGATCCAAATCACAGATAATGGACATGGAATCCCCCACGATGAAGTCGAGTTGGCTCTCCGTCGTCATGCGACCAGTAAGATTAAGAATCAAGCGGATCTTTTTCGGATTCGGACCCTCGGTTTTCGTGGTGAAGCCCTGCCCTCTATCGCATCTGTCAGTGTTTTGACTTTGTTGACAGCGGTGGACGGTGCCAGTCACGGGACCAAGCTAGTGGCTCGTGGGGGAGAAGTTGAGGAAATCATTCCAGCGACCAGTCCTGTGGGGACTAAGGTTTGTGTGGAAGACCTCTTTTTCAATACACCGGCTCGTCTCAAGTATATGAAGAGCCAGCAGGCAGAGTTGTCTCATATCATTGACATTGTCAATCGTCTAGGGCTAGCCCATCCTGAGATTTCCTTTAGTTTGATTAGTGATGGCAAGGAAATGACACGAACAGCTGGCACGGGTCAACTGCGTCAAGCTATTGCTGGGATTTATGGTTTAGCTAGTGCCAAAAAAATGGTTGAAATTGAGAATGCTGACCTAGATTTTGAAATTTCTGGTTTTGTCTCATTGCCTGAATTGACACGGGCTAATCGTAACTACATCAGCCTCTTCATCAATGGCCGTTATATCAAAAACTTCCTGCTTAATCGTGCTATTCTTGACGGTTACGGCAGCAAGCTCATGGTGGGGCGTTTTCCACTGGCTGTGATTCACATCCATATCGACCCTTATTTAGCAGATGTCAATGTGCACCCAACCAAGCAAGAGGTGCGGATTTCCAAGGAAAGAGAACTGATGGCGCTGGTTTCAGAAGCTATTGCAAAGAGTCTCAAGGAACAGACCTTGATTCCATATGCCTTGGAAAATCTGGCAAAATCTACTGTTCGCAATCGTGAAAAGGTAGAGCAAACGACTTTGCCACTGAGAGAAAATACGCTCTATTATGAAAAAAATGAGCCGACCAGACTAGCTCAAGCTGAGGTGGCAGACCATCAGGTGAATCTGACGGAAGAAAGACAGGATTTGAATCTGTTTGCTAAGGAAACTTTAGACCAGATAACCAAACCAGCTAAACTGCATTTTGCAGAGAGAAAGCCAGCTAGCTATGACCAACTAGACCATCCAGAGTTAGACCTAGCTAGTCTGGATAAGGCTTATGATAAGCTGGAGCGAGAAGAATCTTCAAGCTTCCCAGAATTGGAATTTTTCGGTCAGATGCATGGAACCTATCTCTTTGCCCAAGGGCGAGATGGGCTCTATATCATAGACCAGCATGCGGCCCAGGAGCGAGTCAAGTACGAAGAGTACCGCGAAAGCATTGGCAATGTTGACCAGAGCCAGCAGCAACTCCTAGTGCCTTATATCTTTGAATTTCCTGCGGATGATGCCCTTCGTCTCAAGGAAAGAATGCCTCTCTTAGAGGAAGTAGGTGTCTTTCTAGCAGAGTACGGGGAGAATCAATTTATATTGCGCGAACATCCTATTTGGATGGCAGAGGAGGAAATCGAGTCAGGTATCTATGAGATGTGTGATATGCTCCTCTTGACCAAGGAAGTTTCAATCAAGAAATACCGAGCAGAGCTGGCCATTATGATGTCTTGCAAGCGGTCTATCAAGGCCAATCATCGTATCGATGACCACTCAGCTAGACAACTCCTCTATCAGCTCTCTAAATGCGACAACCCATACAACTGTCCCCATGGACGCCCTGTTTTGGTACACTTTACCAAGTCAGACATGGAAAAGATGTTCCGTCGCATTCAGGAAAATCACACTAGCCTACGAGAACTAGGCAAATACTAATACTCTTCAAAAATCAAATTTAAACTGCATCAGCCTTACCTTGCCTAACTCAAGTTATGCCTACGGTTAGCTTCCTAGTTTACTCTTTGATTTTCATTGAGTATAAATTGAAGGGAAAATTATGTACGAATATCTAAAGGGTATTATTACCAAAATTACTGCTAAATATATCGTCCTAGAAGCTAACGGTATTGGCTACATTTTGCATGTAGCTAACCCTTATGCATACTCAGGGCAAGTTAACCAAGAAGCACAAATCTATGTGCATCAAGTTGTACGTGAAGATGCTCATCTACTTTACGGTTTTCGTTCAGAAGACGAGAAAAAGCTCTTTCTCAGCTTGATTTCTGTATCAGGCATTGGTCCTGTTTCCGCTCTTGCCATCATCGCAGCTGATGACAATGCAGGCCTCGTTCAAGCTATTGAGACTAAGAACATCACCTATTTGACCAAGTTCCCTAAAATCGGTAAGAAAACAGCCCAACAGATGGTATTGGATCTAGAAGGTAAGGTGGTTGTGGCAGGGGACGACCTCCCTGCTAAGGCTGCAGTTCCATCTAGCAGTGACAACCAAGAATTGGAAGAGGCTATGGAAGCCATGTTGGCACTGGGCTACAAGGCAACGGAACTCAAGAAAATCAAGAAATTCTTTGAAGGAACGACTGATACAGCAGAGAACTATATCAAGTCGGCCCTTAAGATGTTGGTCAAATAGGAGATTTCTATGCCAAAACGTTGTGGCTGGGTTAAAATGAACAACCCTCTGTATATAGCTTACCATGATGAGGAGTGGGGACAACCTCTCCACGATGACCAGGCCCTTTTTGAGTTGCTCTGTATGGAGACATATCAGGCTGGTCTTTCTTGGGAAACAGTGCTTAACAAACGCCAATCCTTCCGAGAGGTTTTTCATGGTTACCAAATTCAAGCAGTCGCAGAGATGTCGGATGAAGAATTGGAAGCTTTGATGGATAATCCAGCCATCATCCGCAATCGTGCTAAGATATTTGCGACGCGCACAAACGCTCAAGTATTTCTACAAGTACAGGCAGAATTCGGAACTTTTGATGCTTATCTTTGGAATTTTGTAGATGGGGAAACCATGGTCAATGATGTCCCTGACTATGCTCAAGCACCAGCTAAAACGCCATTATCTGAGAAAATATCCAAAGATCTCAAAAAACGAGGTTTCAAGTTCACAGGTCCAGTCGCTGTCTTGTCTTTTTTACAAGCAGCAGGGCTAGTTGATGACCATGAGAATGATTGTGAATGGAAAGGGATATAAATTATGTCAAGACATCATAAGGGAGTCCTTGGTTTTTCGATTCTCTATACAGTTCTCTTTGTGTTTGATGGCGTTAGATGGTTGTCTTTCTTGATACCATCTGCCATTGCAAGTTATCTAGTTTATGTAGTATTAGCTTTGTACGGCTTTTTCTTGTTCAAGGACAGATTAATCCAACAATGGAATGAAATTAGAAAGACTAAAAGAAAATTTTTCTTTGAAGTTTTAAAAGGCTGGCTTCTTCTCTTTTTAATAACCATCCTTTTTGCTCTCCTTTCGGAAATATTGAAACAAGTTTTGGGATTGAGTGGTCAAGGGCAAAATGAGGCTAGTATACAAAGTGCTTTTAAAGAACACCCCCTACTGATAGCAGTTTTTGCTTGTGTCATAGGTCCTGTGGTAGAAGAAGTCTTCTTCCGACAGATTTTTTTGAAGTATCTGAGAAAGTACCTATCAAGCTGGTTGAGTATCTTTATAGTCGGACTTGCCTTTGCCCTAACCCATATGCACAGTTTGGATTTATCCGAGTGGATCAATGCAATTTATTACTTGGGTGGAGGCTTAGCCTTTTCTATCATCTATGTGAAAGAAAAAGAAAATATCTACTATCCCTTGGTCGTCCATATGATAGTGAACAGCCTCTCCTTTATCATTTTAGCTATCAGTAGTATCCAGTAATGATAATGAGAAAAAGCTGAGAAATTCATCTCAGCTTTCTTTGTTATAGTCAAAGCGAATGACTTGCTCCGTTGCATCTACATACGCGTGGACTCCAAAGGGAACAATTGCTCTTGGTGTGGCATGGCCAACGTTTAGATTATAGATAATCGGGATATTGCTATCAATGGTGTCCATTAAAGTCTCCTTATAGTCGTCATAGAAGGTTTCATCCATAGGTTTTCCGACCAAGAGTCCACTGACGACCTCAAATATCCCCGTTTCTTTTAAAGCCTGCAACATTTTTTTGAAATCATCAGGTTCAGGCTTTTCTTGACTTGTTTCTAGCAATAGAATCTTTCCTTCCCAGTCGGATAAGTCAGGGAAAAGTTTGTATTTTTGGCAGAGGTCTGTGCTATCTGCGTGTAGAGAGTTGTCAAAAATATCATAGAGAGACTCAAGACAACCACCGAGGATTTCTCCCTCAAACTGAGCATTGCCTTGTAACAAGTCAAAACCTGTATTTGCATGGCTGACACGAGGTGTTCCCAAGGCTTTGGGACTAAAATCAGTCCGTTCCTCATACCAAACGTCACTAGGCCGAATTTCTGAGATTCTTCCCGTCTCAATCAATTCTTTGAAGTAGTGGAGGCTATATGACAACATTTCTTTGTCTAATTCACAAATGTCTGCTAGAAAGGATTAGCCGTAAAAAGTCTTGATTCCTAGTTTATGCAACATGAGATGGTTCATGGTCGTATCCGAGAAACCGAGAAAAATCTTTGGTTTGATAACCTTTTGTAGTTGGTCATTTTCAAAAAGATAGGGTAGCAGGCGATAGGTATCGTTTCCACCAATGGCGCATAGGATCATGTCGATACTATCATCAGAAAAGGCCTGAATCAAATCCTCTGCACGAGCTTCAGGATGTTCTTTGATAAAATCTAAGCCTTTTAGCGAATGATGTAAAAAGATAGGATTGAGTCCGAGGTCCTTGAGACGTTGAATACCCAAGTCCACTTCGTGCTTGACAAAGTCTTCACCCATAGTCCTACTAGATAAACTTATAATACCAATAGTAGAAGTCATATATTATCCTCCTAGAAAAAATTGATGCTATTGTATCACAAAAGATGAGGGAAAACAACAAGAATTAGAGTCAGAAGAAGACTTTTAGACCAAGAAAGTAGTAAAAAAGCAACCAATGATGTGGTTGCTTTTTATAGTAGTTGCATTCTTATAGAGCAGTAAGGAAGGTCAGTCCGCCAAGAACAACCCCAGCCGAGTTTGGAATGATTAGAATCCAGTCTTTCTTAGGCTCTTTTGTCCATCCATAAATGACCCAGATTAAGCAAGAGACTGCTGCTGATAAAGGTTGAAATGGTTGAGCTTTGTTTCCTTGTAAATTGGCAAAAATTTGAGGGATGTAGGCTATAAATACAATAATTCCGATAAAGGCACCAATTGAACCAACAATTTGATTAATTCTCTGTTTAGTCATATATATTTCTCCTTATTACTTTATTAGTATAACAGAAAAACAACTTGGATTCAAGGATAAAACCTCGGGATTCTAAGGGAGGCCTTTATATTAGAACGTTTTTAGAAAATGTAGCTACTTTTCTTTGGAGAATCGAAAAATGCTTTGGAGCCATAATAAAAGTAGTCTGTCTACAAAACACACTACTTTTATTGTTTATCTTAATATCTAGCAGGTCCTGCACTTGCGCTCTTGATGTTGAAGCGTTTTTTGAGGTAGAAACGTAGGGCAAGAAGAACTCCTCCGATAACCATCAAAACAAGAGGTGGTAGACTGATGTTAATAGCTTGTGGAAGGAAGTTACTGAAGAAGAGGATGATGACCCAAGCAAACATGGTTGCTAGCATGACCAAAAGTGATTTCCAAAATGGAGGACGTTGGCTACGGTCAACATCTGGACTATAGTAGCGGTAGATGAAGTGGTAGAGGAGATAGAAGGCTACTCCACCAAAAGCCCCTACACAGAGGAGTGTTACCAAACCGTAGGCTACTGGTTGGTTTGAAAAGAGACTCATTAAGGCACTGACTACGGCAAACAATCCTGTGATGAAGAGAGCTGAATCCATGATCATGAGTTTTGGATCCTCATTCTCTTTTGGGTGCTCTTTTTCATATTGCTCTTTCTCAGTGTAGCTGTGAGCCCAGTGAGTTGGTGCTCCGTAGAGAGAACGAGCCGTCAATCCCTTTGGTTGTTCTTCAAGGATACGAGGAATGACTTCTTCAAGGATGGCCTTGATTTCAGCATCTGTCTTTCCGTCCTTTAGAAATTGCTGGGTTGCAATATGGATAAATTCCTGGTTTTTCTTTGTTAATTCTTTTAAATCAATCTGTGACATAGTAACTCCTGTTAGAACCATTTTTTATGGATGAGATAGAGAGTGAGAGAAACACTCAGAGCGAAGGCGATGAAGACGATAAGCCAGAAAGCGTTTGGTTCCCCGTTTAGAGGGATTTCATTGTCTTTAAAGTTCATACCGTAAGCCGAGAAGATCATGGTTGGGATAGACATAACGATGGTCACAAGGGCCAAGGTTTTCATGATATTATTCTGATTGTTTGAAATAATTGATGCAAAGGTATCTGTCATTGAGTGCAAGATATTTCCATAAATGTCTGCCATCTCAATGGCCTGTTGGGTTTCAATCAAGGTATCTTCCAGCAGGTCTTCGTCCTCAAGGTATTTTTTAATATTACTAGTTGCGCTGGTCAACTTTTTAATCACGCGCTCATTTGTTTTAAGAGAGGCTTTAAAGTAGACGATGGTCTTTTCCAACTCCATGAGTTCAATCAATTCTTCGTTTCGAGTGGATTGATGTAGCTGGCTTTCAATCTGGTCACTCTTACGTTCAATCGAACGAAGGGCTGTCAGATAAATTTCAGCGTTTCGGTAGAGGATTTGAAAGATAAAGCGAGAACGCATAAAGGTGTAGAAATTCCGAAGTCTCCGGTTGATGAAGATATCTAGAAGCGGTAGAGGTTCCAAACAAGTGGTAATAATGGCCTCTTCTGTGATGATAATCCCTAAGGGGATGGTCACATAGTAGGTACGGTTATTTCTCTCTTCAGTAATGGGAACGTCCACGATGATCAGTGTGTATTCATCTTCAATCGTGATACGAGACATTTCTTCCGCATCGAGTGGTGCACGGAGGTCCGCGATATCAATATCAAATGCAGAAGCAATTTCCATCGATTCGCTTTGGGTAGGATTGACGAGATTGATCCAAGTGCCCGGCTGGAGCGTATCGATCTCTTTAAATTCTGTTGTTGTTGAGAGAAAGACTTGTTTCATATCTCCTATCCTTTCCTAATCTATTCTGTGTTTAAGTGATTTTTAGCACCGTACTATTATACTACAAATTCGGCTTTTTTGGTAATAGAATTTCACTTTTTTTGGTATAATGGAAAGCAACAATGGACTAGAAAGAAGTAACATGCAAGATAAGATTGTCATCCATGGGGCACGCGCCCATAATTTAAAAAATATTGACGTGGAAATTCCACGTGACAAGCTAGTTGTGGTGACGGGGCTGTCGGGTTCGGGCAAGTCCAGTCTTGCCTTTGATACCCTGTATGCAGAAGGGCAACGTCGCTATGTTGAGAGTCTATCAGCCTACGCTCGTCAGTTCTTAGGGAATATGGAGAAACCAGATGTGGACTCTATCGATGGTCTTAGTCCTGCTATTTCCATTGACCAGAAAACGACTAGTAAAAACCCTCGCTCAACTGTAGGAACTACGACGGAAATCAACGACTATCTCCGTCTCCTCTATGCTCGTGTAGGAACACCCTACTGTATCAACGGACATGGGGCTATCAAGGCTTCGTCTGTAGAGCAGATTGTCGACAAGGTTTTGGAATTGCCAGAGCGCCAGCGTCTGCAGATTTTGGCTCCTGTTATTCGTAAGAAAAAAGGGCAACACAAGACGTTGATTGAAAAGATTCAAAAGGATGGCTATGTTCGTGTCCGTATCGATGGGGTTGTCTATGATGTGACCGAAGTTCCTGACCTTGAAAAGAATAAACAACATATCATCGATGTGGTGGTAGACCGTATTATCATTAAAGAAGGTATCCGTAGTCGTCTCTTTGATTCCATCGAAGCAGCCCTTCGTATCGCAGAAGGTTATGTGGTTATCGATACTATGGATGATTCGGAGTTACTCTTTTCAGAACATTATGCCTGCCCAGTCTGTGGTTTTACAGTTCCAGAACTAGAACCTCGTCTCTTCTCCTTCAATGCACCATTTGGTTCTTGTAGCGAGTGTGATGGTTTGGGGATCAAGCTAGAGGTTGATACGGACTTAGTCGTACCAGATGCTAGCAAAACCCTTCGTGAGGGGGCCTTAGCACCTTGGAATCCTATCTCTTCTAACTATTATCCAAATATGCTAGAACAAGCCATGACAGCCTTTGGAGTGGATATGGATACTCCTTTTGAGGACTTGTCTGAGGAGGAGAAACTTCTCATTTTCTATGGTTCAGATGGTAAGGAATTCCATTTCCACTATGAAAATGAATTCGGTGGAGTTCGCGACATCGACATTCCTTTTGAAGGTGTTATAGGGAATATCAAGCGTCGCTATCATGAAACCAATAGCGACTATACCCGCACACAAATGCGTCTTTATATGAATGAGCTAACTTGTGGCACGTGTCACGGATATCGTCTCAATGACCAGGCCTTATCTGTTCGAGTAGGAGGAGAAAAAGGACTCCATATCGGAGAAGTTTCAGACCTCTCTATCGCAGACCATTTGGAGGTTATTGATCAACTAAGCCTATCTGAAAATGAAGCTATCATCGCTCGTCCGATTCTAAAGGAAATAAAGGACCGCTTGACCTTCCTCAATAATGTCGGTCTCAACTATCTGACCCTTTCTCGTTCTGCAGGAACATTATCAGGTGGGGAGAGCCAACGTATTCGCTTAGCGACCCAGATTGGTTCCAATCTCTCAGGAGTCCTCTATATCTTAGATGAGCCGTCTATCGGTCTTCACCAGAGGGACAATGACCGTCTGATTGCCAGTCTGAAAAAGATGCGTGATATAGGGAATACTCTCATTGTAGTAGAACATGATGAAGATACCATGCGAGAGGCAGATTATCTAATTGACGTCGGTCCTGGTGCAGGGGTCTTTGGTGGAGAGATTGTTGCGGCAGGAACTCCTAGACAGGTGGCTCGCAACAGTAAGTCAATTACAGGTCAGTACTTGTCAGGCAAACGTGCCATTCCAGTGCCGTCAGAACGTCGTGTAGGAAATGGTCGCTTTATTGAGGTGACAGGTGCGCGTGAGAATAACTTGCAAAATATCACCGCTCGCTTCCCACTCGGGAAATTTATCGCGGTGACAGGTGTCTCTGGTTCAGGGAAGTCGACACTTATTAACAGCATTCTCAAAAAAGCCATTGCTCAAAAGCTTAACCGCAATTCAGATAAGCCTGGAAAGTTTAAGACTATCTCAGGGATTGAGCATGTAGATCGTTTGATTGACATCGACCAGAGTCCTATCGGACGAACTCCAAGGTCCAATCCTGCAACCTATACAGGTGTCTTTGATGACATTCGGGACCTCTTCGCTCAGACAAATGAAGCCAAAATTCGAGGCTACAAGAAGGGTCGTTTCAGTTTCAATGTTAAGGGTGGTCGCTGTGAGGCCTGCTCAGGTGACGGGATTATCAAGATTGAAATGCACTTCTTGCCAGACGTATACGTAGCTTGTGAAGTCTGCCACGGGACCCGTTATAACAGTGAGACCCTAGAAGTTCATTATAAGGAAAAGAATATCTCGCAAGTTTTAGATATGACCGTTAACGATGCGGTAGAATTTTTCAAACACATTCCGAAAATTCAACGCAAACTCCAAACGATCAAAGATGTTGGTCTAGGCTATGTGACCTTGGGACAACCAGCCACGACACTTTCTGGTGGAGAAGCGCAGCGTATGAAGCTGGCTAGCGAGCTCCATAAACGCTCGACCGGTAAATCTTTCTACATTCTAGATGAACCGACAACTGGTCTTCATACCGAGGATATCGCGCGTCTACTGAAGGTCTTGTCTCGCTTTGTAGATGATGGTAATACAGTTCTCGTGATTGAGCACAATCTAGATGTCATCAAAACAGCAGACCATATCATTGATTTAGGTCCAGAAGGCGGTGTTGGTGGTGGTACCATCATTGCAACAGGAACTCCAGAGGAAGTAGCTGCTAATGAAGCTAGCTATACAGGACAGTATTTGAAAGGAAAGTTACATCATGAATAAACGTGTGCAAGCATTTCTCGATAAAATGCAAGAAAAAGAATTAGATGGGATTATTATCAACAACCTTAAAAATGTCTACTATTTGACAGGATTTTGGGGTTCAAATGGAACAGTCTTTATCAGTCGTGACCGTCAAATTTTGGTGACGGATGCCCGCTATATCATCGCTGCTAAGCAGGAAGTTACTGGTTTTGAGATTTTTGCAGAACGTGACGAGTTGACTACTATCGCAAAAATTGCTAAAGACATGGGTCTTTCTCGTATCGGGTTTGAAGATGAAATCTCGGTTTCTTATTACCACCGCATGCAAGCCGCTTTTGAAGGTTTGGAATTAATTCCTCAGACACAGTTTGTTGAAGCTCTTCGTATGATAAAGGACGAGACAGAGATTGCGACTATTCGCAAGGCTTGTTCAATATCAGACCAAGCTTTCCACGATGCCCTTGAATTTATCAAGCCAGGGAAGACTGAAATTGAAATTGCCAACTTCCTTGATTTCCGTATGCGTGAGCTGGGAGCGGCAGGTTTGTCTTTTGACACAATCTTAGCGAGTGGTATCAACTCTTCTAAACCCCATGCCCACCCAATGCACAAGCCAGTAGAACTAGGCGAAGCTATCACTATGGACTTTGGGTGCCTTTACGAGCATTATGTAAGTGATATGACTCGTACCATCTACCTAGGCCATGTCAGCGACGAACAAGCAGTAATCTACAACACTGTTTTAAAGGCTAACCAAGCATTGATTGACCAAGCTAAGGCTGGCTTAGGTTTCCGTGACTTTGACAAAATCCCTCGTGATATCATTGTGGAAGCAGGCTATGGACAATACTTTACACACGGTATCGGACACGGTATTGGACTTGATATCCACGAAGAGCCTTACTTTAGCCAAACTTCCAAAGAAGTTATCAAAACTGGTATGGTCTTGACTGATGAACCCGGTATTTATATCGAAGGTAAATATGGAGTTCGTATCGAAGATGATATCTTGATTACAGATACCGGTTGCGAATTATTAACCCTTGCTCCAAAAGAATTAATCGTAATCTAAGAAAAATGAGATAAATCGTTGACTTTTACTAGTTAAAGGTTTATACTGAAAGGCGAAAACGGTAGGTGAGGCTACCATAGGGATACGGATGACTACCGCAAAGCAGTGGAGACACTACTCGTTGGTCAACAGTCCTGGTCGCGAAGGTCAAGACTAAGCTCATTACATCGCCCTATGGAGTTAAAGCTTGAACGAAAACAGATAATAAGTTTTTAGTCCTGCCATTTTATGGCAGGGCTTTCTGCTGTTTCAAAACAAAGAAAGGAGACAAACGATGCAAATTGACGATCATCCAGAACCGCACATACACAGCCAATCGCTGATTTGTGTCGTTTTGTCCCTATAAAGTGATTGGTCTCTGTGTATGATACTCTTCGAAAATCAAATTCAAACCACGTCAACGTCGCCTTGCTGTACTCAAGTACAGCCTGTGGCTAGTTTCCTAGTTTGCTCTTTGATTTTCATTGAGTATGAAATCACTATTCATACAGATAGGAGAAACCAATGAAAACTACAAAAGAAAGATTAGCAGCAGCTATTCAAACTCCATTAAAAGATAGTTTAGCTTTTTACCATACAAGTCTAAAAGGCTTAGACCAAGAACAAGTCGAAGAAAACCGTGACCTATATGGTGGAAACACCATCACAAAAGGTCAAGAGGATTCCATCTTTAAAAAGATTTATGAGTCCATTATCAATCCTTTCACAATCATTTTGCTTGTGATTGCCTTTATATCTCTCGTTACAAACGTCTGGCTTGCCAAACCTGGTCAAGAGGATCCAACTACCTCTATCATTATTGTTGTCTTAGTCTTGATATCAGGAGGCATCCGTTTTGTCCAAGAGTTGCGGAGCGACAAGGCGACAACCAATCTTTCAAAAATGATTGTCAACACTGCAACTGTTATTCGCGATGGTCTTGAGCAAGAGTTGCCAATCGATGAGTTGGTTGTGGGAGATCTCGTGAAATTGAGCGCTGGAGATATGATTCCAGCAGACGTCATCTTGTTCGAATCCCGCGACTTTTTCGTTCAACAGTCAGGCTTGACTGGAGAAAGTGATGCCATTGAAAAGTTAGCTTTAAATAAAGCCACTGGTCAAAATATAGATAGCCTCTTAGAAGCAGAATCTTTGGCCTTCATGGGAACAAACGTTATCTCAGGAAGTGCTACAGCTATGGTCCTAGCAGTTGGGGATGATACCATGATGGGAGCTATCGAGCAAACTCTTAATACTTACGATGAACCAACTTCTTTTGAGCGTGAAATGAATAGCATTTCCTGGCTCTTGATCCGCTTGATGCTTGTCATGGTTCCAATCGTGTTTTTCGCAAATGGTTTGACCGATGGAGACTGGCTAGAGGCTGGAGTATTTGCCTTGAGCGTGGGTGTCGGACTGACACCAGAAATGCTTCCGATGATTATTACAGCCAGCTTAGCAAAAGGTTCCATTATCATGGCCAAGGAAAAGGTAGTCATCAAAAAACTCAATGCTATCCAAGACTTAGGAGCAATCGATATCCTTTGTACGGATAAAACTGGAACTCTAACGCAAGATGAGATTGTCTTAGAATACCCTTTGGATATCCATGGTGATTTGGATATGGCAGTCTTAAGAAGAGCTTATCTAAATTCACATTTTCAAACAGGCTTGAAAAACTTGATGGACCGTGCCATCATCAGTAGAACTGAAAAAGAAGCCAAGGAACATGTTATCCTACAAAATCTAGACACCAGCTTCCAAAAAATCGACGAACTACCATTTGATTTTGAACGTAGACGCATGAGTGTTATCGTCAAAGATGATAGCAATGTTGTTAGTATGGTGACCAAAGGCGCCTTGGAAGAAATGTTGACCATTTCGACACATGTGGAATATCGTGGAGAAATAATCCCTATTACGGAAGGTATTCGCCAAGAAGTACTGGCAGAAGTTAGTCAATTAAACCGTCAAGGTTTACGTGTATTAGGTGTTGGTTACAAGTCAGGTCTACGTGAAGATTATGCCTATGCTGTGACTGATGAAAGTGACATGATCCTTACAGGTTACCTTGCCTTCTTGGATCCACCAAAACCATCTGCAGCACCCGCTATCCAAGCTTTGCTTGAGCATGGTGTCAGAACAAAGATTTTAACTGGGGATAATGAAAAAGTAACTCAAGCCATCTGTGAAAAGGTTGGTTTGGATGTTGAGCTGATGCTTTTGGGAGCTGATATCGACCAAATGACAGACCAAGAATTAGCAGAAGCGGTTGAAAGTGTAACAGTCTTTGCCAAATTGTCTCCTGACCAAAAAGCTCGAATTATTCTACAATTGAAGAAAAATGGTCATGCCGTTGGTTATATGGGTGACGGTATTAATGATGCCCCATCTATGAAGGTGGCAGATGTTGGAATTTCCGTTGATACAGCAGTAGATATCGCAAAGGAAACAGCTGATGTTATTTTGCTGGACAAGGATCTCATGGTTCTTGAAACAGGTATCGTTGAAGGCCGGAAGGTCTACGCCAACATGACCAAATATATTAAGATGACAGTTAGTTCAAACTTTGGGAATATCTTCTCACTATTGGTTGCAAGTATCTTCTTGCCATTTTTACCAATGGCTCCTGTTCATCTCATTGTCCTAAACCTAGTCTACGATTTATCTTGTGTGGCATTGCCGTTTGATAACGTGGATCAAGACTTCCTAAAACAACCCCATACATGGGAAGCAAAATCTATTACTAGATTTATGGTTTGGATGGGTCCAATCTCATCTGTCTTTGATATTTTGACCTTTATCTTCCTATACTTTATCATTGTACCTTTGGTGACAGGCCACCATTATGTTCACGGGGCTGAATCTGCCCTTCAGTTTATTATCTTATTCCAAACAGGATGGTTCATTGAATCTATGTGGTCTCAAACCATGGTTATTCATATGCTCCGTTCTGCTAAAATTCCTTTTGTACAGAGTCGTCCAGCTTGGGTTGTGGTATTTATGACTTTACTTGCTGCAATTTTTGTTACTAGTCTGCCTTATGGAGCATTAGCTGGCGTCCTTCGCTTAGCACCATTGGGAATTCCTTACTTCTTATTCCTAGTCCTCATTATTTTCTTGTATATGATAAGTGTCACAACAATCAAGAATTTTTATATAAAAAAATATAAAGAATGGTTATAGTTCGTAATTTGTCAAGAAAAAAGTTCGAAAATCTCAAAAAAAGTTAATTTTTTTCAAAAATAGGTCGCAAGTCGGATGTTTTTTATGGTATAATAGATTATACTGATAGAAACATGTAGCGAAAGGGGTAGGTACATGATCAAAATTTATACAGTCTCAAGTTGTACTAGCTGTAAAAAAGCTAAAACCTGGCTCAATGCCCACCAGTTAAGTTATAAAGAACAAAACCTTGGAAAAGAAGGAATTTCGCGAGAAGAACTACTTGATATTTTAACCAAGACTGATAATGGAATTGCTAGCATCGTATCATCGAAAAATCGCTATGCTAAAGCCCTAGGTGTTGACATCGAAGATTTGAGTGTCAATGAGGTGCTCACCTTAATCATGGAGACACCACGTATCCTAAAAAGCCCAATTCTGGTTGACGAGAAACGTTTGCAAGTTGGCTATAAAGAAGATGACATTCGTGCCTTCTTGCCACGCTCTGTCCGTAATGTAGAAAACGCTGAAGCACGTTTACGTGCCGCACTATAAAACATGAAGGCTGGGATAATTCCTAGCCTTCTCTGCTATTTAAACAAGGATAAAATGTGAGGAATCATGAATAAAATTCTTATTGGGACATTAGCCTTCCTATTTTTACTGGTTGGATGTGGCCAGAAAAAAGATTCTGGAACATCGACTACTGAAAATAGTCAAGAGGCTCTCCAGTCTACCTTACCAGTTCTAGAAAATGCGACTAAAAACACAGTGGTCACCAAGACATTGGTATTGCCAGTTGATGAAAATGGAGTTCAACAGACTCAGACAATTACCTATAAGGGAAAACAATTTTTGTCGATGACCATTCAACTAAAACGTCCAGTTTCACAAGAGTTGAAAGATTACATTGCTGAACATGGATTGGAAGAGGCGAAAAAAGCACTGAAAGAAGCTGAAGATAAGGACGAGTCGGTTCAAGAGACTCGAAAATTCACTGGATTTAGTCTAGAGTCCAATCTCTTAAGTGAAACGGAGATGGAAACAAAGACAAGTTATGACTTCCAAGTGATGGATATTAAAAAAGCTAGTGAAGACGAATATTTTAAAAATATCGGCCTTGAAAACCTGCTAAAATACGAACCAGAGGAATATATTGAAAATCGGGTTGCAAGTGGCGCAACTGTCCAGTAAGAAAAAGGCAGAAAATCAAGCAAATCAGGTTGTGTCATTTGTAGAAAGACTGGGAATATGCTATAATAGTAGTATTCTAAGGAAAGAGGGTGTTAGAATGGGATTTACTGAAGAAACCGTACGTTTTAGATTGGACGATTCCAATAAAAAAGAGATCAGTGAAACATTGACAGATGTCTATGCTTCATTGAATGAAAAAGGGTATAACCCTATTAATCAAATTGTGGGCTATGTTCTCAGTGGAGACCCAGCTTACGTTCCTCGTTATAACAATGCACGAAATCAAATTCGTAAGTATGAACGCGATGAAATTGTTGAAGAGTTGGTTCGCTACTACCTTAAGGGACAAGGAGTCGATCTATAATCTATGAGAATTATGGGATTGGACGTTGGTTCAAAAACGGTAGGTGTAGCAATTAGCGATCCGCTAGGTTTTACAGCACAAGGGCTTGAAATTATCCAAATCAATGAAGAACAAGGTCAATTTGGCTTTGATAGACTTAAGGAGTTGGTTGATACATATAAGGTGGAGCGTTTTGTTGTTGGATTACCTAAAAACATGAACAATACCAGTGGACCACGAGTGGAAGCTAGTCAAGCCTATGGTGCAAAGCTAGAAGAACTTTTTGGTTTGCCAGTAGAGTATCAAGATGAACGCTTGACTACGGTTGCTGCAGAGCGTATGTTGATTGAGCAAGCTGACATTAGTCGCAATAAGCGAAAAAAGGTTATTGATAAATTAGCGGCTCAGTTGATTTTGCAAAATTATTTAGATAGAAAATTTTAAGACAGAGGAGAAACTATGTCACACGATCACAACCACGATCACGAAGAACGTGAACTTATTACACTTGTAGATGAGCAAGGAAACGAAACTTTATTTGAAATCCTATTGACTATTGACGGAAAAGAGGAATTTGGTAAAAACTATGTTCTTCTTGTACCAGTTAATGCAGAGGAAGACGAAGATGGACAAGTGGAAATCCAAGCTTACTCATTCACTGAAAATGAAGATGGGACAGAAGGCGAATTACAACCAATCCCTGAAGATTCAGAAGATGAATGGAACATGATTGAAGAAGTCTTCAACAGCTTTATGGAGGAGTAAAAACATCCGGGGGATGTTTTTAGCCCTGCGCTAGAAAATAGAAACGCAGGTAGTCTGGGAGACTGTATCACCCCAACTCCCAGAAACTGGAGAGAGTTGGAACGTCCAGTGGACGTTTTTAGCCCCCACTAAAAATAAAGTTTAGCTAGTATCTAGCAAAATCAGTAAAAAGCGAAGAGAATCTTCGCTTTTTTATTAAGGAGATCAGCATGTTTGAAGTTGAAAAATGGCTTCATAGTCGGATTGGCTTGAATTTTAGATCAGGATTGGGACGGATGCAAAGAGCAGTAGATTTACTGGGAAACCCTGAGCAAACCTATCCGATCATCCATGTAACGGGTACTAATGGCAAGGGTTCTACTATTGCCTTTATGAGGGAACTCTTTGTTTCTCATGGCAAAAAGGTTGGCACCTTTACTTCGCCCCACATTGTTAGTATCCATGATCGCATCTGTATCAATGGTGAACCCATATCGGACGAAGATTTTATTCGTTTAGCAGATCAAGTCAAAGCAATGGAGCAAAGACTTCTAGAAACTCACGATCAGCTATCTTTTTTTGAGTTGCTGACCTTGATTGCTTTGCTTTATTTTAAAGAGCAAAAAGTAGATTTGGTCCTACTGGAAGTTGGGATAGGTGGACTTCTTGATACTACCAATGTCGTGACAGGAGAAATTGCAATCATCACATCAATCGGCCTCGATCACCAGGAGACCTTGGGCGATAGTCTGGTAGCAATTGCAGAGCAGAAAGCAGGAATTTTTAAGCCCGGGAACTCAGCTGTGATTGCAAATTTAGCACCGGAAGCCCAACTCGTTTGTAAAAAAACTGCTACTAATTTGGGTGTAAGTCTCTACCAAGCTAATAAAGATTTTTCTTTCCGAAGTGGGAACTTCTATTCTTCTCTAGCTGACTTTAATCACCTAATATTGGGATTAGAGGGAGCCTATCAGGAGGAAAATGCAGCTCTTGCCTTGCAGGCTTTTCTACTATTTATGGCACAAAGAAACGAGAAAGTAGATCAAGAAGCGGTACGTGCTGCCTTGCAAGCTACTAAATGGGCTGGAAGGCTAGAAGCTGTCACTGAGCACATCTATTTGGACGGCGCTCACAATTTACCAGCTCTAGAGCGTTTGGTTGAGTTTATCCAAGAAAAAATCCAGCAAGGGTATCAGCCTCAAATTCTTTTTGGTGCGCTAAAGCGGAAAGATTACAGTGGGATGCTTGCTTATTTAACAGAGCATTTACCTGACGCGGATCTCTATGTTACGAGTTTTAACTATCAGGGCTCCTTAGGCGAGCAAGACTTGAGTGGTTATAGAATAGTTAGTTCCTATCAAGAATTTATAGATACTTTTGAAGCTTCTGCAGGAGATAAAGCCCTGCTATTTGTGACAGGATCTCTCTACTTTATATCTGAGGTTCGCGCTTGTATTATGAAACAAAAGTCATTTGATTGACCCTCCTATCTTTATTTGTTATAGTAAAGGTGTGGTGGCTCAGCAGGGTTATTCTGATTTTAAGCCACTAAAAGAAAGGAGACATTATGTCACTAAAAAAATTCACACTTTCTCTTGCTTCTTTGGCAAGTCTTAGTCTCTTAGTTGCATGTTCGCCAAAAGAGCAGGCAACTCCTTCAACTCAAGCAAGCACCAGTACGGAAGTAACAACTGGTCAGCAAGCGGAAACGACTATTTCTAGTTCGACGGCTAGTTCAGTAACTAACATTGATGGAACCTATAAAGGGCAAGATGAGGGAGACAGCATTACTCTCGTTGTTACTGGTAATACTGGAACATGGACGGAAGTAGAGCCTGATGGTGATCAGGAAATTAAGAAGGTAACTTTCGAACCAGAAAACCAGAGAGTCTATATTGGAGATGACATCAAAGTTTATGTAGCAGATGGTAATCAAATGATCATTGATGATATGGATCGTGAAATTTCTGATCGTATTGTTTTAAAGAAGTAGAACATTAAGTAAACTATTTTTTAAAAATCTTGAATCTGTATTCGCAGGTTCAAGATTTTTGTTTGTAGCAAAAAAAATCCATACTTTTATGCTAGAATTTATCTAGCTCAAAAGTATGGAAGGTATTTAATAGTTAAAGAAATAATTCCCTTAAGAAGTGAGCAACTCCGTCTTCCTCGTTGGTCAATGGAAGCTGTTCATCGGCGAAAGGAAGTAGAGCTGGATTGGCGTTTTTCATGGCATATCCGGTGCCTGCAAAGGCTAGCATTTCTGTGTCATTATGTTCGTCACCAAAAGCAATCAAATTCTTTCTATCCACATTCATGACATCAATAAGATATTCAAGGGCAAAGGCTTTATGAACTCCTTTCGGTGTACACTCGAGGATATTCAAGGGACCACCCCAAGTATTGATATTAAGCTGGTGCTTGTAAAAACTGTTCATTTCTTCTGCCAGAGCATACTTGTCGCTTACTCGAGTCTGCAATAAAATACAGTTGGGATCCTTGGTAACCAGGTCAGAATTAAATTGGTTTTCAGGCTGGAAGTTCTTAACACCAAATAGTCTAGGGTCTGCAATTTCTTGGTCAGGCGCTGTAATATAGAATTTTTTACGGTACTCTCCAGCTATAAAGTCTGCTTCAATTTCTTCTGTACGTTCAACCATATCTAGGAGATACTTTTTATCAACAGTCAGACATTTTTCGTATTTCCAGACCTTACCAGGTAGATGAGTCAGAGATCCATTGAAGTTAATCATAGGTGTTTCTAACTCTAATTCACGATAAAAATCTTTAGCCATGCGGTAAGGGCGTCCGGTTGCAATGATGATCTGATGCCCTTTTTTTGAAATTTCTTTGATAGTTTTTTTTGTGAAATCAGATAGTTTACTCTCCCCATTGAGTAAGGTTCCATCTAAGTCAACGGCAATTATTTTTTTAGTCATAAGATCCTCCCGAATCTAGTTTCAGATAAGATGTTTTCTATTATATCAAAAATACACAAGAAAAGCAGACTATAAATGGAAATAGAAAGAACTGATTCTAGTAATAGTCTTCAAATTATTTTAAAAACAGCTTGAAAAACTGAATGATTAATGATATAATTTTATCATTGTTCGTAAAAAACAAAAGGAGATTAAACATGGACAAACTATTTAAACTCAAAGAGCACGGGACAGATGTCCGTACAGAAGTGCTTGCTGGTTTAACAACATTCTTTGCAATGAGTTACATTCTCTTTGTAAACCCTCAAATGCTTTCACAAACTGGAATGCCAGTTCAAGGGGTATTCCTTGCTACGATTATTGGTTCTGTTGTCGGAACTTTAATGATGGCTTTCTATGCAAACTTGCCATATGCACAGGCTCCAGGTATGGGACTTAATGCCTTCTTTACCTTTACGGTTGTATTTGGTATGGGCTATAAATGGCAGGAAGCTTTAGGTATGGTCTTCATTTGTGGTATCATTTCTTTGATTATTACATTAACCAATGTTCGTAAAATGATTATTGAGTCTATTCCTACGACACTTCGTTCAGCAATTTCTGCTGGTATTGGGGTATTCCTTGCTTACGTTGGTATTAAGAATGCAGGTCTCTTGAAATTCTCTATCGATCCAGGTAGTTATACAGTAGCAGGGGAAGGTGCAGATAAGGCTCAAGCAGCAATCACTGCTAATTCAGGAGCTGTTCCTGGATTGGTTGATTTTAACAGTCCGGCTGTTCTAGTAGCTCTTGCAGGCCTTGCCATTACGATTTTCTTTGTTGTTAAAGGAATCAAAGGTGGAATCATCCTTTCAATCTTAACAACTACAGTTCTTGCCATTGCAGTTGGTGTTGTTGATTTGTCTAGCATTGATTTCGCAAGCAACAACCTTTCAGCAGCGATTAACGATTTAGGAACTTTGTTTGGTGCAGGTCTTGGATCAGAAGGTTTAGGGTCTTTGATTTCAAATACTTCTCGTTTGCCTGAAACTTTGATGGCTATTCTTGCCTTCTCGTTGACAGACATTTTTGACACAATCGGTACTCTTATTGGTACAGGTGAAAAAGTTGGTATCGTTGCAACAAATGGTGAAAACCATGAATCAGACAAATTGGATAAAGCACTTTACTCTGACTTAGTAGCGACTTCAGTTGGTGCCATTGCAGGTACTTCAAACGTTACGACTTATATTGAGTCAGCAGCAGGTATTGGTGCTGGTGGACGTACAGGTTTGACAGCTCTAGTAGTTGCTATCTGTTTTGCCCTATCTAGCTTCTTTAGCCCACTTCTTGCTATTGTTCCTTCAGCTGCAACAGCACCAATTTTGATTATTGTCGGAATTATGATGCTGTCTAATCTTAAAAATATTCCTTGGGATGATATGTCAGAAGCAGTTCCTGCCTTCTTTACTTCTATCTTTATGGGATTCAGCTACTCAATTACTCAGGGTATTGCTATTGGTTTCCTCACTTATACTTTAACGAAAATTGTTAAAGGTCAAATTAAAGATGTCCATGCAATGATTTGGATTTTAGATGCTTTATTTATCTTGAACTACATTAGTATGGCTCTAAATTAATGAGAAATTTTTTCAAAAAAGAGGGAGGGTTTCCCTCCTTTTTTGTTGTTAGGAATGTCACAATCGAAAAAATTTTTGGTATAATGGATGCATGC
Source organism: Streptococcus timonensis (assembly GCF_900095845.1). GTDB lineage: Bacteria > Bacillota > Bacilli > Lactobacillales > Streptococcaceae > Streptococcus > Streptococcus timonensis. Next base: position 116,358 of record NZ_FMIX01000003.1, read on the forward strand.
GCACAAAAAATGAAGATGAGCTTATGGCTTTTGGAAAAAAGTTGGGCAATATACTAGAAAAAAATGATGTTTTAATTTTAACTGGTGAATTAGGTGCTGGAAAAACCACACTTACAAAGGGTCTAGCCAAGGGTCTAGGAATTAATCAGATGATTAAAAGTCCCACTTATACCATCGTTCGAGAATATGAAGGGCGTTTGCCTTTGTATCATTTAGATGTCTATCGCATCGGAGGAGATGCCGACTCTATTGATTTAGATGAGTTTCTGTTCGGAGATGGTGTTACTGTCATTGAGTGGGGACATTTACTGGGTGAAGATCTTCCTTCAGACTATCTAGAATTAGAAATTCTCAAAAAAGATGAGGGACGAGAAATTAGTTGTCATGCCCATGGTCAAAGAGCAAGTCGCCTACTAGAGAGGTTGACGAATGGAGTATGAACTTTTAATCCGCGAGGCAGAAGTTGAGGATGCTCAAGTTCTGCTAGCTCTTTTAGATCAGATAGGACAAGAGTCTACGTTTACGAGTTTGGATGAAAATGGCATTTCAATCAGTCAGTCTGAAATGGAAATGTTTATCGACAAGCAGGCTCAGTCTGATAACCAGATTACTTTGCTCGCTTTTTTGAATGATGAGTTAGCAGGAGTTATTAATATTACAGCTGATCATCGACCAAGAATCAGACATATCGGAGATATTTTTTTGGGTATAAAAAAATCCTTTTGGGGATTTGGTTTAGGCAGTGTTTTAATGGAAGAGAGCATAGAATGGGCTAAATCTAGTGGAGTCATTCGACGCTTGCAATTGACCGTACAAAAACGAAATACTGCTGCTATCCATTTATATAAAAAAATGGGTTTTATCACAGAAGGGCTACAGGAACGTGGTGCTTGTACAGAAAGAGGAGAGTTTCTTGACGTTTACCTAATGGGATTACTGATAGACGAATGAGTGTATGATAAAAAAAATATTAAAAATGTTTTTAGGCTTCCTTCTTGTATCTATTTTAGGTGTGGGAACATATGCCTATACGATTTATAATCAAGGAACAAGTTCCTTGGCAAAAACTTATAAAAAAATAGGGGAAGAAACAAAGGTTATTGAAGCAACACAACCATTGACAATCTTGCTTATGGGAGTGGATACGGGGAATATCGAACGTACAGATCCCTGGGAAGGTAACAGTGACTCAATGATATTGTTGACAGTCAATCCCAAGACCAAGAAAACAACAATGATTAGTTTGGAACGGGACATTTTGACAAAAATTCAACACAAAGATGGTACTGTTACTGAGGAAAAACTGAATGCCGCCTATGCGGGTGGTGGAGCCGAACTAGCTATCTCGACGATTCAGGATATGATGAATATCCACATTGACCGCTATGTTATGGTAAATATGCATGGCCTTCAAAGAATGGTTGATGCTGTAGGTGGTATTACGGTCAACAATACTTTAGGTTTTCCAATCTCCATTCAAGACCAGGAACCTTTTAACAAGATTTCCGTCGGAGTCGGACAGCAACACCTAAATGGTGAAGAAGCTCTAGTTTATTCACGCATGCGTTATCAGGATCCAGAAGGAGATTATGGTCGTCAGAAACGACAACGTGAAGTTATCCAAAGAGTGATTGAAAAGATTTTAAGCTTAAATAGTGTAACCCACTACCAAGATATCTTGAAAGCTCTTAGCGACAATATGCAGACAAATATTGAGATTACGACTTCTACTATTCCACAATTGCTAGGCTATCAAGAATCCTTTAAAAATATTGAAACTCATCAGTTACGAGGTGAAGATACCACGATTGAGGGAGGCTCCTACCAAATTGTTACTTCAGAACATATGTTAGAGATTCAGAATTTATTACGTACTTCATTGGGCCAACCTAAAGTAACTGAGTTAAAAACAAATGTGGTCTTGTACGAAGAAATCAATAATCAAAATCCAGGAGTCCTCTCAGAAGCAACAATTATTGAAGAAGAACAAGAATGAGTGATGATGACTCAATAGAGTATAGTTACAAAAGAAGCCAAATCGTCTGGCTTGCCATAGATTTATCGAATCGTAGGATTTTTCCTGCGGTTTTTTCAAAGAAATTCGAATTGATAAGTAGGAGGGAGAAATGAAAGCGGAAATTATTGCTGTTGGGACTGAGATTTTGACAGGGCAAATTCTTAATACTAATGCTCAGTTTTTATCTGAAAAACTAGCTGAAATAGGTGTGGATGTCTATATTCAAACTGCTGTTGGAGATAATGAGGCTCGTCTTTTGTCCGTGCTAGAGATAGCTCGAGAACGGAGTGAGTTAGTGATACTAACAGGAGGATTGGGACCTACAGAAGACGACTTGACCAAACAAACGGTGGCAAAGTTCTTAGGAAAAAATTTAGTTTTTGATGCACAAGCACAGGCGAAATTAGATGACTTTTTTGCCCAGAGACCTGATTATGCCCGGACTCCAAATAATGAGCGTCAAGCTCAGATTATTCAAGGAGCAACCCCTCTAGCCAATGAGACGGGTTTAGCAGTGGGTGGCATGATTGAGGTGGAAGGGGTAACTTATGTTGTTTTACCTGGACCACCTAGTGAATTGAAACCGATGGTTCTAAATGAGTTGTTGCCAAGATTGATGACAGGCGCTAAATTATACTCAAGGGTCCTGCGATTCTTTGGGATAGGAGAGAGTCAGCTAGTCACGATCTTAGCAGATTTAATTGAACAACAAACGGATCCAACCTTGGCGCCCTATGCAAAAACTGGGGAAGTTACCTTGCGTTTGTCGACTAAGGCTAAGAGCAAAGAGGAGGCTGATGCGGCCTTGAATACTTTAGAGGAGCAGATCTTAAGTCGAGATACTTTCGAAGGTACTTCCCTTCGAGAGCTTTGCTATGGCTATGGGGATGAGACAAGTCTAGCTAGTCTTGTAGTGGAAGAGTTAAAAAAGAGACAAATAAGTATTACCGCTGCAGAAAGTTTGACAGCAGGTCTCTTTCAAGCAAGCATAGCAGATTTTTCAGGAGTATCTGCTATCTTTAAAGGTGGTTTTGTGACTTATAGTCTGGAAGAAAAGGCTAAAATGCTAGATATTCCACAAGCAGAATTAGAAATCCATGGTGTTGTTTCAACCTATACAGCAGAGAAAATGGCTGAGCAGGCACGAGAAAAAACTGCATCCGATATTGGGATTAGTTTGACAGGAGTGGCAGGACCTGAAAGTTTAGAAGGTCATCCGGCAGGTACAGTTTTTATAGGACTGTCTCAAGAATCGGGTACAGAAGTCATACGTGTCAATATAGGAGGACGGAGTCGAACAGATGTTCGTAAAATTGCTGTTATGCATGCCTTTAACTTAGTTCTCAAAGCTTTATTAAGTAAGTGACTTTTGATATAATAGAATAAGGTCTAGGGACCATTAAAATACAGGAGAATAAAATGGCAAAAAAACCAACAAAAAAATTAGATGAAATTGGTAAAAAATTTGGTGCTGATCGTGAAAAAGCTTTGAATGATGCTCTTAAATTGATTGAAAAAGATTTTGGTAAGGGCTCAATCATGCGCTTGGGTGAACGAGCAGAACAAAAAGTACAAGTCATGAGTTCAGGTTCTTTGGCACTTGATATTGCACTCGGTTCGGGTGGTTATCCAAAGGGACGTATCATCGAAATCTACGGTCCAGAGTCATCAGGTAAGACAACAGTTGCCCTTCACGCTGTAGCGCAAGCTCAAAAAGAAGGTGGAATTGCAGCCTTTATCGATGCTGAACATGCTCTAGACCCAGCTTATGCAGCAGCTCTTGGCGTTAATATCGATGAATTGCTCTTGTCACAACCAGACTCAGGTGAGCAAGGTCTTGAAATTGCAGGGAAATTGATCGACTCAGGTGCGGTTGACCTTGTCGTTATCGACTCTGTTGCAGCCCTTGTTCCTCGTGCGGAAATCGATGGAGATATCGGAGATAGCCACGTTGGTCTTCAAGCTCGTATGATGAGCCAAGCTATGCGTAAACTCGGTGCTTCTATCAACAAGACAAAGACTATCGCTATTTTTATCAACCAATTGCGTGAAAAAGTAGGAGTTATGTTTGGAAATCCAGAAACAACTCCTGGTGGACGCGCCCTTAAATTCTATGCTTCAGTCCGTTTGGATGTTCGCGGAAGCACACAAATCAAGGGGACTGGTGACCAAAAAGATACCAATGTAGGTAAGGAAACCAAGATTAAGGTTGTGAAAAATAAGGTGGCTCCACCATTCAAAGAAGCTCTTGTCGAAATCATGTATGGAGAAGGAATTTCTAGAACTGGTGAACTCTTGAAGATTGCAAGTGATCTTGATATTATCAAAAAAGCTGGAGCTTGGTACTCATATAATGATGAGAAGATTGGTCAAGGTTCAGAAAATGCTAAGAAATACTTGGCAGATCATCCAGAGGTATTTGACGAGATTGATCATCAAGTGCGTGTTCACTTTGGCTTGATTGAAGAAGAAGCAGGATCTAAAAAAGCAGCATCAACTGAGAAAGAAGCTGCTAATCAAGAAGTGACACTTGATCTTGGCGATGATCTTGGAATCGAAATCGAAGAATAAACAGTAAAAGTGGAGTTTCTCCACTTTTTTTAATTTTTAATCATTTGAAATTTAATCTTTCTGAAAAGCGAATAAAAGGCCTATTTTCTTAGAAAAAACCAGGAAACTATTGCTTTTTGATTAATTTGATGATAGAATAAACGGGAATAACAAAAAAAGGAGATTTCTAAAATGGAAAAACGTTTAGTTCGTAACGTTCAAGATAAAAAAATCGGTGGTGTTTGTGCAGGTCTTGCTGACTACTTTAACATGGACCCAATGTTAGTTCGTGTTCTTTGGATCTTGTTCACTTTAGCTGGTGGATCAGGTTTACTTGCTTACGCTATTCTTTACTTCATTCTTCCAGAAGGCGGAGCAGAAGCTTAAGCTACATTGTAACTAAGAATAAAAACATGCATGTAATCTTATAGATTGCATGCATTTTTTGTATGTTAAAAATCGGTAGAGTTTTAAAGCTCACCAGCTTAAAAATGACTGTCAGTGTATATGGAATTAACTTGTTTAATGGTCACTGAAACGACGGTATTCGATGTGGAAGTCGAAGTAATTCTCGTCTTGCAATTTTTGAAAGATATTACGATAGGCTTCTTCGTCAAAGTGTTCCCCGCGATAGAGAATTTCGAAACTAAGACCCTCATACTCTAAAAAAGCGTTGGCTGTTTTGAAACCATTTTGTTTATAGAACTCCATTCGGGCTTTTCTCTGTTCTAGGTTATCGCAGTCTTCATCCAGTCTTTCCACTTCAAGAATCATGGTCCGCTGATAAAAGTCAATCAACTTTTCAATAATTTCTTTTCCATAACCATGGCTACGTAAATGAGGCATGATAGCGAAAAAACTGATGTAGAAAGCTTTTTGATTAGAAATGGCAAAAGCAAAGCCAACAAACTCCTCCTCATTATAAAAGGCGAAAAAGTGAGCTTCATCCCTATCTTGATACAGTAAAAATTCGTCTAAGGGCACCCTTTCTTCCTCAGGGAAGGCCTCCTTGTTTAATTGTTCCACTTTCTCAAGGTCTGGGAATATATCTGTAATTAACTGGCTTGTTAAGCTCATACATAGCCTCCTTTTCAGTCATGATTATATCAAATTGGTTATTAGAAGGCAATCGCTTTCTTAGAAGAGATACCGTTCTTGACCTTGTTCAAGCTCTTGAAAGCTGATATAATAGCCTTATGAATAAAAAATCAACGGTGGACCTAATTCATGGTCCCATCCTTCCTTCACTGATTAGTTTCGCATTACCGATTCTATTGTCCAACATCTTTCAGCAACTATACAATACAGCTGATATTTTGATTGTTGGGCGTTTTTTAGGACAGAATTCCTTGGCGGCAGTCGGAGCTACGACAGCTATTTTTGATTTGATTATTGGCTTTGCTCTCGGAGTCGGAAATGGGATGGGAGTTGTTATTGCTCGGCTTTATGGTGCTCGTAATTTTACAAAGATTAAAGAGGCTGTCGCAGCGACTTGGATTTTAGGTGCAATCCTGAGTGGTCTTGTGATGCTGATGGGTTTCTTCGGCCTCTATCCACTCTTACAGTACCTAGAAACTCCCATAGAAATTCTCCCCCAATCTTATGAATACATCTCTATGATTGTCAGCTGTGTGGGAGTTAGCTTTGCTTATAATCTCTTTGCAGGATTACTACGCTCGATTGGTGATAGCCTTGCGGCGCTTGCCTTTCTTATCTTTTCAGCCATTGTTAATGTCATTCTAGATTTATATTTTATTACACAACTGCAGTTGGGTGTTCAGTCTGCAGGTCTTGCAACCATCATCTCGCAAGGTTTGTCCGCTATTCTCTGTTATTTCTATATCCGAAAAAGTGTTCCAGAGCTTCTTCCAGAACTTAAACACTTCAGATGGAATAAGGATCTCTATGTTGATCTCTTGGAGCAGGGGCTAGCCATGGGGCTGATGGGTTCAATCGTCTCTGTCGGAAGTGTCGTCTTACAATCCTCTGTTAATGGCTTTGGAGCAGTTATTATCAGTGCCCAAACGGCAGCACGTAGAATCATGGCCTTTGCCTTATTGCCAATGACGGCAATTTCGGCTTCTATGACGACTTTTATCTCTCAAAACTTTGGGGCAAAACGTCCAGATCGTATCGTCCAAGGTCTTCGTTTAGGTAGCTATTTGAGTATGGCTTGGGCAACCTTTGCTTGTGTGTTCCTATTTTTTTCAAGTCCTAGCCTAGTTTCTTTCTTAGCGAGTTCAACAGATGGTTACTTGATTGAAAATGGAACCTTGTACCTACGTATTAGTTCTGTTTTCTATCCATTTTTGAGTCTTTTATTGATTTATAGAAATAGTTTGCAGGGACTCGGTCAAAAACTCTTACCCCTCATATCTAGTTTTATCGAGTTTATCGGGAAAATTGTTTTCGTCGCTTGGATTATTCCATGGGCAGGTTATACAGGTGTGATTCTATGTGAACCGCTACTTTGGCTTGTTATGACTGCACAGCTTTATATCTCACTCTCTCAGCACCCTTGGATAAAAGAAGGCAAGAAAATCTTGGCTGTCGGCGGACAATCCTAGCTTCATTTATAAAAGAAAAATCCATTTCCTCTAGTGAAAATCGACTAGACTTGTGTTATAATAAGAAAGATCAAAATGTGAAAAAAGGAGATTCCTAATGGGACGTAAATGGGCCAATATCGTAGCCAAGAAAACGGCTAAAGATGGAGCTAACTCTAAAGTATATGCAAAATTTGGTGTAGAAATCTATGTAGCGGCTAAAAAAGGTGATCCAGATCCAGAATCAAACTCAGCTTTGAAATTCGTTATCGACCGTGCTAAACAAGCGCAAGTGCCAAAACACGTTATTGATAAGGCAATCGATAAAGCAAAAGGAAATACAGACGAAACCTTTACAGAAGGACGTTACGAAGGCTTTGGGCCAAATGGTTCAATGCTCATCGTAGATACCTTGACTTCAAACGTTAACCGTACAGCTGCCAATGTACGTGCTGCCTTTGGTAAAAACGGCGGAAACATGGGAGCTTCAGGTTCAGTATCTTACCTCTTTGACAACAAGGGTGTCATCGTATTTTCTGGTGACGACGCTGATGCTATCTTTGAACTCTTGCTTGAAGCAGATGTCGATGTAGACGATGTAGAAGCAGAAGAAGGAACAATCACTGTTTACACAGCTCCAACTGACCTTCACAAGGCTATCGTTGCTTTGCGTGAGTCTGGTATCGAAGAATTCCAAGTAACAGAACTTGAGATGATTCCTCAATCAGAAGTGGAATTGTCAGGTGATGATCTTGCAAGCTTTGAAAAACTCTACGGCGTTCTTGAAGATGACGAAGACGTACAAAAAATCTATACCAACGTTGATGGATTTTAATTAGAACAGTTGATTTTCATCCTGAGGAGTCACTCGGGATGATTTTTTATCTCAAATATCATCGCCCAAGGCTTGTCAACTATCCATAATGCAGATCTCTACAATAGTCAATTTACAGAAGACCAAGCAGAAGAATAAATCTCAGAAGGCTTGACGGCCTTCTTTTTCTGCACTATACTAGAGTAGGAGATGCTAGCAGACTCGTTCTGTCAGGCTTCTTGTGTAAAATCTAGAAACAACGAGAAAACAGATGAAAAACTATCAAGAGTGGTACGATAAGAGGAAATCAGGTCTTCTTCGACATCCACAATTATTGCAATTGATGCGAGTCTTTAATCGTATGATGACAGTTCTGATGCCCTTAGCTTACTTGACCTTGTTGGGAACAAACTTTGTAAGTAAAGGGGTTGGGAAAGAACTTTCTGCTTATATTTTAGTTCCAGCTTTAGGCTTTCTCCTATTGACGCTAGTTCGTAAGTGGATCAATCAACCCCGTCCCTATGAAACTTGGGAAATTGTCCCGCTTCTAGACAAGGATAGTTCCGGTAATTCAATGCCTAGTCGCCATGTCTTTTCAGCAACCATCATTTCCATTGCTTGCTTGCATGCAAATCTCCCTGTGGGGTTGGTTTTGTTGATCTTATCAGCTTTTCTGGGCTTTGTGCGGGTTTTAGGTGGTGTTCATTATCCCAAGGATGTTTTAGTTGGCTACGCCTGTGGCCTCCTCTTGGGAATCCTTTTCTTTATTTTGTAAGAAGCAAAGCAAGTGGGCTTGGCCTCGTAACCACTTACGGGTCAAAAGTGACCACTTGCTTTTTTGCCCTTGTAAAGTCTTCTGGCCTTTGGTATAGTAGATGCAGAAAGGAGATAGGATGAAGTTACGAATCGAGATTGATAGTGAATTAGCTGAGACAGAGATTGTCATCAAGGCTGCAGCCCTGACAGATGAGATAGCTGACTTGCAACGACTCTTGCAAGAAACCAAGGCTCCTAGGTTGATCTTTTACAAGGGGACGGGTGAGTATTACTTAGACTTGGCAGAAATTCTCTTTTTTGAGACAGAAGGTAGCAAGATTTACGCCCACACCCAGAAAGAGGCCTACGAGGTTCGACTCAAGCTTTATGAGTTAGAGTCCATCCTGCCCCGCTATTTCAGTCGGGTATCCAAGTCGACCATAGCCAATCTTCGGCAGGTCTACTCGGTGGACAAGTCCTTCTCAGGGACAGGAACTATTTCCTTTTATCAGACCCACAAGGAGGTGCACGTGTCACGACACTACCAATCCCTCCTAAAAGAAAATCTAAGAAACATGAGGTAAGAACATGAAAAAGAAAGTATTTGGTATTGTGTTGCTAGTATTGGCAGCTTTAGTATTGTTACAGGGAAATTTTGGTATTCCTTCACTTGAAGGGGAAATTTGGCCCTTGATCGGTATTGGATTTTTTGCCTATCAATCAGTTGAGGCAATCCTTCGTCGTCATTTCACTTCAGCCACCGTTACAGCCCTAGTGGCCCTCATGATTGCTAATCATTTTTATGATATTTTACCGATTCCCAATCAGTCATTGTTCTGGGCTAGTATATTAATCGTAATGGGTGTCAGCGCACTCACTCATTCTAACAGAACTTGGAATGGGAAAAAATGGTGGTATGATGGTGAAAAGACCATCCTTACAGATAAGGAAGTTGCATTTGGTAGCGGGACTTTCTACAAGCAAGATCAAGAATTGGTAGAAGACGAGTTTGAAGTCGGTTTCGGAAATGCCAAGATCTATTATGATAATGCAGAGATGTTAGGTGATACCGCAACCTTAAAAATAGAAGTTGGATTTGGGAATGCAGTCATATATGTTCCTCAACACTGGAGAGTCGATCTAAAGGTAGAAACTTTTTGTGGTGCAGCTAAGGCAGATGCTTCAGTAGCTCCTACAAGTAAGACCCTGATTGTCCGTGGAGAGGTGGCTTTTGGAAAACTAGAAGTTGTCTATGCTAAATAAAAAAATCTTCCAATTCCCTTGCCAAAATGGAGAAAGTGTGATAACATAGTACGGTATGTGGTGCTAGCACATCCGCTATATTAGATCTAATAGGAGGAAAACACAATGGCTAAAGTATGTTACTTTACAGGTCGTAAGACTGTATCAGGAAACAACCGTTCACACGCGATGAACCAAACTAAACGTGCCGTAAAACCAAACCTTCAAAAAGTTACTGTTCTTATCGATGGTAAACCTAAAAAAGTTTGGGCTTCAGCTCGTGCATTGAAATCAGGAAAAGTAGAACGCGTTTAATAAACATGAAAAGACCTACAGGGTCTTTTTTGTTTTACTCGACAGCTGAAATCATTTGAAAAATCAAGCAAATATCCGATGATACATCATTCTGCTTTTACAGTTGGGCTGAAATATGATAAAATAGAGTATCAACTAGTTGAGGTAAAAAAAGATGACTGTAAAAATTAATACAAAAGATGGTCAAATCGAACTAACAGATGATGTGATTGCTACTGTTGTAGGCGGAGCAGCAACTGAGATTTTTGGTGTGGTCGGTATGGCTAGTAAAAATGCCCTCAAAGATAATTTCCAAGCCCTTCTTGGTAAGGAAAACTATTCTAAAGGTGTAGTCGTTAAAGCGGCTGAAGATGGTAGCATTGCAGTTGATGTATACACTGTCTTGAGCTACGGAACAAAAATCAGCGAAGTATCAAAAAACATCCAAGAGCGTGTACGTTTTAGTTTGGAAAATCAACTTGGAATCACTGCTCAGACTGTGAATGTCTTCATTCAAAATATCAAAGTTGCAGGAGAATAATCGTGTCAAATATTACTACAAGCCTATTTCAAGAAATGGTCCAGGCTGCTTCTACTCGATTAAATAAGCAAGCCGAATATGTCAATTCATTAAACGTCTTCCCAGTTCCAGACGGAGATACAGGAACAAACATGGGAATGACGATCGAAAATGGTGCCAAAGAAGTAGCAGACAAACCAGCTTCAACTGTTGGTGAGGCTGCAAGTATCTTGGCTAAAGGTCTTTTGATGGGTGCGCGTGGGAACTCTGGAGTTATCACTTCTCAGCTTTTCCGTGGATTTTCGCAAGCTATCAAGACAAAAGAAGAGTTAACAGGAAAAGACCTAGCTCTTGCCTTCCAATCTGGTGTTGAAGTAGCCTATAAGGCTGTTATGAAACCTGTTGAAGGAACTATCTTAACTGTATCACGTGGTGCTGCCATCGGTGCTAAGAAAAAAGCAGAGCAGACAGATGATGCCGTTGAGGTTATGCGTGCAGCCTTGGAAGGAGCTAAAGCGGCCCTTGCTAAAACTCCAGAAATGCTTCCAGTCTTGAAGGAAGTTGGCGTTGTGGACTCAGGTGGTCAAGGTTTAGTCTTCATCTATGAAGGATTCCTTTCAGCTCTTACTGGTGAATACAGTGCGTCTGAGGACTTTGTAGCGACTCCAGCTAATATGGGTGAAATGATCAATGCAGAACACCATAAGTCTGTTGCTGGACATGTGGCAACAGAAGATATCACTTTTGGTTACTGTACGGAAATCATGGTTGCCCTTAAGCAAGGTCCAACCTATGCTAAAGAGTTTAACTACGATGAATTCCGTAACTATTTGAACGACCTTGGGGATTCATTACTCGTTGTTAACGATGATGAAATCGTTAAAGTTCACGTCCATACAGAAGATCCAGGACTTGTTATGCAAGAAGGTCTCAAATATGGTAGCTTGGTCAAGGTTAAAGTCGATAACATGCGTAACCAACACGAAGCACAAGTAGAAAAAGAAGCTCAAGTCAGCAAGCCAGCTGAAGAAAAAGAATATGCCCTTATCGCAGTAGTAGCTGGTCAAGGATTGGCAGATATCTTCCGTGCTCAAGGTGTGGACTATGTCATCGAAGGTGGACAAACCATGAACCCTTCGACAGAAGACTTTGTCAAGGCTGTTGAGAAAGTTAATGCTCGTAACATCATCTTCTTGCCGAACAACAAAAACATCTTCATGGCAGCTCAATCTGCAGCGGAAGTATTGGAACAACCAGCTGTTGTGGTAGAAGCTCGTACCCTTCCTCAAGGATTGACTAGCCTTCTAGCATTTGACCCAAGCAAGACTATCGAAGAGAATAAAGAACGTATGACTGCAGCTCTTGGTGATGTGGTCAGCGGTAGTGTAACAACAGCCGTTCGTGACACGACTATCGATGGTCTAGAAATTCACGAAAATGACAATCTTGGTATGGTAGATGGTAAGATCCTCGTATCAAACCCTGACATGCACCAAACCCTGACTGAAACCTTGAAACATATGTTGGATGAAGATAGTGAAATCGTAACCTTCTATGTTGGAGAAGACGGAAGCGAAGAATTGGCTAACCAAATCGCCCAAGAAATCGCAGAAGAATTCGAAGATGTCGAAGTAGAAATCCACCACGGTCAACAACCGGTTTATCCATATCTCTTCAGTGTGGAATAGGAGATTCAAATTGAAGAAGATCTTTGGATTAACGCTTGTTTCGGTAACTCTACTTGTGGGTTGCAGTAAATTGTTGCCTCACCGCTCAAATGACAAGAGTAAAGCGAGTGATACAGCTACAAGTCAAACGACAACCAAACAAGCAAAAGAAGAAAAAACTAAAGTTCTTAAAGGGAAATGGGATGATTTTGATATCACCATGACCTTTGTTTATACAGATGTTGTTAAGCAGTTCAATATGGAGATGCTCGGGAAAATGAACGAGGAGATTCCTGGTGGAGTTACTCCAAAAGAATTCCAAGAAATTTTCCGTGAAGCTATGGAAGATAGTCCAGAATATGCTGAAATTAAGGATGAGCCAGGTGTTAATGTAGAATATTTTATCACCGAGGACAAAAAGATGAGAGTCGTTACGGAACTCGATCTTGAAAAAGCAGATTTGAATAAAGTAAAAAATACATATTTCTTTAAGCCACTTGCGGATAGTATAGAAGACTTTAAAAAGCCTAATACACTAATCGCTGCACTAAAATTACATGGATTTAAGGAAGAATAAAAAAGAGAGGCCGGGATTTTCCCGACCTCTTTTTGATTTTCAGAGAATTCTATTTTCATAGCGATTAGACTTTTTGTGACATTTGTCATATTACCTCATGACAGAAGCTTCTAGTGGTTCTACCTTCAAAGAATTATACTAGATGTATCAAATGGAGGAAGAAAAAAATGAAACATAAAGTAATTGTCGCAATGAGTTTATTAGCAGCAGGAGTCATGACTTATCTCATGTTTTCAGGATTGGATGAAAGCTTCTATCATTTTCCTTGGGAGCTATTTGCAGGATTTGGCATGATGTCTTGGCTTATCCGAGAAGGTTTGAAATTGGTCTCAGATGTGAAAAAGGAGTTTGAAAAATGAAAAAAGCGATTCTCTATCTTTTTATTGGACTATCACTAGTGGTATGGTTGGTAGAAATGTTTACAGGTTGGTTTGATCAAGCCTTCCTGCACCAAGCCATTCGCGGTGCCTGGGGTATAGTATTTATGATTTTTATCGCCTTTCCGATGGGAAAGGAGTGGCTGAAAGGAGAGTATCATGAACATGATTAAGGTAGAAAGCCTAAATAAAAACATCAAGGGCAAGGCTATTTTGAAGGGTATTTCCTTTGAGGTAGCTGAAGGTGAATGCGTCGCCTTGATTGGGCCCAATGGTGCTGGGAAGACCACACTCTTGGACTGTTTGCTAGGAGATAAACTGGTTACAAGCGGTCAAGTATCTATCCAAGACTTGCCAGTGACGAGTTCTCAGTTAGACTATATCAGAGGTTACTTGCCTCAAGAAAATGTCATCGTTCAGAAATTAAAGGTCAAAGAGCTGATTGCTTTCTTTCAAAGTATTTATCCAAACCCCTTGAGCAACCAGGAAATCGATCAACTATTGCAGTTTGACCAGCAACAGAAAGAGCAATTTGCAGAAAAATTGTCAGGTGGGCAAAAGCGTCTATTCTCTTTTGTCTTGACCTTGATTGGCCGACCAAAACTTGTCTTTTTAGATGAACCGACTGCGGCCATGGATACCTCAACCCGCCAACGCTTTTGGGAAATTGTTCAGGAGCTAAAAGCTAAGGGAGTTACCATTCTCTATTCGTCCCATTATATCGAAGAAGTAGAGCATACAGCTGACCGGATTTTGGTCTTGAATAAGGGAGAGTTGATTCGCGATACAACACCTCTAGCCATGCGCAGTGAGGAGATTGAAAAGCACTTTATCCTTCCTCTAGCATACAAGGAAGTCATTGAGCAGTCTAACTTGGTTGAAAACTGGTCACAAAAACAAGATGCCCTGCAAGTAGTCACACGAGAGGCAAATGCTTTTTGGGAACTGTTAGTTCAAGCAGGATGTAGCATACAAGAAATCGAAGTTAATAACCGTAGTTTGCTAGATACAATCTTTGAAGAAACACAAAAGGGAGATGACTAAGATGAAACGATGGATCGCACTAAACAAGATAGAATTTCTATTGACTAAACGACAATTAGTCTATTATCTATTATCCGTAGGGATGCCGACAGCCTTCTATTTATTCTTTTCAGGCATGTACCAGGACACACCAGGTGGGCCCGCGAATTTTATGCGCGACTACCTCATCTCCATGACGGCTTTTTCCATGATGTCGACAGCTATGTTTTCATTCCCAGCTGTCTTACATACCGATAAAATCAACAACTGGCAGAAAACATTGCGCCATACCCCTGTAAATATGGTAGAATATTATCTATCAAAGATAACAAGTATGATGGTTGATTATTTGGTCTCAATTCTGGTTGTTTTCTCAGTTGGGCATTTTGTAAGAGGTGTGGATATGTCTCTTGGAAACTGGATTGGGGCTGCGTTCTTGCTGATAGTAGGAAGTGTTGCCTTTGTAGCACTTGGCTTAACCCTGACTCTCTTACCGTCCAGTCAGCTGATGTCTGTCGTGGGCAATCTTCTTTACTTTGGCTTGGCTGTTTTAGGCGGACTCTGGATGCCTGTCTCTTTATTTCCAGACTGGATGCAAGCAATCGGGAAGCGCCTACCAAGCTATCAGTTGATGGAGTTGCTCAAGACCTTCTTAAACGAGGGTGGCATCAATTTATCAGCCACAGTTTATCTACTTGTTTTTTCAGCAGTTTTGTTTGGTTTGACCATTTACCTTCAAGGTCATAAGGAGAATGCTTAATGCTTGAAAGACTAAAAAGCATACACTATATGTTTTGGGCCAGTTTGATTTTTATGGTTTTCCCTATCCTACCTGTAGTGACTGGGTGGCTTTCTGCCTGGCATTTATTGATTGATATTCTATTTGTAGTGGCGTATTTGGGTGTTTTAACAACTAAGAATCAGCGCCTATCTTGGCTATATTGGGGCTTCATGCTGGTCTATGTAGCTGGGAATACCGCCTTTGTTGCTGTAAATTATATCTGGTTCTTCTTTTTCCTTTCCAATCTCTTAATTTATCATTTTGGTGTACGTAGTTTAAAGTCTTTACATGTCTGGACTTTTCTCCTTACTCAAGTGCTTGTTGTGGGCCAACTTTTGATTATTCAGAGAATCGAAGTTGAGTTTCTATTCTATCTACTTGTAATTCTTACTTTTGTCGATTTAATGACATTTGGTATGGTTCGGATTCGGATTGTGGAGGATTTGAAAGAAGCTCAGGCTAAGCAAAATGCCCAGATAAATCTATTGCTTGCTGAAAATGAACGCAGTCGTATCGGTCAGGATTTGCATGATAGCTTGGGACACACCTTTGCTATGCTGAGTGTCAAGACAGATTTAGCCTTGCAGTTATTTCAGATGGAGGCTTATCCACAGGTGGAAAAGGAATTAAAAGAAATTCACCAGATCAGCAAGGATTCCATGAATGAGGTGCGAACCATTGTGGAAAATCTGAAATCACGGACCCTAGCTTCAGAGCTTGAGACTGTTAAGAAGATGCTAGAAATTGCTGGGATTGAGGTTGAGGTTGATAATCAATTAGACAAGGCTAGTTTGACCCAGGATGTAGAGTCGACGGCTGCTATGATTTTGTTAGAACTGGCGACCAATATCATCAAGCATGCCAGAGCTGCAAAAGCCTATCTAAAACTGGAACGTACAGATCAGGAGTTGGTCCTGACAGTTAGAGATGACGGGAAAGGATTTGCAACTGTAAAAGGAAATGAATTCCATACAGTCCGTGACCGTGCAGCAGCCTTCTCTGGTCAAGTAGAGCTGGTCAGTTTGAAAGATCCCACAGAAGTGCGCGTGCATCTGCCTTATAAGGAGAGAAAGTAGATGAAAGTATTAGTCGCAGAAGATCAAAGTATGCTTAGAGATGCCATGTGCCAGCTCTTAAGCTTTCAACCAGATGTGGAGACCGTCTTGCAGGCGAAAAATGGAGCTGAAGCTATTGAGGTTTTGGGGAAAGAAGCAGTAGATATTGCCATCCTTGACGTCGAAATGCCAGTCAAGACAGGACTAGAAGCGCTCGAGTGGATCAAACAAGAAGTGCCTGAAACAAAGGTGGTTATCGTTACAACCTTTAAACGTCCAGGTTATTTTGAACGAGCGGTCAAAGCAGGAGTCGACGCCTATGTCTTGAAAGAGCGGAGCATCGCCGAGCTCATGCAAACCCTGCATACGGTGTTAGAGGGACGCAAGGAATATTCTCCAGAGCTGATGGAAGTCATGATGACCCATCCCAATCCCTTGACCGAGCAAGAAGTCGCTGTTTTGCATGGAGTTGCACAGGGGCTGTCCAACCAAGAAATTGCGGATAAGCTCTACCTCTCAAACGGCACCGTCCGTAATTACATGACCAATATCCTCTCCAAACTAGGCGCAAGCAACCGAACCGAAGCAGCCAAAACTGCCGAGGAAGAAGGCTGGTTGTGAGGAAATAAATAAAAACCTCCTGAATAAATCAGGAGGTTTTTCAGGAGTAGGAAAATTGTAAAATTCTAATATAAATCTTCAAGACTTCTGTATTCTATGACTTCGTTTTTTATGATACTCTTTTTGAATTCAAAATGATTCAAAGGATTATCGATTAACACTAGCTTTGGAATGTCATCTAGGTTAGTGACCAAGGATAAAATAAAATCTGATTGAAACTCTTTTGCTTTCTCAAATTCTCTGGCAGTCAAACGAATCCGTCCTTTAGGTTTTCGAATACCTTTAACTTCAGCAAGGTAAGAATGTTCTTGAACATCTACTTGGAAATCATATCCATCGCCATAAAGGCGGGCATCGGTTAATTGTCCACCTTGAAATTTTTCTTCTTTATCAAAATGGAGTATAAAGTAATTTTCTGCTTCCATTCCAGTTTCTTGTAGACGTTTAAATTTAGTTCGGACTATTGGCTTTTCAATGACTGCTATGCCTGTTTTCTTCCCTTCGCTTGCAAGTAGCATTTTAACGATTTCTGCAAAATTATGAACATCTTCATTTCCAAACATCATGTCAATTAAATCTTTTCTAAAACGGTAGACCTCAGCTTTTTGCCACCAGCCTTTTCTATTGTTATCAAAATAAGGGTCGAATAAATCCATTCTATTTTTAACTACCCCAGTTGTTTCTGCGATACCCAAAGAGACTATATAACGATAAAACTCAGATTTACTAGAGCATTGAAACTCTTTTATAAATAACTTATCAAATTTGGCAAGACCATAGCCAATTAAATTTAACAATTCATAATGAGGGTGTTTGGACATAACTTTCTCCATCAATAGATATTGATTTCATTATACCAAAAAAACACGGCTTGCCACCGTGTTTCTGTGTTTATTTCACCAACTTCTTCATCTCATCAATACGTGCGACTGTCGCATCGTATTTCGCTTGGTAGTCGGCTTGTTTGTCGCGTTCTTTTTGGACGACTTCTGGTTTAGCATTGGCTACGAAGCGTTCGTTAGAGAGCTTCTTACCGACCATATCCAGTTCTTTTTGCCATTTAGCCAGTTCCTTGTCGAGACGAGCCAGTTCTTCTTCGACATTGAGGAGGTCTGCCAGTGGCAAGTAGATTTCTGCTCCTGTGATGACGCTTGACATAGCGAGTTCAGGTGCAGGGATGTTTGATGCGATTTTCAGGTGTTCTGGATTTGTGAAGCGTTTGATGTAGTTGACATTGCTATTAAAGAAGGCATCCAAGTTGCTATCGCTTGTCTTAATAAGAATCGTGATTGGCTTACTTGGTGCTACGTTTACTTCAGCACGCGCATTACGAACAGCACGGATCAAGTCTTTAAGACTTTCCACACCTGTGTGAGCCGTAAGGTCTTCAAAGGCTGGGTTGACAGTTGGATACTCTGCTGTAACGATAGAACCTTCTGAGATTTGTCCAAAGATTTCCTCTGTCACGAATGGCATGATTGGGTGAAGGAGACGAAGGATCTTGTCCAAAGTATAAATGAGAACAGAACGTGTGATGACTTTCTCTTCTTCGTTATCGCTATAAAGCACTTCCTTGGTCAACTCAACGTACCAGTCCGCAAACTCATCCCAGATGAAGTTATAGAGAATGTGCCCAGCTACACCAAACTCAAACTTGTCAAAGTTAGCAGTAGCTTTTCCGATGGTTTCATTGAGGTTGTGGAGAATCCAGCGGTCTGTAACATTTCCAGCTTCCTTGT
Organism: Streptococcus timonensis; assembly: GCF_900095845.1. Classification (GTDB taxonomy): domain Bacteria; phylum Bacillota; class Bacilli; order Lactobacillales; family Streptococcaceae; genus Streptococcus; species Streptococcus timonensis. The sequence continues at coordinate 134,937 of NZ_FMIX01000003.1, forward strand.
TGGTAACTTTTTCGACATTGGCAGTAGCTTGCTCTAGGGTCAAACCTTCATTGTTCATGAGGATGTAGCGAGAGATGTTCCAGATCTTGTTAATGAAGTTCCATGAAGCATCCATTTTCTCGTAAGAGAAGCGCACGTCTTGCCCTGGTGCAGATCCGTTTGAAAGGAACCAACGAAGGGCATCGGCACCGTATTTCTCAATAACATCCATTGGGTCGATTCCGTTACCGAGAGATTTAGACATCTTGCGTCCTTGTTCGTCACGAATGAGACCGTGAATCAGAACGTTTTGGAATGGCTGACGGCCAGTGAATTCCAAGGATTGGAAGATCATACGAGACACCCAGAAGAAGATGATGTCGTAACCTGTAACCAAGGTTGAAGTTGGGAAGTAACGTTTGAAGTCTTCTGAGTCGACATCAGGCCAGCCCATAGTTGAGAATGGCCAAAGGGCAGAACTGAACCAAGTATCCAAGACGTCTTCGTCCTGAGTCCATCCGTCACCTTCAGGAGCTTCTTCACCGACGTACATTTCACCCTCAGTATTGTACCAAGCAGGGATTTGGTGACCCCACCAGAGCTGACGAGAGATTACCCAGTCGTGGACATTTTCCATCCATTGAAGGAAGGTATCGTTGAAACGAGGTGGGTAGAATTCTACCTTATCATCTGTGTCTTGGTTGGCAATAGCATTTTTGGCCAATTGGTCCATCTTGACGAACCATTGTGTAGACAAACGTGGCTCAACCACTACACCTGTACGCTCTGAGTGACCAACACTGTGGACACGTTTTTCGATTTTAACGAGGGCACCGATTTCTTCCAACTTAGCAACGACTACCTTACGAGCTTCGAAACGGTCCATGCCTGCAAATTCGAAGGCCAAGTCATTCATGGTTCCGTCGTCGTTCATAACATTGACTTGTGGCAAGTTGTGACGTTGACCAACTAAGAAGTCGTTTGGATCGTGGGCAGGAGTGATTTTCACGACACCAGTACCAAATTCAGGATCTGCGTGTTCATCTCCAACGATTGGGATGAGTTTATTAGCGATTGGAAGGACGACGTTTTTACCGATCAAGTCCTTGTAGCGTGGGTCTTCTGGATTGACCGCAACGGCAACGTCCCCAAACATAGTCTCAGGACGAGTTGTCGCCACTTCAAGAGCGCGTGAACCATCTTCCAGCATGTAGTTCATGTGGTAGAAGGCACCTTCAACGTCCTTGTGGATTACCTCGATATCAGAAAGGGCTGTGCGAGCTGCTGGGTCCCAGTTGATAATAAACTCACCACGGTAGATCCAACCTTTCTTGTATAGGTCCACAAAGACCTTACGAACGGCTTTTGACAAACCTTCGTCAAGAGTGAAACGCTCACGAGAGTAGTCTACAGAGAGCCCCATCTTGCCCCATTGTTCCTTGATGGTAGTGGCATATTCGTCTTTCCATTCCCAGACTTTCTCGAGGAATTTCTCACGACCGAGGTCATAACGCGTAATGCCCTCACCACGCAAGCGCTCCTCAACCTTAGCCTGAGTGGCAATACCTGCGTGGTCCATCCCTGGGAGCCAAAGTGTATCAAAACCTTGCATGCGTTTTTGACGGATGATGATATCCTGTAAAGTCGTATCCCAAGCGTGACCAAGGTGAAGTTTCCCAGTCACGTTTGGTGGTGGAATCACGATTGAATAAGGCTTAGCCTTTTGATCGCCTGAAGGCTTGAAAACATCCGCATCAAGCCATTTTTGATAACGACCAGCCTCAACCTCGGCTGGATTGTATTTAGGTGAAAGTTCTTTAGACATGTGTGTGTCCTTTCTAGTTATTTCTATTCTTTAGTGTTGAGCTTCCCACTCACTCTTCAGCAAGCCATATATCAGACTGTCACATCGGTTACCTTGAGCATCTTTGCGGTCTCTTATGCGAGCTTCAAGAGTGAAACTGAGTTTTTCAGCGACGCGTTGACTTTGGACATTGTATCCAAAGCAAGCCAGTTCTATCTTGTGAAGTCCTAAATCTTTAAAACCTAGATCAATCAAGGCACGCGCTGCTTCTGGAACATAGCCTCGTCCCCAATAGTCTGGGTGCAAGGTATAGCCAATCTCCAGCACATCGTCTTCGTGGCGATGGTTGAAATCAATAGAGCCGATAATCTTATCAGTCTCTTTGACCACAATCCCATAACCATCTGGGAGATTGTCCTTTTGATTGCGCTCGGGAAGGATATGCTCTAGGTAATAAATCTCATCTTCCAAGGTCTTGACGGGTGGAAAGCCAGCTGGGTAAGAAACCTCTGGACGACTCGCATAGTCAAAGATAACCTCGGCATCCGCCACGGTACGGACTCGTAAGACCAGACGCTCCGTTTCGATTTGTTCTGGCAACTCTGCTCTTGTCATCTTCCTACCTCGCTTTCTACAAAAAATCGCCCCTGTCATTAATTTGACAGGGACGAATGTGTTTATCCGCGGTACCACCCAATTTCGGGCAGAGCCCGCAACTTTAATCTTTATAGGAAACAAAAAGATTATTCTAATATTCCATTTTCATCCATTAGCAACCAGTTTTGACACATTTGTGGACTTCTCAGCTCCGCCACTTTCTGTAAAATGTGGGACTCAAAACACCTCTAATGGCTTTATTTTAACAAGTTTTTCACGGAAATGCAAGGGACAAGAAAGATTACTTGAACTTGATGCCGTTTTCTTTTAACTTCTTGATAGTAGCTGGACCGATTCCTTTCAAAGCAAGGAGTTCATTTTCTGTCCAGTTTTTGAAGTCAGCAGCAGACTTGATCCCTTCATCGTAGAAAGTTTTAGCACGGTCAAGTGGAAGTCCGCCTAGGTCAGCTGCGAAATCTTCAACAGAAGTTGTAAGCTTGTGGGCTTGCTCTTTAGTTGCTTCTACAGCTTTTTCTACTTGCTTAGAGACAGCTTTTCCAGCCTCGCTTGCTGCATGCTCTGCCTGTTTAACAACTTTCTTTGTCTCTTCGACAACCTTGTTTATAGCATTTGAGAATGCACCTGAACGACGAAGGCTGTTTCTTAATTGTTTTTTACGTTGTAGTTTCTTTGACATGGTAAAATCCTTTCAATAAAAAACCCCTGTGATTGAACAAGGATAAATCTTTATGTTTTATTGTATCAACTTTCTTTTGAAAATGCAAGGTTTGAAATGATGCTCTTATTTGTAAACTATAGTAAATACCCTCTAGAATAAGCTATGAAGATAGAAGAAAAGCGAAAAATATGGTATAATGAAACGATAGATTTTTGAATAGGAATACAAGCATGTTTGGATTTTTAAAAAAAGATAAACCAATAGAGACTCCAGTACCAACAATGGTACCGTCTCATATCGGTGTTATCATGGATGGAAATGGTCGTTGGGCTAAAAAACGAATGCAACCTAGAGTTTTTGGACATAAGGCTGGGATGGATGCTTTGAAAAAAATTGCAATTGCAGCTAGTGATATGGGAGTTAAGGCCCTGACTGTTTATGCCTTTTCGACCGAAAACTGGGCTCGTCCAGACCAAGAAGTTAAATTTATCATGAACTTGCCAGTTGAGTTTTATGACAAATATGTGCCTGAATTGCATGAGAGAAACATGAAGATTCAGATGATAGGTGAAACCAATCGCTTACCTAAAGAGACTTTTGAAGCTTTGAAAAAAGCGGAGGAATTAACGCAGTCAAATACAGGATTGATTCTTAATTTTGCCCTCAACTATGGAGGAAGAGCTGAAATTACACAGGCTCTCAAGTTGATTGCAGAGGAAGTTTCAGAAGGTAAGATAAGTTCTGCAGACATTGACGAAGAATTGATTGGAGACTATCTTTTTACAGGTCATTTACCTAAAGATTTTCGTGATCCAGATTTGATTATTCGAACTAGTGGTGAGCTTCGTTTGAGTAACTTCTTGCCTTGGCAGGCTGCCTATAGTGAGCTTTATTTCACAGATGTCTTGTGGCCGGATTTCGACGAGCAAGCTTTGAAGGAGGCTATTGCAGAGTTCAATCGTCGTAACCGTCGATTTGGAGGAGTTTAGGAGAAATTATGAAAAAGGATTTACTAAAGAGAACCATCTTTGCCGCTTTGGCTTTGGCTATCTTTATACCGCTCTTAATCTTGGGTGGCCTATGGTTACAGATTGCCATGGGATTGATTGCTATGTTAGGGGTTCATGAACTACTTCGTATGAGAGGTTTAAATACCATGACACCCGAAGGACTCTTGACCTTATTAGCGACATTTGCTCTTACTATTCCCTTGGAAAATTATTTGACCTTCTTACCAGTAGATGGGAATGTTGTTGCCTATAGCGTCTTGATTTTTATCATGTTAGGTTGCACAGTATTTAGTAAGAATTACACGATTGAAGATGCGGTCTTTCCAATTGCCATGAGTTTTTACGTCGGCTTTGGATTTAATGCCTTAGTCGATGCTCGTGTAGCAGGTCTAGATAAAGCCCTTTTGGGACTTTGTATAGTTTGGGCAACAGATAGTGGTGCCTACCTAGTAGGAATGAATTTTGGTAAGAAAAAGCTAGCTCCGAGAGTCTCTCCAAATAAAACAATTGAGGGATCATTGGGTGGAGTTGTCGCTGCTATGATAACAACAGCCATCTTTATGATGGTAGATAGTACCGTCGCCCTACCTTATGGGATTTACAAAATGACTGTTTTTGCTATCTTCTTTAGCTTGGCAGGTCAGTTGGGTGACTTGATTGAGAGTGCCATGAAACGCCACTTTGGTGTTAAGGACTCAGGAAAGTTCATCCCTGGACATGGTGGTGTATTGGACCGCTTTGACTCTATGTTAGCTATTTTCCCTATTATGCACCTATTCGGCTTATTTTAAGGAAAGGGAATCAGAAACTAAATGATTGGATTATTAACGTTTATCCTGGTTTTTGGAATTATCGTGGTGGTCCACGAGTTCGGGCATTTTTACTTTGCCAAGAAATCCGGGATTTTGGTTCGTGAGTTTGCCATTGGTATGGGACCAAAAATTTTTGCCCATATCGGGAAAGATGGTACTGCCTATACGATTCGTCTCTTGCCACTAGGTGGCTATGTCCGTATGGCAGGTTGGAGCGAGGATGCTACAGAGATTAAGACAGGAACTCCTGTTAGCTTGACTCTTGATCAAGATGGCAAGGTTAAGCGGATTAATCTCTCTGGTAAGAAAATTGATCAGACAGCTCTTCCTATGCAGGTAACTCAATTTGATTTTGAAGACAAGCTCTTTATCACAGGTTTGGTCTTGGAAGAGGAGAAGACCTTCTCAGTGGACCATGATGCGACCATTGTGGAAGCTGATGGAACGGAAGTTCGTATAGCTCCGCTGGACGTCCAATATCAAAATGCGACTGTCTGGGGTAAATTGATTACGAACTTTGCTGGACCGATGAACAACTTCATTTTGGGAGTCATTGTGTTCTGGATTTTGATTTTCATGCAAGGTGGCGTTCGTGATACGCAAACGAATAACTTCAGTATCATCCCTGATAGCGTGATTGCTAAGGCCGGTGTTGAGCATACTGCTCAGATTACCAAGGTAGGAAATTATGAGATTTCAAACTGGTCTGATTTGATTCAGGCGGTTGAGGCGGAGACAAAGGATAAGACTGCCCCTGTTTTGGATGTGACTATTTCAGAAAATGGGACTGAAAAGCAAATAACTGTGACACCGGAGGAGAATCAAGGACGCTATATTCTAGGTGTTCAGCCTAGTCTCAAGTCTGATATCTGGTCTATGTTTATGGGTGGATTTACCAGTGCTGCTGATTCAGCCTTGCGCATTCTCAATGCCTTGAAAAGTTTGATTTTCCAGCCTGATCTAAATAAACTGGGTGGCCCCGTTGCTATCTTTAAGGCAAGTAGCGATGCTGCTAAAAATGGTCTTGAGAATGTCTTATTCTTTTTGGCTATGATTTCTATCAATATCGGGATTTTCAATTTGATTCCTATCCCGGCATTAGATGGTGGTAAAATTGTGCTCAACATCATTGAAGCCATTCGCCGCAAACCACTAAAACAAGAAATTGAAACCTATGTGACTCTAGTTGGAGTTGTGATTATGGTTGTCTTGATGCTCGCCGTAACCTGGAACGACATCATGCGTACCTTCTTTTAAGAAATAGGGGAAAAATATGAAACAAAGTAAAATGCTTATTCCAACGCTTCGCGAAATGCCAAGCGATGCTCAAGTTATTAGTCACGCACTTATGTTGCGTGCTGGATATGTTCGCCAAGTATCAGCAGGAGTATACTCTTACCTGCCACTTGCCAACCGTGTTATTGAAAAAGCCAAGAATATCATGCGTCAAGAGTTTGACAAGATTGGTGCCGTTGAGATGTTGGCTCCTGCCCTTCTCAGTGCTGACCTTTGGCGTGAATCAGGACGTTATGAGACCTACGGTGAAGATTTGTACAAATTGAAGAATCGTGAAAAATCTGACTTTATCTTGGGTCCGACTCACGAAGAAACGTTCACAGCAATTGTCCGTGATTCTGTCAAGTCTTACAAGCAATTGCCTTTGAATTTGTACCAAATCCAGCCTAAGTATCGTGATGAAAAACGTCCACGTAATGGCCTTCTTCGTACGCGTGAATTTATCATGAAAGATGGTTATAGCTTCCACGCTAACTATGATAGTTTGGATCTTACTTATGATGAATACAAGACAGCTTACGAACGTATTTTCACTCGTAGTGGCTTGGACTTTAAAGCCATCATCGGTGACGGTGGAGCCATGGGTGGTAAGGATAGCCAAGAGTTTATGGCCATCACACCTGCTCGTACAGACCTGAATCGTTGGGTAGTCTTGGATAAATCTGTCGCGTCGTTTGATGAAATCCCTGCAGAAGTGCAAGAAGAAATCAAGGCAGAATTGCTTAAATGGATGGTTTCTGGTGAAGATACTATTGCCTACTCAAGTGAGTCAAGCTATGCAGCTAACTTGGAAATGGCAACTAACGCCTACAAACCAAGCAACCGTGTTGTGACTGAAGATCAAGTAGCTCGTGTGGAAACACCAGGTGTCAAATCGATTGATGAAGTTGCTGCTTTCTTGAATGTCTCTGAAGAGCAAACAATCAAGACCTTGGTTTATATCGCAGACGAGGAGCCAGTTGTTGCCCTACTCGTTGGCAATGACCAACTCAATGAAGTCAAATTGAAAAACTACCTTGGAGCAGACTTCTTAGAACCTGCAACCGAGGCGGAAGTGAAAGAATTGTTGGGAGCGGACTTTGGTTCACTTGGACCAGTCAATCTTCCAGAAAATGTCAAGATTATCGCAGACCGCAAGGTGCAAGATAGTCGTAATGCTGTTGCTGGTGCCAACCAAGATGGCTACCACTTGACTGGTGTGAATCCAGGTCGTGATTTCACTGCTGAGTATGTAGATATCCGTGAAGTGCGTGAGGGCGAAATTTCACCAGATGGAAAAGGTGTTCTCAACTTTGCGCGCGGGATTGAAATTGGTCACATTTTCAAACTGGGAACTCGCTACTCAGCAAGTATGGGAGCAGATGTCTTGGATGAAAATGGTCGTGCGATCCCAATTATCATGGGATGCTATGGTATCGGTGTTAGTCGCCTCCTTTCAGCGATTATGGAGCAACACGCTCGCCTCTTTGTTAACAAAACTCCAAAAGGCGAATATCGTTATGCTTGGGGAATCAACTTCCCTAAAGAATTGGCGCCATTTGATGTGCACTTGATTCCGGTTAATGTCAAGGATGAAGAAAGTCTTGCATTGACAGAACGTATCGAAGAAGCTTTGGTAAATAAAGGCTACGAAGTCTTGACGGATGATCGTAACGAACGTGTCGGTGTTAAATTCAGTGATAGCGACTTGATTGGTCTTCCAATCCGTATCACTGTCGGTAAAAAAGCAGCTGACGGCATCGTAGAAGTCAAGATCAAGGCGACAGGGGATACAATCGAAGTTCACGCAGATAGCTTGCTTGAAACCCTTGAAATCCTAACAAATAAATAAAATCTATAATCAGAAGAAAAACAAGACAAAAATGTAACTAGTTTTTGCCTTGTTTTTTCTTTATAATGAGGTAAAATAAACATAAAAAGAGTAAATAAAGAGGTAGTGCTATGCTAAAATTTCCAAAGGATTTTGTCTGGGGTTCCTCAACTTCTGGGCCACAGACAGAAGGGCGAGTGCCTGGTGACGGCAAGGGAGATAATCTCTGGGATTATTGGTACCAAGTAGAGCCAAATCGCTACTACAATGGGATTGGACCAGATAAGACATCGACCTTCTATGAAAATTGGGAAAAAGATATCGAACTATTGTTAGAAACAGGTCATACAGCCTTTCGGACCTCTATCCAATGGTCTCGTATTTTCCCACAGGGTCGTGGAGAGGTCAATCCTCAAGGTGTGGCTTTCTACCGTCAGGTCTTTGAAGCTATTAAGGCCAAGGGAATCCGTCTCTTAGTCAATCTTTATCATTTTGATCTGCCTTTTGCCCTTCAAGAGGATGGCGATGGTTGGGAAAACAAAGCGACCATTAAAGCCTACGAAGAATATGCGCGTTTCTGTTTTGAGAACTATGGAGACTTGGTAGACCAATGGATTACCTTCAATGAGCCTATCGTTCCTGTTGAGTTTGGCTATTTCTATGATGCCCATTATCCTCATAAGGTAGATGCCAAAGCAGCAGTTAAGGTTGCCTATCATACCCAGCTAGCCAGTACTCTTGCGGTGAAGGCTTGTCACGAAATATTGCCGGGTTCTAAGATTGGGATTGTCCTAAACTTGACACCAGCTTATCCACGTAGTCAACATCCTGCGGATGTCAAAGCTGCACGCATTGCTGATCTATTCCAGGCTCAATCTTTCCTAAATCCATCTGTCTTGGGAACTTATCCAGAAGAATTGGTGGAGATTTTAACTGAGCATGATTTGCTGCCAGATTCTTCAGCAGAGGAATTGGAACTGATTCGCCAACATACAGTAGATTTCCTTGGAGTCAACTACTACCAACCTTTGCGTGTCATGGCGCCACGTTTTGCTAAGCATCCTGACAGTCCGCTCTTGCCAGAACATTTCTATGAACCTTATGTCATGCCTGGTCGTAAAATCAATCCCCACCGCGGTTGGGAAATCTATGAGCAAGGGATCTATCATATTGCTCAAAATATCAAGGAAAACTATGGCAATATCGAGTGGATGTTGACAGAGAATGGGATGGGCGTTGAAGGTGAAGACAAATTCCGTGAGAATGGCATGATTCAGGATGATTACCGAATCGACTTTGTCAAAGGGCATCTGGCTGAACTTCATCGTGCCATCGAAGATGGCGCTAACTGTAAAGGCTACTTGATCTGGACATTTATCGATTGCTGGTCATGGCTCAACAGCTATAAAAACCGCTATGGTTTGGTCGAGCTTGACTTAGAAACACAAGAACGCCGTTTGAAAAAATCAGGCCACTGGTTCAAAGAACTCAGTGACAATAATGGATTTTAAACTACTTTTCAAATAGATTCAAAAAACTATTGAAACTTCTCAATTTGAGAACTTCCAATGGTTTTTCTTATTCTTAGAATAGTCCGCTAAAAAGTAGTAGAGCTGATAAAGCAATAAAGGCTAGGGTTGCTAGACCACGTTGGCCTGGGCTGTAAATCTTTCGTTCGCCTCGAACTGGGAAGACGATAGCCAGCAATGCACCACCGACAGCTCCACCTAGATGTCCAGCAAGGCTGATACCAGGCATTAAGACACTACCTACTAGGTTGATGACTAAGAGGGAGAGATAGGATTGACCAAGCTGTTGGAGGTAGGGATTGCGTGTAGCATACCGAAGTACGACAATAGATGCGAACATTCCGTAGAGGGCAGTTGAAGCACCTGCGGTAATGGCATCAGGGCTAAAAACTAGGACAAAGAGATTCCCCATCATACCTGATAAGAGGTAGATAAAGAAAAACTGCTTGGAGCCAAAGATTTGCTCCATCTGACGCCCCAAAAAGTAGAGGGATAGCATGTTGACTAAAAAATGCTCTAAGCCAATATGAACAAAGGTTGCTGAGAATAAACGCCATATCTGTTCAGGCATGGCTTTAATAGCAGGAGGATAAATAGCTCCAAACTGATATAAGGTTGCTGCGCTTGTGTAGTTGAAACCACTGGTTAGAAACATGAGTATGAAAACCAGGGTTGTCACAAGAAGAAAGAAGCTTGTGACTGGATAACGACGATCAAAAATCTCTTTCATACATGATTACCTCCTTAACGGGAACATCGTGTGGTTCAGGATGGAAGTCCTGAATCTGACATGGATAAAGTGTGCTAATGGAGTTGCCAGAATAATTGCTCAAATATCTGTCATAGTAGCCTCCACCATACCCAATCCGATAACCAGAAGGATTGAAAGCTAAACCAGGGACATGAATCAGGTCAATCTGAGAGGGTTCAAGGATTGTGAAGTCTCCTTGAGGTTCAAGAAGTCCAAAAGAATTCCTCTCAAGTTGTTCTGGTTTATAGACGACAAAGTCCATTTTTCCATGTGAATAAGTCTTTGGAATAACAATCTCTTTGCCATCTTTTAGAGCTTCTTCGATGAATTTAAGAGTTTGAAATTCATGGGGAAAAGACAGATAGGTAGCGATGGTTTTTGCTTCCTTGTAGAAGGGATGTAGAAGTAGTTGCTCAGTCAACCAAGCGTCCATGACTTCCTTTTCTTCGGCTGACAGAGATTTGAGTTCTTGCAAGGTCTGCTTGCGTAGGGCTTTTTTCATCGTTTACTCCACAGCTTTCTTTGCTAAAAAGCTTGATACAGCCTCGACTCCAATTGCCAGAGCTTCTTCTTTAGGACTCATCTGAGGATGGTGAAGAGCATAGGGACTATCAATTCCAAGCCAGAACATGACACCAGGAACCTTGGAGAGAAGATAACCAAAGTCTTCTCCTGTCATGGCAGGTTCGATGTCGATTAGTTCAATTCCCGCTTTTTCATCAAAGAAGGCCATCAATTCCTGGGCTATTTCAGGGTTGTTTTCGACTGGTAAATAACCTCCCTGCTTGAGTTCAACTTCTACCTCCATATCAAAAGCAGCTGCTACACTTTCTGCAATGGCTTTGATACGTTTTTGAACTAAGAGGCTCATACTATGTGTGAGAGCTCGAATGGTTCCATGCAAAAAGGCCTTATCAGTGATAACATTATTGGCAGTGCCGGCTTGAAAGACACCAAAAGTTACAACCGCTCCCTCGATAGGATTAACATTACGGCTGACGACTGATTGGACTTGAGTTACAAAATAGCTCGCAGCAACTAAGGCATCTTTGGTTTCATGAGGAAAGGCTGCGTGTCCACCTTTTCCCTTAAAATGAATCTTGACCTCGCAAGTTCCTGCAAACAAAGTGCCTGTATTGGTAGCAATCTGTCCAACTTTTAAGTCTGGTCGAACGTGAAGAGCGTAAAATTGGTCAGGCAACCAGTCTCCAAAAGCATCATCTTCATACATGAGCATACCACCTGCTTCGTTTTCCTCGGCAGGCTGGAAGAGAAAGAGAAGGTTATTTTTGGGTTGTTTTTCTAAGGCACGCTCCAAGCTTCCGAGAGCAATTGTCATGTGGAAATCATGTCCGCAGGCATGCATTCTTCCTTGGTGTTTAGAAGCAAAGGTTAATCCAGTTTCTTCAATGATGGGAAGACCGTCAATATCTGTCCGCCATCCTATAGTGCGTTCTGGCTGACTTCCTTGCAAATAAACCAAGATACCGGTTTGCCAAGTTCGAACATGGGCAAAATCCTTACCTGCAATCAAGTCTTCTATAACTTTTAAGAGGTAGGCTTGGGTTTTATATTCTTCTAACCCAATCTCAGGGATTTGGTGAAGATCTCGTCGAATCTGAATCAAATCTAACATACTTAGATCCTTTCTACTAGACAATAAAGAGGCAGGAAATTCCGCCTCTGTTCACTTTTACAAGGTACGAAGCGCATCTTCAAGCGCTGTTTTTTGTTGAGTTTGGCTATCAATTTTCTTAATAATACGGGCTGGAACTCCAGCGACAACAACATTTTCAGGAACATCTTGAATCACGATAGACCCTGCAGCAACGACAGATCCGCTACCGATTTGAACACCTTCGATAACAACTGCATTGGCTCCAATCATGACATTGTCTCCAACACGGACAGGCTCTGCACTTGCCGGTTCAATGACACCCGCAAGGACTGCGCCTGCACCAACGTGGCTATTTTTACCAACAATAGCACGTCCCCCAAGAATAGCGCCCATGTCAATCATAGTACCAGTACCGATTTCAGCACCAATATTAATGACGGCCCCCATCATGATAACAGCGTTGTCACCAATTTCAACCTGGTCACGAATGATAGCACCTGGCTCGATACGAGCATTAATAGCACGTTTATCAAGGAGAGGAACAGCAGAGTTACGGGCATCTTGCTCGACAACATAGTCTTTGTTTTCAGTTAAATTTTCGAGGAGGGGAGCGATGTCTTTCCAGTCTCCGAAGAGGACATTTCCAAGTTTAACAACTGAAGCAGGAATAACTCCAGTCAATGGACCTTCAAAAGTTACCTTAACACTTGTCTTTTTCTCAGCATTTGCGATAAATTGGATAATTTCTTGTGCATTCATTTTTGTAGCGGTCATGGGGCCTCTCCTCACTCTTTGTAATGCTTACTATTCTACCAAAAAAGACTTCAAAATAGAAGTCTAAACTATTAAAAGGAGGAAGATTCATTTCCTTCTTTCGCTTTTTCAACAGATAGAAAAATCATAGGAATAATAATTAAAATCATGGATATCACTAAAAAACTATCCAAAACAAGGCCTAGAAATAGGACGCTGAGAATTGCAGATGACAAGGGTTCACTGGCGCTGACAACAGAGACTACTAGCGGAGAAACCATTGATACAGCTTTCATAGATAGGAAAAAGGCAAAGGCAGTTCCTAAAAATGCAATCGTTAAACAGATAGCGATACTAATCCAATCAAGTTGAAAGCTTATTTGATAGACAGGATAGAGAAAATTACTAAAAGTACCAGCAACAATCATTCCCCAACCGACAGTCGGAACAAATCCATATTCTTTGGCAAATTTTTGTGGCAAAATCACATTAAACATGACTCCTAGAGCACTGAGTAGCCCGGTGACTAAGGCTAAGGGTGTGATTGATAAAGTTGACAAGTCCCCTTTTGTCGTCATCAAGAAGACTCCGACCATGGCAATTAAAACATATAGGATTGCATTCCTAGAAGCCTTCTTTTTATGGATAATCCAATCATAAACTAAGATAAAAATAGGACTAATGAATTGGAGGATAGTAGCAGTCGTTGCATTTGAGTATTCGACGCAGAGATAAAAGAAAAACTGAACAGAGAAAATTCCCAATATAGCATAAGCAAGAAAAGAAAGATAATTCTTTTTTTTACGCCAAATATCGAATAAGTGAAATTTAAGCTTGTAAAATGCCAAAATGAGTACAGAGCTACCAGCTATTAGAAGCCTCATAGAAGTAATCCAGCCTGAAGAAACCTGATAATGTGTAAAAAAGTATTCCCCTAAAATACCACATATTCCCCAAATTAAGCCAGATAAGAGAGAATAGATGGTTCCCTTAAAGATATTCTTTTGATATTTATTCATGAAGCTATTGTACCATGAATAAGAAAAAGAAAAAAGAGAGCGAGAATTATCATTTCTCGCTCTCCTATCGGTAAGAAACTTAGCGTTGTTAGTTATTTCTGTTATTACTATTATTATTGTTCCTATTGTTATTACCGTTATTGTTGTTACTTCTATTATCGTTATTATTGCTGTTTCTGTTATTATCGTTGTTTCTGTTATTATCGTTATTATCGTTATTATTGCTGTTATTGTTATTGTTATTGTTACCGTTATTGTTGTTATTATTTTTATCTTTATTATTTTGTTCAATTAGATTTCCAATAATAACGTTCCAAGCATGTCGATAGTCAGCATCAGTACCACCAATTGCAAAGCGGAAGGTCGTAGTTGGAGCTCCAGCTTTATTGGCCCAGTAACTTGTAACAGTTTCCCCACCGACTTCATAATCTTTTCCGTTGAGGTTAACTCGTCCAGGTTTTTGACCAGTTGATCTAAGAACTTGGGAAGAGGTTACACTAGGATCAAGGCTAAACCTCTCGGTTCCCCAAGCTGATGGGGAAGCTTGCTGGATAGCATTTACTAGGTAGGCCATATATTTAGAGTTACGGTAATATCCTGCTAAATTTTCTAATGATCGATTATCGTCGTGCCCCATCCAGCCTCCTAGAGTTAGTCTTGGAGTAGAAAGCATCAACCACATGTCACCATTTTCATTAGTTGTACCAGTTTTCCCAATCCAGTCAGCACTTGCTAAACTTGGGTTAATAGCTGCAAGGTTGTTTGCAAATGTTGTTGTGGCACGTGATGAAATAACATCTCGCAACAAACTTTGCATGATAGTTGCAGTTGCTTTAGAGTATACCTGAACAGGCTCGTCTTTATGCTCATAAATGACATCGCCATTGGCTTTTTCGATTTTTGAAATCATATGCTTCTTATGGTAAACTCCATTATTAGCAATTGTTTGGTAACCATTTGTATGTTGAGCTACAGTAACATCAATTCCTCCCCCCATAGGAAGACTTTCGATATCATACTCTGGGATATCATAGCCCATCTTTTCCATATAGGAACGAACATCAACCCCTTTTTCTCGAAGCATACGGTAAGTCCAGTAGGCTGGGATATTCCAAGAGTAATTGAGAGCTTCTCTCAGACTCATCATACCTGTACCAGGACTATTGACATACATGATTGGATTTCCATTAGCAAATTTGGTTGGATAGTTGGACAAAACGCTAGCACTACCCATTAATCCTTGGTCAATGGCAATACTGTAAGCCAAAATCGGTTTCGTAGTCGAAGCAGGAGAACGCTTAGTATCAAAGGCATGGTTATTTTGGTTACTTTGATAATCTCGACCGCCTACAAATCCCAGAATAGCACCAGTTTGGTTATCCATTAAGACATTTCCAACTTCTGGTTGTCCTGTACTATCATTTAGTACGTAACCATAATCTGCAACTGCTTTTTGCATAGCTGCATGGATATTCTTATCAATAGTTGTAGTGATAAGATAGCCACCATTCTTAATTTCTTTTTCTGCTAATTCACGGTAGGATTTTTGAATGGATTCATTTTGTAGTTCTTGCGTAGATACATTATCTTTTTGAACTAGATAATCATACATGAGGTTAGTGGCCTCATTAAGTGAAGCAAAGTAGAGGAAGCCTTTTGAAGCGACATCCACATTTTCTGCAGGCAAGAAATCCTGTTTGATATCATAGTCTCTATAGGATTCGTAGTCTTCCTTGCTTAGAAGACCAGTTCTATACATATTGTAGAGGACATCTTTAGAACGTTTAACACCTATAGCCATATCTTCCTCGCTCTTTTGTTCACCAGTAGATTCATATGGAGAGTAAACGATAGGGCTTTGAGGTAATCCGGCAATGAAAGCGGCTTGGGGAACACTAAGTTGGCTAGCATCAACTCCAAAGATACCCATTGCTGCTTGTTGAGCTCCTGCGATGTTTTGCCCCTTATTATTACGACCAAAAGGTGCCACGTTAAGATAAGTTGTTAAGATTTCATCCTTGCTCATAGCACGTTCGAGTGCTAAAGCATTAACGATTTCATTAGCTTTACGGGCTAAAGTAGGAGCGTCTCCAACAACTTGCTGTTTGATAAGCTGTTGGGTTAGAGTAGATCCACCACTTGATGATCCAAGCCCGATAAAGTTACCTAGACTAGCACGAATGATAGCCTTTGGAACAACTCCATTATGTTCAGTGAAATGTTCATCCTCTGTAGCAATAACTGCATTTTTAAGGTTGTCGGAAATACCTTCTGATGTAACTGATGTTCTTAGGAGGTCACTTTCGATAGAAGCAATCAAGGAACCATCTGCATAGTGAATTTCAGATATGGATGAAATATTATTAACTTGTTTGATCAAATCTTCCGTCTGAGGGACGCTAACTTTATCAAAAAGCGAAACGGCATAACCAAAAACAATACCTGTACCTAAAAGGCCACCAATAAAAGCTATAATGAATAAGGTATTGAAGGTAGCTTTTATCCCAAATAAAATTTTAGACAAAATAGTCCAGATATTGGAACTAGTATTGGAGTTTTCATTTGAGGCTTGGTTAGAATCCTTCGCTTGAATTTTATCAGTAATTTTTGATTTTAGAGACTGGAGTAAGGCCAGTCCTTTTTCTTTGAATTCAATTAATTTATTCTTCATTTCTTTCCTCACTCTTTTTATTATACCATAAAAGCTTTTATTGCAAGAAATTAGGCTTATAATAGGACTATATAGCAGTTTGTATCTAAGATTTCAAAAAAGTCAGATTCTATTAGAATCTGACTTTTCACATAACTTACTTTTCTCCTGACAGTTCTTTTCCGAGATCAATCAAGTAGTCTTTCAAGTGGTCTTTAACTTGTGGATGTTTCAGTGCGTATTCAATTGAAGTCTTCATAAATCCAAATTTATCACCGACATCATAACGTGCCCCAGTAAATTCACGTGCAAACACTCTCTGGGTTTTATTGAGTGTATCGATTGCATCTGTTAATTGAATTTCATTTCCTGCACCTGGTTTTTGAGTTTCTAAGATATTAAAAATCTCAGGTGTTAGGAGGTAACGACCGATGATTGCTAGATCGCTTGGAGCATCTTCGGGTGCTGGTTTTTCAACAAAGGTTTCTACACTGTATAGGCCATCGATGCCTTCTCCTTGTGGAGCAATCACTCCGTAGGAGGAAACTTCTTCGTGTGGTACAGGCATAACAGCAATAGTAGATGCATGAGTTTTCTCATAATCATTCATGAGCTGTTTAGTCAATGGGATAGCCTTGTCATCGTTGATATCCATGAGATCGTCTCCAAGCATAACAACAAAAGGTTCATTCCCAACAAATGCTTTAGCTTGTAAGACGGCATCTCCAAGACCACGTGGATGCGTTTGACGAATGAAGTGTAGACGCATACCAGTTGTTTCGTCTACTAGTTTCAAGAGATCATTTTTCCCTTTTTCTTTGAGGTTATATTCTAGTTCAAAGTTTGAGTCGAAATGGTCTTCAATAGAGCGTTTCGATTTACCAGTGACAACGAGAATGTCTTCGATACCAGACTTAAGGGCTTCTTCAACGATAAATTGAATTGTTGGCTTATCTACGATTGGCAACATTTCTTTTGCCAATGCTTTGGTTGCAGGAAGGAAGCGAGTTCCAAGTCCTGCAGCAGGAATGACTGCTTTTCTGACTTTCTGTGTCATATATTTCCTTTCTAACAATGGCTTAAGACCACTCGTTTTCCGCTTTAAATTCATTACTCATGAGTTCAGCTACAGCTTCTTTGATATCGACATTTTCATAAATAACTTTATAGATTGCTTGAGTGATTGGCATATAGACATCAAGTTCTTTTGCCAATTCAAAAGCTGCCTTGGTTGTTGAAATACCTTCGATAACCATTCCCATATTAGCTTCGATATCCGCTAAAGCTTCGCCCCGACCGAGGGCATCTCCTGCTCGCCAGTTGCGTGAATGGACAGATGTTCCTGTAACAATCAAATCCCCAACTCCTGAGAGACCGCTATAGGTAAGTGGATTTGCTCCAAGTTGAACACCTAGACGTGTAATTTCTGCAAGACCGCGCGTGATAATCGCAGCTTTTGCGTTATCTCCAAAACCAAGACCGTGAAGAGCCCCTGCCCCAACAGCGATGATATTTTTTAGGGCTCCAGCTGTTTCAACTCCAATAACATCCGTATTTGTATATAGACGGAAGTAGTTGTTGCTAAAGAGAGATTGAACATACTGTGCTGTCTGGAGATCTTTTGAAGCTGCCGTAATCAGGGTAATGTCACGGACAATGGTTTCCTCAGCATGGCTAGGTCCAGAGACGACGACAATATCACTTCTTAATTCAGCAGGAATTTCTTCTTCCAAAACAGTAGAGAGACGTTTGTGGCTATCTGGTTCAAGCCCTTTGGAGGCATGCATAACAACCACTTTATGATTGAGAACTGCAGCGACTTGCTGAGCTACCAATCTGGTTACCTTAGTTGGCACCACAAACAAGATAGCATCAACACCAGTCAAAGTTTCTGCCAAATCGTGATAGGCAACAATTTTTTCGTCTAATATAGCTTCCTTAAAATAACGTTTGTTAGTATGTTGTGTATTGATTTCATCAATTTGATCAGGAATATTTCCCCAGATACGCACTTGGTGTCCGTTGTCATTGAGGACTTGTGACAAGGCAGTACCCCAAGAACCAGGACCTAAAACAGCGATGGTTTGTTTTTTCATATTTTCCTCCTTTGAGAAAGCACTTTCCTATATTTTACCATAAAAAAACCCATGATGCACCTATATAACAGACTAAGTTCTTTTTGAAAATTTGATAGGAATATTTGTCGTCATAGATTTAATAAGAGAATTGATAAAAGCAATGATTTTAAGACTTTCATCATCAAATTAAAGAAAAGAAGAGCCTAATTTCTCTCAAAAATGGTATAATAAGAACATCACGAAAATTGGAGAGATACCATGAGTTTTTACAATCATAAAGAAATCGAGTCTAAGTGGCAAAAACACTGGGCTGACTATCACACTTTTAAGACAGGAACAGATGCCTCAAAACCTAAGTTTTATGCATTGGACATGTTCCCTTATCCATCTGGAGCAGGTCTTCACGTAGGACACCCAGAAGGTTATACAGCGACAGATATCCTCAGTCGTTACAAACGTGCCCAAGGCTACAATGTCCTTCACCCAATGGGATGGGATGCTTTTGGTTTGCCTGCAGAGCAATACGCTATGGATACGGGGAATGACCCAGCAGAATTCACCGCTGAAAACATTGCCAACTTCAAACGCCAAATTAATGCGCTTGGATTCTCTTACGACTGGGATCGTGAAGTCAACACAACAGATCCAAACTATTACAAGTGGACGCAATGGATCTTCACCAAGCTTTACGAAAAAGGCTTGGCCTATGAAGCGGAAGTGCCAGTAAACTGGGTGGAAGAATTAGGAACAGCCATTGCCAACGAAGAAGTTCTTCCAGATGGAACATCTGAGCGTGGTGGCTATCCAGTTGTCCGCAAACCAATGCGACAATGGATGCTTAAAATTACTGCCTATGCGGAGCGCTTGCTCAATGACTTGGATGACCTGGACTGGCCAGAGTCTATCAAGGACATGCAACGCAACTGGATTGGTAAATCAACTGGTGCCAATGTCACTTTCAAAGTGAAAGGAACAGACAAGGAATTCACCGTCTTTACGACACGTCCAGATACTCTTTTCGGGGCGACCTTCACTGTTTTGGCGCCTGAGCATGAGCTAGTAGATGCCATCACAAGTCCAGAACAATCAGAGGCTGTTGCTGAATACAAACACCAAGCCAGCCTCAAATCAGACTTGGCTCGTACAGACCTTGCCAAGGAAAAAACAGGGGTTTGGACTGGTGCTTATGCTATTAACCCTGTCAATGGTAAAGAAATTCCAATCTGGATTGCGGACTATGTTCTTGCTAGTTACGGAACAGGTGCCGTTATGGCCGTACCTGCCCATGACCAACGTGACTGGGAATTTGCCAAACAATTTGACCTTCCAATCGTAGAAGTTCTTGAAGGTGGAAACGTTGAAGAGGCTGCTTACACAGAAGACGGTCTTCACGTCAACTCTGATTTCCTAGATGGACTGAACAAAGAAGAAGCGATTGCTAAAATTGTAGCTTGGTTGGAAGAAAAAGGTTGTGGTCAAGAGAAGGTTACCTACCGTCTCCGCGACTGGCTCTTTAGTCGTCAACGATACTGGGGTGAACCAATCCCAATCATTCATTGGGAAGATGGAACTTCGACAGCCGTTCCAGAAAGTGACTTGCCACTTGTCTTGCCAGTCACCAAAGACATCCGCCCTTCAGGTACTGGTGAAAGCCCACTAGCTAACTTAACAGACTGGCTAGAAGTGACTCGTGAAGATGGGGTCAAAGGTCGTCGTGAAACCAACACTATGCCACAATGGGCTGGTTCAAGCTGGTACTACCTCCGTTATATCGATCCACATAACACTGAGAAATTGGCCGATGAGGACCTCCTTAAACAATGGTTGCCAGTCGATATCTACGTGGGTGGTGCAGAGCATGCCGTGCTTCACTTGCTTTACGCTCGTTTCTGGCATAAATTCCTCTATGATATCGGTGTTGTTCCAACTAAAGAACCGTTCCAAAAACTCTTTAACCAGGGAATGATCTTGGGAACTAGCTACCGTGACCATCGCGGTGCTCTTGTAGCAACTGACAAGGTTGAAAAACGTGACGGTTCCTTCTTCCACGTGGAAACAGGAGAAGAATTGGAGCAAGCACCAGCTAAGATGTCTAAATCCCTCAAGAACGTGGTGAACCCAGACGATGTGGTGGAACAATACGGTGCTGATACCCTTCGTGTCTATGAAATGTTTATGGGACCACTCGATGCTTCTATCGCTTGGTCAGAAGAAGGTCTGGAAGGAAGCCGTAAGTTCCTTGACCGTGTGTACCGTTTGATTACAAGTAAAGAAATCGTTGCGGAAAACAATGGTGCTCTAGACAAGGTTTATAACGAAACCGTTAAAGCTGTCACAGAGCAAATCGAGTCCATGAAATTCAACACAGCCATTGCCCAACTTATGGTCTTTGTCAATGCGGCGAACAAGGAAGACAAACTTTATGTGGATTACGCCAAAGGCTTTATCCAATTGATTGCCCCATTTGCGCCTCACTTGGCAGAAGAACTCTGGCAAACAGTGGCAGCAACAGGCGAGTCTATCTCTTATGTAGCTTGGCCAACATGGGACGAAAGCAAATTGGTTGAAGATGAAATTGAAATCGTCGTCCAAATCAAAGGAAAAGTCCGCGCCAAACTCATGGTCGCTAAAGACCTGTCACGCGAGGAATTGCAAGAAGTTGCTCTCTCTGACGAAAAAGTCAAAGCAGAGATCGAAGGTAAAGAAATCGTGAAAGTAATTAGTGTACCTAATAAGCTTGTAAATATCGTAACGAAATAAATTTAAAAGTCCTTCAGAGTAGAATCTGGAGGATTTTTTGTAGATTACCTGTGAGATGTGATATACTATTCACATCTTTAAACTTATAAGTGGGAGACAAGGAGAAAGTTATGCCAGTAAATGAATACGGTCAGATGATTGGTGAACCTGTAGATGATACACTTGGAGTTTTGCCTTCACTTATACGGATAGAAGGGCGATATACGATTATAGAAGCTCTATCGGTGGAAAAGCATGCAGAGGATTTATTAGCTGTCTATGGCCCAGATAGTCCTCGTGAGATGTGGACCTACCTTTTTCAACCACCTGTGGCTAATCTAGAAGAGTTAATGGTAGCTTTAAAGCAGATGATTGAGCAAAAGGATCACTTTTACTACGCGATTATCGATAAAGCGACTGGTAAAGCACTGGGTACTTTTTCGCTCATGCGTATTGACCAAACCAATCGCACCATTGAAGTTGGCGCGGTGACTTTTTCTCCGGCTCTCAAACAGACCAGGATGGGAACAGAAGCTCACTATTTGCTAGCCCGTTATGTCTTTGAAGAACTCAACTATCGACGCTATGAGTGGAAGTGCGACGCCCTCAATCTTCCATCTAGAAAAGCAGCAGAACGTTTGGGCTTTGTCTATGAAGGCACCTTCCGCCAAGCTGTTATCTATAAAGGTCGCACCAGAGATACGGATTGGTTGTCCATGATCGATAAGGACTGGCCACAAGTCAAAGCTCGTTTGGAAGCATGGTTGCATCCTAAAAACTTTGATAAAAATGGGCAGCAGATAAAATCGCTTAGGCAATATTAGAAAGGTTCTACTATGATAAAATTTACAAAAGAATCCTCTGTTTCAATTGATGACGTTTTACATCTCTATCAGGCAGTTGGTTGGACAAACTATACCAATCAGCCACAGATGTTGGAGCAGGCCTTGTCTCATTCGCTAACGACTTATCTTGCACGTGATGGTGAGGAAATCGTTGGTTTAGTGCGTCTGGTTGGAGATGGTTTTTCATCCGTTTTTGTCCAGGATTTGATTGTTTTGCCTAGCTATCAGCGCCAAGGAATTGGTAGTAGCTTGATGAAAGAAGCCTTAGCTGACTATAAGGATGCCTACCAAATACAACTAGCGACTGAACAGACAGAAAAAAACTTGGGTTTTTACTGTTCTCTGGGGTTTGAAACCTTATCTATTTATGATTGTACAGGAATGATTTGGGTAGATCGAAAAAAATTTAAATAATTCTTTTATCTTAAGTTAACTTTAAGTTTACTCATGTATCATGTAATCATTAAGTAAAGACCTCCTAACTTTATTTAATAGAAATCCTAAACTTTTCTTTTTCATAATAATCTCCCTAAAGAAGCCACCAAATCAGGTGGCTTTTTTTATGTTCAAATGCAGAAGTTTTAAGGTAGAATTGACCACATAATCATCCATTTCGACCACATAGCACCAAACTATATTTTTTCTTTTTCCTTTTTGTTAAACTGAAGGTGTAAAAAGGAGGAAGGAAATATGATTTTACAAGCAAAAGGCCTCACTAAGAACTATGGAAACCATACAGCAGTAAAAGATATAAATTTAGAGTTTAAAAAAGGAAGTTTTAACGCAATCTTAGGACCTAATGGGGCTGGCAAATCGACCACGATTTCAATGTTAATCGGACTTAAACGAGCAACTAATGGTCAAATCATCTATGCTCCCAATACTAGGATTGGAGTTGTTTTTCAAGCAAGTGTATTGGATGAAAAGTTGACGGTCAAAGAAAACCTAGCCATTCGTGCTCAGCAGTATAAGGGGATTAAGGGTGGTCGTGTGGAAGATTTAATCAATCAACTAGGGTTGACTGCTTTTCAGAAACAACTTTATGGAACTTTATCAGGAGGACAGAGACGTCGAGTTGACATTGCTCGGGCTCTCCTATCCAATCCCGATATTTTATTTCTAGATGAGCCTACGACTGGACTAGATATTCAGACTCGCAAATCCATTTGGGATTTATTGTATCGTCTACAAAGAGATGAAGGGATGACCATTATCTTAACGACTCATTATCTGGATGAAGCAGATGAGGCAGATCAACTTTATATTATAGATCATGGAAAGGTTATTGCCCAAGGTTCTGCTGCTGAAATTAAAAGTGAGTACGCTTCCAATCTTTTAAAAATTTGTTTTAAAGACAAGCAGATGGAGAAATTCTTACCTAAAAATATGCCTGTGGAAAAGGAAAATGAGTTTGAGTATAGTCTTTATCCTAAGAGTCAATTGGAAGCTATTGATTATTTGACCCAAGTTCGTGAGAAGATTGCTAGTTTTGAATTTCGTCCAGGAACTATGGATGATGCCTTCATAGCCCTTACAGGAAGAGAGGTGCGCTAATGTTAGCCTTATTAAAACGTGATTTTTTGTTGTATTTTCGTAATCGTTCAGGAGTGTTTTTCTCATTACTGGGAGCTTTGATTTCCTTTCTACTGTATATCATTTTTTTGCAGAAAAATTTGATGGATGCCTGGTCCCAACTTCCTGATAATAAGAGTCTATTAAATAACTGGCTGATGGGTGGAACCTTGGCTGTGACTGGGATTACAACCAGTTTTACAGCTTTGACTCAGATGGTACAAGACCGTGAAAATCAAGTGGATCAGGATCTCTTTTTGACAGACTTAGGGAGCTGGGGCTTGCAACTGTCTTATCTTATTAGTAGCCTTATCATTTCCTTTGTTATGCAAGCCTTTATGCTTATTGTTATGAGTCTTTATTTTCAAGAAATTCCAGCTATGAATAAGCTATTTGAAATAAGTTTAATCATGCTGCTAAGTAGTCTCCTTTCAACATTGGTAAATGTACTCTTGATTTATCATTTCCAGTCAGTAGATAGTCTGGGTAAATTGGCTACAATTGTAGGTACAGCTTCAGGATTTTTAGTAGGAACTTATGTACCAATGGGAATTCTTCCTAACTTCGCTCAAGTTCTCATGAAATGCACACCAGCTACCTATCTTGCTTCTCTCTATAGACAGGTCTTAATGAAGGAGCAATTAGAAACTACATTTATGGGGAATAGTAGCTTATTAGAAGAGTTCCAAGAAAAATTAGGAATCCGGCTTAATTGGCAGAACCTTTTAACAAAGGAAGAAACATACTTAATAGTGGTGAGTATCTGCCTCCTAACTTTTCTGCTTTGGCTGGTAGTAGTTAAAATCTCTAGCAAAAAAATAAAAATTATAGGTTAAGTTAACTTTAAGTCTTCTCTTGTATCATATAATTATTAAGTAAAGGCCTCCTAACTTTATTTAATAGAAATCCTAAACTTTTCTTTTTCATAATAATCTCCCTAAAGAAGCCACCAAATCAGGTGGCTTTTTTGTTTGTAGGCTGGATTTTTGCTATAATAGGAACATGAGTAGAATTTTAGATAATGAAATCATGGGTGATGAGGAGTTGGTAGAGCGTACCCTCCGTCCCCAATATTTACGTGAATATATCGGACAAGACAAGGTCAAGGATCAGCTTCAAATCTTTATCGAGGCAGCAAAAATGCGTGATGAGGCGCTGGATCATGTTCTTTTGTTTGGTCCTCCAGGTCTCGGGAAAACAACTATGGCTTTTGTCATTGCTAATGAATTGGGAGTTAATCTCAAGCAGACGTCTGGTCCCGTTATCGAAAAAGCCGGTGATTTGGTAGCAATTTTGAATGACTTGGAACCAGGAGATGTACTCTTTATAGACGAGATTCATCGCTTGCCCATGGCTGTTGAGGAAGTTTTATATAGTGCCATGGAAGATTTTTATATCGATATTATGATCGGTGCTGGTGAAACCAGTCGCAGCGTTCATCTGGAATTGCCACCATTTACCTTGATTGGGGCAACGACACGAGCAGGGATGCTGTCCAATCCTCTTCGTGCCCGTTTTGGGATTACAGGTCACATGGAATATTACGAACATGCTGACTTGACAGAGATTGTCGAGCGGACGGCAGATATCTTTGAGATGGAAATCACCCATGAGGCTGCTTCAGAGTTAGCTTTACGCAGTCGTGGAACTCCTCGTATCGCCAATCGACTCCTCAAGCGCGTGCGTGACTTTGCCCAAATTATGGGCGATGGCTTGATTGATGATGTCATTACGGATAAGGCCTTGACCATGCTGGATGTAGACCATGAAGGATTGGACTATGTGGACCAGAAAATCCTTCGCACCATGATTGAGATGTACGGTGGGGGTCCTGTCGGTCTAGGAACTCTTTCGGTCAATATCGCCGAAGAGCGTGAAACGGTAGAAGATATGTATGAACCTTACCTAATCCAGAAAGGCTTTATCATGCGAACTCGTTCAGGACGGGTCGCGACAGCCAAGGCTTATGATCATTTGGGGTATGAATATATTGAAAAATGAGACTGAAATTTTAGACTCTTTTAGGGAAAATTCTGAAATGATGGCTATTTTGACCATCATCCGTGACCTGGAGTTGAAAGATTCCTGGTTAGCAGCTGGTTCGGTTCGAAATTTTATCTGGAATCTTTTGTCAGAGAAACCAGCCTTTGACCGTGAAACGGATGTGGACGTCATTTTCTTTGACCCAGAGGTGAGTTATGAAGAAACGCTGGCAATAGAAAACAAGTTGAGAGAGGACTTCCCCCAGTATCAGTGGGAGTTGAAAAACCAAGCCTATATGCATCAGCATAGTCCCCATACGGAACCGTATGTGAATTCCTGTGACGCTATGAGTAAATATCCTGAACGTTGTACGGCGATAGGACTTCGCTTGCATTCTGACGCAACTTTAGAGCTCTTTGCTCCTTATGGTTTAGAGGATATTTTGAACTTTCAGGTTTCTCCAACTCCCCATTTTTTAGAAAATGACGACCGGATGAAGCTTTATCAACAGCGTTTATCTAAGAAAAACTGGCAAGAAAAATGGAAAAATCTCACATTTAAAATAACTTAAGGAAACTTTAAGTTAGGAGTTGTATACTTATCTCATAAGTTAAGAAGACCTTAACTTAAACTCCTAAAACTTTTTCATAATAATCTCCCTATAAAAAATCAAGTCGCCCAATCAGGCGGCTTTTTTTGTTCTAAGGCCAAGAAATTTCATGATATAATAGTTTTATGAGATTAGATAAATTTTTAGTAGCCTGCGCTGTCGGGAGTAGGACTGAGGTTAAAAACTTTCTCAAGTCAGGGCGCGTGACGGTCAATGGCAAGAAAGAAAAATCTGCCAAGCTACAAATTGATGAAGAGACAGATGAGATTTGCTTTGACGGGCAAAAGCTAGACTACGAGGAGTTTGTCTACTATATGATGAACAAGCCCAAAGGAGTTATCTCAGCGACTGAAGACCCCAATCACAAGACAGTCTTGGATTTGTTGGATGACTATGCACGTGCCAAGGAAGTTTTCCCAGTAGGGCGCTTGGATATTGATACGCATGGACTCTTGCTCTTAACCAATGATGGCAAGCTGGCTCATGCTCTACTTTCACCAAAACGTCATGTGGATAAAATCTATCTAGCGCGGATCAATGGAGTGATGACAGATGCAGATGTTGAGACATTTGCGCAAGGTGTTCCGCTCAAGGACTTTACCTGTCAGCCTGCCAAGTTGGAGCTTGTGTCGGTGGATACGGAAAAGGATCAAAGCCTGCTCCGAGTGAGCATTGCAGAAGGGAAATTCCACCAGGTCAAACGGATGGTGGGCTACTGTGGTAAGGAAGTGGTGGACTTGCAACGTCTGACCATGGGAACTTTGACCTTGGATGAGGATTTGAAACGTGGAGAATGGCGTCGTTTAACCAAGGAAGAACTAGAAGGCTTGCTTGAAAGTGTTCAATAAACTGGATAATCGGAAAAAGTAGGGTAAATATCCCTACCTTTTTCGATTTTTGGTTGCTTCCTTTGTGAAAAGCGTTATAATAGACTGTAGAATAAAAAGGAGGATTTTATGAACGCGATTCAAGAATCATTTACAGATAAATTATTTGCTAATTATGAAGCAAATGTAAAATACCAAGCTATCGAAAATGCTGCCAGTCACAATGGAATTTTTGCAGCCTTAGAGCGTCGTCAAAGCCATGTAGACAATACACCTGTTTTCTCGCTTGATTTGACAAAGGACAAGGTCACTAACCAGAAGGCTTCTGGTCGTTGCTGGATGTTTGCAGCCCTCAATACTTTCCGCCACAAACTCATTTCTCAATACAAACTTGAAAACTTTGAATTGTCACAAGCTCACACCTTCTTCTGGGACAAGTATGAAAAATCTAACTGGTTCTTGGAGCAAGTGATTGCGACTGCTGACCAAGAATTGACTAGTCGTAAGGTTAGCTTCCTGCTCCAAACTCCACAACAAGATGGTGGTCAGTGGGATATGGTAGTTTCTCTCTTTGAGAAATACGGTGTCGTACCTAAGTCTGTTTATCCAGAGTCTGTTTCATCTAGTAGCAGCCGTGAGCTCAATGCAATTCTAAACAAATTGCTTCGTCAAGATGCTCAAATCTTGCGTGACCTCTTGGCTTCTGGCGCTGACCAAGCGACTGTTCAAGCCAAGAAAGAAGATCTCTTGCAAGAAATATTTAATTTCCTTGCCATGTCACTAGGGCTTCCACCACGTAAATTTGACTTTGCTTATCGTGACAAGGACAACAACTACCAAAGCGAAAAAGGTATCACACCACAAGAATTTTACAAGAAATATGTCGACCTTCCACTAGAAGACTATGTTTCTGTGATCAATGCTCCAACTGCTGATAAACCTTACGGTAAATCTTACACAGTTGAGATGTTGGGAAATGTTGTTGGTAGCCGTGCAGTTCGCTACATCAACGTACCGATGGAACGCTTGAAAGAATTGGCCATTGCCCAAATGCAAACAGGAGAAACTGTTTGGTTTGGTTCAGATGTCGGCCAACTCAGCAACCGTAAAGCAGGGATTCTTGCGACAGATGTTTATGACTTTAAATCAAGCATGGATATCCAACTCACTCAAGACAAGGCAGGACGTTTGGACTACAGCGAAAGCTTGATGACTCACGCTATGGTCTTGACAGGTGTTGATTTGGACGAAAATGGCCAATCAGTCAAGTGGAAAGTTGAAAACTCATGGGGAGACAAGGTCGGTACAGATGGTTACTTTGTTGCTTCAGATGCCTGGATGGACGAATACACTTACCAAATTGTTGTTCGTAAGGAATTACTAACAGCAGAAGAGCGAGTTGCTTACGAAGCAGAACCAATCGTACTCGCACCATGGGATCCAATGGGTGCCTTGGCAGAATAAAAGAATACAAAAAGAATCAGGATTATCACCTGATTCTTTTTTGTTTGTACAGATTACATGATACCGAAGAAACGAGCTGCGATACCAACTGCAAAGAGGGCAAGGATGATTGTGATTGGAGATACTTTTTTCTTAAGCAACCACATGCAAAGGAAA
This sequence comes from Streptococcus timonensis, assembly GCF_900095845.1. Lineage (GTDB taxonomy): Bacteria > Bacillota > Bacilli > Lactobacillales > Streptococcaceae > Streptococcus > Streptococcus timonensis. Next base: position 163,518 of record NZ_FMIX01000003.1, read on the forward strand.
GTAAGGAGAAGTCCCATCAATCCTGGAATCAATGAGTTCAACTGACCTTGAAGAGTTTGAGGTTGAACACTATCCAAACTCAATCCTCCAAGTGCTTGACCAAGGATACCCTTCAACTCAGCTCCTGTAACAGGACCTTCTGGGAAGTTGATATAAGCACCCTCTGCCAACTGTTTACCTGGAAGGTTAACAGTAAAGTTGATAGATACCCAACGTTGTACAAGAACGGCAAGGATGAACATACCAAGGATAGAAGCACCTTTAGTGATGTCTTTCAAGATACCACCAGACATGTCTTTAGTGATTTCAGATCCAGCCTTGTAACCAAACTCTTGTGTGTACCATAGGAAAGACATACGGATTGCATTCCATCCAAAGAAGAAGAGAAGTGGTCCAACGATATTACCAGTTGCAGCAAGTGATGCACCAAGGGCACCAAGGATCGGACGAACTGTAAACCAGAAGACTGGGTCACCGATACCAGCAAGAGGTCCCATCATACCGATTTTAACACCTTGGATAGCAGCGTCATCGATTTCAGTACCGTTAGCGCGTTCTTCTTCAAGTGCAAGAGTAACCCCCATGATTGGAGCAGCTACGTATGGGTGAGTGTTGAAGAATTCAAGGTGACGCTCAAGAGCAGCTGCTTGGTCTTCTTTTTTAGTGTAAAGTTTCTTGATAGCTGGGATCAAAGAGTAAGCCCAACCCAAGTTTTGCATACGTTCGTAGTTCCAAGAACCTTGAAGGAATTGTGAACGCCACCAAACTTTTTGGCGATCTGATTTTGATAATTGAATTTTTTCAGCCATGATTGTTCTCCTTTCTAGTAGTCTTCTAGGATATCACCGATTGGATCGTTAGAAGTTGCAGCTCCTCCGCCACCGTTTCCACCTTGTTTAGAAAGGTTGAGGTAGATGAAGGCAAGGGCAACACCGATGACACCAAGGGCAATCAGAGTTAATTGAGAGATTGCTGCAAGAGCAAAACCGATAGCAAAGAATGGCCATACTTCACGAGTTGCCATCATGTTGATAACCAAAGCGTAACCAACGGCAACGACCATGGCACCACCAACAGCCATACCACCGTTCAACCAATCTGGCATTAAACCAAGAGCGTCTTGAACAGTAGAAGCTGGGATAGCGATAAGGAAGGCAGCAGGAACAGCGATACGAAGACCTTGAAGAATAAGGGCAAAGTAGTGAGCGCGCTCAACAGCTGCAATGTTACCTTCTTTAGCGGCAGCATCAGCAGTGTGAACCAAGGCAACTGAAATTGTACGAACGATCATAGTCAAGAAAAGTCCAGCTACGGCAAGAGGGATTGCAGTTGCAGTTGCCACTGCTATACCTTCAGTAGTAAAGTTACCACCTTTAATCATGATGATTGCAGCGGCAACAGAGGCAAGGGCAGCGTCAGGAGCTACGGCAGCACCGATGTTTGCCCAACCTAGAGCAATCATTTGAAGTGATCCACCAAGCATAACCCCTGCTTCGAGGTTACCAGTTACAAGACCGATAAGGGTACATGCGACGATTGGTTGGTGGAATTGGAATTGGTCGAGGATACCTTCAAGACCTGCAAGGAAGGCAACAAATACGACCAAGATAGCAGAAATAATTGAAATATCTGACATGGTTTTATTCCTTTTCTATTTAATTATAATGAAGAGTATTATCATTCTTCTAATGATTCCTTAGAAGTAGATTTTGATTATTGAACGTTAGCTTTTTTGATTAAATCAAACAAATCTTTTTTAGTGTCGTTTGGTACTTTACGTACGTCAAATTCAACACCGAGGTCACGCATTTTTTCAAATGTAGCAACGTCGTCTTTGTCCATTGACAATACGTTGTTGACCATTGTTTTACCAGTTGAGTGAGCCATTGATCCAACGTTAAGAGTCTTGATAGGCACACCGCCTTCGATAGCACGAAGAGCATCTTGAGGTGTTTCAAATAAGATAAGGGCGTGTGTTTCACCAAAACGAGGGTCTTTTGCAACTTCAATCAATTTTTGGATTGGAACAACGTTAGCCTTCACTCCGTTTGGAGCTGCTTGTTTGATCAATTCTTTACGAAGGTCATCTTTAGCAACGTTATCTGAAGCAACGATGATACGGTTAGCTTTTGAATCTGGTGTCCAAGCAGTTGCAACTTGTCCGTGAAGGAGACGAGTGTCAAGACGTGCAAGATTGATCTTAAGTTTTCCGTCTCCGATGACAGTTCCTTCTGGAATAGCAGCTTGGGCTACAGGCGCAGCTGCAGCAGTTGCAACTTCCTCAGCTGGATTTAACTCTTCTGGAAGAGCCTTGATGCCATCTTTGGACTCTTTAATAATATTTGCAGCGACTTTATCCACGCCAGCCGCAGCATCCATGAGGCGCTCTGTGTAGGCTTGGATTAACATCGGTAAGTTAAGTCCAGTGATGATGGCAAATTTACGTTCAGGGTTTTCTCCCATCACGCGACTAGCTTGGTTAAATGGAGATCCACTCCAAAGGTCAGCCAAGACTAGAACCTCATCTTCTGCGTCAAATGCAGCCACAGCATTATTGAACTTCGCGTATAAATCATCTGGACCTTCGTTTGGCATAAAGGTTACAACTTGAACCTTTTCTTGTTCACCAAAGATCATAGATCCTGACTGATGAATACCAGCGGCAAATTCACCGTGGCTCGCAATAATGATTCCGATACTCATTATTGTCATTCCTCCTTATAAAATGTTTGACTCGTAGTTTAAGAAAACTTTAAGACTATTTAAGTATAAATCGTTTTCATAAAAAAATCAACTACTTATACTAAACTTTCAAGAATTTGTGAAAATGTTTACTTTTAAAACATTGATATATCAATGTATTTAAATATAACATAAAAATAATAGTATAAAAATTAGTATAAAAGTTTTAAATGTCTTATTAAAATTAGGAAAGACATTTTTCAAGATGCTTCTGATTCAGTTTTTGATATAATAGATAGTAATTTATTTTTCTGGTTAGAGAATTTAGAGTGAGAGGTGTTTATGTCCCCTTCAATTCAGTTATTAAAAGACCGCTATTTAAAAAATATCAAAAAAAATCCAGATCTCTACATCGGTATTGAGTTGGAGTTTCCTATCGTTCATACGAAAGGCCAACCTACAGATATTGAAGTCAGCAAGGACTTGATGCGCTTTTTGGTGGATGCTCTCAGTCTGAAAGTTGAAAAGGTAGACCAGGAGGGCAATCCGATTCAACTTGTAGAATCGACGAGTCAAGATCGAATTCTGTTTGAAGTTTCTTATACAACCTTGGAATTTGCCTTTGGTAGGGCTCAGAATATCCAAGAGGTTGAAGGACGTTTTCAGGCCTATATGAAGGTAATCCAAGAAAAGCTAGGCGAAAAGAATCATGCTATCCAGGGTTGGGGGATTCACCCAAATTGGAATCAAAATGACAACCGACCTGTGGCTTATTCACGCTATCAGATGCTGATGGATTATCTGAGTATGGGGAGTCACCAAGAAAGTGCGCATTTACATGACTTTCCACAATACGGAGCTTTCATCTGCGGGAGTCAAGTCCAGTTGGATGTTTCGACCGCTAACTACCTACGTGTCATCAATGCTTTCACTCAGATTGAGTCAGCCAAAGCTTTCTTATTTGCTAATTCTGAGTTTTCTGGAGCAGACTGGGACACCCAGATTTCACGAGATATCTTTTGGGAAGACTCCATGCATGGGATTTATCCAGAGAATGTTGGAGTCAATACCAGACTCTTTAAAGATGAAGATGATTTCTTTGATTATTTAGACCATTCTGCGATTTTCACAGCAGAACGAGATGGAGAAACCTATTATTTTTCTCCAATTCAAGCTAGAGATTACCTAGCTATTGATGAAATTCCTGCCTATACTCTAAATGGGAAAGAAGCCCTGCTTGTTCCTCTAGAAAAGGATTTCCAAACGCACCGTAGCTATCAATTTCAAGATTTGACAACAAGAGGGACTGTTGAATTTCGTAGTGTTTGTACACAGCCGCTAGACCGCACCTTTGCTTCAGCAGCCTTTCATCTAGGTTTGTTGGTGAATCTTGACAAGCTTGAAACTTACCTAGAAACAGCTCCTTTCTTTGAGAGATTTGGTCGTGACTACAAGTCTTTGAGAAGACAATTTTCTAAGAAACACCTCACAGATGAAGAAACAGCTGGGATTGCCCAGTTCTCCAAAGACTTGCTAGCGATAGCAGAGCAAGGACTTGAGATGAGAGGTCAGAGTGAAACGACTTATTTAGAACCTTTGAAAGAAGAATTGGACGTATAATTTTCTTATAAAGGAAGAATTTTCTGAAAAATCATGTTATAATGAATAAGACTATAGATAAAGGATAGAGATTTATGACATTAGTTTATCAATCAACGCGTGACGCGAACAATACAGTAACAGCCAGCCAAGCGATTTTGCAAGGTTTGGCAACAGATGGAGGCTTGTTTACTCCAGTTAGCTATCCAAAGGTTGATTTGGATTTTGAAACATTGAAAGACGCTTCTTACCAAGAAGTGGCTAAGCTTGTCTTGTCAGCCTTCTTGGATGATTTTACAGCAGAAGAGTTGGACTATTGTATCACCAACGCCTATGACAGCAAGTTTGATACACCAGCTATTGCCCCTCTTGTCAAACTCGATGGCCAATACAACTTGGAACTTTTCCACGGTTCAACCATTGCTTTTAAAGATATGGCCTTGTCCATCTTGCCATACTTTATGACAACGGCAGCTAAAAAACACGGTTTGGAAAACAAGATTGTCATCTTGACAGCAACATCTGGAGATACTGGGAAAGCTGCTATGGCAGGATTCGCGGATGTACCAGGAACTGAAATTATCGTTTTTTATCCAAAAGACGGTGTCAGCAAGGTACAAGAGTTGCAAATGACCACTCAAACGGGCGAAAATACCCATGTTATCGCTATTGATGGAAACTTTGACGATGCTCAGACTAATGTGAAGCATATGTTCAACGATGTGGCCCTTCGTGAAAAATTAGCAGCTAACAAGCTCCAGTTCTCATCAGCTAACTCTATGAATATTGGTCGTTTGGTCCCACAGATTGTCTATTATGTTTATGCCTACGCTCAGCTTGTTAAAACTGGCGAAATTAATGCAGGTGATAAGGTTAACTTCACCGTACCGACAGGAAACTTTGGAAATATCTTGGCTGCCTTTTACGCCAAACAAATCGGCCTACCAGTCGGTAAGCTAATCTGTGCTTCAAATGACAACAATGTCTTGACAGACTTCTTCAAAACTCGTGTTTATGACAAGAAGCGTGAGTTTAAAGTGACCACTAGCCCATCTATGGATATCTTAGTGTCTTCAAACTTGGAGCGTTTGATTTTCCATCTTTTGGGAAATGATGCGGTTAAGACAGCTGAACTTATGAATGCTTTGAACACTAAAGGTCAGTATGAGTTGGCTGATTTTGATGCAGAAATCCTTGGCCTTTTTGCAGCTGAGTATGCGACAGAAGCAGAAACCGCAGCAGAAATTAAGCGTGTTTATGAGGCAAATGCTTATATTGAAGACCCTCATACAGCAGTTGCTTCGGCCGTATATAAAAAATACCAAGCGGGGACAGGCGATGTGGCTAAGACCGTGATTGCTTCAACAGCTAGTCCATATAAATTCCCAGTAGTTGCAGTAGAAGCTGTAACAGGGAAATCAGGCTTGACCGACTTTGAAGCTTTGGCTCAGTTGCACGAAATTTCAGGAGTGGCAGTGCCACCAGCAGTTGATGGTCTCGAAACAGCTCCAGTTCGTCACAAGACAACTGTTGCAGCGGCAGATATGCAGGCAGCAGTAGAATCTTATTTAGGACTTTAAAAGAGAGGAAGTAAACTCGGTTGGGAAACTAACTGAGTTTCTTTTCATCAGGAGGAAGGATTGTTTAAAAAAAATAAGGATATTCTCAACATAGCTTTACCTGCCATGGGTGAAAATTTCTTGCAGATGCTCATGGGGATGGTAGATAGCTACTTGGTAGCTAATCTGGGGTTGATCGCCATTTCGGGTGTGTCTGTAGCTGGAAATATAATCACCATTTATCAGGCTATTTTTATTGCCTTGGGAGCAGCAATTTCTAGTGTCATTTCAAAAAGTGTGGGACAGAAAGATCAGTCTAGACTAGCCTACCATGTGACAGAAGCTCTCAAGATAACCTTGCTATTGAGTTTAATTTTAGGTGTCTTGTCCATCTTTGCAGGTCAAGAGATGATTGGTCTTTTGGGTACTGAACAGGCTGTGGCTGAAAGTGGTGGCTTATACCTATCTTTAGTTGGTGGGACAATCGTTCTCCTGGGCTTGATGACTAGTCTAGGAGCCTTGATTCGCGCTACCCACAATCCTCGACTTCCGCTTTATGTTAGTTTTTTATCCAATGCTTTAAATATTGTTTTTTCAAGTGTCGCCATTTTTATCCTTGATATGGGGATAGCTGGTGTAGCTTGGGGGACTATTTTGTCTCGTTTAATCGGGGTTGTAATTTTGTGGTCACAATTAAAACTTCCATATATGAGACCGACGTTTGGACTGGATAAAGACCTGCTAACTTTGGCTTTGCCTGCGGCGGGAGAACGTCTCATGATGAGGGCTGGAGATGTAGTCATTATTACTTTGGTTGTTTCCTTTGGGACGGAGGCAGTCGCGGGAAATGCTATCGGTGAAGTTTTGACTCAGTTCAACTACATGCCTGCTTTTGGTGTTGCGACAGCAACAGTCATGCAGGTAGCTAGAGCAGTTGGGGAGGATGATTGGGCAAGGGTGGACAAACTAAGTAAGCAAACTTTTTGGCTATCTTTCTTTCTCATGTTGCCCTTAACGCTTAGTATCTATGCTCTCGGGACACCACTAAGCTATCTCTACACCAGCGATCCTGTGGCTATCAAAGCCAGTGTTTTAGTGACTCTTTTTTCACTTTTAGGGACTCCTATGACAACGGGAACGGTCATTTATACAGCTGTCTGGCAAGGTTTGGGAAATGCCCGACTTCCCTTTTATGCGACAAGTATTGGAATGTGGTGCATCCGTATTGGGACTGGTTACCTGATGGGAATTGTTCTTGGATGGGGTTTGCCTGGTATCTGGGCAGGAACGCTTTTGGATAATGGTTTCCGTTGGATTTTTCTACGCTATCGTTACAAATCTTATATGACATTGAAAGGATAAAAAATGCAAGAAACGGCTTTTATTTGGGATTTAGACGGGACCTTATTGGACTCCTATGAAGCTATTTTGTCAGGAATTGAGGAGACCTATGCACAGTTTTCCATTCCTTTTGACAAGGAAAAAGTTCGAGCTTTTATCTTGAAATACTCTGTCCAGGATTTACTAATGCAAGTGGCAGAAGAAAGAGGCTTGGATGTTGATAGGCTAAATCAAGTCCGTGCTCAGAGCTTGTCTGAAAAGAATGCCCAGGTCATCTTGATGCCGGGGGCGCGCGAGGTTTTAGCCTGGGCAAATCAGCAAGGAATTCAGCAATTTGTTTACACCCACAAAGGCGATAATGCCTTGACTATTTTACGAGATTTGGGCTTGGATGTTTGTTTCACAGAAATTTTGACAAGCCAGAGCGGTTTTGCTCGTAAACCAAGTCCAGAAGCAGCGACCTACCTTATCAGCAAGTACCATTTAAAACCAGAGCGCACCTATTACATAGGAGATCGCCTTTTGGATATAGAATTTGCACTAAATAGTGGAATAAAGAGTCTGAATTTTTTAAGTTGTAATAAAGAAGGAAACCAACAAATAAGAGCATTAGAGGATATTATCACTCTCTTGAGCAATAATGATGTCTGGAGCAATATGTCAGCTTTATGACAAAAATCTAACAAACTATTTCAATTAATGTGGTTTGTTACAGAGTCTAAACAGTTTTGTTAAATAGCCTCAAAAGGGCTTTTTTTCTCTTTTCTTTATGTTATGATAGACATGTACTACATTGAAAAAGGAGTTTGAATAGTATGAAGAAACGAATTATTTTGGCATCAACGGTAGCTTTATCAATTGCCCCTGCCTTGGCAGCTCAAGCAGAAGAAGTTGTATGGTCACCACGTGCAGTTGAGCAAATTCAAAACGATGTTGCTAAAAGCGAAAATAAAACAAGTTATACAATTAAGTATGGAGACACCTTAAGCACGATTGCAGAAGCTTTGGGAGTAGACTTAAATGTCCTTGCAAACTTAAACAAAATTACGAATATTGACTTGATTTTCCCAGACACTGTACTGACTACAATTGTCAATGAACAAGAAGAAGTAACAGGGGTTGAGGTATATACACCAGAAGAAGTAGGTTCTGATGTAGCAAGTGCAACAGCAGATTTGAAAACTAACCAAGTAGTCGTAGATGACCAAACTTTACAAGTTGAAGATTTGACTAAACCAGTGGCAGAAACAGAAACTGTAGTTGAAGCAACACCACAAGCTGATGTAGAAGCTGAAGCTGAAGCTGAAGTGACTCCAGCTGTAGCAGCTGAAGTTGCAGCTCCAGTAGAAGAAACAGTTCCTGCAGCAACGACAGAAGCTGCTCCAGTAACTGAAACACCAGTTGTGGAAGAAACAACAGTTCAACCGGTAACTGAAACAACGACTGTTGCGGAAGAACCAGTAGCGAAAACAACTACTGTAGCTGAGCCAGCAACAACAGAAGCTGAACCAGTAAAAACAACTTATCAGGCAGAACCAAGCCAAGCTTCATCACCAACTTATGCAGCACCGGCGGCGCCTGATTATGCAACTATTGCAGCTACAAAATCTGAAAATGCAGGTCTACAACCACAAACAGCTGCCTTCAAAGAGGAAGTTGCCAAGTTATACGGTATCACATCATTTAGCGGTTACCGTCCAGGAGATCCAGGTGACCACGGAAAAGGTCTAGCGATTGACTTCATGGTCCCAGTTAGCTCAGCTCTTGGCGACCAGGTTGCTGAGTATGCTATTCAGAATATGGCTAGCCGTGGAATCAGTTATGTTATTTGGAAACAGCGTTTCTACGCACCATTCCCAAGCAAATACGGACCAGCCTACACTTGGAATCCAATGCCAGATCGTGGTAGCGTAACAGAAAACCACTATGATCACGTTCACGTATCTATGAACTAATAAGATAAGAGAAGTAGGGGACTAATTCAGTTTCCTCTTCTTTTTTGTTTTCAATTTTTTATCCAATAGAAATCCTTTTATAAAGATAAAAAACAGTTAAGCATAAGGTTTGCTCGAAAATATAAATGTTGAATAAAATGGGACAGAGTTAAGAAACAGGAAACCAAGTTTATGAAGTGAGCAAAAAACTTGCATCATCAATTTATTTATACTATACTTGATAAATCAACAGTTGATTAATCAAATACGAATAAAGGAATAGAAATGCTAGAAATAAATGAATTACTCTACCAGCTCCATATAGTAGATCAGACGATTACTCAACTTTTTGAGAAACAATTGGGAATTAGTTTGACTCGCTATCAAATTTTGCGGTTTTTATTGCAAAAATCACCGAGTAACCAAACTGCCGTTCAAGAGAAGTTACAGATTGACCAGGCAGCTTTGACCCGACATTTTAAGGTATTAGAGTCAGAGGGCTATGTCAGTCGTAAGCGTAATCCAGTCAATCAGCGGGAAGTCCTAGTTGAATTAACCCAAGAGGCTAAGAATCAACTCTTGATCAATCCACCTAAATATCACTTGAAAGTTAAGGAACAGATGGAAAACATCTTATCGACTGGTGAGCAGAAAGAGCTGATAACTCTACTGACCAAACTAGTGTCAGGTCTAGAAAAAATAGAATTTTAAGGAGAAATCAATGTCACTCATTACTACTATACTAGCAACTATTGTTGCCTTGGAACATTTTTATATTTTTTATTTGGAGAGTATCGCAACCCAATCAGATGCAACCAGCCGAGTCTTTAATATGGATAAGGAAGAGTTGACTCGAACATCTGTTACCTCACTGTTTAAAAACCAAGGAATTTATAATGCCTTGATTGGAGTGTTTCTTATCTATGGGATTTATTTCTCGCATAGCTTAGAAATCGTAACAATTTTTGTCTTATTTATCATAGGAGCAGCGACTTATGGTGCTTTAACAGCAGATAAAAAAATCATTCTAAAGCAGGGAGGTCCGGCAATTTTAACCTTGCTAAGTATCCTTTTCCTAAAATAAAAACAACCAGCACTTTCTATGAAGATGCTGGTTTTTAATAACTGATATTAAACTTTTTTTCGCTTGATTTCGAGTAATCTTTGATAGAAGAAAATTTGATTGCTATAAATATAGGGGTATATAGAAATACTTGCAATGCCAAAGCTAATCCAGATGAGGAAATACCATGGTAAGAGCTTTAAATCAAGGACAAAGCGTTGGAACTTGTAGCCTTTCATAAGGAAGCGGCTGGTTTGAAGTGTACGACTTGGTTTTGCAATCCCTATTGCTAGAGTGTCGCAAAGTAGTAATTCTACTTGGGAGTATGCATAATATTGGGGAAGATAAATAGCAGTTCCTATAACGATCAGAAAAACACTGCCAAAGAAGTAAAGTGCAAAAGTGAGTAGGAACTGTTCAATATCTGGATTCGTAAGATCGACAGATGGAAATTCAGGATGAAGTTCCACAAATTTTCGAGCCATTAGATTGCTGTAAAAAAGATAGTAAACTCCAAGTAGATTAGGTAGGCTCCATAAAAAGAGGTAGAAACGTTTCAGTAGAAGAGTCAGGAAAGTTTGAGTAAAGAAACGGTTATCAAACAGTGCCAAACTATCCTTGAAAGAAAGTTCTGTCTCAGGAACTCTGAATAGACTGAGAGTTGTAAAAAGAGCACCAATTAAGATAATGGAGCTTGCAAAGCCAAAGACTAGAGGAAAGAGGGAGGATTGAATTACCGTTATCAAAAAACTGAAAAAGGATTGTTCCAGAATTTCTTCATTAAGTAATGATAAAGGGCTTATAAAGCTAGAGATAATCAAAAGGATGCTTGGCAATAAATAGACGAGCATCAGTCTAGGATGTTCTGCTGGAAACTGTCGTGCTTGTTGACGGACTTCTTTTAAATCAATCTTTGGGTATTTCATGCTTTCATTATACCATAGTTCGTGACAGTTCCTGTTTTTTTTGATAGAATCATACAGTATGCCCTTGGGTGCAGAGTAAGGACTGGGACTGTTTTTCCCGGTTTCGGAGGTAAAAAATGTCAGAATCACCAATCAAATATCGATTAATTAAGAAAGAGAAACATACAGGAGCTCGTCTGGGAGAAATTATCACACCACATGGAACTTTCCCAACGCCCATGTTTATGCCAGTTGGTACACAAGCAACTGTCAAAACTCAGTCTCCAGAAGAGTTGAAAGAGATGGGTTCAGGAATTATCCTTTCTAACACTTATCATTTGTGGCTTCGCCCTGGGGATGAATTGATTGCTAGAGCTGGTGGTCTTCACAAGTTCATGAATTGGGATCAACCGATTTTAACGGATAGTGGTGGCTTCCAAGTATATTCATTGGCTGATAGCCGAAATATTACTGAAGAGGGTGTTACCTTTAAGAACCACCTCAACGGTTCTAAAATGTTTCTATCACCTGAAAAAGCTATTTCTATCCAGAACAATCTAGGGTCAGACATTATGATGTCTTTCGATGAATGTCCGCAGTTCTATCAACCTTATGACTATGTTAAAAAGTCCATTGAACGGACGAGTCGTTGGGCAGAGCGTGGCTTAAAAGCTCATCGTCGTCCGCATGACCAAGGTTTATTTGGGATTGTACAGGGAGCGGGTTTTGAAGACCTTCGTCGTCAATCAGCTCAAGATCTTGTAAGTATGGATTTTTCTGGTTACTCTATTGGTGGCTTAGCAGTGGGTGAAACTCACGAAGAGATGAATGCAGTATTGGACTTCACCACTCAACTTCTTCCTGAAGACAAGCCTCGTTACTTGATGGGAGTGGGAGCGCCGGATAGCTTGATTGATGGGGTCATTCGTGGTGTAGATATGTTCGACTGTGTCTTGCCGACTCGTATTGCACGTAATGGTACTTGTATGACCAGCCAAGGTCGTTTGGTAATCAAGAATGCCCAGTTTGCGGAAGATTTCACACCACTTGATCACGAGTGTGATTGTTACACTTGTAAGAACTATACTCGTGCTTATCTTCGCCACTTGCTTAAGGCAGATGAGACCTTTGGTATCCGTTTGACAAGCTACCATAACCTATACTTCTTGCTCAATCTGATGAAACAGGTTCGTCAAGCTATTATGGATGATAATCTTTTGGAATTCCGTGAACATTTTGTTGAAAAATATGGCTATAATAAATCTGGACGCAATTTCTAACATTTATTGATAATAAAGCTAAAATCCTAAGTTTTCTCTTAGGATTTTTCTCGTTTTTTTGATAAAATAAGTGTATTATGGAATGAAAATTAGAAGACTTTTAAGCTTCTAATAAATGGAGAATAAACTCGTATGCGTATTAAATGGTTTTCCTTGATTAGGATTACAGGTCTGCTCTTGGTGCTCTTGTACCATTTCTTTCAGACGATTTTCCCAGGGGGATTCTTTGGTGTGGATGTCTTTTTCACTTTCTCAGGTTTCCTTATCACCTCACTATTGTTAGAGGAGTTTAGCCAAAAAGGGGAAATTGATATCATAGGTTTTTTCAGGAGACGCTTTTATCGAATATTTCCTCCTGTTGTGATGATGGTACTTGTCATCATGCCTTTTACCTTGATGGTTCGACAAGATTATGTAGCTGGAATTGGTGCTCAAATTGCAGGAGTTCTTGGCTTCATGACCAACTTCTACGAAATGTTAACAGGAGGGAGTTACGAATCACAGTTTATCCCTCATCTCTTTGTTCACAACTGGAGTTTGGCAGTTGAAGTTCACTATTATATTTTGTGGGGATTAGCAGTTTGGATCCTGTCCAAACGCTATAAGACAAGCGGTCAGTTACGAGGTACAGTCTTTATCCTCTCATCTGCTGCCTTTCTGATCAGTTTTCTTTCCATGTTCATTGGTAGTTTTATCGTAAGTTCATACTCTACTGTTTACTTTTCTAGTTTTACGCATGTCTATCCTTTCTTTTTAGGTAGTGTGTTGGCAACTATAGTAGGAGTTTGTCAAACGACACCGATTTTAAAACGATTAAATAAGGTTCTAGATTTGAAGCAAACCTTGCTAGTTTTTGCGGGAGGTCTAGGAGTATTGCTCTTACTAACTTTCTTTGTCAAGTTTACTTCCCTATTTACTTATTTGCTAGGTTTCTTGCTAGCAAGTCTAGCAACACTTGTTATGATAGTAGCAACTCGCCTCTTGCATGAGAAAACAGAGTCTATCGAAGAACCTAAAATCGTCAGCTTTTTAGCAGACACTAGCTATGCTGTCTATCTATTTCATTGGCCCTTCTATATTATTTTCTCTCAATTAATGGGAAATATACTAGCGGTTATCCTAACGACGATCTTCTCTTACCTTTTTGCGACATTATCTTTCTATGTTGTCGAGCCTTTAATTGCAGGGAAGTCGACTTGGCTCTTGGAAAAAACAAAAGAAATCCCGCATATTAAACCTATTTTTTCTGGTAGCATTGGAGTACTTGGGCTAGTCATGCTGATTATAATGATATTAGCTCCACAAGTTGGTGCCTTTGAAACGGACTTAACTGTTAATGGGCTTAAACAAGCTCAATCAAGTCTCGTTCGAACAAAGACAATGGCAGACAAAGAAGAAGCAAGTCGATACAATATTGCTGAAGGTGTTTCCATCATTGGGGACTCTGTAACCTTGAGAGCCACTCCTGGTTTACAAGAAGTTTTGCCTGATGCTCAGACTGATGCGCAAGTTAGTCGAAACACTAAACAAGCAAGTGCGATCATGCTATATAATAGCCAAAATAAAGCTTTGCCTAAAGTTGTGGTAGTTGCTACGGGAGTCAACAATCCCGAGGATTATAAAGCAGATCTTGATTTCTTGATTTCGAATTTACCAAAAGGACATCAACTTGTGCTTGTGACTCCGTATGAGGGTGACACAAGTCAGGCAACTCAACCATATGTTGAAAAGTATGCAAGCTATGCTCGTGAAGTAGCTCAACAATACCCATATGTTGAGATTGCTGACTGGAACCAAGTGTCTAAAGACAATCCAGACATTTGGAAAGGGACTGACCAGGTTCATTTTGGGAAAGACAATACCAAATTAGAAGAAGGAGCCAAGCTATATGCAGAAACAATTGCTTCTGCTATCAAAGCTCTTGAAGATAAGCCGGTTAAATCAAAATAATTACTTGTAAGCAGAGATAAGCATCTCTGCTTTTTAGAGTCAATAAAAGAGACAATAGGCTAGTTTATCATTTGTGAAAAAACTTGCCAACTTTTTGGAATTATGAGAAAATAGAGGATATTTATCAGGTGGAGGAACTGCTATGAGAGATGATATCAAGATTAATGACCGTGCTCTAGCCTTGGAAAATCAGATTATTGAAAAACTAGAAAAAGTATATGATACTGATGTAGAGCTAGATGTATACAATCTTGGATTGATTTACGAGATTTACTTGGACGAAAACGGACTTTGTACAATAGTCATGACATTTACAGATACTGCCTGTGACTGTGCAGAAAGTCTGCCTATTGAAATCGTAGCTGGATTAAAACAAATTGATGGTATTGAGGATGTCAAGGTGGAGGTTACTTGGTCACCTGCTTGGAAGATTACACGCATTAGTCGTTATGGACGTATTGCCTTAGGGTTGCCTCCACGTTAAGGATTATAGAAAGATAAAGAAAGAACAATAAATCGTGTTGAAAATACTAATTAGTATTTTCCTTTTTTGTTTATTTGTTTTAAACAATAAACAAAAATTTTTGTTAAGAGTAGCCACTTTCTTCAAAAAAATGTTATTATAGTAGAAGTGATTATAATAAAAAGAATAAGGTAGGATAGATATGAAATTATCTGTAGTAATTCCGTTTTATAACGAAGAGAATATGATTCAGAAAATGTATGATGAATTGGTTAAAGAAATCAATCAAATTACAAAAGCGGAATTTGAAATTATTTTTATTAATGACGGAAGTAAGGACCGTACTTTTGAACGTATGTTAGCTATCGCAGCTGGCGATTCACGTGTTAAATATATCAGCTTCAGTCGAAATTTCGGGAAAGAAGCTGGAACTATTGCAGGACTTGAATACGCAACAGGAGAAGCAGTTATTCTAATGGATGGAGATTTGCAGCATCCACCAGCCATGCTTCCACAAATGATTGAAGCTTATGAGCAAGGGTACGATGTCGTAAGTGCTCGTCGTACACGTACAGGCGAAAAACCTCACCGTACGTTTTTAGCCAAACATTTTTATAAACTTGCTAATAAAATGATGGATATCGAGCTGATGGACGGAGTCTCTGAATTCCGATTGTTTAGCCGTAAAGTTGTAAACGCCATTATTTCTATGCAAGAATACAATCGTTTTTCTAAAGGAATTTTTGCTTGGATCGGTTTTAACGAAAAAGTTATCGAATATGAAAACCAAGTACGTACAGTCGGTGAAACCAAATACTCATTGAAGTTCTCATTAAACTATGCGATTCAAGGGATTTTATCATTCAACGATAAACCTCTTCGTATGTGTATTAATTTTGGTTTATTCTGCTTAGTAATTTCATTAGTTTATGTTCTTTGGACCTTTATCCAATACCTTGTAGTGCCGGATTCACTCGTGAGTGGATACTTTACTACAATCTTCTCAGTAGTTCTCTTTGGTGGAATTCAATTGATTTCCATCGGGGTATTAGGAGAGTACATTGGAAAAATTTATTACGAAGTGAAGAAACGTCCACATTATCTTGTCGACCAAACGAACATAACTGTGAAAGGAGAGCAAAATGACGACTAAGAAAAAAGTCTATCTAGCAAGTTTTATTGCGCCTATGGCCATCATGTTTGTGGCTTGGGCTATTGATGGCTTCTTTCCTTTCGGAACAAAGTCACTCATGGCGGTTGACTTTAATGCTCAGTATATTGGCTTATATGCCTATTTCAAACATTTGTTTTTAAATGGAGATTGGAGTAGTTTCTTTTACTCTTTCTCTAAATCCATTGGAGGCGGGATGTTAGGGATTTGGGGCTTCAATTTGTTGAGTCCATTTAACTTCCTGTTCCTACTATTCCCTGAAGAGAATTTCCAATGGGTGGTTCCAATCGTTATTGCCTTGCGTTATGGAGCGATGGGATTAACCATGGCACATTTCTTGGTAAAACGTTATGATGGATTAAAGAACAAAGCCTACTTGGTTCCAATCGTCGCTACCATTTATGCATTAAATGGATTTAATGTTAGCTATCAAATGAACCCAATTTTCTATGATGGAATGGTGATGCTTCCATTGGTTTTAATTGGGGTTGAACAAGTGTTGGATAATAAGTCTCCTAAAGGCTACATTGGCATGCTTGCCTTATCTCTCTTTGTACAATTTTACATGGGTTATATGACCTGCATTTTTGTAGTCATTTATGCTTTGTTCTATATTATACGTTCAGAGAACTTCCGAAATAAAAAAGTTATTCTAACTAGACTGGGGAAATTAGCTGCTGCATCTATACTAGCTGTTGGAATAGTATCAGCTGTATTACTCCCAATTCTGATTAGTTTAGTATCAACAAAAGGGGGCTTGCAAAGTTCCTTGAGATTTGACTGGAAGTTACAAATCAATCCGTTTGAGATTTTAGCTAAACTTTTTTTAGGAGCTTTTGATAATACTTCTTGGCCAGCTGGACCTAACTTGCCGAATATATATGTGGCCAGCTTTGGTTTACTAGGAACACTTTATTACTTTATTTCGAGTAAGATTTCTAAATGGAGTAAAATTGCAGCGAGCTTTGTTCTCGTAGTATTTTTGATTTCTTGTGCCCATGAATTCACAAGTAAGTTGTGGCATATGGGACAAAATCCTGCTGGATTTTTCTATCGATTCTCATGGATTATTGCTTTCTTTCTAATATATCTGGCTTATCTAAGTCTACGAGAAGTGGAGAAATTTACTAAGAGAGAAGCTAGCTTCCTACTGATTAGCGGTGCAGTTATCTTTTCTATTGTACAGTTACAACAACATTCTTTCTTAACAGTTTGGCAACGTCTTGCTACGATTTTGATTTTTGTGGCTTTGCTTGCAGCTTTATTCTACCCTAAAGTGAAACACTCTTGTATGATTATAGCTGCTTTGAGTGTGGTTGAATTAACAGCTAATGCAGCGCTTGTTCAATCAAGAGTTGGGTATACAGACGCCTATAAATATCACGATGCAGTTTTACAATTAAAGGAAGCGATTAATCCAATTAGACCTGACCACAGTGATTTTTACAGAATTAATAAATCATTTAATTTAAGTAAGAATGATCCATTTATGGTGGACTATCCAGGGTTATCGGTCTTCAGTTCCAACTTGGAAAATAGTACACGTGACTTGTTTGACCGTCTAGGAAATAACGGAATTAACGCAACGACCTACTATCAAGGCACTCCGTTCCAAGATGCTCTCTTCTCAGTAAAATACCTAGTGACTCCAAAACCGGTGACTAAAGAGGACTATCCTGATACGTCCAAACTGTATGTATTCGGAAACATGGTAACGCGTAAAGATATTACGACAAAAGCCCCTGTTTATGAAGCTGCTAGAACAAAGACATTTGAGACAGGTTTGATTTTGCCAATTGCTTACGGTGTTAATGATGAAACGGTGAATCTAAAATTAGAGAACCATCAACCGATTCAAAATCAAAATAAGATTGTACAAGCTATGGGGGCAACGAGTGAAAATTATTTAGCTGTACTCGGAGCAAATGAGATGAAATTGGATAATATGGAAGTTGTAGATTCATCTAAACCAGAAACCTACAAACGAATTGATTCATCTAAACCAGGAACAATTACCTATCATTTATTACCTCAATCTGCTGAAGATTATTGGGTAGCAATTCCGCAAAAATTATCTCATACAGATAAAAATAAAGTTCGTGTCAAGTTAAATGGTAAAAATTATGAATTCCAAGATAAATTCCAACAAACGCAATTTATTCAAATTGCACATAATTCAGTTGGTCAACCTACAGATTTAGTGATTGAAATTGATTCGGATAACGAATATAATTTATCTGGATTGCGCTTAGCTCGTTCTAATAGTGCTCTAGCAAATCGTATCATTCAAGAACGTCAGATGCAAGGAATAAAATTAACTCATTGGGATAATCGTAGTTTTAAAGGAACGGTTAATATAACTGATGATAGTACTTGGATGATGACAAGTATTCCATATGAAAAAGGTTGGACTGTTAAAGTAGATGGAAAAGTAGTTGAAACTGCTAAAGTTTGGGATAGCCTGTTGGCATATAAAATTACGCCAGGTGAACATACAATTGAAATGAGTTATTTGCCAGATGGCTTTGTTGCAGGTTTTATAATTTCAATCTTATCAACCTCTCTTTATGGATTTGCAATTTATAAAAAATGGATTTAATTTAGTAGGAGTAGACTATAATGAAAATTTCAAAAATGAAATTAAAATTTAGTTCGCTATTCTGTGTTCCATTTATGGGTATGTTAGGAGTCTTCCTTTGTTTAGGGTTGACTCCCTTTTCACAAAATTCGGTGCATAGTGGGGATTTTCTTTCACAATATTTTCCGCTTTATATCGGATTACATAAACTATTTTGGAGCGGCGATTTTAGCGGCCTATTTTGGTCCTTCTCTAAATCTCTGGGAGGAGCAATGCCAAGTGTATGGGGCTTTAATAGTTTAAGTCCTTTCACGTTTTTATACGCAATTTTCCCAATTTCGACATTTCATATTTTGAGTTATGTGATTCCACTTATTCGTTTTGGAGTAATGGGAGTGGCGTTTGGATATTTTCTTGAGAAGAAATATCAGGGTATCAGCAAAAATTATTGGCTTTCATTAGCCTTATCAACCTCTTATGCACTTAGTGGATTTATCGTTTCTCAGCATTTCAATCCCAACTTTTTAGATAATCTAGTTTATGTCCCTTTCATTCTTCTTGGTATTGAAGAAATCGTAGAAGGAAAACGATCGTTTAAATTACCGATTTTCCTTGCAGTCAGCCTGATTACTAATTTCTATACAGGCTATATGATGTGCCTTTTTGTAGCCCTCTATACATTCTATGCTGTGTTTTCAAAGAAAGCTTCCTTGAAAGACTATCTATTGAAAATTGGCAGAGTTGCTTTGTTTGCAATGATTGGAATAGGACTAGCAATGTTTTGGTTACTACCAGTGTTTGGTGCGTTAGTAGAAAGTAAGGCAAGTGCAGGAAGTACATTTGAATGGTCTTCTAAAATCGTAAATGATCTTATAACTTTTCCTCAAAAATTTATTTTAGGCTCTTTTAGTGAAAAAGAGTGGGGGGACCCAAAAGCCTTACCGCACCTTTTCATTGGAAGTTTAGGCCTCTTTGGCCTGTTTGTTTTCTACGTAAAAAAAGAAATTTCTCTTCGTAGTAAATTATCTGCAACATTTGTTTTATTAATCTTACTACTTTCCTTCAATATTCAAGGCTTTGATCAGATTTGGCATATGGGGCAACGTCCGGTCGGTTTCTATTTTAGAAATTCTTGGGTTGCAAATGCCTTTATGTTGGTCTTAGCTTCCGAAAGTTTGATGAAGTGGAAAAATAGCTTCCGCTTTAATGAGTTCTTAGTAGCTCTTATAGGTTTTGGGTCAATTTTATTGTTCTCAATGCTTGCTACACTTTCTTATGTAGAAACATCACAGAAAATTCTTGCATTTATTATTTATAGTATCGTTTTGTGTGCATTCTTTTTAACAAAGGTGGATTTATCTCGAAGACTACAACTAGTAACAGGAGTTGTTATTGTGGAATTAATATTGGGTGCGTTTATTGGACTGAAGAGGGCACCATTTTTCGTTGGTAATTCTAGCTTGAAGACTCAAATGGAGTATGCAGTTGCTTTTGATGAAGAAGGTTATAGTAAATTAGATCAATTTACACGTATGGAGATGCATAAGGGATTGTCGCATGCCAACTATCCGATTTCTTATAATTATAATGGAGCCTCTCACTTTACATCGAGTTTAGAGCATACTTTGATTGAAGAATTTAGTCACTTAGGACTTCCTGCCTCTCAATCAGTTGTAAACTATACAGGACGAAATATCATTTTAGATTCTATGTTTGGTTTTTCTCGGTTTATGATGGGTGGAGATGAGAATAAGGTCTTTGCGGATGTTCGTGGTTTATATACTAAAGAAAGGACGTTCAAGAATCTTTTTGTGTATCAAAATCCATATGCTCTTTCATTAGGCTATCTGACAAATAAGGATCTTGCAACGAATGTAAGTTTTGAAAAGCATAAACCTGTTAATAATTTAAATCAATTATTACAAGTTGTGGGAATTTCGGAGAAAGAAGGTCTTAAAGAAGTAAGTGTATCAGAAGTCCATGTTGAAAATTTAACGAAAAATGGTGACAAATATACAATTACTCAAGAGGGTACTCCGGTCAAAATTGAATGGCAATTATCTCTTGAGCCAAATAAGTTGTACTTTGTTGAAATTCCAGAAAGACAAGCCGGTTCAGTCATTAAGTCAAAAGTATTGGTAGACGGATTAAGCTATCCTTATGAAAATCGATTCCGAGAAAATCAACTCTGGGTGGTTGGAAATGGAAACATAAACAAAACGCTCAAATTTACAATTGATGAAGGAAAAGCAAAAGAATGGGATCTTCGAGGTTTTAAATTCTATTCAATCGATATACCAACGCTAACAAATGCATTGGAACAGTTTAAAAAAGCACATGACATCACCATTGATTCCTATTCAAATTCAACGGTGAAAGCACACGTCAATGTTACAAATAGTGAACAATCCTTTGCAACCTTCACTATTCCATACCACTCAGGTTGGAGTGTAACAGTAGATGGTCAAAATCAAGAAGTTCAAAAATCTCTTGGTTTCTTTATGGGTGTTTCACTAACTGAAGGAGAACACGAGATTGTTTGGACTTATATCCCTCCAGGGTTAAACTTTGGAATAGTGCTTTCAATAACTTCTCTTATCGTACTCATTTACTTGTGGAAAAAGCAAAAAACGGAGTAGATGACATACTTTGTTAGCTATTCCAATAAAAAAGGATGAAGTTCTTATGAACTTCATCCTTTTTGTGTGCCTATTATATTAGACTGTAATAAGGTAATTCTTTATAGAATAATATAAGTGGTTATTTTTTACCCGATTGTTCCATATTCCAGAAATCTGTAACGGCACCACGTGATGCAGAAGATACGGTATGGGCATACTTACCAAGGACACCACGGCTATAAAGTGGTGGCAAGGTTGTTTCTGCCTTACGTTTTGCAAGTTCTTCATCGGAAATGTCCATGGAAATTTCTTTAGTATCTTGGTCAACCGTAACAATATCGCCTGTACGAAGGTAAGCAATTGGTCCACCATCCTGAGCTTCAGGAGCAATATGTCCGACAACGAGACCATAAGTACCACCAGAGAAACGGCCATCTGTCAAGAGGGCAACCTTGTCTCCTTGGCCTTTACCAACGATCATTGATGAAAGTGATAGCATTTCAGGCATACCAGGACCACCCTTAGGACCAACGAAACGAACAACGACAACATCGCCATCAACGATTTCATCTGACAAGACAGCTTGGATAGCATCTTCTTCAGAGTCGAAGACCTTAGCTGGACCAACGTGACGGCGAACCTTAACACCTGATACTTTGGCAACCGCACCGTCGGGAGCAAGATTACCGTTCAAGATGATCAGTGGACCGTCTGCACGTTTAGGATTTTCAAGGGGCATGATGACTTTTTGACCTGGTGTAAGATCTGCAAAGTCAGCCAAGTTTTCAGCGACGGTCTTACCAGTACATGTGATACGGTCTCCGTGAAGGAATCCATTTGCCAACAAGTACTTCATAACCGCAGGCACACCACCAACTTCGTAGAGATCTTGGAAGACATACTGACCAGAAGGTTTCAAATCAGCCAAGTGAGGCACACGCTCTTGGATCGTATTAAAGTCCTCAAGTGACAAGTCAACATTAGCTGCGTGGGCAATGGCAAGCAAGTGAAGAGTGGCGTTGGTAGAACCACCTAGAGCCATAGTTACTGTAATGGCATCTTCAAAGGCTTCACGAGTTAAGATATCTGAAGGCTTGATACCAAGTTCAAGCATTTTGACAACAGCACGTCCTGCTGCTTCGATATCTTCTTTCTTATCAGCTGATTCAGCTGGGTGAGAAGAAGAACCTGGCAAACTCAACCCCAAAACTTCGATAGCAGTAGCCATGGTATTAGCTGTATACATACCACCACAACCACCAGGGCCAGGGCAGGCATTACATTCCAGACGTTTCACGTCCTCAGCAGTCATATCGCCGTGATTCCACTTACCGATTCCTTCAAATACAGAAACCAAGTCGATGTCTTTGCCATCCAGTTTTCCAGGGGCGATAGTACCACCGTAAGCGAAAATAGCTGGGATATCCATATTGGCAATGGCAATCATGGAACCAGGCATGTTCTTGTCACAACCACCGATAGCGACGAAGGCATCGACGTTATGGCCACCCATAGCTGCTTCGATAGAGTCCGCGATGATATCACGAGACGTTAGGGAGAAGCGCATACCCGGTGTTCCCATGGCAATACCGTCGGCTACGGTAATGGTTCCAAACTGCACAGGCCAAGCACCAGCAGATTTAACCCCTTCTTTAGCCAATTTCCCAAAGTCATGCAAGTGAATATTACACGGTGTGTTTTCTGCCCAAGTCGAAATGACCCCAACAATCGGTGTTTCAAAGTCCTTATCTGTCATACCAGTCGCACGAAGCATGGCACGGTTAGGTGATTTTACCATGCTGTCATAGACACTACTACGGTGACGTTTATCTAATTCTGTCATTTAAGTCCCTCCCATTTCAGTTTTTACCATTATAGCACAAATTTGACCTGAATAACAGAAGAAAATTTTTAAATTTTCAGACAATTCGGTGGTAAACTATAAAAAAATTCATCTTTTTTTGTCAAGTAACTTTACTTTACAAAAAAAATGTGTTATTCTAATATGGTTGATGAAAATCATAAGATTGAATCGAATATACATACTAAAAGGAGAAATCAAAATGGCAGTACCTGCACGTCGCACTTCAAAAGCGAAGAAAAACAAACGTCGTACACACTACAAAGTAACAGCTCCATCTGTAAACTTTGACGAAACTACTGGAGATTACTCACGTTCTCACCGTGTATCACTTAAAGGATACTACAAAGGACGTAAGATCGCTAAAGCTGCATCAGCTGAATAATAGAAGGGAGATACCATGCGCGTAAATATTACACTTGAACACAAAGAATCTGGTGAACGCTTGTACCTTACTTCTAAAAACAAACGTAACACCCCAGACCGTCTTCAATTGAAGAAATACTCACCAAAACTTCGCAAACACGTTGTGTTTACTGAGGTGAAATAGGGGTTCACTACACGTCAATAGATGTGAGAAACCTTGATTTTAAGCGATTCTTGAAATTCTAAATTTCACTACATTGCAATATAAATCAACCGAATCACTACCTTTTTCACTACCTTTTTTGAAATAAGAATAATGATTCGGATATTTAAAAGAAGAGGAACTTTATTGTGAAGCTCCTCTTTTTGTTATGTGTTCTTTTTCTCACAAACCGTATGACCTGGTTTGAACAACTTTTGTTTAAATAAATCTCAAAAGCCTTTAATATCAGGCACTTTTAGATTTATCTGAAAGCGTTATTTCATTCAATTTCAACTAATTTCATTTGAATGGTGTGAATTTTAATCCTAAAATACACTAACTGAGCTAGAATTTTACCAAAAGTTCACACCATCTGAAAATATCATTCCCAACTTAAGCCAAATCTACATAATTACTCACCATCTAAAATATTTTCTAACATTGGTTCGATAGAACTATGTTTCAAGTCCTCTATAAGCCTCTGGGCATAGAAACGATTTACTTCCCGAGCTACATAATATAACATCCTTGCAGCCATTTCTTTACTCAAGTAATCAAAATGCTCATCTTTTAATACATCAAATGCAAGAGATGCAAAGATATCATTTGAAGAAAAAGAGGTTGCAACTTCTTTTAATGATGGAAAAAGTTTTTGAATCAAGAATAGTGCATTTTCTGGGCTTATTTTCATAAATTTAATGCAAGCCAATTTGTAATTCTCTCCTATGTCAATAAGTTCCCGACACAAATCCACATTCGAAATATTATTAAGATATATCGTTATTGTTTCATCATATTCTCTCTGCTGAATTTTTTTAAATATTTTCTGCTTTGAATCCTTTTGATGAAAAATTCGCAGGTGATAACTTAGTTGTTCAAGCATTTCCCCTGCATCTCTAAATCTTAATTCTGGTTGATAAGAGGTGGCTTTTTGAACAAAAGTTCGTAGAACATGTTTTTCGTTAGTTGGGTTTCCAGTTAAACAAAAATTAACCACCTTTCCTAATGAATAGACATCACTCATTTTAGTTGCATTTTTTAGACCAGTTATCTGTTCTGGCGCACAATAATAAAACTGCCCATAATTATTTGTGTTCATAGTCAAATGAGAATGATTGACAGTAGAATCTTTAGCTAATCCAAAATCAGATATCTTTATAAGCCCATCACATAGAAAAATATTGCTTGGACTCAAATCTCTATGATAGATACCTCGAGAATGAACATCAGCCATTATTGTCAATATTTGAAACAACAGATTAAATATTTGGTTTAATTTTAATTCATTATTTACAATATAATCATTTAAAGTAAAATCAGCTTTCTCCATCGTATAGCTAAACTCTGACTCATCGAATTCATAAACTTTAATAATCCCATTTACTTGCGATAGAGACTGCATAATTTCAAACTCTCTTTTAAAGCGACTTTTTAGAGCAGAGTTCTGTTTATATTCATTTTTCAACTTTTTCACAATCCGTTGAGAATGTTTTTGTAAATAAATTTCAGCAAAGCCACCTTTAGTGAGAAAGGACTCGTCAGTTTTTATTATTTCTTTCCCCATATGGGAATAGGAATTTAGCTTTTCTTTTAACTTCTCTGCTTGTTTATTTTTAATATCAGTCTTTTCAGAACTACTATCTGGAAGGTCATCATAATAAGTTAGTAAATCCCTTACCAACTTAATAATATCGTTATCAAGAGCTTCATCTATATATGCTTCAAATGACTTTCCTTTTGACAAACCGTACTTTTCCTGAATTTTTACACCAATGGAGTGATAAGTAAATTTATCAAAAGTACGATTTGAAAAATCTAGAACATATCCACCCTCATTAAAAAATTTTTTTATCATGTTTTTATCATGAAATGTGATTTTCGACATTATGATCCCATTCTAACTTATAAAACAATTCTCAAGTTAAACAAAAATTACTGCACATCAATTTCAATTACTATTATACCAAATCGAATCTATGATATTTATCTTTTCAATTTTTTAACAACATGATACAACACTATCCTAATATAGAAATTAATCTAAAATTACAAGAAATACCCAAAGTGTTCCTTTGGCATACATAAATGTCACTTAGAGTTTATCTCAACCGTCAACAGATGGAATAAATTTACTACTATTTTCACAACCAAAACTAAGATTAAGAATAAAAAATACATAATTACTATATGATTGTAGCATAGAATTTGGATAAAGTTCACACCATTATTCTTGAAGAAAAGAACAATATATGCTATCATGGAGGTACAATGAAAAAGCCAAAATTTGAGTTTTATACTCGGTTAAATGGACACACCGAGTTCCTAGAATTTTTACAAACTATACCAATTAAAGACAAACAAAAATTACTGGCAACTATCGCCACTATACAAGAGCATGGTCTTTTAGTTGCTCAACGTATGGAATGGGTGAAAAAGCTAGATGACGACATCTTTGAAATCCGCTCAAAGGTTGCTTCTAACATTCAAAGGGCACTTTATTTTCATGTTATCAATGAACGCTATATCATCACCCATGGCTTTACCAAAAAAACACAAAAAACACCCCAGAGTGAGATAAAACACGCTAAGGATTTAAAGAAAGAATTTGAGGACAACAACCATGACCACAATTAAATTTGATGATTTTTTAGAAAACGAACTAGCAGACAATAATTTTAAAGAAGGCTTTTTAACTGAAAAAGCTATTTTGGAAAGTGCTATTGCAGTTTATGACGCACGACAAACAGCAGGTCTCACCCAAAGAGAGCTAGCTTCCCTATCTCATGTCCCACAGTCTACCATTGCTCGCATTGAACGTGGAAATAACACAAGCATTGAAACAATGAGCAAAATTGCACTTGCTCTGAATAAAAATCTAACTATCAACATAAGCTAATAGTCAAATTAAGATCTCAAAAAAGCTGATGAAATATAAATTCATCAGCTTTTTTGAAAGCTTAATTTAGCTGAATAAAACAGATAAAACCTGCCCATTGGGTGGGGTTTTTGTGTGAGTAAAATGAATGAATCTACTTGACAATTAATAGTTAAGTAAGATAATATGAGCTTATAAAACAACTTTCCTCCTTATATGTATTTTCAGCGTAATTATAATTCATGAACAATTCTTATATTTTACTTAGACATGCTCATTCGAGATTTTCAAGTGATGATTTTAATAGAACTTTATCGGAAGAAGGATTTGTATCTCTAAAGCAATTGGAGTTTTTGAATTCTTTTAATATTGATTACTATTTTTCTAGTCCTTATAAGCGAGCTTTTGAGACAGTAAATAGTTCTCCTGTACAATTTGACAAGATAGTGCTTGATGATCGTTTGCGTGAAAGAAAATTATCTTCAAGATTTATTGAAGATTCTGAGTTTGAAGAAACAATTCAATATTTATGGCAAAATCCAGATAAATCACTTATTGGAGGTGAGTCTAATCAAGAAGCATTAATGAGAATCTTAGATTTATTGCAGGATTTAGAAGAAAGGTATTCAGATAAAACCATTTTACTGAGTTCTCATGGAAATTTGCTAGGAATCTTAATCAATCATTTTGATCCAAATTTTGATTATAAAAAATGGAAGCAGATGACTTTTCCAGATTGCTTTCTAGTTGACAAAGATGATAGTGTGAAAAGAATTATGAAAGTTACTTCTGGGTAATCATTTAGTTCAATCTATCTGATTTTATTTGATACTGTCAATAATTTTGTGTAAACACCCTAGTAGAGTTATGGAGTTTTAATCAAATAAGCTTTCAAGTGTGTCAGAACATTGGCCAAACCCATTATGGATTCGTTGACTTTGCTTGAAATTATAATCTTCAAACAGGGTAACTAAATAACGTTCCAGGGTAGTACCGTGATTAGTTTTTTCTTAATTATATTCAGTAAAAAATTATATTCTGAATAGTTATTTGAGGTTATAATAGACATTTTTTCATTTTTTCGTTATAACAGACACTGACACACTCTTGTAATATTATTTTGGTATAGTTAAAATTATAGAAGGAGGCACAGATTATGAGAAAATTAATAGGTATACTACTACTTTCATTATCAATAATTACGTTAATTGCTTGCTCTAAAAACAACTACCAATCTTTAGATGGTGAGTATTATTGGATCTCAAGTGAAAGAAACGAGTTAGCGTTTACTATTAAAGGAGATAATGCTTCCATAGAGCATGGAGAAGCCGACGGCTTTACCATTAACAAACAAAAGAATACGATCGAATTAACTGGACAAAACATTGCTAGTCGAACAGAAGAATATTCATTTAAAGATGGGGTCTTTTCTGTTGATATTAGTGGAATTAAGCATGACTACTATCTTAAAGATAGCGAAGCATATAAAAAGGCTCTAAAACAATATGGATATAAATAACATCATTCACACCTATTTTTTCCGAATAGGTGTTTTTTTGTGCTGAATAGATTACTTCAAAAAACTTTTAAGCTTATTCTTAACCGATAGTTTATATTTCATGCAAATTAGTTTAATCAAAGAGATTGGATTATATTTTACTATACAATGTATTCATGAATAATTTAAAAGAAGAAAATATTAGAAGAGCGATCTGGCATATAAAGCGACATCTAGAAGGACTATGGAATTCTCGAAATGAAGTAGATAGAAAATATGAAATGTTTCATCTGCAATCTAGTGTTGAATGTTTAGAGCGTGTAATGAACAATGAAAAACCCTATCCACCTATGGATAGGGAAGAAACCTACTTGTCGTCAAAAGGTTTACTGATGATAGTTTCAAATTCCGGACAATACTTACTTGCCTCAAATTCAATGATGTCATATTGAGCAATTTCATTTTGGTAGAATGGATCTTGTGTAATGATTTTTTGGATTAATTTTTTATGGTTTGCTTTTGCGAGAATAATACCACCGGTTCTTGGATTTTTTCTACCAGACGCGATAAAATAGCCTTTTTTATAGTGTTGTTCTAAAAAGATGATATGCTGTTGTAGGTGCTTTTCAACTTCCTCTAGTGGCTTGATATAGGTGAGGTTTACAATAAACATAAATATAACTCCTTTAAAATGAATGATAAATAGATTATAATACTTAGGAAACCGCTTGAACAGTAGGCACATTTTTGTAAGGAGAAATAATGCTGACAAATAAAAATTGGAATTGTAGTATGTCACAAGTTTTGGATGTAGTTGGTGGCAAGTGGAGGATGAATATCTTATGGGTGATCAACAAGCACCAAACGATTCGTTTTAACAAGTTAAGAAGAGAAGTCGAAGGAATCACAACGATTAGTTTGACACGCGGACTGGATGTCTTACTGGAACATCAATTGGTTAAGAAAGTTGATTTTGAATCCATGCCTCTTCATACCGAATACCAGCTTACAGAAAAAGGCAAATCGCTTATGCCGATTTTAAGAGACTTGAATCAGTGGGGAAAAGAATGGCTGTAGTCTATTTTGAATTTTGTTTAATGTCTACTATCGCACCACTTAACCTGGCATTTTAACCACTCATCTTCGAAAGCCGTTTTTCCGACGGCTTTTTTGTTAGACTATAATAAAGCACTTCAACAATATAAGTAGAAATAGAGCTATGAAGTTTTAATTTCATACTTAATTAGGATATAAAAACACACCCTGAAAGATAGATGGAAAATCTAACTTTCAGGGTGTTGTTAATTTTAAGAGCATTGAATATGTTTTTATTTTGTAAGGGAAACACGGAAATCAGTGTATTTGCTATAATCAAAATCTTCATTAAGCCCTGTTACAAATAAAATTGGTGTGTAATGGCCCTCTCTTTTTCTATCAATAGCCTACATCTGAATAAGCAATGTAATATCGAACTTCTTGGTCACGATTTTTTTGAACAAAGCTGTACCACCACTCACCGTTTTCGTACATGTAATTGTCCCACTCAATGTTTGCTTGAGGTTGTACATAAGCAACACCGCTGCTTTTATCAGGTGAAGCATAGACAGGGGTATCTTTTAACAACTCCAAAGTACCAGAAGTGGCTTCCCAACCGCCATAACCTGTTTTCGGATCAGATTTAGAAGTTGTGGTTCCAGCTTGATTAGCACTGTTACCTTGACTTGGTTGCGTTGGTGTTTGAGCTTGCGCTTGTGTTGGTGCAGTAGTTGTTGTACTAGAAGCGGCACTAGCTTCAGCAGTTTTTGTCTCTTTCTTTCCAGAAGATGCTTTTGCTTTTTTCTGACTAGACTTCACCGTTGTTTGTGCTTCTTTGGCAGAAGATTTGCTCTCCTCTTTTTTTGAACCACAAGCTACGAGTAGGCTTGCAGAAGCTAATCCTAGAAGTGCTAAACTTGTCCATTTTTTCATCATCATGATACCTCACTTCATTTGATACACACTATTATATTACGAAATTACATATTGTCAAGTGTTTTTTGAAATATTTCTGTAATATTTGTAATTTGTCTAAATATTTAAAGGGTTGGCGTATAGAGTTTTCATGTAAATGATTTCTACATTCCTCTATTACATAATCATCAGAAATAGAAAATAAACGTAAATAAAATGTTGTTAGAGTTTTATTGGTACAAAATTACCAACAATAATTCCTACTATTCGTGGATCTTCATCATATGAAAGAAAAATATCTTGATATTTTGGATTGATAGAAACTAATCTTAATCCATGTTCCTCACGATAAACTCGTTTAATATAAGTCTGGCTATTGCAGACTACGGCATAAACTGCTCCATCATAATCAAACCCTGTCTCACGAATGAGAGCCACAGAGCCATTTTTATATTTGGGCTCCATCGAGTCTCCAGATACCCATGAAGCGAAGTCATGAGCTAGTTCTTCATCAAAATAAACAGTATCATAGTCCTGATCATTATAAACTGATGAACCGATACCAGCCGACATTTTTTCGTAAACATGGTATTCGTATAGTTTTGCTGATATTGAAACAACGTTCTTACATGTTTCTTTTTCAACTAGGTTTCTGACATAGCTAAGTGCTTGACCTTTTCCTTCATCCGATAGAGCATTATATAGCCGAACGAATTCAAGCTCTGTAAAATAACCTATTGGGACATCTAGAATATGCTCTAACTGCTTTACTTTTTCTTTGGATGGTTGTTTTACTCCACGCTCCCATGCGGAATAAGCTTGATAACTAATACCTAATCGATCCGCAATATCTTTTTGAGTCATTTTTAGCTCTTTTCTACGAGCCTTTAGTTTTTCTGGTTGATACATCACTTACCTCACATTAACAGTAGTTTCAATTCAGCTTTTTG
The DNA here is from genome assembly GCF_900095845.1 of Streptococcus timonensis. Taxonomy (GTDB): domain Bacteria; phylum Bacillota; class Bacilli; order Lactobacillales; family Streptococcaceae; genus Streptococcus; species Streptococcus timonensis. The sequence continues at coordinate 194,366 of NZ_FMIX01000003.1, forward strand.
TCTTGCCTCTTTGTCCGTTAGCCTATTTTTATCCCAAACATAAGCTATAGATTTTCCTTTGTTATAAACGAGCCACACTCTTAAATTGTCACAGTAAGTCTTTATTGTTTTCCAATTGTGTTGATCTAGAAGCTCTGGATATTCTTGGCTAGTCACAAAGCCTTTTTTGATTACTGATTGCTCAATCTTATTGATTAGAGAAGTCTGATAGTTGTTGAACTCCTTTATAATCTGTTCTTTGATACCGTGAAACAAAAGGAGTAGAGAAGCATTTTGTCCATCAATATAAGCATCGATAGCTTGTTTAATGGTACTTTCTTGTTCGGGATAATACTCTCTAAGAAGATCTAAAAGGCGAAAGAACAATGCCTGCTTTGAAACATCCAGACTATTTTGAATGTGTTGAAAGGTGTCGCAACTATAATAAATCTTTGACAACAAAACAATGTCAGGCATTAATACTATAGCAGAGAAAATATTTGCCTCTCGCTCTAGTAGGTTCTCCTGATTATCAATAGATTCTGCAAAATAAGTGCCTTCGTGCTTAAGTATAAAATGCCCCAGTTCATGACACAGAGTAAAATTCTGTTTTACAATTGGATTATCTTTCTCATAAGAAAAACTAATACCTAATTCATCAATAACAGTTAATCCCTCAATCTTGTGATTCGAGAAGTGGTGACTAATCACTTGAATCTGATATTTCTGAATACAATGTTGAAAAAAGTAATTGAAATTATAATTTAGTAATGAAATATCATTATCTTTCATGTACTGGTATAACACATGCTTTGTAGCCTTACTTATTCTTGTATACAATTCATCCAAAGAATGATACCTCCTTTAAGTACAAATTACAAAACTAAACCGATTTGGTTGAGTTAATTATATAAAAAAAGTAGACGATTGTCCACTTTTCAGAGTGAAGAAAAAGTCCATTTTAGGTAACTTTCTTCAATCTGTTTCTTTTAGAGTATTAAGTAAAAAACTTTTATAAATACCGTTACATCAAAATTCCTAAGAGATTTAACTATTTGGTAACCAACTTCTAAAAGGTCTATTTTCTATTGTCGATAGAGCTTGTCTATATTTCGAGAGTTTTTTTCTATTGCTTTATTGACATAAAATCGTACCTCTACTCTATTCCTTATATTTTTCTATCATTTTTTGTGATACAATAGTATCAATTTATTTCTAGGAGGATAATATATGACTTCTACTATTGGTATTATAAGTTTATCTAGTGGGATTATCGGAGAAGACTTTGTCAAACACGAAATGGACTTGGGTGTCCAACGTCTCAAGGGCCTCGGACTCAATCCTATCTTTTTACCCCATTCGCTAAAAGGCTTAGACTTTATCAAAGAACATCCTGAAGCTCGTGCGGAGGATTTGATGCAGGCATTTTCTGATGAAAGCATCGACATGATCTTATGCGCCATCGGTGGAGACGATACCTATCGTTTATTGCCTTATCTTTTTGAAAATGACCAACTACAAAAGGTTATCAAACAAAAAATTTTTCTTGGCTTCTCGGATACAACTATGAACCACCTCATGTTGCATAAACTAGGAATCAAGACTTTTTATGGTCAATCCTTTTTAGCAGACATTTGTGAGTTAGACAAAGAAATGTTGCCATACAGCCTCCACTACTTCAAAGAATTGATTGAGACGGGAAGAATCTCGGAAATTCGACCTAGTGACGTTTGGTATGAGGAAAGAACTGACTTCAGTCCCAAAGCTTTGGGAATACCTCGTGTCAGCCATGCAAATACAGGTTTTGACTTGTTACAAGGAACTGCCCAGTTCGAGGGAAAAATCCTCGGTGGTTGCCTCGAATCCCTCTACGATATCTTTGACAACTCTCGATATGTAGACAGTACAGAGCTCTGCCAAAAGTACAGACTCTTCCCTGACTTATCCGACTGGAAAGGAAAGATTCTATTGCTAGAAACAAGTGAAGAAAAGCCTGAACCTGATGATTTCAAAAAAATGTTGCAGGCTTTAAAAGAAACTGGGATATTTGAAGTCATCAGTGGACTCTTGGTCGGAAAACCTATGGATGAAACTTTCTATAACGACTATAAAGAGGCACTATTGGATATCATTGACAGCAATACCCCGATTGTCTATAATCTAAACGTTGGTCATGCCACACCAAGAGCAATTGTTCCCTTTGGAGTCCACGCGTATGTAGACGCAACGGAGCAAGTCATTCGCTTTGACTATAACAAATAAGAGAGCGGGACACAAATTGGTAATTCGTTAGAATTCGATTTCTTCGTCCTACCTCCGCAAAGTTGAGTAGGGCTGTAAAAGCTGATGAAATCAGTGTGGTAGAGTCCACTCAACCACTGCGTCTTGCTCGACAATCCAAAAACAATTAAGAGGCTAGGACTTTTGTCCCAGCCTCTTCAGATTGAAGAAAAAGTCCTTAGATCAAAACTTTCCATATTGCATTTTCTTTATTGATCTATATCTTTCCCAAACGCCTTCTTGCGTTCTTCCATAAACTCAATCAACTCTTTTTTGAAGATTTCTTTTTCTTCCTCAGTTAAACCTTTTGAATTCATACGAAAAAGCAGTTCAACATTATCTAACTCTTCATCATTTCCCGCAAGGTAGTCCATCGTAACTCCAAAGAAATTCGCAAATTTCTCTAAAGTTTTAGACGATGGTTTTCTTTTTCCACTTTCCCATTGCTGATAATTAGGTTGCTTGATACCAAATTCTTCCGCAATTTCCTTTTGTGTCAATCCTTTTTTCAAACGGAGTTCTTTTAATCGTTCTGGAAATCCCATTTCTAATTCCTCAAAAAATTTTAAAATATTTTGCAATAATCTCTTGACAATATACTCAAACGAGTATATAATATAAATATATTCGAAAGAGTATATATCTTCTAAAAATAATAACCTTATTTTAGAAGGTTTAGATCATTGACAATTAAATAAAAAGTGCGTCTGACAACCAGAGGACTGATCATCAGAACTACACATAAACTTCGTACCTTTATTGTAAATGTTTTGATAAGAAAAGTCAAGTCCGTTTTATGGTTGAAGTGAAGATAAAAAACAAGAATCAATTCTTGTGGGCTTCCACGCATTTCGGACTTTCGCACTTTTCCGAATAGTAAAGTGAACTGGCTTCGCCAAAGGGCGTAAGAGAATCCCTTGGGTATGATCATGACTACCTGAAGAGATTGGCTGGGAAAGCGATGGTAATTGACGCAAAGCACCTTGCTAAACGTTGCCACCGTGGAAAGAGGGATCTTTCCAACCAAATAACTTTTCTTTACTGCTGTCTATCTAATAAGATAGACCTACTCTCAAGCTACTAAGTTCTTTCCTTTTTTCACTTAGTAGCTTTTTACTTTTACAATAAAGGAGAATGATATGACAAACTTTTTTCGCATTACAATGTAAGCGACTCTATGAAAACTATCTCTTTACTTATGAGATGTTTGATAGTTCAGAAAGTCTACTAGCTAAACTATATAGTCAAGCCCTGGTAGATATAGATCATTTGGTTTCTAAGGCAAAAGAAACAGGATTTGCTTATGGAGATATTGATCTCTATAGTCGCATGTATAAACGCAAAATTTTTAATCACTATTACTCAAGAGTGAAGCAACTAGCTTAACTCTTTTTATTTTACTCTCAGAAAGGAAAATCTTATGATCTCAGAAACACTTAAAATGAAACCAGAATTTATTGGCCCTGCTTACTACGAACGTTTGGGAAATGCTCCTAAATTTATTTTTGGAAAAGAAGGCAAATACCAACGTCACATTCTAAACAGCGCAGAGCACGGTGCCTTTCATGTCATCACACCAGCTTCTACAACAGTCTTTCCAGAAGATTCTCTAGTAGAAGCAGTTAACCCAATCTTTTTCCCAGACACTGCTTTAAATGGCAATACTGTTGCACCTTATCTCAATGTCTTTGCGGAAAAATTGGTAATTAAAAAATAAGAAATAAAAGGAGAAAATCACATGGCTAAAATTGGATTAAACTACGGAGAAAAACTACAAATTGCTGACAAGACTTATCGTGTCATTACAGATGGACTAGATGTCCCAGCTGTCCTTGGAAAACTGTCTTTCCGAGGCATTGAAGGTCCTGATATCATCTTTGAAGTGGATCGTTCACAACGAAATCCTGATGGATCATTTGTACAAGTTAATACAGGTGAGATTCGTGGAATTGTTGTAGGAATTCATTCTTCTGTCCAGCATGAAACCCTCTTTTTCACTATCGCAGATATGTCTGAGTCTGAAATTGAAGACCTAGGTATTAAATACCGAGAAGAGGTTGAATTGGAAGATATTGTTATCACTCATACCCACGTCAATCGTAATGATATCTATAAGCTCTTTGCTTCTAAAATCAAGAAAAAAGCTGGAGGCGCACCGTCTAAAGAAAACAAACCGGTAGAAAATAAGAAAGAAAACTAGGAGGTGATGCAGGATGAAACTCTTTACCTATCGTGGAAAAAGAGTTCGAGTTTTTCATCGTAAACTAAAGGGAATCACATGGTTTATCTGGTGGTTTCCTTTTTTGTTGGCTATTAGTTACTACAGCTACTTACATTTAGAAGAATTAAAATCTCATCCCTTACCCCAAGGCTATTTTCTAGGAGCTGGGCTTCTCTTTTCTTTGCTTCTCTCTTGGTTTATTAATCGGGTTTGCTACAGAAAGATGCTCTTTTTTCAAAAGCTCAATAGCCTTCGAATACTTTCTCGCTTTTTGCTAGAGAATAACCTCTATCTCGTTAAAAAGGTTAGACGTGAAAACAAGATCATTGAAAAAATCACCTTGCCTCAAGTGTATATCAAGCAGTCTCGCTACAAGATTGAAGTGAGTTTCATTCTAGAGGGTAATAAGTTCCAAGATCGCTTTTTAAATTTAGGAGCTACGCTTGAAGTCATGTTTAACGGGGACTTTCGTAATAAAACCTTTGATAATCGCTTTATCAAGTATGAAATTGCTATTAACCGAATTGATAGCCGAATCACCATCGATGAAGTAAAAGTCAAGGGCTCAAAACTCCAGCTCATGAAAGATGTATCTTGGGATTATATTGAAGAACCTCATCTTCTCATCGGTGGTGGAACTGGTGGAGGGAAAACCGTTGTTCTCATGACCATAATCTATGCACTAGCTAAAGTCGGCTTTGTCGATATCTGTGATCCAAAGAATTCGGATCTAGCTGGATTAAGAAAAATTCCAGTCTTTCATGGTCGAGTCTACACCAGTAAGGAAGATATCATCAACTGTTTTAAAGAGAATGTAGAGTTCATGGAAAAACGCTATGAACGTATGTCTACTTCGCCAAAATTTCAAGCTGGGAAGAACTTCACTCACTATGATATGAAACCAAAATTCATTCTTGTGGACGAGTGGGCAGCTCTCATGGCCAAGATTGACCGTGACTATAGCCAACAGTCAGAACTCATGGAATATCTCTCACAATTAGTTCTTGAAGGGCGTCAAGCTGGAGTCTTTATCATCTTTGCTATGCAACGGCCCGATGGTGAATTTATTAAAACAGCTCTTCGGGATAACTTTATGAAGCGTCTCTCCGTCGGTCATTTAGAATCAACAGGATATGACATGATGTTTGGAGATGCTAATAAAACCAAAGAGTTTAAAAAGCTAGATGAAATTAATGGAGTCAAGGTCAAAGGACGGGGCTATATCGCAAATAATGGGGAGCTGGCTGGTGAGTTTTTCTCTCCTTATGTACCGCTTGATCAAGGCTTTTCCTTCTACGATGCCTACTCTAACATTCCGATTATGGAGTTTGAAGGAGAAGAATTCTCAGTATTTGAAAAATATAAACCACCGCTTGAAACAATTGATCCTATAGAGGAAGAGGAGACCATAGAAAACGAATCAAACAAACGACCACTCAAGGAATTTGCGGACGAACAAAATCTTAAAATGCCAACATTGCGCAAGATTATCTATCTCTTAACAGAACAAGGGATCATCTTTGAACGGACTGTATCCGCTATTCTAGTGGATCCTTTTCAAGAAAAACTTCTTCTTGAAATCCTCGCTCAATTTGAAGAGGGAGGACGCAGGTCTTATCCAAAAGCAGTTGAAGCGACGATTGTTCATCATGGGCTAGGACAAGGGCAAGGGCAAGCCTGACCGCAGGTCAGGCGCAGACCGTAGCCCGAAGTCTCTAGGCCATGATGAAACTTCAACCCCCGTTTTCTAATTCCGAGAATCGATTTGAAACGAAAAAGAATGCTGATAAATCAACATTCTTTTTAAGTATTATTTGCAAAAAACAAGATATTTTGTCTGTTTAGCTACCAAAAAGATACCATATCTGCTTATTTTTTCTTACAATTTTTTTGATGTGCTTTTAATTTCTTCATCGCCCAATCATAATGACTTGAAGTAGTGCTTACAAAATACGAACCAAGTACACTTAAAAAAGTAGACGAATGTCTACTAGAAATGTTGAGGTTTGGCAAACGTCTGGTAATGATGATGCTATAGATTCCTTATCTCAAATACTGCCGTATTAATCCACTCGTTATTCATTTGAAAGTCATTTTCTATGATTTTACTAAAGGTAAAACCATTTTTTAAAAGCACTCTCTGAGAAGCCAGATTGTACGTTGCCGTCCCCGCGATAATCTTATGTAAACCATAAGTAGTAAAGGCCTTTTCTAAAACGAGTTTAACCGCTTCGCTGGCATATCCTAAATTAGTAACATTTTCTCCAATCCTATATCCAAGTTCTGCTGTTTTTCTATCCTTCCCTAAAACACTTAAATTGATTCTTCCAACCATAATACCTTGTGCATCTCTAATAAGATGCATGTAGACGTCATGATTCTCTTGTTCCCTTAACAATTCCCTTGTAATTTCTTTAAAACTTTCTGAATCAAAATAGTGAGCTGGTCTAGGAGGTAAACTTCGCTCAAAATACTCTCTATTTTCTTTTTCAAAAGAATAAACATCTATGCTATTTTCTTCAGACATCAACTCTAAACTTATCATTGTAAACAATCTCCTATCATTCTCTAAACTCAAATTCACTCATGTTCACACAAAGTGACATTTACAAAATATCTCTTAAATTTTGGTCTCTTTTCCAATGAGCCTCTTTCTTATTAGCAAGAAAGTTTTCTAAAAAAGTAATAATTTCTTTTTTGTCTTCTTCGGTTAGTTCATACTCTCTCAATAAACTAACAATTTCTTCTAGTCCGTCATCACGTCCTTTTAAAATCTCAAAAGATGTACCAAAGATTTCAGCTAATTTTTCTACTGTTTCATCTTTCGGATTTCTCCCTCCGTTTTCCCACCTAGCGTACTGGGCTTGAGCTACACCTAACTTTTCAGCAACTTCTAATTGAGTAAGTCCTGCATCTAGTCGGGCTTTTTTTATATTGTCTTTTAACATTTTAAAATTCCTTTCGTTTTTCTATTGACTTATAACCAAAATGGTTGTATTATACTTATATAACCAAAACGGTTATATAAAAACAAAGCATACAAAATAAGTGATACTAGTTAAATTTATGAGTATGCAAAAACACCCCAGAAAGCTCTGCAAAGCGTTCTGAGGCTTTCGTTTAAAACCAATACAATTATACCAAAATGGTAATAAAAAGTCCATAAAAAGTGAGATATGGCTAGATTGAGGATATTATGACATCAACACAATTGGCATTTCAAAACAACAAAATTAACAATACTCATTCTTTTTATTCGCCTAGTTTAGAAGAATATATTCAAGTAAATGATGATGTATTTAACGATATTCGAGACGAAGAAATTGAACTTCGAGCACTTGAACTGCTCTCGAGTTTTCTAGACAAGTATTTTGGGTAGTTTAAAAACTAATAAATTAGAGATTGGGAGACAAGTGCAAGGGCGCAAGCCGAAGGCAGAGCGCCCGAAGCTCGAAGTTCTCCCAATCTCTAACATAAAAGCTGGCGTTTCTAACAGCCAGCAATCCGATACACTTAAGGCAACGTCCTAAGTAACGAGCCATTGGCAAAAATCAATAGTAGCAACGAATTACGCAGATTTTAAGCATAGAAAGGAGGCGTTACATTGAAAAATACCATTCAATCTCTACGAGAATATCAAAATAAAGTAGATTTATCAGAACTAGAAAAATCTATTTATATCAGTATTGACAGATTAACAGTAATCTTTGATAGTGAGAACCAATCACTTAGACGAATATTTCGTGAATTACGAAAATCACTCGATAATATAATTCAAGAATTTAGTATTCAAGAAAATCTAAGAGAAGACTATTTTACTCTTTATAAAACGATAAACGAAGATAGTATAAATCTAATTTTCTTTCAACTATCGGATTATGGTGGTTATCAAGTCATACGCCTAGACTTCAACCCAAACTCACTAAAAGAATTTGAGGGGTTACAAGTGTGGAGGCAGATTATGAATTACGCTCGATTAAATCGATTAGAAATTAGACTGTCACGATTAGATCTTGCTTTTGATATCTTCAATAGGCCAGAAATAGTTTTTTTACAACATATCAAAGGAGGGGTTAGTCATAAAATATTCTACGGTAGAGGGGGAAATATAGAAAGTAAATACTGGGGTGCAAGTGGTAGCAACGTTCAAGTACGTTTGTACGATAAGAATATAGAGGTATTAAGTCATAAAAGAGCTGATAAATTAAATATAGAGAGTAAGCCTTTTTGGTGGCGATTAGAGTTCCAACTTCGGACAAAGGCTATAAATGAAGAAACCATTTCAGAGATTTCTAAACGATTGGAGAATTTTAGCTTCTTTAGTCTTTCGAGTGTTCCAGATGATAGCAAAGCATTTGCCTATATTTTTCTTCATGAACCAGCACTCTTACCCGAATTATTCCCCTACCTCAAACCTAATACTATTAGAGTGAAAAAGACCAGACTTAGAAAACACCTAAAAGCATTTGATAGTAGCTCATTTTCTTTAGAACTACAAGATGCACTTAAAGAACAAACCCCACGATTAAATAATGAACTCAAACAATTAATAGGAGAATTCCTAGAACTTACTAGTAAAGGAGAAATTGACTTATGAACGATAAACTAACTATGACAGTACAAGAAATTATGGACTTAGGGTTTTCAAAATGGACTGCTTATAATATTTTACGGCAAGCAAAACATATTATGGTTGAACGTGGATTCGATTTTTATAATAATAAAGGACTTGGAACAGTTCCAGTATCAGTTGTAGCAGAGATACTTGGATTGGAGGAACTACATGTCAAAAACTAGATATACCGGTGTTACGAAAGATGATAAGACTGGCAAATATACTTATTATTTTAAAGCTGGAGTTGACCTAGCTACTGGTAAACCTTATCAAGAACGTAGACGTGGTTTTCAAACCGCAAAAGAAGCCTTTGAAGCACGTACAAGAGCCTTGAATAAGATACAACAAAAAGGAGGAATTAAGCATACTCAATGGACTTTTAAGCAGTTTATGGAAGAAGTTTTTATGCCAAATTATTACGCTACAACAAGTCCGGATCTCGAACACAGACGTCAAGTTATATTCGATGAATTTATTCAATACTTTGGTAAGAAAAAACCTAGAGAAATTACTACTTATGATGTGATTAATTATAGAAACGGTTTATTAGAGAGATATTCAAATTCATATGCAAGAAACAAGATGACATTGCTTAATCAAGTTTTGAAAACTGCGAAAAAATATGGGTTGATTTTTCATGAAATTCCCACAAGTAATATCAGTCCAATTCCAATCATAAAAAAACATATAGATTTTTGGACAAAAGACGAGTTCCAAAAAGTAATACAATCACTTGATAAAAAGAGTTATTTTGAGCACTTTGTTTATACACTTTTTTGGTTATATTATTTTACGGGAATGCGTGTAAATGAGGCGACTGCTCTTTATTGGGAAGATGTAGATTTTGAAAAGAAAACTCTAGCAATCAATCACAACTTACAGTACATAAACCGTGAAAATTGGGTTCGGCGTAACAAACTAAAAACGGAAAGCTCCAGACGAACCATTGGGCTTGATGATAACACTCTAAACGTACTTAAGGAATGGAAAGAACGACAAGCAAAAGTTGACAAGATACCATTCATTCTATCACTTGATGGAAATCCATATCGTAAGCGTAGTATTAGAGACCAGATTATAAAATACTCTAAACGTGCAGGTGTTAAATACATTCAACCCAAAGGTTTGAGACACTCTCACGCATCATTACTCATTAATGAATATAACGTAAATGCTCTATATATTCAAAGACGATTGGGTCATTCTGATGTCAAAACTACACTTAGTATTTATAGTCATTTATACCCAAACGCTGATTCCGAATTAACAGATAAACTCAATCTCATATCAAGTGATTTTATCGACTAAATCTATTTGGCTACCAAATTAGCTACCAAAAAAAAGAAATACACCTCAAAAGCCTCATTTTAAAGGGCTTTTTTTCATATTTTCCCACTATTTCTAATAGGGGGGTTACATTTGGCAAAAACGCCAAGTCCACCCCTCCTCATTCCTTATGGGAGTTGGGTTTTCAATTTTTATGAAGTGTGTCACTTTCGTCAAAAAAGTGTGTCACTTTGTTAGAAAGAGGTGTTGCGATGAATGGACAAAATTAGTCCTTTTCATATTAAGAATTTCAGAAAACAAACAGGACTTAGTCAAAAAGCATTTGCACAAGCTGTTGATCTACCTACAAGAACCTACCGCTCTTATGAAACAGGCGAAAGAGGACTGACGATTGATAAGTTTAGAGAACTTAAAGAAAAACTTGGTTACTATCAAGACTGCGATAAAAACAGTCTTCGGGCTCAGATCGACTATCTTCGATTGACCTTTCCTAGATTAAAGGATTTAGACGCTTTCTGTGAAAACTTCCTTCACTGTCACTTAAGCGAATTTACAGATCAAGAAACCCGTCTCATGAACTATACCCACTTATGGCAACGAGGAAATATCTGGATTTTTGATTTCTTTGATAAGTCTGTGACCAATGACTACCAAACTTGTGTCCAACTATCTGGTCAAGGATGCCGTGAGTTGGAATTGCTTCTAGAAGACAAGGGAATCACTTGGCAGATCTTTCTTCAAAACATTCTTTATTCCTATGAAGATGTTCGTGTAAAGCGTCTCGATATTGCTCTTGATGAACTCTATAAAGGGTATGGTCACGAGGACGAACAAATTCAGATTCCAAAATTGATTGATAAACTCTATTCCAAAGAGATTGTTCTAGACACGATCAAGAAATGGAATATCACGGGTGGTGGATCTTTCACAGATAATGAAGACATGGAAGCTAATCACGGCTTGTCCATTTACTTTGGGAGCCGTCAAAGTCAACTCTATTTCAACTTTTATGAAAAGCGCTATGAAATAGCTAGAATGGAAAACATCTCCTTGGACGAATCCTTGGAGATTTTTGGTATCTGGAATCGCTATGAATTGCGTTTTTCAGATCAGAAAGCGCAAGGTATTGTGGAGGAATACATCAACGGTGTAGACCTCGGAGAAATCGCTAGAGGAATCGTCAATAAAGAAATCCAAGTCTATGATGGAGTTACTCGTTTCGGAGCCTATAAACCTGATGAAAAATGGCAACGGCTATTTGGAGGAGTCGAACCCTTGAAACTCTCAACCAATCCACAGCCTTACAGTATTGAGAGAACGATTCGCTGGCTGACCTATCAAGTTGCTAACTCCCTTGCACTAGTCACCGAAGCAGATAAAATCCTGCAAACAGAATACATGAAAATGATTCAGAACAGCGGAGAAATAACAGATCGAGGAAAAGCCATGTTACGACTTCTCAAAGCTAATAAACACTATGAACACTAGAAAGGAAAAGCTACATGGAATACAAAGTTCAAATCAATTCACTAGAAAACTTTAAAGCCTGGTCCGGTGGACTAACGACCTTAAACACCGTCCGTGAACGTGGTGGAGTAGATACCCTAACTGTCATTTGTGAAGATATCTTCTCTGGTGATACGCCAACAGAAGGACAAATCAATGACTGGCTCTGGTTTGATTCAGATTTTATCTACCAAGCTCTAGGATACGATGATCTGCTTGAGGCTTCTTGAGATGTTAAAGAAGATTTATCAAGCAGACTTTCTGCTTCTTCCAGAACACGAATTCTGGAATATGTATATCCTCTTACGAAAAGGCAAGGACTTCTACTACGAATGTGCTGGCAGGTGCACAGAAGATCTTCCAGATAGTAGAGGGTTCTATAACTATGAACATGCCTGTTTCACACTAGATGGTCAAGTGTTGAGCGTAAATAAGAAAATGCGCCCCTCACTGATTGCTTATATTCAAAAGACCATCAAAGAAAACCAAGAAACATTTAGAAAGGAAATTGAAATGGCCACTAAAACTATTTTTGAAAAGAAAGTCTCTCAAGTCACGAATGAACTGGGAGAATTACTTAAAAAGAAAGATCACAGAGAGGCTTGGACCAAAGCTGGAGAATTAAATAGTCTCCTAAAAAAAGAAGAAGCCAAAGACCTAAAGCCTGACTTGATCGAACAACTCCAAACTGAGTTGCGAGGCTACTATTACATTAACGGCGAGATCGAAAAAGCCAATAAGCGACTCTATGCAAAGGGCTCAAAGCTCATTGAACTTGCTGCTCTCTAAAAGGAGGATCTATGGATAAAGCCAAACGATACTTGCTTCAAGCAAAAGAATACCTCTCACACTTTAAAAAGGTGGAGAAAAAAGGAGGTCCACCAAAACTAAAAGTCACCAATAAAAAGACCGTCAATATTGCAGTCATAGGAGGAATTGCTTTCCTCCTTTTTGTTGGTCTCTTGGGTTCTATTCGTGCTATCACACTATCAAATAAAGTAGGAGCACTACAAGCTCAAGTGGAGGCTACTAAAAAACAAAAGGCACAGCCAATGGAGTCTAGTAGAAAATATGACTACAAACTCCAGTACTACTTGAATGACTACGTCTATGCCTATTTCACTCTTCCACAAGAAGGGGATAAACAACAAGCTCAAGTGGAATACTTAAATAGCTTTTACAACTTCATTCCTGATGTGAAAGCTCAAGGTCAAGTTCGAAATCCTAGTGAACTTCTCTATTCTCAGTTAGTGACTGTAGAAGGAAAAGTTGCGACTTATAAGATCAAATATAAGGAAACCATCCGTCGGGACAATAACACGGAAGAAAAGGAAATTGTGACAGGCTTCAATATTCCATTTGATGAAAAAGATGGGAAATATTATATTTCTGGCCTTCCTTGGTTTTCTGCCATTGAATCCTCACAAGCTGGACACTTTAGCGAAGACGATCAGCTTCAATTAACCGCTAACGACCACTTTTCAGATGGTCAGCGTAAAAAAGTTGAAAAATTCCTCAAAGTCTTCTTTACCAACTATACTACTAACCAAGACAACCTCAATCTGATTGCTAAGGATGTGGATATTATAGCCAATACCACCTTCAAAACGATTGATTATACCTATCTTAAAAAAGATGGAAAAAACATCATCGCATATGTCCAAGCAACCTTTGAGGTCGGAGGAACCACTCACTCGGAAAACTTCACCTTTACCCTCTCAGAAAAAGAAAAGACCTACTATGTCACAAAACTAGAACACACCATTCCACTGAACTATGCAAATGATAAAGAATAGGAGAACTCTATGAATACAGACAATCTACGAACCTTCCTCCAGGGCGATGGAATTTGGATCCTGACAGCCATTGCCGTGCTCTTAGCGATCAAGGCTTGGCGAAACAGCTCTTGGCTTCAACTCTTCTCTGTCGTTGGTTTCTATGCCGTTATTGTTTCCATTGCGAAAGGACAAGATATCCTAAAAGCAGTCGGCTGGTTCCTACGACTCTTCGGTATTGAATCAGGACTTTAAGTATGAATGAAGAAAGACTTTATGATTACAGTAAGGGCCTAAATGCTCCTTATTGGATCCAAGAAATCAAGACAAAAAAGGGCACTCGACTATGGTACTTTGCGACACCCATGCAGTTGTCCTTTTTCATTGTCTTTATCATCGTTTTTGTGGCCATGTTACTCTTTGGAGGGTTTATCTTTGTGCCACTCGCAAAAATCACTCACTCAATTTCATTGCTACTCTATTGGTATCTCCCTTACAAATTGGCCAAGTTCTATACTGAATATGAACCACACGGTAAAAAGATGCACGTCTTTATTGGAGATTACCTGATTTACTTCTGGGACTTTAAAATCAATAAAAAAGCTATCTACCATGAAGATCGGATAGAGCCTGTAGAAGAAATTGTCTTTGAAAAAACAAATCTATAGAAAAGGAGGACCTATGAGTATTACTTTAACCTATCCTATTAGGGAAACACATGAAAATCTAGCTCTCAAAAAAGATCAAACAGTCGTTGCTTATTATCGTATTCCTAACACTCCCATCACCATTACAGATGATGAAAAAAAGGGCAAACATAAAATCACTGTTGCTCAAATGATGAAAAAGCTCCAGAAAAACAAGTTCTTTGAAATATCTCTGATCCCTAAAGACTATCTCTTAGAAGAGAAAATGCGAGACTTTTCAGATGCTCTAGCAGATGACAGTCGTGAACTAGGAGAAGAACTACTTCTTTACACGGTGGATCGTCTAACGGATGAAATGGAGATCCCTTATCAATTTGACTGGGTTGTTGGAGTGACCTTACGCAAACAAAATCACGGAGCTACCGTCAAAGACTTGGCCTATGAGAGCTTTAATGAGTTCACTGAAAAAATAGCCAAGGGTCTGGGCTATGAATATGAATTAAGTCCCACCTGGTATGAAGACTATAAAAGTGATGAATTTACTATTTTTCAAGCCTTCTCCGTCCTTCGGGCAAAGCGTTTATCTAATGAAGAACTCTTTTATTACCAGCGGATGCAATACCTCCGCTATATTCCTCACTACAAGAAGGAGGTACTCGCCAATCGTGCTCAATTCAATATCACGGACACCTTGATCAAAGTCTTAAAAGGTGGCTTCCTCAAACTAGAAAGCCCCTATGGATCTTCTTTTGTGACAATTCTTCCTGTAGGTAAATTTCCTGTTCAATTCAACGGTTTTCATCTGGGCGAATTTATCCAACGTTTAAACTTTCCCGTAGAGCTACGAATCAAAGCAGAATTCATTGATACTGGTAAAATCAAGGGTCGAATGGGACGTTCGAATACACGTTATCGAAACATTATGGAAGAGGCAGAAAATACCGATACTGTCCAACAAGACGAGATCATCATGGGATCTATCTCCCTAAAAGACTTAATGAAGAAAGTCGGAAACAAGGAAGACATCATCGAATATGGAGCCTATCTTATCGTATCTGCTTCTAGTGTGAACCAACTCCGTCAAAGACGACAAGTGGTATTGAATTACTTTGATGATATGGGAGTTGAAATTAGTGAAGCCTCTCAAGACGGTCCTTATCTCTTTCAAGCTCTGCTCTATGGAGAAAACCTCCAAAAGAAAACTCGCACTTGGACACATATGGTCACAGCTCGTGGATTTTCAGAACTCATGCCTTTCACAAATACTTCTTCTGGAAACCGTATCGGTTGGTATATTGGCCGAGTAGATAACTGGACAGGTCGTTGGGACAATATTGCGAAAGCCATCGATTCCTCAAAGAACATTGTCCTCTATAATGCGACAGTCGGAAATAAAGAAGATATCGCTGGAAAGATTACCAAGAACCCACACATCATTATTACGGGGGCAACAGGTCAAGGGAAATCTTTTCTTGCTCAAATCATTTTTTTAAGTGTAGCTTTGCAGAATGTCAAAACCCTTTATATTGATCCTAAACGTGAACTTAGAAATCACTATCAAGAAGTGATCAACTCACCTGAATTTGCACGTCTCTATCCTGAACGCAAGAAACAGATTGAGAACTTTAACTTTGTGACACTAGATAGCTCGCTTCCATCAAACCACGGAGTTTTAGATCCTATTGTCGTTCTAGATAAAGAACAAGCTGTAGAGGTCGCAAAAAACATGCTTGAGTTTCTACTACAAGCCGTAGATGATGTTACGATGGATCAGAAAACAGCTATCACAGAAGCTATTAATGCGATTGTGGAGAAACGAGTCGCTGGTGAGAAGGTCGGATTTAAACACGTCCTAAAAGTTCTGAGAGACTCTACTTCCTCTGAAATTGCTTCAGTTGGTCGTTATCTGACATCAATTGTGACGAACTCTATCTTGGAACTAGCCTTTTCAGATGGGACCACTCAAGGACTTAACTATGAATCACGAGTAACTATCCTAGAGGTCAATAACCTCAAACTTCCAAAGGACGATTCCACAAAAATTTCAGATCATGAACGCAACTCTATTGCCCTCATGTTTGCGCTTGGTGCCTTCTGTACCCACTTTGGAGAACGAAATGAAAATGAAGATACCATTGAATTCTTTGACGAAGCGTGGATTCTTATGAAGTCCGCAGAAGGAAAAGCCGTTATCAAAAATATGCGTCGGATTGGACGCTCCAAAAATAATACTCTGGCACTGATTACTCAATCTGTACATGATGCAGAAAATGACGATGATACAACTGGATTTGGGACCATCTTTGCCTTTTATGAAAAGTCAGAACGAGAAGATATCCTAAAACACGTCAATCTAGAAGTCACTGAAAGCAATCTCGAATGGATTGATAATATGATCTCTGGTCAATGCCTGTACTATGACGTGTATGGCAATCTCAATATGATTTCCGTACACAATATCTTTGAAGATATTGATATGCTTCTAAAACCAATGAAAGCTACGGTATCATCAAGTCTTGAAAATAAATACGCTAGTTAGGAGGTGAACCCATGCAAGAAGCTTTTGACAAACTAAGGGGAGTCGATATCTTCTCTCTCAAGTCCTACATGGAGCCGACTGGGTTCGCTTCCTTTAACGGGGCTTGGGTTCTGATTAATGAGCTTTTCGTCAACTTCTTCTTTTTCATTCTAAACGCAGTGGTGGGCTTCTTTTCTTTGTTAATTCGAATTCTTGAAAAGATTGATCTCTACTCTAACTACAAGAACTATGTGTTTAATGGAGCAATGAGTATCTGGAAAGGATTCATCGGTTCAAGCTCTGGTGGAGTCGCAAAACAATCACTCGTTTCGATGTTGCTTCTGATTCTGGCGTTTTATCTCTTTTACCAGTTTTTCTTTTCTAAGGGAGCTTTTTCAAGAACTCTCCTTCATGTCTTTCTAGTTCTCATCCTTGGTTTTGGATATTTTGGAACAATTGCTGGAACATCAGGGGGTCTATATCTACTTGATACTATCAACCATGTCTCTCAAGATGTTACCAAAAATATCACGAATATCAAGGTTGAGTATGGCAATAATAAATCCATTAAAATTGGCGACTCCATGGCAGATAGCTATATTGCAGAAACCTCTTATAAAGCTTATGTCTTTGTCAATACAGGGCAAGAAAACGGGAAATACAAGAATAGCCAAGATGGGAAACAAGAGACTTTTGACGATAGTAAGGTATTAGGAGCAGGCGATAAGAATGGAAACTTTAAAGCGGTTAAATCGAAAGATCGTAATAAATATCTGGATGAACTAGGAAATGGAGCCAATGATGATGGTGAAAAGAACCGTTGGGTTTCAGCTATGCCAGATTTCATCTTTACTCGTATGTTTTATGTCATCTTCAAAATCTGTGAAGCCTTCGTATTAGCGATACCGGTTATTTTGATTCAGATGTTAAACGTCATTGCTCAGACACTCGTCCTGATGATGATCCTGCTTTTCCCAATTGTGCTATTGATGTCCTTTGTACCAAGAATGCAGGATTTGATTTTTGGAGTTCTGAAAGTCATGTTTGGTGGGCTGCTTTTCCCAGCTATCACAAGTCTATTAACTCTTTTGGTCTTCTACATTGAAAAAATGATAGAAAACATTGTCATTACAGGTTTTGATGGCATCCTTAAAACACTTCCATCCTTGATTATCTTCGGTCTTGTCTTTAAACTACTCATTTCAGTTGTCTCAAAAGGACTTGTATACTTCCTTCTATGGAAATACAAAGCTGAGCTGATCCAATTCATTCTTGGATCTAAAGCACGAATGGTTGCGAATGATATTGGAAACAAAGTTGAAAAAGGGGTCACAAAGACTAGAGAAGTGGCTTCACAAGTACCATCTAGAAGCCTTTCATCTGCTCAACACCTTGGGAACTTTGCCCTAGCAGGTGCTGGTTTTGGAGCTGGGATGATGATGAATGCCAAGAGTCACTTCCAAAATGTTGGTTCTTTCTTTACTAATAAGGAATCAGAGTACCAACCCGATGAAGTGCTCCCAACAGAAACACTTGAGACGCCAACAAGTCCGGATGCTCCTGAACCAAACATTCTGAAAACAAAGCAAGCGCTAGAAGGGATTAAACCAGTTGAAGAAAAAACACCAACTCCTTCAATGGAATCCCCAATCACAGCGGAGCCAACACCAAGTTCAAGCGAGGAATTCCAAACTCTTAAAGAAGAATGGATTTCTCCATTTAAACAACTCCGCATTAATAGTATTGAGCGCAAATTAGAGGAATATAAAGATCCTCAAGCCATGTACAAAGCTCAAGGATCGAATGCTTTCACTCGTGCTTATAGAAAGACTATGACACGAGACGATAAATTGAGAGCCAATATTGAACGAAGAGACCGATTAACAGATCGCTTAAAACAACTCAGAGGAGAATAACATGAATACCAAAATACGCTCAAGAACTTCTTTTCCAAGAGTTCTTGAAGAAACTCTTTATCAGGCCTACCAAGAAGGAAAACGCTCAGTCGATTTCCTTCTTTTATTTCCAGTCACAGAACAAGAGCAAGACCAAATTATCTTACAGGCTAAGTCCTATTCAGTCGTTCTAGATGCTAAATGGCGTTTTGGGACTGTCCTGTTCACTGCTTATATAAGACATTAACTAGAAAGGAGATTCGATGAAAAAACTAAAATGGTTTCTATTAGCTGGTCTCATTCCTCTCTTTCTACCAGTCCTCATTATCATTATCCTTATGGGGGCTGTCGGAGGTGGCGGAACAAATGGCTCACCACAATCTCAAAATGGAGTGACTTATGCGGATCACTGGTCAGATGGAGACCCTTATACTCATAACCTACTTGTCCATCGCTTCGGTATCACAGCAGAGCAATTAGACGGCTTTTTAGATACGTTAGGAATCTCCTATGATAAGAACCGAATTAATGGGAAAAAGCTCCTCGAATGGGAAGCTAAATCTAATCTTGATGTCCGTGGAATCGTTGCAATCGCACTGAATGAAAGTTCCCTTGGAACTGCTGGGGTAGCCACTAATCCTGGAGCCAATATGTTTGGTTTTGGAGCCTATGACTCCAATCCAGAATATGCCAATAACTTTAATGATGAGGTTGCTGTTGTTGGATTAACCCAGCAAACTATCATTGGGAATAAAAACCAAACTTTTAAAATCCAAGATGATAAGGCTAAAAAGTTTGCGAATGGAACACTCAATCCAGTAACCGATGGCGGTGTCTATTTCACAGATACTACTGGATCAGGAAAAAGACGTGCAGAAACGATGCAAAAACTGGATGCCTTCATTGATGAACATGGAGGAACACCAAAAGCTCCTGAACAAACGACAGGAAAAACTAGAGATGGTGGTGGGATCACTTCAAATGATATACCTGTAGGCTATAGTTTGACAACAGCTATTGATACCACAGGATATATCACTAGTACCTATCCTTGGGGACAATGTACCTGGTATGTCTTCAACCGTGGAAAACAAGTCGGAGTCAACTTTGATCCATTTATGGGAAATGGTGGTCAATGGATGAATAAGCCAGGATTCACAATAACCCATACGCCAACAGAACACTCTGCTCTATCATTTAGCCCTGGACAAGCTGGAGCTGATCCAATATACGGACACATTTCATTTGTGGAACAGGTCAAATCAGATGGTTCAATTCTCGTATCAGAATGTAATGTGAAAGGATTGGGGATTATTAGTTACCGTACATTTGACGCAGAAACTGCCAAACAATTTACATATGTTTTAGGACATTAGGAAGGATAATTATATGGATACACTACAACAAGTAAAACTAGATAAAATTGAAAATCTTCTTCAAGTATTGGTGAACCTTCTTGACAAAAAAAGCAACTCCAATCACTTGGAAATTATAACGCAAAAAGAAGTTCTAAAAGAATTAAATATATCACCTAACACACTGAAAAGTTGGGAAAGAAAAGGACTAGCTCGTCTGGAGCCACCTATTGAAGGAACGAGAACAGTCTACTATAAAAGGCAAGACATCATTAAATTTCTATCAACTTAATAGTAAAGCAGAATTGCAACAAACAATTTATGAATATGCTAAAATAATATCATCATAAAGGAAGGTGAGGGTCTTATTTTAGCCTTTTAAATATCCGAATCAAGAGGCGATATGAATAAAGAAATTATACGACACAATAATAAAAGGGTAACTAAGGTCACCAAAAAGAACGGAGATGTCAGTTATTCAATAAAAGGTGTTTACATTGGGACTGATGTCAAAACTGGAAAAAGAATCACAAAAACAATTACTGCTAAAACATTGAAAAGCCTCGATAGGAAAATTATTGAGACTAAAATTCAATTTGAAAAATCTGGCTCAACAATAAAAGAAACAATCTCAATTGACAACTTTGAAAATCTAGCTGAGGTATGGTTTTCAAATTTCAAAACTTGGGTATCATCACAAAATACTATTAATAGAGTACGTGGCTATCTTGATACCTACATTATTCCTCAGTTTGGAGATTACAAACCTGATCAAATTGAGCCTGCTGATGTTCAACTTTGGGTAAACAAGCTAGCTAGAAAAGCAAAAAAATCAGTTGATTCTGGTGTGAAACGAGCAAAGAAGGGCAGTGCAAAGGACTTTGGAGCCATGGCTCATAAGGTTAGTGATATTTTTGATTTTGGAATTACAAATTGTGGATTAGCTAACAATCCTGCTAAAGCAATCAAAATCCCACCCAAACCTAAGGCTAATAAACAGCGTGTTATGGTACTTCACGATGACGATTTAAAACAATGGTTGTCCTATCTTGAAACCTTACCAAATACAAGAGCAAATAGGCGATTCAAAGTTATTTGCACTGCACTTTTAGCATCTGCACTACGCATTAATGAACTGCTTGCATTAGAAATCACTGATTTAGATTTTGAAACAAATGAAATAATTGTAAATAAAACTCTTATGTGGAAAAGCGCAAATCGGAAGCTCGGTATAAAAGGACAAATGATATGCAAACCAACACCTAAAACGGATGCTGGAAATCGCAAAGTTGCAGTTCCATCTTCTATTATTGAGGAACTGAAAAATTTCCACGAAGAAATGGAAAACTATTTTAAAAAACATGATCTACCTAGTTCTACACTCATCTTCCCAACAATTTATGGAAATTATATGTGTGATAGGAATGAAAGAGCAACTCTTAAAAAACGTTTATCAGCTTTAGGATTACCAGACTATGGTTTTCATCTCTTCCGACATACACATGCTTCAATGATGTTAAATTCAGGTACTAATTGGAAAGAGTTACAACACAGGATGGGGCATAAGTCAATTACTACTACGATGGATACTTACGCAGAGTTAGCGCCTAAGAAAAAATTTGAAGCTGTTGAAATTTTCCAAAATAAAATGGATGAACTTAAAACTTAATTTTATCACTACCTTTTTCACTACCTTTTTCTTAGGAATAATCTTAAAGCCTGGTATAATAAGCTTTATAGGCGTATTATTTCATTTTTACAGAAGTGAAGTAAGCATTCAATACGAATCAATACATAATAAAAACGCTGATTTCAAGCGTTTTTTCTTTTTTCAATTTCAATACATTTCACTATATTTCAGTCCAAACTCTACCTTTTTCTCTACCTTTTTTAGATAAATATGTCATCTGGATATTGAAGTTAAGCCCTGCTATCATTTCGATGGCAGGGCTTTTTAATGTTTGGTACACTACCTTCTTAACTATATTTTGATGGAGCTGAAGTTGACATCTACAAAGTTTAATGTTAAAATACATTCAAAAATATATTTGAATGAGGTGTTTTATGGTTCAAAATGTTGTTACTTCAATAATACTGTATTCTGGGACAGCCGTAGACTTACTTATTATCCTAATGTTATTTTTTGCCAAAAGAAAAAGCAGAAAAGACATCATTAACATCTATTTAGGGCAATTTCTAGGCTCTGTTAGTCTAATATTGCTAAGTTTACTTTTTGCATTTGTCTTAAATTATATTCCTAGTAAAGAGATTTTAGGTTTGCTCGGTTTGATTCCAATTTTCCTAGGACTCAAAGTTTTGCTTTTAGGAGATTCTGATGGAGAAGCTATTGCAAAAGATGGTTTGCGCAAAGATGATAAAAACCTGATTTTTCTAGTAGCTATGATTACTTTTGCTAGTTGTGGTGCTGACAATATTGGTGTTTTTGTCCCATATTTTATTACCTTAAATTTAGCGAATTTGATAGTGGCTTTACTTACTTTTCTAGTCATGATTTATCTCTTGGTTTTTTCTGCCCAAAAATTGGCACAAGTCCCTTCTGTTGGAGAAACTTTGGAAAAATATAGCAGATGGTTTATTGCCGTTGTTTATTTAGGATTGGGGATGTATATCCTGATTGAAAACAACAGCTTTAACATACTAAGGACTGTGTTCGGCTAGGAGAAAAAATTATGAAAAAAGATAGTATATGCCAAGTGAATATTATAAATCAACAAAATGTTACAACCGCAACGAACTACCTTGAAAAGGAAAAAGTCCAAAAATCACTTCGTATTTTATCAAAGTTGACCGATAATAAACAGATAAATATCATCTTTTATCTCCTTGCTGTTGAAGAACTCTGTGTCTGTGATATAGCCTGTTTACTAAATCTCAGTATGGCATCTGCCTCCCACCATCTTCGTAAACTAGCCAATCAAAACATCTTGGATACTAGAAGAGAGGGGAAAATTATATATTATTTTATAAAAGATGAGGAAATCAGAGATTTTTTTAATCAACTAGGATAACAACTATTTTTACTACTCTACCATTCACTCTACCTTTTATTATGTGGCATTCTAATAACATTGATGTACCAACGTTTCTAACAGCTAAAATAGAAATTATTTAATTTTTTTATAGAAGTGAAGTAAGCATTCAATACGAATCAATACATAAGAAAAACGCTTATTCTAAGCGTTTTTTCTTTTTTCCAATTTCAAAGTATTTCAAAGAAAATCAACTGAATAACTACATTTTTTGTGTTGTTTTAAAAAATAGACATTTAATTAAAGCATATATTCGTGGGCATAAAATTTGTGTACGCTCTCATATTATGATATACTGAATGTAATCAAAAGATATTTTGTGAACACAGAATAACAGAATACAGTTTTTGATTAAAAGAAAGGAGGCACATATCATATTATGTTGTGGTCCATTATTGTAGGAGGCTTTATCGGCCTTGCAGCAGGCTCAATCACAAAAAAAGGTGGCTCAATGGGAGTAATTGCTAATATTTTTGCCGGTTTAATTGGGTCATCTGTCGGTCAATCGCTTTTTGGGACATGGGGACCTTCTCTAGCAGGAATGTCACTTATTCCATCGATTGCTGGTGCGGTGATTGTTGTCGCTGTAGTATCATTCTTTTTGGGTAAAAAAGGTTAACTTTTTACTCAATCATAAACTATAGATTTAAATTTAGTATTGACGGGTAAACCTATAGTTTAGTGCTTTAATTGAAAGGATTTTATATGTCAAAATCAAAGAAAATAGTATTACTTATTTTCTGTATTCTAGTCTTGACAATTTTCCTTCCTATTTTGATAGATTACCAACAAGTTAGTGATTTAGGAATTCAATTAACTAGCTGGAGACAGACTGCTATTGAATATTATCTTGCTAGATATATCTTTTGGGGGCTTCTAGTCCTATCTATCTTCGTTTTATTATGGATGTTAGTAATCCTGTTTTATCCTAGACAATATCTAGAAATAAAACTTGGAACTAAAGACGATAAATTGAAGTTAAAAAATTCAGCTATCGAAGGTTTTGTTCGATGCTTACTGAATGAACATCGAATAATTAAAGAACCAAAAATCAAAGTACATACTCGAAAAAAGAAATGTTTCGTTTATGTAGAAGGTACAGCTGTTCTTTCAGATAACATTGCTAACAAATTTGAAGTAGTCCAAAATGAAATAACTCGAGGCTTAAAAGAGTTCTTTGGTATGGATCGAGAGGTTAAACTGGAAGTTTCAGTAAAAGAATATGACCCTCAAAAAGCAACCAAGAAGATTGTTAGTCGTGTAAAGTAAGGAAGTAAAAAATGGAATTGTTTAAAAAATACCAATATCCAATTCTATGTGGTATAACAGGTATTCTTCTAGCTTGCTTCATCCTGTCCTTTGGATTTTTTAAAACACTATTTGTTTTAATTTGTGGGACATTAGGGATTGGATTCGGATACTATGTTCAGAAAAATTATTTAAATAAATAAAGGAGTTTTATATGTCAAACGTAGAAAAAAATGTAAATGTAGATACTGAAAAGAAAGATGTAGTCGTTTCTAAAGATGTTCGAGGAGAATTAACTTACGAAGATAAAGTGATTCAAAAAATTATCGGTCTTTCACTAGAAAAAGTCCCAGGACTATTACATGTTGACGGTGGATTCTTCTCAAATCTTACAGAAAAACTTGTTAATACTAACGATGTAACACACGGTGTTAAAGTTGAAGTTGGTAAAGAACAAGTAGCAGTTGACTTGAACGTTATCGTAGAGTACAGAAAAAACGTTCCAACTCTATACAATCAAATTAAAGAAGTTATCGTTTCAGAAGTTGCGAAAATGACTGATCTAGAAGTAGTTGAGGTTAACGTTAATGTTGTTGACATCAAAACTAAAGAACAATATGAGGCAGACTCAGTTAGCCTTCAAGATCGTGTAACTGACGTGGCAGAATCAACAGGCGAGTTCGCGTCAGAACAATTCTCTAGAGTAAAAGCTGGAATCGGTTCAGGTGTTGAAAAACTTGGCGAAGGTGCTGAATTCGTTCAAGAAAAAGTTGGCCAAGGTGTTGAAACTGTTAAAGACGCTGCAGCCAAAGCAGAACCACGTGTACACTAATTTATAATTTAGAAAAAAATAAAAGGAGAACATACTTATGTCTACAGAAGAAAAATTAAACCAAGCAGCAGGATCTATCAAAGAAGGTGTTGGAAAATTGGTAGGCGATAAAGAACTTGAAAGCGAAGGGGCAACAGAAAAAGTTATTTCTAAAGTTAAAGAAGTTGCTGAAGATGCAAAAGATGCTGTAGAAGGTGTCGTTGAAGGTGTTAAAAACATGCTTCATAAAGACGATGCTAAATAATAAAATTTAGCTAATCTTGCTATTTTTCTCGAAAACACTCCCAGCTAGGGGGTGTTTTTGTCAATGTACATTTGTCAGAGACAATATCGCAGCTAACATGGATTGCAATTTTACTAATTTAAACATCTTATAATATAAAAGGTAGTAAGAGAAAATCTTACTACCTTTTTTGAACTATAAACCTAGTTTACTAAACTAATTCAAGCAATGTTAACCTCTGGTATCTTTTTCAACTGATTTTAATAGTTTACTTGCGAGATAGGCTAAAAGAATAGAGAAAGCAACTAATAGAATCCAAGCAACTAATAAATTTACTTGTACTTTTGTTGAGGTGCTGAAAAATGATCCTCCCTCTTTAAAGCCAGCTAAGTCTAAAAGCCCATCGAAACTATAACGACTAAGTGTAAAATAAGATAAGAACTGTAAAAAGCCATTTAAGGGGATATTTCCGGCAAAGAGAAATTGAAGGAGAATGACAAAGGGCATTACAGTCATTGCCTTTTCGACATTTTTAACGATTGAAGAGACAAATAGACCTAAAGCATCTGCCGAATAAATGGTTAAAAATATAGTTAGGAAATAAGAGATGAATCGTAAACTATCATTATCAAAGATAGTCTTAAATTCTGAAATCGAGTGGTGATAGAAGAGGAATAAAATACTGGAGAAGATAAGGGCTTGAATTAGAGAAACAAGGGCTTGGAATAACATGTGGGCGAACATATAAGATGACAGGTTCATTCCCCCTCGGTATTCGTGCTTGATAATATCTCTTTCTTTACAAATCAATGTAATAGAATTAAAAACTCCTATCCAAATACAAGCACAAACAATAATGAATGAAGTGGATTTCACTTCTGAACTTAAGCCAGTTGAGAAGCCGTTTTCTCCAGCAACAATACATGTAACCAGGGCAATGATGGCAGTACTTATAAAAGAATACCATCCGTTAGAATTTAAAAAATTTCGTTTAAATTTACCCAAATAAATCAAAATTTGTTCTTTGTTCGATGCATAATTCATCTTAATCTCCTTTATATTTTCTATATTTTTCGATGTAGTAATCTGGAGTTTGCTCTACTTCCGATACAACAAGTTCAAGTTGGTTGACATCAAAGAATTCTAGGGTATCTTCTACGGAGCCATAAAAGGCCAGTTTACCACAAGCTTCTTCCTCACTTTTAGCGAGAACTAATACTTTATCAAATAATTCTGGGGTTCGATCTGGACTATGTGAGATAACAAAGACAATCTTATTGTCATCTGCGATACTCCTTAAGCTAGCCATAATTGAACGAGCATTACTACCGTCTACTCCAGAATCTGGCTCATCTAAAACAAATACAACGGGATCTGCAATATACTCAGTCGCAATGCTCAATCTTTTTTTCTCTCCGCCGCTTAATGCAGATACCAAGGCATCTTTTTTCTTTGTTAGTTTGACTGTTTCTAGTACTTTTGAGATTTTTTCTTCTAATAAAGCGGGGTCCTTGGTAAAGTCTCGCACGAGTTTCATCTCTGCTGCATTTTTCAGAGTCATATAAACACTATCTTTTTCACGATGAAGACTAAATTGAGGAACATTGGCAATCATTCTTCGAACTTTGTCAAATTGATTATAGATGTTTATATTTCCTAATAAGATATCAGCATCCGCTTTTTCTATGCCCATGATTGCATTGATTAGTGTGGTTTTACCTGCTCCTGAACCACCTAAAATGAGTACGATTTCCCCAGAGGAAACTTGAAAGTCAATCTCTGATAATAAAAGCTTATCTCCTGCGAGACGTTTTCGAATTAGAACAGATAGCTGAGTATCTTGTGCAATCCTGTTGATATTGTCTGCGAGACTCTTTTCTTGAGCTTCAGTTAATTCTGGTTGAAAAACTAAGCAATTATTATAAAGGATGAAGAGTCGATGATTTATGGATACTAAATCATAATTATTTAGGTATGCTTTATCCTTAAGTAGACTATTATTCAAATAAACCGTGTCCCCGAGGGGGTGGACATATATATTACCGTTGTCTAGAACTTCGAAATGACTGCTGCTTTTTTCCCCTAGACTTGAGTTGATTTCCTCATGTTTCCATTCGATATCCTTCTGATTCATGAGACTAAAAATATAAATAGTATCATCAACTCGGAGAGTATCTCGGTTATTTAGGTAGTGTTTTTTACCAATATCAATTTTTCTATTGTTTACAGAGATGACTTCTGTATCACTCTGTAAATAGTAACCAATATGATCTTTTTCTAATAAAATATTCTCATCATCATTCAAAATTTCAGTTATTTCCTTGGTCACAACACTAGCTTCTTTGAGAACGAAGGTAAAAAAGGAAATTGTATGATCTTGAACTTCCTCTCCTTTGTCTAATTTTTCAGAGATCGTTTCTTTTATCCTATCACCCATATGTTTGAGGGTTGATGGCATTTTGAAAGGAATGTTTTTGTTTTCTTGATCATTGTCTCTATAAATTTTATCGACATACTTTAAGTCCACCTTGGGTTTTGTATTATCTATATATTCTCCACAAAAAGGACAGAACTTCCAACCGATTCCAATATTTTTGAAACAGCTAGGACATTTTGATTTTACAATATAATCCTTCATTTCGACTCTACTTTACTACTTTTCCACAATTTATACAAAATTCAAAGGTTTTTGATAGACTTGTTCCGCAATGGGGGCAAGAAACTAAATCTTGACTAGATGAATCAATAGATTTTTGAAGAGAAATCTGCTCCTGAAAGAGCTTAGTGATTTCAGCAATTTCAGTTGAATAGAGAGGATTTTTCTTTATTTCTTCTAAATGTTCTTCAACAAATTTGATACCAATTAACCGATACAAGTCATTAATTTGATTTTGTAGTACTTGAATTTCCTTTTTCTTACGAAGGTTTTCTGCATTTTGTTTTCCTTCTGAAATGACAGTATTAGTTGTCTCTTTGACAAGTCTAGCTCCATCTTTCAATTGATCTAAAAAAGCCATCTTTTCTCCTCATCAATACTTGTTTTTGGTATATATTTCATTTGATTCCAGTATAACACATATGATAATATTATCAAAATTTCTCTATGTTCTACTAATGTAATTTACAGACTCTTATTTCCCAAACTTAGAATCTTGTTCTTATTTTTGAGAGCGCTTGAAATATGGTATAATAGGACTAGATTATTTTTAGGAGGCAAACTGTGGGAAATTTTCTTGAGCTAGTCTTTCATCGTTTCTTTTTAGGAATGATTGTATCTGTTTATTTCTGGCTACTAACCTTGGCAGGAGGTGTGATTTTTGGTATGGCACCAGCTAGTGCAACTATCATGAGTTTATACGCAGAACATGGCTACTCTTATCGTTCTTATCGTTTTAAAGAAACCTGGTCTCTTTATAAGAACAATTTTATAAAAAGCAATCTGACTTTCTATACATTTTTAATTTTTGGATTAGTTCTAGTTTATGGTCTTTATCTTATGGTTCAATTGCCTAATCAAACCATCTTACATTTAGCAGCAACTTTTCTGAATTTATTTATCTTAGCAATGGTGTTTTTGGCTTATACAGTGTCCTTGAAATTACAGGTTTATTTTGATCTGTCCTACCAAAACACTCTAAAGTTAGCTTTTATTGGAATTTTTATGAGTCTATCTGCCGTGATAAAGGTGCTATTGGGCAGTGTTTTGCTCGGAGTTATTACCTATTACATGCCGGCCCTGTTCTTCTTTGTAGGGATTGGAATGTGGCATTTCTTTATTAGTGATATATTGGAGCCGGTTTATGAAAGCATTCATGAAAAAATGGCAAGCAAATAAGACAAAACAGTTTCGTCTTCACTCGCTTCTTAGAATCTATAGTTTAGTTATGATTGCCATCATTTCCAGTTTTGCTCTATTGCTAGCCTATGCAGACTGGGATGCTCGTGAGAAGGAAGCTGATCGAGTCGGGCAGCGAGTTCTAGCAAGGACCATTAGCGAGGTTGAGTACTACTATCGAGAGTCGGCACGCCTTGCCCAGGCTTTGGTAGAGAATCAAGCTAGGATTGAGGGGATTTATAAATACTTTAGTCTTAGTACACCAGATTATTTCTACTGGCAGTTGGAACGTAAGGCATCGCCATATATTTCAGTGTCTATTTATGAAAATATCGATGATCTCTATGTACGTAATGATTTTGTGACAGGTGTTTCGATTGTCTTACAAGATTCGACGGAAGTCTTTGTATCGAAAAGAGATAACAGGGGTGGCTACAAAGTTTTAGCAGAAGATTTCAAACCGAATGCAGATAGCTTCGCCATTCCTGTATCCGACCCTGTATCCGACCAAGCTTTAGGTGTTATTTATATTTCCATTCAGTCTGAAGTTCTATATAAAGCTGTTGATAATACAAGAGGCACAGTTCCCATAGCTGTAACAATCACCTCACCTTTCGAAACTGATATGTTTCATCTGGGTGAAAAGGGCCCTAATGAAGACTGGTTAGTGGGGGTCACCTCCCATGGCTATCAAGTCCAAGTGGCAGTGCCCCAAAGTTATGTCTTAAAGGGAAGTCTAGCAAGTTCAGCTCTTATATTGGGATTAAGCGCGCTTTTTATCGTTATTTTACACATAACTTTGAAAAGAACTTTTTCAAATTATCAAGATCAGGTAGTTGATTTAGTGGATTCGATTCAGGCCATTGCCAAAGGTGAGCAGACCAAGAGAATTGATACGTCCAAAAAGGACCAAGAATTGCTTTTGATTGCAGAGACAACAAATGATATGTTGGATCGTCTGGAAAAAAATATCCACGATATTTATCAATTGGAACTGAGTCAGAAGGATGCAAACATGCGAGCTCTCCAAGCTCAGATAAATCCGCATTTTATGTATAACACTCTTGAATTTTTAAGGATGTATGCGGTCATGGAGAGTCAAAATGAACTGGCAGATATTATTTATGAATTTAGTAGTTTACTTCGGAATAATATTTCTGATGAGCGTGAGACCACACTTGAAAAGGAAGTAGAATTTTGTCGGAAATACAGTTATCTCTGTATGGTTCGCTATCCTAAATCAATTGCCTATGGATTTAAAATTGATTCAGGTATTGAGGAAATGAGAATTCCAAAATTTACCTTACAACCATTGGTGGAAAATTATTTCGCTCATGGAGTGGACCATCGAAGATCCGACAATGTCATTAGTATTAAAGCTTTGAGAAAAGACGGTCATGTTGAAATTCTAGTGGTGGATAATGGACGTGGGATGTCTGCTGAGAAGTTAGCTGAAATCCAAGCTAAATTAGCCAAACGAACGTTCGAACCTACTGAGGATTATAGTAACGGACGGAAGTCTATAGGTATTGTCAATGTACATGAGCGTTTTATGCTTTACTTTGGGGAACGATACCAGATTAGTGTAGAATCTGGTGAACAAGAAGGTGTACAATATCGAATCACCATTCAAGATGAGGAGAAAGGTTAAACATGTATAAAGTACTATTAGTAGACGATGAGTACATGATAACAGAAGGGCTTAAGCGTTTAATTCCTTTTGAGAAGTGGGACATGGAAGTCGTTGCAACTGCTAACCATGCTGACGAAGCTTTAGACTATGTTAGAGAACACCCTGTGGATATTGTTATTTCTGACGTCAATATGCCTGACAAAACAGGACTCGAAATGATACAGGAGATGAAGAATATTCTACCAGATAGCTATTATATCCTTCTATCTGGGTATCAGGAATTTGACTACGTAAAAAAAGCGATGAACCTCAGCGTGGTCGATTATCTGGTTAAACCAGTGGATAAAGTCGAATTAGGTAATATACTTGAAAAAATTGCCAATCAACTAGGTGAAAAAATCGAAGAACCCTTAATTTTAAGTCAGAAACTAGATGAGGAGGCTCTTCTTGCTCACTTATCTCATAAAGAAAACTGGTGGATTGGACTATCAAAAGATAAGCAGGGTGATTTCCTTATTCCATATTATGTGCTCGGACAGGATTGGCAAATTGTATTTGCTGATAGAGAGTTTGAGGGCTTGCTTGTTATACCTTTTGAGAAACCGTATCAAGAGAACTTTGAAAAATGGAAGTTGGATGTAGAGAAGGCTCTCTTCTATGGTTCAGTTAACCTGAATCAATCTGAAAGTCTATTTTCTTATTATGAACCAATCTACCGAGTTATTATCCAAGGAAATCTCCAACAGATTATTGATGAATTGACCTTGCTTGAACAGATTGTTTTAGAGAATACGCCAAGAGTTTCGATTACTAAGCAGCTGTTTACCCAATTTATTATGGATGTTTTCCATCTTTTTGAACATCTGAAAGCAGATGATATGACGGATATTGTCAAGAGAATACATGCCATTGTTGATTTTGAGGAATTAGTTGCTTTTACCAAGGAAATCTTGACTTCCTTCTTTGGACAATATCGAATGAATGAAAATGTAGTTAGTGTCTTAGAAGTAATTGGTAGAGATTATCAAAAAGAGCTATCTCTAAAGGATATTAGTAAGGATCTCTTTATCAATCCAGTTTATCTAGGACAGTTGATTAAAAAGGAAACTAATTCTACATTTGCAGAGCTTCTCAATAAACAACGGATTAAAGCAGCTCAGCAACTCTTGCTATCAACCAATGATAGTATTGAGGATATTTGCTATACAGTTGGTTATAGTAACGTAGGTTATTTTTATAAAGTGTTTCGAAAACTTTGTGGCAAGTCTCCAAAGGCCTATCGAAAACAGATTGAGGTAACTGTATAAGAATTGTCTTGCATCTGTAAAAATGCTATAATACTAATAATCATTTTAGGAGGTTATCCTTATGCAAAAGAAACCAATTTATCTTTGGGTTTTACTAATTTTATCAGCCGTGCTTTCGGCTTTATCCCTATTTGGAGTTTTGTCACCAGTTCCTACTGCAGATAGTATGGCTGGACTTGAAACATCAGGAGTAGACGCAACTTATGCTCAGGAATTAGTTGCATATACGATTAAAGTGACGGAACATTCCCACTCTATTTTCAACATTATCTTGGTTATTTTGTCAGCTATCTTGGTTACTGTAGCCTTGGTTTTCTTAGTTCGTCAAAATATCCAATTAGCAAATTATACTTATGTGGCCTATGTTTTGGTTGCTATTGTAGGTTCTATTTATAATTTTATGGGAGTACAGGATGCGGTTTTACTGTTTACTGAACCAAACGTCCGCTTCGGCGCAGAACTTGGTGCCAAAGGGGCTACAATTTTGGGAATTGTCATTAATGTTATTTTTCTAGGCCTTGTATTTTATAAGATATGGCAGCAACAAAAAGAATTAACAGAATCTCAAGAAGAAGAACTCGTCTAAGAGTTGACAAAGGATGACTATCAAGATACAATCTTGGTAGTTATTTTTATGATTCAAGAAAGAGGGTGGGAAAGATGAAAAAAATTTCCTTAGTTTATATCAGTTTGAGTGGGAATACTGAAAGTTTCGTAACACGTTTAAAAACTTATTTGATGGAGCAGTATAAGAGTATTGATGTTGAGAAGATTGACATCAAAGAGTTGGTCAAGGAAGAACGTGGATTCTATGAAATGTCAAATCCTTTTGTTACTTTTTTACCAACTTATTTAGAAGGTGGGAATGGTGTTGACAATGGAGATGTAGAAATCCTAACGACTCCTGTAGGTGATTTTATCGCCTATGGCGACAATGCTAGAAAGTGTTTTGGTGTTGTAGGGTCAGGGAATCGAAACTTCAATAACCAATACTGTCTAACTGCAAAGCAATACAGTCAACGCTTTGGGTTTCCTGTACTAGCTGATTTTGAAATGCGTGGTATGTTGGGAGATATCAAGAAGGTTGCAGGCATTATTGCAGAGCTTTATGAACTTGAATCCTTGTAAGAGGATAGAGATGCTGGGCTAGATTTTTATCCCATGGATTATAGAATTATTTCAAAAGAGAACAGTTCAAATGAGTAAATTACAGAGATCATTTTTAAAGTATATAAAACGCAAACCAAGCTTCAAGGATATTATCCTATGCAGTGCTTTGCTACTATTAGCGATTGCTCTGCTACTGTTCTCTGAGAAAATTTTTGATGAAAATGTAGCATCAGTTGGAACCATGGTATCCTTAGGGATTATTATCCTGGTAGGAATCTTAGCTGTCATAAATAAATAAAAAGACTCGAGATGTAAATTCTCGAGTCTTTTTGTTATTTGCGAATTTCGTCAACGATTTCTTTTGAAATGGGAATCCCTAAACGGTAGCCTTTGTTGATGTAGTCAATGACATCATTGATATTTTCTATCGTTTGGATTTTTTCTTTGATAGTTGCACGAAAATCTTGATCTTTCAATAGTTGGTCCTGAAGCAGTCTTTGAAGCTTCTCTTTTTCATATTTGTTGACAAGAAATAGAAAAAGAAGACTGATAACAACTAGAATATAAGCGTATTGGCTCATAAAAATTCTCCCTAAGTGATAAAGAAGTAGGTGGTAAGAGAAAGGCGAAGCATCTTCGCCTTTCGAGTGATAATACTAGTAAAGCAGTTAGCGCCTAACAATTATTAGGAACATTAGTTCCAATGACTGTAAGATTACGACATGCATTCAAATAAATCGATATTATTTATTTGAATGCATTAGTAAGGCGTTTAGGGAAATCGCCTGATAGCGATTACCGTCAAGAGACTAGGAACTTTAGTTCCAGTCTCTTGTAACGAGTTACATCTTATCTGGCGCCTCTACACCCAACAGACGAAGCGCTTCTTTGAGGACGACTGCTGTTGCATAGCTAAGGGCTAGACGACTGTCACGTTCTGGACTTTCATCTAAGATACGAGTGTGGGCATAGTATTTGTTAAAGGCTTGAGCTAAGCTGATTGCAAATTTAGCGATGATAGAAGGTTCGTAATTATCAGCTGCACGTTTAATAATACGTGGGAAGTCTTGAATTAGCTTAATGATTTCCCAGCTTTCAGCATCGTTCAAGCTATAGTTAGCACCTGCTTCAGGTTTGAAATCGGCTTTACGCAAGATCGATTGGATACGAGCGTAGGCGTATTGAACATAAGGACCAGTCTCCCCTTCGAAGGATACCATAGCTTCAAGGTCGAAGTCATATCCATTTGTACGGTCAGTTTTAAGGTCATAGAATTTAATGGCCCCAACTCCAACAGCATGAGCGACCTGGTCTTTGTTTTCAAGTTCTGGATTTTTGGCTTCAATCTGCGCTTTAGCACGGCTGATGGCTTCTGCAACAGTTGGCTCTAGTAAGATAACATTCCCTTTACGAGTAGAAAGTTTTTTCCCTTCTTTTGTAACCAAGCCAAACGGAACATGGACAATATCTTGGCTCCAATCGTAACCCATCTCTTGAAGAACTGCCTTGAGTTGTTTAAAGTGAGCAGATTGTTCTTGACCAACGACATAGATAGATTTTGCAAATTGGTACTCGTTTTTACGGTAGAGGGCCGCAGCTAAGTCACGCGTGATGTATAGAGTTGCACCGTCAGATTTCTTGATAAGAGCTGGGTGTTCAATTCCATATTTTTCAAGATTAACAACTTGAGCACCTTCTGATTCGACTAATAGTCCTTTTTCAGAAAGGATGTCTACAACTGCATCCATTTTATCATTGTAGAAAGCTTCTCCGTTATAGCTGTCGAATTCAACTTGTAGCTCGTCGTAAAGGCGGTTAAATTCTACCAAGCTTTCATCACGGAACCATTGCCAAAGAGCAAGAGCTTCCTCATCCCCGTTTTCAAGCTTGCGGAACCATTCGCGTGCTTCTTCATCCAAACTTGGATCATTCTCAGCTTCAGCATTGATGCGGACATAGAGCTTGAGGAGTTCATCGATTGGATGAGCTTTGACAGCTTCTTCGTTACCCCATTTCTTGTAGGCAACAATCAACATCCCAAACTGTTTACCCCAGTCTCCCAAATGGTTGACCTTGACAGTTTTATAGCCGATTTTTTGGAAGATATGTGACAAGCTGTCTCCGATAACTGTTGAACGAAGGTGACCGATTGAAAATGGTTTAGCGATATTAGGGCTAGACATGTCAATGACAACATTTTCTTGATTGCCAATCTCTTGGTCAGCGTAGTGCTCTTTTTCAGTGATAACGTCTTGTAGTACTTGACCAGAAATAGCAGCCTTATCAAGGAAGAAGTTGACGTAAGGACCTGTTGCTACCACTTTTTCAAAGGCTTGACTATTGATCTTTTCAGCGATGTCAGCAGCAATCATTTGAGGGGCTTTACGCTCAACCTTTGCCAATGAGAAGGCAGGGAAGGCGATATCTCCCATATCTGAATTTTTAGGTGTTTCTAGTAAATTTAAAATAGCCTCTTGATCTAGGCTATCGATGACGCCAGCTAATTCACTAGCAATCAATTCTTTTGTATTCATTTTAGGCTCCTTTTGGGCTTTTCTACTATTCTATCACAAATTTAAGGAAAGACGAAAATTTTTTTGAAATATGCAGTTTTTTTGGTATAATGTTCTTGCTAAACAAATGCAAAATGTAAATAAATATTCATTTGAGAGGATGTTATGAGAAAAAAAGATCGTCATTCGCTGATTAAGCAGATGATTACGGAAGAAAAACTAGGGACTCAAAAGGAAATTCAAGATCGTTTAGAGGCTCGGAATGTCTTTGTAACCCAAACAACCTTATCACGAGATTTACGAGAAATCGGCTTGACCAAAGTTAAGAAAAATGACATGATCTACTATGTCTTGGCCAATGAGACAGACAAAATTGACTTGGTTGAATTCCTTTCACATCATCTTGAAGGTGTAGCGAGAGCGGAATTTACTTTAGTTCTCCATACAAAACTTGGAGAAGCTGCGGTATTAGCAAATGTAGTAGATTCAAATAAAGATGGTAGGATCTTAGGTACAGTTGCTGGAGCGAATACCTTGTTGGTTATCTGTAAAGATCAACATGCAGCTAAAGTCATGGAAGAACGCTTGCTAGAGTTAATGGAAGATAGATAAGGTCTTGAGAGCTTCTCTCAGGACTGTTTTTACAAGGAGAGAGTAAATGACTACTGAAAAATTATCACCTGGTATGCAACAGTATGTGGATATCAAAAAACAATATCCAGATGCTTTTTTACTTTTTCGCATGGGTGATTTTTATGAGTTGTTTTATGAAGATGCCATCAATGCCGCTCAGATTCTAGAGATTTCGTTGACCAGTCGCAATAAAAATGCTGAAAATCCGATTCCCATGGCTGGAGTCCCTTATCATTCTGCCCAACAGTATATCGATGTCCTCGTTGAGCGTGGCTACAAGGTTGCCATTGCTGAACAGATGGAAGACCCTAAGCAAGCTGTTGGTGTTGTTAAGCGTGAGGTTGTTCAAGTCATTACACCAGGTACAGTGGTTGATAGTAGTAAGCCAGATAGCCAAAATAACTTTTTGGTAGCTATTGACCGTGATGAGTCTCGATATGGTCTAGCCTACATGGATTTGGTGACAGGTGATTTTTATGTGACAGGCTTATCTGATTTTACGCTAGTCTGTGGTGAAATTCGAAATCTAAAGGCCAGAGAAGTGGTGATTTGCTACGAATTGTCTGAAGCAGAAGAACAGATTCTCAGTCGTCAAATGAATCTAGTGCTTTCCTATGAACAAGAAACATATGAAGACGTTCATCTGTTGGATTCAAGATTGGCAACTGTTGAAGGAGCAGCTAGTGGCAAACTTCTCCAGTATGTCCATCGGACGCAGATGCGAGAGCTCAGCCACTTGAAGCCTGTTATCCGTTATGAAATCAAAGATTTCTTGCAGATGGATTTTGCGACCAAGGCTAGTCTTGATTTGGTTGAAAATGCTCGCCCAGGTAAGAAACAAGGTAGCCTATTCTGGTTGCTAGATGAGACTAAAACTGCAATGGGTATGCGTCTTCTGCGTTCTTGGATTCAACGTCCTTTGATTGATAAGGACCGTATTCTTGAACGTCAGGAGGTTGTGCAAGTCTTTCTGGATTGTTTCTTTGAGCGCAGTGATTTAACGGATAGTCTCAAGGGAGTCTACGATATCGAGCGTCTGGCCAGTCGAGTGTCTTTTGGGAAAAGTAACCCTAAAGACCTCTTGCAATTAGCAACTACCTTAGGAAGTGTTCCACGAATTCGAGCAATTTTAGAAGGAATGGAGCAACCAGCTCTAGCTTATCTAATTGAACAACTAGATGCTATTCCTGAGTTGGAAAGTCTGATAAGTGCTGCTATTGCCCCTGAGGCTCCTCATGTGATTACAGAGGGCGGGATTATTCGAACTGGCTTTGATGAGACCTTGGATAAATATCGTCGTGTTCTGAGAGAAGGAACCAGCTGGATAGCTGAGATTGAGGCCAAGGAAAGAGAAAACTCGGGCATCAATACTCTCAAGATTGATTACAATAAAAAAGACGGTTACTATTTCCATGTGACCAACTCGCAGCTCGGCAATGTTCCAGCCCATTTTTTCCGAAAGGCTACGCTAAAAAACTCTGAACGTTTTGGAACAGAGGAGTTGGCGCGTATCGAAGGAGAAATGTTAGAGGCACGTGAAAAATCAGCAAACCTAGAATACGAAATCTTTATGCGTATTCGTGAGGAGGTTGGCAAGTATATCCAACGCCTCCAAGCCCTAGCCCAAGGAATCGCCACTGTCGATGTCTTGCAAGGCTTGGCAGTGGTTGCAGAAAAACAGCACCTGATTCGACCAGAGTTTGGGCAAGAGTCGCGGATTGATATCCAGAATGGTCGTCACGCAGTTGTTGAAAAGGTCATGGGAGCTCAGACCTATATTCCCAATAGTATCCAGATGGATGAAGATACTAGCATTCAACTAATTACAGGTCCGAACATGAGCGGGAAGTCAACCTACATGCGTCAACTAGCCATTACAGCGGTTATGGCTCAGATGGGTTCTTATGTCCCTGCAGAAAGTGCTCGTTTGCCAATTTTTGATGCAATTTTTACCCGTATCGGAGCGGCAGATGACTTGGTTTCAGGTCAGTCCACCTTTATGGTAGAGATGATGGAAGCTAATAATGCCATTAGTCATGCGACCAAGGATTCATTAATTCTTTTTGATGAGCTTGGTCGAGGAACCGCAACTTATGATGGTATGGCTCTAGCCCAGTCTATCATCGAGTATATCCATGAGCATATTGGTGCCAAGACTCTCTTTGCAACGCACTACCATGAATTGACTAGCCTTGAGACTAGTCTGGGACATCTGGTTAACGTTCACGTAGCTACGCTGGAACAAAATGGTCAGGTTACTTTCCTTCACAAGATAGAACCAGGACCAGCTGACAAATCATACGGTATCCATGTAGCTAAGATTGCAGGATTGCCAGCAGACTTGCTAAAAAGAGCGGATGCGATTCTAACTCAACTAGAGAGCCAAG
Source organism: Streptococcus timonensis (assembly GCF_900095845.1). Classification (GTDB taxonomy): domain Bacteria; phylum Bacillota; class Bacilli; order Lactobacillales; family Streptococcaceae; genus Streptococcus; species Streptococcus timonensis. The sequence continues at coordinate 233,215 of NZ_FMIX01000003.1, forward strand.
GTCAGGAAAATCCAATTTCTATCAATCAAAGGAATGTTGTCAATGAGCAAATGTCTCTCTTTGATGAAAAAGAAGAAAATCCTATCCTAGCAGAGTTGGCCGAAGTAGATGTTTTCAATATGACACCGATGCAAGCCATGAACCTCTTGTTAGAATGGAAGCAAAAATTATAAGCAAAAACCCACTCGCAAAAAGGAGTGGGTTTTTAAATATTATTTTTTCTGAGCTAATAGTTGATTGATGTGGGCAACCTTCTTTGATTCTCTTTTGTAGAGAATCGTCCAAATGATGAGGTAGACGATTGCAAATTCTGGAATGAGTTGAAGGATGAAAGTCCAGTGAAGAGGGAACCAGCCTGCTAGGATTGCTAGAGGTACAAAACCTAGCAACATAAGGAAGAAGTGAGTGACAGTGGCGCGAAGAAGGCTCCAATCTTGGGCGAATAGACGGCTACCAAAACTAAAGAGTACTCCAATAGCTGACCAGATAAGTGTACAATAGAGTAAAACTAGAGCACCGTGAACCTGATGACTGCTCATGAATTGACCAATAGCTGACTCTGGACTAAGTGGCGCGTAGTTGTTTGGAGCATAAATGAGTGAAAAGATAATAGATAGGATGAGACCGATAAGGATACCGGTTGTGGCATCATGGAATACTTGTTTTTTCATAGTTCTAATTTCTCCTTAATAGTTTTGAGGTAACGACGAGATGAGTAGGTGAAACTTTCGTTTTTTAAATAGATTTCAATCAAGCCGTTAGAGGTTAGTTTTAGATGACTAATTGCATCAATGTTGACAATTTCCGATTGGGAAATTTGGATAAAGGAAGCAGGTAGAATTTCACTTGCTTGGTAGAGACGTATGTCAAGTGCATAGGTTTGGCTATCCGTTTCGGCCAGAACCTTACGATTTTCAATGTATACACGCTGAATCTTGCTAATCTGAATCAAGTAGACCTGGTCTTGGAATTTTCCTTTAAGAGTTTCTTTTTGTTCAAGATTTTGTACAAAGTCCTGAACCTTTTGAACTCTAGGGGACAAGGTCGGTGCCTCTATGATGATTTGCTCTTCGGTGTATTGCTGATCAATATCAAGTCTGACTTTCATAATTTCTCCTTTATAAAGTTGTAATAGAGATCTCTTACTTACAAATCTATTAAACACCATTTTGTCAACAAATACAAGAAGCTATGTCTATGTGGTCGGTTGAAGAGACTATCTGGCAGGCGAGCGTTTTCAAAGAGATTTTAGAGCAAAGAAGTCAAAAAATAAGAAGAAATATATTGACAAAAATAGAAAAAACGTGGTACAATGTTAGACGGTACTTTTTACTTTTGGTCTCTCAAGAGTGTACAGGGACGTGCTGACAAATGTTGCAAAAGTACACACAGATGATAGCTGTCACCAAGTGTATCATCACCAAAAATAAAAAAACATAGGAGAATGTAGATGCCTACAATTAACCAATTGGTTCGCAAACCGCGTAAATCAAAAGTAGAAAAATCTAAATCACCAGCTTTGAACGTTGGTTACAACAGTCATAAAAAAGTTCAAACAAACGTTTCTTCACCACAAAAACGTGGTGTTGCAACTCGTGTTGGAACTATGACACCTAAAAAACCTAACTCTGCCCTTCGTAAATTTGCTCGTGTACGTTTGAGCAACCTTATCGAAGTTACTGCCTACATCCCAGGTATCGGACACAACTTGCAAGAGCACAGCGTGGTGCTTCTTCGTGGTGGACGTGTAAAAGACCTTCCAGGGGTACGTTACCATATCGTCCGTGGTGCACTTGATACTGCAGGTGTTAACGATCGTAAACAAGGCCGTTCTAAATACGGTACTAAACGTCCGAAAAAAGCATAAGGAAAGGGGATAAAGAGAAATGAGTCGTAAAAATAGAGCTCCAAAACGTGAAGTATTGCCAGATCCGCTTTACAATTCACAACTAGTTACTCGTCTTATCAACCGCGTTATGCTTGATGGTAAACGTGGTACAGCTGCTTCAATCGTTTACGGTGCTTTTGAGCAAATCAAAGAAGCTACTGGTAACGATGCACTTGAAGTATTTGAAACAGCTATGGAAAACATCATGCCTGTACTTGAAGTACGTGCACGTCGTGTTGGTGGATCTAATTACCAAGTCCCAGTTGAAGTTCGTCCAGAACGTCGTACAACACTTGGACTTCGTTGGTTGGTAACTATTGCACGTCTTCGTGGTGAGCACACAATGGTTGACCGCCTTGCTAAAGAAATCATGGATGCTGCTAACAACACTGGTGCAGCAGTTAAGAAACGTGAAGACACTCACCGTATGGCTGAAGCTAACCGTGCCTTCGCACACTTCTGTTGGTAAGAAAATGATGCTAGGAACGGTAAGGATGCAAGGTGAAAATAGGAAACTGACGCAGTATTCGACGAATACAAGGAAGTTTATCTTTTTCACACAGCATCCCGTTCCGGCTCAAATCGGCTAACTAACTTTAGCCTGAGTTCAATTCAACTTAACATCTCACAAGTTGAAACCAACTATAACATGAAAACATTGAGAACGGGTGGGTCCTGCCTATCCGTTTTTATTGAAAGAGTGTTAGAAACAGATTAGAAATTAAAAAAATAGGAGAAAAAAACCTCATGGCACGCGAATTTTCACTTGAAAAAACTCGTAATATCGGTATCATGGCTCACGTCGACGCCGGTAAAACAACTACAACTGAGCGTATCCTTTACTACACTGGTAAAATCCACAAAATCGGTGAAACTCATGAAGGTGCGTCACAAATGGACTGGATGGAGCAAGAGCAAGAACGTGGTATCACTATCACATCTGCTGCGACAACAGCTCAATGGAACAACCACCGCGTAAACATCATCGACACACCAGGACACGTGGACTTCACAATCGAAGTACAACGTTCTCTTCGTGTATTGGACGGTGCGGTTACAGTTCTTGACTCACAATCAGGTGTTGAGCCTCAAACTGAAACTGTTTGGCGTCAAGCAACTGAATACGGAGTTCCACGTATCGTATTTGCCAACAAAATGGACAAAATCGGTGCTGACTTCCTTTACTCAGTAAGCACACTTCATGACCGTCTTCAAGCAAATGCACACCCAATTCAATTGCCAATCGGTGCTGAAGATGACTTCCGTGGAATCATCGACTTGATCAAGATGAAAGCTGAAATCTATACTAACGACCTTGGTACAGATATCCTTGAAGAAGATATTCCAGCTGAATACCTTGACCAAGCACAAGAATACCGTGAAAAATTGGTTGAAGCAGTTGCTGAAACTGACGAAGAATTGATGATGAAATACCTCGAAGGTGAAGAAATCACTAACGAAGAATTGAAAGCTGGTATCCGTAAAGCGACTATCAACGTTGAATTCTTCCCAGTATTGTGTGGTTCAGCCTTCAAGAACAAAGGTGTTCAATTGATGCTTGATGCGGTTATCGACTACCTTCCAAGCCCACTTGATATCCCAGCGATCAAAGGTATCAACCCAGATACTGAAGAAGAAGAAACTCGTCCAGCATCTGATGAAGAGCCATTTTCAGCTCTTGCCTTCAAGATCATGACTGACCCATTCGTAGGTCGTTTGACATTCTTCCGTGTTTACTCAGGTGTTCTTCAATCAGGTTCATACGTATTGAACACATCTAAAGGTAAACGTGAACGTATCGGACGTATCCTTCAAATGCACGCTAACAGCCGTCAAGAAATCGACACTGTTTACTCAGGTGATATCGCTGCTGCCGTTGGTTTGAAAGATACTACAACTGGTGACTCATTGACAGATGAAAAAGCCAAAATCATTCTTGAGTCAATCAACGTTCCAGAACCAGTTATCCAATTGATGGTTGAACCAAAATCTAAAGCAGACCAAGACAAGATGGGTATCGCCCTTCAAAAATTGGCTGAAGAAGATCCAACATTCCGCGTTGAAACTAACGTTGAAACTGGTGAAACAGTTATCTCTGGTATGGGTGAGCTTCACCTTGACGTCCTTGTTGACCGTATGCGTCGTGAGTTCAAAGTTGAAGCGAACGTAGGTGCTCCTCAAGTATCTTACCGTGAAACATTCCGCGCTTCTACTCAAGCACGTGGATTCTTCAAACGTCAGTCTGGTGGTAAAGGTCAATTCGGTGATGTATGGATTGAATTTACTCCAAATGAAGAAGGTAAAGGATTCGAATTCGAAAACGCAATCGTCGGTGGTGTGGTTCCTCGTGAATTTATCCCAGCGGTTGAAAAAGGTTTGGTAGAATCTATGGCTAACGGTGTTCTTGCTGGTTACCCAATGGTTGACGTTAAAGCTAAGCTTTACGATGGTTCATACCACGATGTCGACTCATCTGAAACTGCCTTCAAGATCGCTGCATCTCTTGCACTTAAAGAAGCTGCTAAGACTGCACAACCAGCTATCCTTGAGCCAATGATGCTTGTAACAATCACTGTTCCTGAAGAAAACCTTGGTGATGTTATGGGTCACGTAACTGCTCGTCGTGGACGTGTAGATGGTATGGAAGCACACGGTAACAGCCAAATCGTTCGTGCTTACGTTCCACTTGCTGAAATGTTTGGTTACGCAACAGTTCTTCGTTCTGCATCACAAGGACGTGGTACATTCATGATGGTATTCGACCACTACGAAGATGTACCTAAGTCAGTACAAGAAGAAATCATTAAGAAAAACAAAGGTGAAGACTAATTTGTCTTCACTGTAAAAGAAGTCACTTTGTGGCTTCTTTTTCTATTTAGTAGAAATAGGAAAAAGTACCTCAAATATGGTAAAATAAAAGGAGTATATTGTGAGGAAAATGGATGTCAACCACTTTTGAAATTTTAATGAATCAGTTGGGAATCCCCGCTGAGATAAGAAAACATGAGGCCTTCTCTCAGGCTGAAATAGAACAAGTTCTTGTGCATAAGCGCAGTAAAATCTGGGAGTTTCATTTTGTATTTGAGAATATTCTACCATTTGAGGTTTTTCTGGAACTGAAGAAGGGTCTGAAAGAAGAATTTTCAAAGACTGGAAATCAGGCTAGTTTTGAGATTAAAACTCGAAGTCAAGCTTTTTCAAGAGAGCTTTTACAGGCCTACTATAGGGAGGCTTTTTCAGATGGACCTTGTTCTAGTCAAGGATTTCGGACCATGTATCAGGATTTTCAGGTTCGATTTGAAAATGATCAGTTGATTATTGAGGCTTCTGAAGCAGCAGACACAGAGCATTTCAGGAAAAATCACCTGCCTAATCTTGTCAAACAGTTGGAAGAATTTGGTTTTCCTAAATTAACCTTCCGATTGGAAAAAAATGAGGACCTGACCAAGGAAGAACAAGAAATCTTCCATACAGAGAATCAAATGATTGTTCAGGCTGCTAATGACGAAACCCTTCGAGCTATGGAGCAACTGGAACAGATGACACCGCCCCCTCCAGTTGAGGACAAATCTGTCTTTGATTTCCAAGCCAAGAAGGCGGCTGCTAAGCCTAAACTTGACAAGGCAGAGATTACTCCAATGATTGAGGTCAATACCGAAGAAAATCGATTGGTTTTTGAAGGGGTTGTATTTGATGTGGAGCATAAGGTGACTAGAACAGGTCGTGTCTTGATTAATTTCAAGATGACTGACTATACGTCTAGTTTCTCTATGCAAAAATGGGTCAAAAATGAAGAGGAAGCTCAGAAGTTTGATATCATTAAGAAAAATTCATGGCTCCGTGTTCGTGGAAATGTCGAGGTCAATAATTTCACACGAGATTTGACCATGAATGTACAAGATGTGCAGGAAGTAGTTCACTATGAACGTAAGGACTTGATGCCAGAAGGTGAGCGTCGCGTTGAGTTTCATGCCCATACCAATATGTCGACTATGGATGCTCTTCCTGAGGTCGAAGAAATCGTTGGAACAGCAGCAAAATGGGGCCACAAAGCAGTGGCAATCACAGACCACGGTAATGTTCAGTCTTTCCCTCACGGTTATAAGGCAGCCAAGAAAGCTGGGATTCAGCTCATTTATGGAATGGAAGCAAATATCGTTGAGGATCGTGTTCCTATCGTCTATAACGAAGTGGAGATGGATCTTTCTGAAGCTACCTATGTAGTCTTTGACGTGGAAACGACTGGTCTATCTGCTATCTATAACGATTTGATTCAGGTGGCAGCTTCCAAGATGTATAAGGGTAATATCATTGCTGAGTTTGATGAGTTTATCAATCCAGGGCATCCTTTGTCAGCTTTTACAACTGAATTGACTGGGATTACTGATGACCATGTAAAAAATGCTAAACCCTTGGTTCAAGTTCTGAAAGAATTCCAAGAATTCTGTAAAGATACAGTTCTTGTAGCCCATAATGCAAGCTTTGACGTAGGTTTTATGAATGCCAACTATGAGCGTCACGGTCTTCCAAAAATTACTCAACCTGTCATCGATACGCTAGAGTTCGCTAGAAATCTCTATCCAGAGTACAAGCGACATGGTTTGGGACCCTTGACCAAACGTTTTGGTGTAGCTCTAGAACATCACCATATGGCCAACTATGATGCGGAAGCAACTGGCCGTCTGCTCTTTATCTTTATCAAAGAAGTAGCAGAAAAACACGGTGTGACGGACTTAGCACGATTAAACCTTGATTTAATCAGTCCAGACTCATATAAAAAAGCTCGAGTCAAGCATGCGACCATCTATGTAAAAAATCAGGTGGGCTTGAAAAATATCTTTAAGTTGGTGTCTCTCTCAAATACCCAGTACTTTGAAGGAGTTCCACGGATTCCACGTACGGTGCTAGATGCCCATCGAGAGGGTTTGATCTTAGGTTCAGCCTGTACAGAAGGGGAAGTCTTTGATGCAGTTGTGTCACAAGGGGTAGATGCGGCAGTCGAAGTAGCTAAATACTATGACTTTATCGAGGTGATGCCTCCGGCTATCTATGCCCCTCTGATTGCCAAAGAGCAGGTCAAGGACATGGAGGAACTTCAGACCATCATCAAGAGCTTGATTGAGGTCGGAGACCGTCTCGATAAGCCTGTTCTTGCGACAGGAAATGTCCACTATCTCGAACCTGAGGATGAGATTTATCGCGAAATCATCGTGCGAAGTCTGGGTCAGGGTGCTATGATTAACCGTACGATCGGTCACGGAGAAGCTGCCCAACCAGCTCCGCTACCCAAGGCACACTTTAGAACAACCAATGAAATGTTGGACGAATTTGCCTTTCTAGGAGAAGATTTGGCTCGTAAGATTGTCATTGAAAATACCAATGCCTTGGCAGAAATCTTTGAGCCTGTTGAGGTCGTTAAAGGCGACTTGTATACACCTTTCATTGAACAAGCCGAGGAAACGGTCGCCGAGTTAACCTATAAAAAAGCTTTTGAAATCTATGGAAATCCACTCCCAGATATCGTTGATTTACGGATTGAAAAGGAACTAACCTCTATTCTGGGGAATGGATTTGCTGTGATTTATCTGGCTTCACAGATGCTAGTACAGCGCTCCAATGAACGGGGTTACTTGGTTGGTTCTCGTGGGTCTGTTGGATCTAGTTTTGTTGCGACCATGATTGGAATTACCGAGGTCAATCCTCTCTCTCCTCACTATGTCTGTGGTCAGTGTCAGTACAGTGAATTTATCACGGATGGTTCCTACGGTTCAGGCTTTGATATGCCAAATAAAGACTGTCCAAACTGTGGCCACAAACTAAGCAAGAATGGCCAGGACATTCCTTTCGAGACCTTCCTTGGTTTTGATGGGGATAAGGTACCTGATATCGATTTGAACTTCTCAGGTGAAGACCAGCCAAGCGCCCACTTGGATGTTCGTGATATCTTTGGGGAAGAATATGCCTTCCGTGCAGGAACGGTTGGTACGGTGGCTGCTAAAACAGCCTATGGATTTGTCAAAGGTTACGAGCGTGACTATGGCAAATTCTACCGAGAAGCCGAAGTTGAGCGCTTAGCCCAAGGAGCTGCTGGTGTTAAACGTACGACCGGTCAGCACCCAGGAGGAATCGTTGTTATCCCTAACTATATGGATGTCTATGACTTTACTCCAGTACAGTATCCTGCAGATGATGTAACTGCTGAATGGCAGACCACTCACTTTAACTTCCACGATATCGATGAGAACGTCCTCAAGCTCGATGTCCTTGGTCATGATGATCCGACCATGATTCGCAAGCTCCAGGACTTGTCAGGCATTGATCCAAATGATATTCCTATGGATGATCCTGGTGTCATGGCTCTCTTTTCAGGCACAGATATCCTTGGAGTGACACCTGAGCAAATCGGTACCTCAACTGGTATGCTTGGTATTCCAGAGTTTGGAACTAACTTTGTTCGAGGGATGGTTGATGAAACCCATCCGACGACCTTTGCTGAGTTGCTTCAGCTTTCTGGTTTGTCTCACGGTACCGACGTATGGTTGGGAAATGCCCAAGACTTGATTAAGGCTGGAATTGCGGACCTATCAACCGTTATCGGATGTCGGGATGACATCATGGTTTACCTCATGCACGCAGGTCTAGATCCAAAGATGGCCTTTACCATCATGGAACGAGTGCGTAAGGGATTGTGGCTCAAAATATCAGAAGAAGAACGCAATGGTTATATCGAAGCCATGAAGGCCAATAATGTGCCTGAGTGGTATATCGAATCTTGTGGAAAAATCAAGTACATGTTTCCTAAAGCCCATGCGGCAGCTTACGTTATGATGGCCCTTCGAGTAGCCTACTTCAAGGTTCACCATCCGATTTATTATTACTGTGCTTACTTCTCAATCCGTGCCAAGGCCTTTGATATCAAGACCATGGGTGCAGGCTTGGATGCCATCAAGCGCAAGATGCAAGAAATTGCTGAAAAGCGGAAGAACAATGAAGCTTCCAACGTAGAAATTGACCTTTACACCACACTTGAAATCGTCAATGAGATGTGGGAACGTGGCTTCAAGTTTGGTAAGCTTGACCTCTATCGCAGTGATGCGACTGAATTCCTCATCGATGGGGACACCCTCATCCCGCCGTTTGTCGCTATGGATGGTCTGGGAGAGAACGTTGCCAAGCAATTGGTTCGTGCCCGCCAAGAGGGAGAATTCCTCTCTAAAACAGAACTCCGCAAGCGTGGAGGACTCTCATCAACCTTGGTTGAAAAGATGGATGAAATGGGAATTCTCGGCAATATGCCAGAGGACAATCAGTTGAGTTTGTTTGATGATTTGTTTTAAGAGGTAGAACGGAGGATATTTCATGAAACTAAGAATTTTTGCGGAAGACAAGCCGGCTGAGAAGGTGTTTGAGTATCAATTGGAACTTGCTGATCAGACAATTCTTCTATCGACAGCACTCTTGTCTAGTGCTATTGCTTTAGCAGGATTATTTTCTGCTTTGAAAGAAAAATAAAAATAGAAAAGAGAAACAAGATGGTTTTACCAAATTTTAAAGAAAATCTAGAAAAATACGCTAAGCTTTTGGTTGCAAACGGAGTGAACGTGCAACCTGGTCATACCTTGGCTCTCTCTATCGATGTGGAGCAACGCGAGTTGGCTCACTTAATCGTCAAAGAAGCCTATGCACTTGGAGTCCATGAAGTTATCGTTCAATGGGCAGATGATTTTGTAAACCGTGAAAAATTCCTTCACGCGCCGATGGAGCGTTTGGACAATGTGCCAGAATACAAGATTGCTGAGATGAACTACCTTCTTGAAAACAAAGCAAGTCGTCTCGGTGTTCGTTCTTCTGACCCAGGTGCCTTGAACGGAGTAGATGCTGAAAAACTCTCAGCTTCTGCTAAAGCTATGGGAATTGCCATGAAGCCAATGCGTATCGCAACTCAATCTAACAAGGTTAGCTGGACTGTAGCAGCAGCAGCTGGACTTGAGTGGGCTAAAAAAGTCTTTCCAAATGCTGCAAGCGACGAAGAAGCAGTGGATCTCCTTTGGGACCAAATTTTTAAGACTTGCCGTATCTACGAAGAAGATCCAGTTAAGGCTTGGGAAGAACATGCAGCAATCTTGAAGAGCAAGGCGCAAATGCTCAACAAAGAGCAATTCTCAGCTCTTCACTACACTGCTCCTGGAACAGACTTGACACTTGGCTTGCCGAAGAACCACGTTTGGGAATCTGCCGGAGCAATCAACGCTCAAGGCGAAGGTTTCTTGCCAAATATGCCAACAGAAGAGGTCTTTACAGCCCCTGATTTCCGTCGCGCAGATGGTTATGTAACATCTACAAAACCTCTTAGCTACAACGGAAATATCATCGAAGGCATCAAGGTGACCTTTGAAAATGGTCAAATCGTTGATATCACAGCTGAAAAGGGTGATCAGGTTATGAAGGATCTTGTCTTTAAGAATGCTGGTGCGCGTGCCTTGGGTGAATGTGCCTTGGTACCAGATCCAAGCCCAATTTCACAATCAGGAATTACTTTCTTTAACACCCTTTTTGATGAAAATGCTTCTAACCACTTGGCTATTGGTGCAGCCTATGCAACGAGCGTTGTTGGTGGAGCTGAGATGAGCGAAGAAGAGCTGGAAGCTGCAGGACTTAATCGTTCAGACGTTCACGTTGACTTTATGATTGGTTCGAACCAAATGGATATCGATGGTATCCGTGAGGATGGAACACGTGTACCACTCTTCCGTAATGGAGATTGGGCAATTTAAGGAGAAACTATGATTGGAAGTATGTTTGTCGGTCTTTTGATCGGACTATTAGCAGGAGCTATCACCAATCGTGGAGAACGGATGGGATGCTTCGGGAAAATGTTCCTGGGTTGGATTGGTGCTTTCCTGGGTCAAATGCTTTTTGGAACTTGGGGCCCTATCTTAGCTGATACGGCTATTATCCCATCAGTTTTAGGAGCCATGATTTTATTAGCCATCTTTTGGAAAAAAGACAGCTAGTTTTAACTTGCTAGAACAGATAAAGAGGTTGGAAATCTTCTAACCTCTTTTTTATGAGCTGAAAAAGACTGATATGCGACTAGCTTGGCTTTCAGTGACTGGTCCTTTTTATATTGCCTCAAGTATGGTACAATAAAAACATGAGAATTCAACAATTACACTATATTATCAAAATCGTAGAGACTGGTTCGATGAATGAGGCTGCCAAGCAACTCTTTATTACACAACCGAGTCTATCAAATGCCGTTCGTGACCTAGAAAATGAGATGGGAATTGAGATTTTTATCCGAAATCCTAAGGGAATTACCCTCACACGTGATGGGATGGAGTTTCTATCCTATGCCCGTCAGGTTGTCGAGCAAACGCAACTTCTAGAAGAACGCTATAAGAACCCAATCGCTCATCGCGAGCTTTTTAGTGTGTCTTCGCAACACTATGCCTTTGTAGTTAATGCCTTTGTTTCCTTGCTCAAGAAAAGCGATATGGAAAAGTACGAGCTTTTTTTGCGTGAAACCAGAACTTGGGAGATCATCGATGACGTCAAAAACTTCCGAAGTGAAGTGGGAGTTCTCTTTTTAAATAGCTATAACCGGGACGTTCTTTCGAAGATGTTGGATGACAACCATCTGGTTGCCCACCATCTCTTTACAGCCCAACCCCATATCTTTGTCAGCAAAACCAACCCTCTTGCTAAAAGAGACAAGGTGCAGTTGGCAGATCTAGAAGACTTCCCATACTTGAGCTATGACCAAGGTACCCATAATTCCTTCTACTTCTCAGAAGAGATTTTGTCACAAGAACACCACAAGAAATCCATCGTTGTTAGTGACCGTGCGACCTTGTTCAATCTCTTGATTGGTTTGGATGGCTATACCATCGCGACTGGTATCCTTAATAGTAACCTCAATGGAGACAATATCGTTTCGATTCCACTTGATATTGATGATCCCATTGAATTGGTTTATATCCAGCATGAGAAAACTAGCTTGTCTAAGATGGGTGAACGCTTCATCGAGTACCTACTTGAAGAAGTTCGCTTTGATAAGTAATTTGAATAAATGAGAAGAGAAAAGAAGAATGACGACATTAAATACAAATGATTTTGATTTTCACTTGCCTGAGGAGTTGATTGCACAAACACCTTTGGAAAAGCGCGATGCCTCTAAACTCTTGATGGTCAATCGCCAGACTGGAGAATTTCAAGATCGCCACTTTCACTCCATTATCGAAATGCTAGAGCCAGGTGATGCCCTGGTTATGAATGATACCCGCGTACTGCCAGCTCGACTTCATGGTCAAAAAGAAGAAACAGGGGGCCATGTTGAACTCTTGCTTTTGAAAAATACAGCAGGAGACGAATGGGAAGTACTGGCGAAGCCAGCCAAACGTCTCAAGGTCGGCACCCGCGTTATCTTTGGTGATGGTCGACTTAGCGCAGTCGTGACTGAGGAATTACCCCATGGCGGCCGTATTGTCCGTTTTGAATATGAGGGGATTTTCTTAGAAGTACTTGAAAGTCTTGGAGAAATGCCTTTGCCTCCGTATATCCACGAAAAATTGGATGACCGTGAACGTTACCAGACAGTCTATGCCAAGGAGAGTGGATCAGCCGCTGCCCCAACTGCAGGTTTGCATTTTACCAAAGAATTACTAGAAGAAATCCAGCAAAAAGGCGTTCATCTAGTCTACCTGACCTTGCACGTTGGACTTGGGACCTTTAGACCTGTTTCAGTAGATAATCTGGATGAGCACGAGATGCACTCAGAGTTTTATCAATTGTCTGAGGAAGCTGCAGCGACCTTGCGTCAGGTCAAAGAAAATGGTGGCCGTGTCATTGCTGTGGGGACAACCTCTATCCGTACGCTAGAGACTATCGGAAGCAAGTTTGACGGCCAAATCCAGGCCAATTCTGGCTGGACCAATATCTTTATCAAGCCAGGCTATGACTGGAAGGTGGTGGATGCTTTTTCTACTAACTTCCATTTGCCAAAGTCTACCTTGGTCATGCTTGTCTCAGCTTTTGCAGGCCGTGAATTGGTCCTCAAAGCCTACCAACATGCTATCGATGGGAAATACCGTTTCTTTAGCTTTGGCGATGCCATGTTTATCTACTAAAAAGCAATGAAATAAAGACTAGAGAAAGAAGGGCTATTCCTACTTGGATTAGCCTTTTTTCAATTTAACTAGCTATTGAATAAAAACGAAATAAATGATACACTGAAAGCAATGAGTTAGCCATCAAAATTATATGTAAAACTAGGCTAGCCACTTTAAACGACATATGTCAAAGGAGATTTTTATGACTAACAAAACATTGCGCTATACAAGCCTATCAGTACTGACCTTGTTAGCTGCTATTACATTAGCTGCTTGTGGTGGAAAGGCTGACAAGAATACTTCAGCTTCAAATCAAAAGGAAACAACAACTCAAGTAACGACGGCTTCAGCAAGTAAAACAGAAGCAGGCCAAAAAGAGGGGCAGAAGTCTGAGGCAAGTAGTGGGTCAGATGCTAAAACGACGCAAGCAGAACAAAAGGAAGATAAGCAAAAGTCACAAGAAGCTTACGCTAAATTTGTGGGAACTTGGGAAAATTATGCAGGAACAACTGCAACAGTTACATCTGATGGAATTGTAACAATCCAAAGTTCAAAAGGAACCTTTAATTATGAGATGGGACGAGTAGAGGAAAAAAATGGTTATTACTCAGCAGGCATCCAACTCGTTGATGGTGGAGAAGGTGCTCGCCTTATCTACACTCCAGCGGGAGTCCAAAATGAATTGACAGGTACAGATGGTAGCCAAGAAGTCTTGTCTATCGGCCAATCACCAAGTGACAAGGATAGTCATTTTTACCGTAACTAAGAATACCAGTAAGAAGTAAGGGTGTAGAAACGCCCTTGCTTTTTAAACAGTTTTAAAAGGAGTATAAAATGATAATGCCTTTTGTTTTTTTCTTTATCATCTTTATGTTATTCATCTTTGTTATAGCAGGGATTGTTTATTGGGCCATTAGCTACGCCAATAAACACAACAATGAATATCTAGCCTTTGCAACTGCGCACGGATATCAATTTGACCAAGCTCAAGGTAGAGACAACTATAGGGATTACTCAAGTAGAACGATATCTAGTACGCTTACTATAACTCCTACCCAAAGTCCCTATGTAGAAAAATATGCCAATTTCAGCTATTATCCTTTTGGGTGTGGTCATGAGAGAAAAGTTGCCTATGTCATCTCTGGTAACTACAAGGGTAAACAATTCCGGGCTTTCACTTATCATTTTAGAGGCAATACAATTGAGGGGACAGAAATAGGTGGTGTCTTTAATGTTGTCATGATTGAATGCCCAGATACACCAAAAGGTCAGCTTTCAGAGCAAGTTTTCTACGAAAATGGCTTTCTTTGTGGATATCAACATGGAAACCTAAACGTGGAAACCATTCATGATCGAGTGAACCAACTAGGAAATATTGCTCAAGGTTTATAATTCTCTCACTTTTTATCTTTCTTGGGAGAAAGTTCTGTCAATTGTGCCATAAAATTGGAGGAGTAAATGAAGAAAAAATCTCTTTTTCAGGGAAGTTTTAAGAAAAACAGTTGGTTAGAGGAGAAAGACAAGCATGCTTTTTAGGAAAGTGATTTATATAGGGGAGAGCGAAGGTCAGGCTATTTATGTTCATATCGACGAGCCACGAAATCCTCTAGCAGCTCCTAAAAGTAAATTTTTAGATACTGAGGCATCCCGTGGGAATCGAAAACACATTATCTGGTTGATTTGTGCTCTTTTGACGTTTAGTGGGATCATGCAGCTTTTTCCAGCAACGTGCTTTTTTACGGGTATCTATAGCTATGGAACCCTGATTTATTTTCTACTAACTTGGTTGCTGGAAGCCATTTTACTATTGGTGATCCTGGAGCGAGCACTCTACAAAAATGTTGCGTTAGCGCAACCTACCAGCAAGGAAAACTTCAGAAGAGCCGTCGATAGCAATCTCTTTTGGAATAATTTTTCAGATAAGAAGGTTACCCTTGGCAAGAAGCTAATTGCTTGGGTTTTCACAGTCTTTATGGCTGTCATGGGCTTAGCTGGTCCGATTTCTATCCTCTCCATGCTCGTTTTAAAGATGATGGGAACACCAATCGGCAGTGAGCTATTCCCTTTAAGCCTGATGGGGATTTTGCCGGCTGTCGCAGCTCTATTGCTGTGGCAAAATAATATGATTCGATGGCTGAAGGCAGTTGAACGGTACAGAAATAGTCGAGTTAAGAAGTAAATATAACAAAGGAAATAGAAAGAGGTCAATATGTTTTTTCTTAGACGCCGTCTGGAATACAAAGAATATCTGGGAATTAGCGACCGCGAATGGTACAGCAAACGCTATTATAAGAAGTTAATCAAAAACGGTCAGCTAGAAGAGGAGTAGTGGGATATGAACCGTCAGTCAGAAGCATTAAATAAGGAATATTTTCAAGCGCTGGGTTCCACGCGAGCCTCTGTTAGAATGTTGAGTTTGACCTGGGCTGGTTTGTTTGTATTGAGTATCGACCTGACTCATGTATACTTTTTTATCAAGGAGCAGTTCACAGTAGATCCCTTTTCTAATGTCCCTTTTCTTTTTCTGTGTTTCCTTCTATTGCTCATGCTGGTCTGTCAGATTATGTCATTCAGCAAGACATTCATCTATAAACATCAACTCTTTAGTACTGCGATGCTCTTTGTACTAATCAATGGGATTCATCTTTCATTGGTTTTAATGGATTATATCCTCACTATTTTAACGAATGAGGTTCTAAAAAATTCGCTGATCTACTCGCTGATTTATTGGTTAAGTTCCATTGGTTTATTCATGGGGTTAATTGTTTATAATGCCAGTTGGTTAAAAAAGCAACTAAGAAAAGGATTTTCAGAAAAACGAACAACTGCTAACTATATAGCCTTTTCAAGTGTTTACAGTAAACCATCCCTTTGGATTATTATAGGAGTTACTTTGTTAGGCGGAGGATTGGCTAGTTTATCCGGTTATTATTTGCAAACATTTGGGATTGTGAGCAATATAGTGTTTATTTCAGCTTTTTCAAGATTAATCGTCGAAGTTGGCTATCTCTTTTATCTAAGAAGTAAGGATAAGACCTATTGGGAAGAAGGACCGAAGGAAACCAAGAGTCAGTCCTTTTTGAAAACCATAGATTTCAAAAAGGCCAAGCACCGCTTAACTACAGAAATTGTCTTATTTTTGACTCTTGCAGTATGTTTGAAGATACTTAAGATAAATGTTGAAAATAGCCCGATTTGGCTTATATGGACAATAAGAACTTTTGGTTATTCAATTCTTTTGGATACCACTATTAGTTTTATTTATTATCAGATTAAAAAGAAGAGATAGAGAGAAAGAAGAATCAGAAAGCCTTCTTTGACTATTTAGAAAGAGGTGGTAAGAGTAATGTTAGATAAAATGAAACAGTTTAAGTGGTTGATAATAGTATCTTTTATCTTATTAGTCATTCCTTTGTATCTCGCTTATAAGAATTCTCAAGAATCCAGTACTCTAAAAACAGCTTTTGAAAAACAGGATAGAATCGCAGTTCTTCATTATTTAATGACGTCGGAAAAGTATGCATCTCAAATACGTGAAGCGGGGTACATCATTCCATCTGATGGTGCTATTCGTCTAGATGGAGTTATTTATCCGCTTGAAATAGAAGGAGAAGTACATTTGAAAATCAGCCCTCCTCAGAAAGATGCAAAAGATTTTCAGTTATTTTTTATTACACAAGTTAATGAAAAACAAACATATGTAGCTTTCGTGTTAGATAAAGACCTTAATTTAATTTATTCTAACTATTCTCAGGATAACGACAGTGGAAAAAGAGAAGGAGTCTCTATCTCGCAATCCGAAGAAGATCGTCTGTTGAAAACTGTTCGAGGAGAGATTGATGGCTTCATGGAAAATATGTATCGGATCTTATATGCCTAAGTATAGATATAGGTGCTACTACAGACATTCGTGATTATTCGAGCCCGTTCTTTACTTTTTGTTTTATTTAAAAAGGAATCGTAAAGTGTGAGTCCCCATTCAAGTTGCAAGAAAGGAAGACGAAATGGATGCTGAGTAACTAAAGAGACTGTCTAACATTTTATACTCTGAAAGCAAGGCTGAAGCTGTGAAACTAGTTCAGTCTATCAACAGTGAAGATGAACTCTTTATCTTGCTTGATAATTATAACTGGGGCAATGGTTTTGACCATATTAGTCCTCCAAGAAAGCAATGAGCTCTTTTGAAAACTCCTCTGCATATTGGAAGATCGAACCGTGACCAGCATTTGGATAGATGATGAGCTTACTATCTTTTATTTTCTCATGCATATCATAAGAATTTTCTGTTGGAACCTGCATATCCTTGTCCCCGTTGACGATTAAGGTTGGTTGGGTGATAAATCTTAGGTCGTCTTGAGAATCTTTCCCCCAACGTTTAATGGCTTTGAGTTGAGTCAAGAAACCAGGCACACTCATGTCTTTGTCCGCAAATTCCTTGGTTCGCATTCCCATTCGTCCGAGAACTTTCAAAGCTTCGATTTTTCCTTGTTCATCATGGTTATAGAAGATATAGCGTTTAGGATCGATGCGCTCGAGTCCAGCTTTAAACATATAGTTAAATGTTTTCCCTGTGACCTTATCAATCTCTTTTCCACCTCGAGGTCCTGTTCCTGCTATAATGAGACGATTGACCAAATCAGGCTTGATTCGGACCATTTCTTGGGCAATCATCCCTCCCATAGAAAGACCTAGGAGATTGATTTTATCGTAACCAAGGGATTGAATAAAGGCAATCGTCTGCTCAGCCATTCCAGAAATGGTTGGGGCCACTTTTCCTTGACTGGCTCCCACACCAGGAAGGTCGACCACAATCACATGGTGCTTTTCAGCAATCAAGTCCAAAAGTTTTGGATCCCAGTTGTCGAGGGTTGCTGCCAAGTGGACCAGCATCAGAAGAGGTAGTTTTGATTTGCCTTTGCTGAGTTCGCGATAGGCAATTTTGTTCCCTTCAACAGTGATGTATTGATTTTTAGTTGTAAGATATGACATTGTCTTTTCCTTTTTATTTCTTAAAGCTGAGGACAGTTTTTCCACGTGAGCGACCATTAGCGACCTTGTCTAAGGCGCTATTCACTTCTTCAAATGGATAGACTGTATCGATAGATGGCTTGATTTCTAATTTGCTAAAGAGGTCAGCTACCTCTTGTAATTGAGCACCATTGCTTTCCACAAAGATAAAATGGTAGTGAACGCCGTATTTGTCAGCCATCTTATCAAATTTGCGACCAGCTAAGCCAAGAATCATCTGTTTCCATTTTGGCAGGTTCATGCGTTTGGCAAAGTCACCATTTGGCATAGCACGGAGGGAAACAAGCTGACCACCTTTTTTCATGATAGACATTTGTTTTTCAGTCTCAGCGCCACCAAGGGTATCGAGGACATAATCAACCTGGCTAACAGTTTTTGTATAATCCTCTGTTTTATAATCGATAAAGCGGTCTGCTCCTAGGTTCAATACACGCTCAGCGCTATCTCCAGCCCCATTGGTAATGACCTTCAAACCTTTAGCCTTAGCAATCGGAATGGCCATACCGCCGACACCGCCTGTACCACCAGAGATAAAGATGGTTTTGCCAGCTTGAGCCCCCATGAGTTCTAAGGCTTGCATAATGGTTAAGGCAGTCAAAGGAACAGCAGCGGCTTCCTCGTCAGACAGATAGTCTGGAACCTTGGCTAGAGCCTGACTATCGACAGCTACGTATTCTGCAAAGGCACCAATATGATTAAGTGGTAAACGCCCAAAAACTCGGTCTCCGACTTTGAGATTTTTGACTTGTCTACCTGTCTCTTCAATGATACCGACCACTTCATTTCCAGCAGTTTGTGGAAGTTTGTAAGGGACGATCACCTTTACTTCACCACGGGAAATCATGTTATCCAGAGGATTAACACCAGCTGCGGTGACTTTGACCAAAACTTCTTTGTCTGTGATGCTTGGTTTTGCGATTTCTGTGATGTTTAGTGTGATATTGTTTTTGTTATAAGTAGTATGTTGTGCGACTTTCATTGTCTACCCTTTTCTATTTTTTGTTGTATCCGATAGAGATACAAGCATAGTCTTTTTAAAACTGATCTGCATGCAAATCAGTTTCGTTTTTGTTTGGCATCTTTATAAAGATTGTTAATGACATCTTCTAAGGTTTGCTGGGCTAGTTCCTTATCAAGTTGAGCTTCAGCGCTAGCAAATAGTGGCGAAATGGCAGCTTGAATATGTTTCCCTACTGGGCAATCCGGATTGCTATTTTGGTGAACGGGAAATAAGCTGATGTGGTTGACTTCTTGTGTGGAAAAATAAATCTCAAGTAAGGTCACTTCCTTTGGGGACTTACTGAGTTGATAGCCTGTTTTTCCTTGATGGGAAGTAATTAAGCCAGCGTTTTTCAATAAGGCAATCACCTTACGAATATAACTAGCGTTGGTTCCGACGCTCTCAGCCAGAGCTTGTGAACTTAAGGTATCCTTGCTCTCGCTAATCATGGTTAGGATATGTAAGGCTACTGAAAATTTTGTATCCATATAAACTCCTTTGGATAACTTGTATCTAATACGAGAACAAGTATATCACAAATAAAATGAAAAGCAAGACTTTTGTTTTAAATTTTTAAAATATTTTTGAAGAGTGTCATCAGATTAGAGATGTCTGGAAAGGCAGTTCATAAAAAATAGTGAGATAAACTTGTTTTAAAGAAACAGCATCTCCCCTCTCTGCTTGATCAAACATATCTTAGTTTGTGCCTAGTAAACTTTGTTTAATAATCTAATTATATGTTATTTCATTCCGTTTTTTTGTTCTTTTCAAAGCGTTATGAGGACTTGAAACTTCTTTTATGATTTTTAATTAGTAAAATGTTGAACTATAGGGAATATTGTGTCATAATAGGTAATAGATGAATAATTAATAGATTGGAAATAATGCTTTCTTACCTTAACAAGTTGAATTGGTTATACATTTTTTCGTCGCAATTGTGTCTATCTCTCGAGTTTAGCTAGTTTTTATAAGCTCTGGTTTCTAATCAATATAACAAATTTTAGAAGTGCATAAGACAAGATGGTGACATTGCTACAGTCAGTCGCCATGTCTTGCTGGCACAGGCTGTTTGTGCCGTCAGCTATTTACCAGTCAATTTGATCAAAGGGCTTAATTATTATTTTTGAAAGGTCTTTTATGGAAAAAATTCTTTCTTTAGGTCTGACAGGTAAGAAATTACTTGCTCAGGGGTTCTTGTTTGTTCTGCTAGGTCTCATCTTGATGGTCACGGGGACTTGGTTGCCAGTAAAGGTTATTCGACTGGTTCTGTTTTTAGCTTGGATTGCAACGGTCTTAGATTTAGTATTACGTATTTTCAAAAAAAGTCAGTCAACGGACACCTTGGGAGTTGCACTGGTTAAATTGTTAGTGCTGGGATATTTGCTTGGCTCCAATCTTGCGACGGATGTGCCGATTTATATTTTGGCTCTTGTGATTGGAATTTCTCAGATTTTTCATGCTAGTATCAACCTTGTCACCTATGTTCTCTACCGCAAAAACAAAATTCGACCTCGTTTTCGTCTCTTACTAGATGGACTCGTACTAGTTTTTCTTGGTGGGACTAGTCTTTTGTCCTCTACAGGAAATTCTGTCTTTCAACTCTTTGTATTAGGGGCTTATTTTTTCCTTTATGGTGTGTCCAATATCCGTGATGGTTTCTTGTTTGAGGAGGAAATTGGGAAAAACCATCTCAAACGTCGTGTAAGAATGAGCTTACCTATTGTCCTAGCCGCTCTCATCCCTGCAAGTACTTTAGCAAAAATCAACAAATTCATGCAGGAAAATGCTGATGAGAGAGAGGATATCCATCTTGGAATGGTGAAGTCTGGTAAGACAGCGGAGCTTGAAATTTTTGTTCATACAGCTGAGACCTCTCTGTTTTCGGCAATTGGTCATGTGGATATCTGCTATCAAGGCCGTGTTATTTCTTATGGAAACTATGATCCGTCATCTGAGACCTTATTTGGTATGGTTGGAGATGGTGTTTTATATTTTTGCGACCGTGATAAGTACATTGACTTATGTAAACGGGAGAGTCAAAAAACGCTATTTGGTTACGGAATAGATTTGACACCGGAAATGGAAGAAGCGGTTCAGGAAAAATTAGCTGAATTAAAACAACTGACGATTCCATGGGAGCCAAGTGCAGATAAAATCATGACAGGTGATGGTAAGGAAGACTACACCTACGCTTATAAAATCAGACATGAGACAGATGGGGAACTTTATAAATTTATCAAATCTAAGTTTAAATCCTACTTTGTCTTATCTACAAACTGTGTGCTCTTGGCTGATACCATAGTCGGTCAGGCTGGCACCGATATCCTCTCACCCAAAGGATTTATCGCTCCAGGAACTTACCAAGCCTACCTTAATCGAGAGTTTGAAAAACCAAATAGCATAGTCGTATCTAAACATGTTTATTAAGGAGAATTTATGAACTTAGTAAAAAAATACACCCCGTTAATACTTTTTATAGGGCTGGTTGCTCTTGTAATTCTGAATGCATCGAGCTTTATATCAGGAGCAATCTCTCTCTTTGATGTAATATCAACCTTGATTTATGGTGCTGTTATTGCTTTTGTGCTTAATGTTCCTATGAAAAAAATTGAACAGTACTTAGTTAAATTGAAGGTAAAGGCAGGGTTGCGTCGTCCGATTGCTATGGCGCTTGTTTTCCTATCTCTTATCTTAATCGTGATCTGTCTTTTGGTTTTGGTGCTTCCAACCCTTGCTCAGACTATTAGTCAGCTGGGAACAGTCCTTTCAACAGTCCTGACTCAACTTGGTAAACTACTAGATAGCTCGGAATTTGTAACCAAAGACATGTTGTCAACTATCGTATCAGGCATACAGGGACAATCTAGTTCTATTAGCCAAGCTTTGATAGGTTTTTTATCAGGTCTGACTAGTAATATCGGCAATATTTTTTCAAGTTTGATGAATGCCTTTTTGATTATAGTCTTCACCTTTTTATTTTTATCCAGTAAGGAACATCTGGCAGCGATGACGAGTCGACTTCTAAAAGTTTTTCTTCCAGAGAAGGTGGTGATAAAGTTGACTTACATTGGACAAGTAGCACTAGAGACTTATGACCAATTTTTGATGAGTCAGCTGATTGAAGCAGTTATCATAGGAGTTATGATAGCGGTTGGTTACAGCGTGTTTGGGATACCCTATGGAGTAATGACAGGTATCTTTGCAGGAGTGCTATCGTTCATTCCTTATGTAGGGCCTATGATTGCTTGTGTTGTGGGAGCGATTTTTATCTTCACAGTGAGTCCTACTCAAGCCTTACTTTCTCTTCTTCTATATCAAGTTATACAGCTGATTGAAGGAAACCTTATTTATCCTAGAGTTGTAGGTCAGTCTATTGGTTTGCCAGCTATTTTCACGCTTGCGGCTGCTAGTATCGGAGGGAATCTTTTCGGACTACTTGGAATGATATTCTTTACCCCCGTATTTGCTGTTATCTATCGACTGGTTAAAGAATTTGTCGTCGCAAAGGAAAATCAGGTAGATTAAGAAAAACTAAATTTAATAAGATATACTGAGAAGAGAGTGAGAGATTCTCTTCTCTTTTATTTTTAAATACTTTGCTACAAAAAGCTATTGGACGTAAAAAAGCCTTGATTTCAAGGCTTTTTCCTGTTGATTTAGATGCCCCTACAAGGGCTCGAACCTGCGCCCCATAGATTAAGAGTCTACTGCTCTACCAACTTAGCTAAAGAGGCAACAGAAAAAGCTGAGAATGTAACTTCCCAGCTATTTTAATATGCCCAAAATGGCAGCTAGATTATTTACGAAAGGCATCAAGGATATAGGTGAAACCAACAATTAAAAATGCAAAGGCAACGACATAAACGACAAAGACACTTGTAGCTACTGGATTGAACAAAATCACTAGACCTAGTAAAAATGCAAGCAACGCTATCCACATGATATGGTTGCCAATAATAGGGAAAATCAATCCCAGACGATTGCCTTTAAAGAAAACTATAATGGCTTCTACAATTAACCAAATCCCTAAAATAATTGGAATGACAACTGGCAGCGTCACAAAGCCATAGGCAACGAGGTAAAGAGCTAAGAGAAGATTAACAATCCCTTGGAAAAGATGAGCTGGTGAGCGAAGCTCTTTTGGTACAGAGAAATAGCCTAAAATAGCTGCTATGGAAGCAACCAGTAAACCAAATGAAATCCACCAGCTGTAAGCAACAAGATTAGCTACTGGGTCTGTAAATAGAAAGAGTGCTAAAAGGACAAAAATAACTCCTGCAAGGAATAGCGATAAACGATTAGAAAATTTCATTTCAAGACCATCCTGTTATATAGTATAGTTTAATAGTAAAAATATTATACACCTTTTTAGAGGAAATATCAATAAACTAAATGGAAAATTTGGAAGTTTCAGTCTGATTCATGAAAAGAAAATCAGTTTTTATTATTTTGAAAATAAAAAGAGAAGATAAAATTTGTCTTCTCTACATGAAAATATTGTATGGCATCAAAGCAAAAGTAACTGGCTTTACACTATTTGTTAAGATGTAATTTGATTCAAAAAGAAAAGATAGATTTAAAAGTGGGGCAAATGATGGGGCAAATCAGTTACAGACAAGCAAAAAAGCCTTGTAAATCAAGGCTTCTTCCTGTTGATTTAGATGCCCCCTGCAGGACTCGAACCTGCGACCCATAGATTAAGAGTCTACTGCTCTACCAACTGAGCTAAGGAGGCAAATAAAAAGCTGTATTGGTGCCGAAACTTCACGGTTTGTATTGAACCCGCGCAATTAAGCAGGTGGGCAACTCGCTCTAACTGAAGCTGTTTCCGTGTGAGACGGCCTACATGCTGTTAGAAGACTTTTGTTTCCCTAATAATACAAAAAATAGTCGGTCAACACTTAAATGTGAAGTCGTACACCACAGCGTTTCTATGATTATATGATACCACTTTTTCAAAAAAAATCAAGGGAAAATTAAAAATTTTGAAAAGGATTTCATAAGTTTCGTAATTTATCAATGGTTTCCTTGCGTTGAGCCAGGGCCCGTTCGTATTTTCCACTATCTTCTGGAGAAAAGTAGTGGTGGTCACGGATTTTTTCTGGTAGGTATTCTTGCTTGACCCAGTGACCAGGATAATTATGTGGATAGAGATAATTTTGGGCGTTACCTAATTCCTTGCTGCCGCTATAATGTCCATCTCTCAAGTGACGTGGAATCGGCAGATGCCCCGATGTTTTTAGGTCAGACAAGGCCTTATCTATAGCCACGTAGGCTGAGTTGGATTTTGGAGAAAGGGCCAAATCAATCACAACATTGGCAATGAGGATGCGGGCTTCGGGGAATCCAATCCTCTGTGCTGCATCCAAAGCAGTTACGGTATGAATCTGAGCTTCGGGATTGGCTAAGCCGATATCTTCATAAGCAATCACAGTCAAACGACGAGCTAGGCTAGGAAGGTCACCCGCCTCTATCAAGCGAGCAGCATAGTGGAGACTAGCATCGACATCGGATCCACGGATGGATTTTTGCAGGGCAGATAGAACATCATAGTGTCCGTCTCCATCCTTGTCCATAGTGATGTAGTTTCTCTGAAGACTATTTTCCATGATGTCGAGCGTAATGTGACGGACACCATCATCATTTTCTGGAGTGGAGAGAACTGCCAAATCAAGCGAATTGAAGGCAGAACGGAGATCTCCATTGGTAGATGTTGCGATAAAATCAAGGGCATCATCATCTAACTCAACAGGGAAATCAAAGCCTCGTTCAGGGTCAGTCAGGGCGATTTGAATGGCTCCTTTAACATCTTGGTTAGATAAGGGATCCAACTCAAAAATCTGAACACGACTGCGGATGGCTGGAGTGACAGAAAAGAAAGGATTTTCAGTTGTCGCCCCGATCATGATGACTAGACCACTTTCTAAGAGAGGAAGGAGGAAGTCTTGTTTCGTCTTGTCAAGACGATGAATCTCATCTAGTAGCAGTACAAGGCCACCTGAGAATTTAGCTTCCTCAGCGATTTCTTGGAGACGTTTTTTACTATCAACAGTGGCATTGAAGGTCCGAAAAGCATACTTGGTCGTTCCAGCGATGGCCGAGGCAATACTGGTTTTACCAATTCCTGGAGGTCCGTAGAGGATCATAGAGGATAGGCGATTGGCTTCCACCATACGGCGGATAATCTTGCCAGGTCCAACTAGATGCTCCTGACCGATGACCTGGTCGATGGTTTTGGGGCGCATACGAAGCGCGAGATTGTCTGGCATAGCAGTCCTTTCTAACATGGATTTTCTGATACGAATGTGGTAAGATGGTAGTATCTATTTTAGCATATTTCCGAGTATTCGGGGCGATTGAAGAGTCGTATAGAAAGAGGACAAAATGGCAGCATATGGATTTTTAGATGTTTTACAAGAAGAGTTGGATAAGAACTTTCCTTTTGATTATGAGATTAGCTGGGACAAGCGCAATCATGCGGTTGAAGTGAGTTTTCTATTAGAGGCACAAAATGCTGCAGGGGTGGAGATGTTAGATAAAGACGGAGAGGTTTCGTCAGATGATATCCTTTTTGAAGAAGCGGTACTTTTTTACAACCCTGCCAAGTCAACTGTTAATGAAGAAGACTATCTCACGGTCATCCCTTACCTGCCGAAGAAAGGTTTTTCTCGTGAATTTTTAGCTTATTTTGCGCTATTCCTTAAAGATACTGCAGAGGTTGGACTAGATGCCCTCATGGACTTTTTGGAAGACCCAGAAGCAGAAGAATTCGTCATGGAATGGAACCAAGAAGTCTTTGAAGAAGGGAAAGTCGGTTTGGAAGAAGGAGAATTTTACCCTTATCCGAGATATTAGGAGTCCAGCATGGAAATAGAAGTTACTGATTTCCAAGGTTGTAAGATTGCCCTCTTTTGTGGAGATAAGCTATTGACCATCTTGCGTGATGACAAGGAAAATATCCATTGGCCCAATATGTGGGAGTTGCCAGGTGGTGGTCGTGAAGGGAGCGAAAGTCCTTTAGAGTGCGCAGCGCGTGAAGTTTATGAGGAACTGGGAATTCATTTAAATGAAAACTGCCTGCTCTGGAGCAAGGTTTATCCCAGCATGCTCTTTGAAGGTCGGCAGTCTGTCTTTATGGTCGGGCAACTAAGTCAAGAACTGTTTGACAGTATCATCTTTGGAGATGAAGGGCAAGCCTATAAACTGATGAACATTGAGGAATTTTTGACATCCAGTCAAGTAGTTCCGCAGTTGCAGGGTAGATTGAGGGATTATTTGGAGGGAAGTAAGGTAGATGCCAAATCGTAGTAAGAATATCAATATGTTTCTCATGGATGGAGAAGTTACTGGGATAATTAAATGTACCTTGTCGAATTGGACAGGGGTGATTTATAAAATTCCTCGAATTCAATTGGCAGATTTAAAATCACGTGATGAAATGAAGCAAAGCGGCATTTATTTCCTATTTGGTCGTAATGAGGATAAGCAAAAGGATGTTACCTACATCGGGCAGGCGACGAATCGCAAAAATGGTGAAGGTGTCCTTTTACGTGTTCAGGAACATACTCGTGACAACCATGCAGATTATTTTAATGATGCCATTATTTTGACGACGCAGAATAACTCCTTTGGACCCACGGAAATTAGTTATTTGGAAAATAAATTTACACAACTAGCAAAGGACGCGGGGCGCTTCATTGTAAAAAATGGGAATGAGCCCAATTCTGGGAATGTAACAGAAGAAAAGCAATCTGAGTTGGATGAGGTTGTAGAAAATACTTTGATGATTGTAGGAACCTTAGGGTACCGACTGTTTGTTCCTATGACTAAGAAAACAGGTCAGAATATTTCTGATGATAATTTAGCTTATCTTTATCTAAAGCGAAAAACCAAGAAATCAAATAGAACGATCGAAGCAATCTGTGAACATACTTCAGAAGGGTTTGTTGTTTTAGAAGGAAGTCAAGTGGATGTGGTTGATTCATCCGCGATACCAGCAAGCCTAAAAGAATTGCGTAAAGAGTTAATCAAAACAAATATGATTAAAGATGGTGTTTTACAAGAAAAACAACTGTTCTCCAGTCCATCTTATGCAGCTGCTTTTGTGCTAGGAATGAATACGAATGGACGAACGGATTGGAAAAATAAGGACGGCAAGACTTTAAAAGAATTAGAAGAAACAATGGATTGTTAAGGAGAATCAGATGGAAACATGGCAAGAGTTAAAAGTTACAGTGAAGCGTGAGGGTGAGGAACTAGTCTCCAACCTCTTGATCGAGTTAGGTGCCCAAGGTGTTGCGATTGAAGACAGTATGGACTATGTGGGAAATGTCGATCGATTCGGTGAGATTTTCCCAGAGGTCGAGCAACAAGAAGAAATCGTGGTGACCGCCTACTACCCTGATACGATTGATGTATCGGCAGTTGAAGTGGATTTGCAGAATCGTTTATCGGAATTGACAGACTTTATGGATTTGGGAGAGGTCAAGATGGGGACGAGTGCCTTGGCTGAGGAAGACTGGGCTGACAACTGGAAGAAATACTATGAACCAGCTCGCATCACTCATGACTTGACCATCGTGCCATCATGGACGGACTACGAGGCTACTGCTGGAGAAAAGATTATCAAGTTGGATCCTGGTATGGCATTTGGAACTGGAACTCACCCTACGACCAAGATGAGTCTTTTTGCCTTGGAGCAGGTTCTTCGTGGTGGTGAGACAGTGCTAGATGTGGGGACAGGCTCAGGTGTCCTTTCTATTGCCAGCTCGCTTCTAGGTGCCAAGGAAATCTTCGCCTATGACCTCGATGATGTAGCAGTTCGTGTGGCTCAGGAAAATATTGAACTCAATCCTGGCATGGAAAACATCCATGTAGCCCCAGGTGATTTGCTCAAGGGCGTGGAGATTGAGGCAGATGTCATCGTGGCCAATATTTTGGCGGATATCCTCATTCATCTGACGGATGATGCTTATCACTTGGTTAAAGACGAAGGTTATCTCATCATGAGTGGGATTATCAAGGACAAGTGGGATATGGTACGTGAATCAGCAGAAACAGCTGGATTTTTCCTTGAAATCCACATGATTCAAGGGGAGTGGAATGCCTGTGTCTTCAAGAAAACCAAGGATATCTCTGGAGTGATTGGAGGCTAGAATGCAACAGTATTTTGTAAAAGGTTTGGCTAGCTCACCTGTGACTATTGAGGACAAGGAAACCAGCAAGCACATGTTTCAGGTTATGCGCTTGAAAGAAGAAGATGAAGTGACATTGGTCTTTGATGATGGCATTAAGCGTTTGGCGCGTGTGGTAAATGTAGAGGCTCGTCAGTTTGAGGTAATTGAGGAATTAGCTGACAATGTAGAACTGCCAGTCCAAGTAACCATCGCATCAGGCTTTCCCAAGGGAGACAAGCTAGAATTCATCACTCAAAAAGTGACGGAGTTGGGTGCTAGTCAGATTTGGGGCTTCCCCGCGGACTGGTCCGTTGCCAAATGGGATGGCAAGAAATTGGGCAAAAAGGTTGAGAAGTTAGAAAAAATTACCCTTGGTGCAGCTGAGCAAAGCAAGCGCAATCTGGTACCAGGTATCAAGTTGTTTGAGAAAAAGGCAGACTTTCTCGCACAACTTGACCAGTTTGACCGCATCGTAGTGGCCTATGAAGAGTCGGCCAAAGAAGGTGAATCAGCTGCACTTATTCAAGCTGTCGCTGATCTTGAAAAAGGAGCCAAACTGCTCTTTATCTTTGGACCAGAAGGTGGTCTTTCGCCTGCGGAAATCGAAAGTTTTACAGCCAAAGGCGCAATTCTTGCAGGCCTTGGACCTCGCATTTTGCGAGCAGAAACAGCGCCACTTTATGCTCTATCAGCCATTAGTGTTTTGCTAGAATTAAAGAAATAAGAGGAAAAACATGGAACAAAAACACCGTTCAGAATTTCCTGAAAAGGAACTTTGGGACTTGACAGCCTTATATCAAGACCGTGAGGACTTCTTGCGTGCGATTGAAAAGGCGCGTGAAGACATCAATCAATTTAGCCGTGACTACAAGGATAATCTTCACACTTTTGAAGATTTTGAAAAGGCCTTTGCAGAATTGGAACAAATCTACATTCAGATGAGTCATATTGGCAACTACGCCTTTATGCCTCAGACGACGGACTATAGTAACGAGGATTTTGCCAATATCGCCCAAGCTGGGATGGACTTCGAGACAGATGCCAGTGTAGCCTTGACCTTCTTTGACGACGCCTTGGTGGCAGCAGACGAGGAAGTCTTGGACCGTTTGGGTGAATTGCCTCACTTGACAGCAGCTATTCGTCAGGCCAAAATCAAAAAAGCCCATTATCTAGGGGCTGATGTAGAGAAGGCCTTGACTAATCTTGGCGAAGTTTTCTACAGTCCACAGGATATTTACACCAAGATGCGAGCTGGGGATTTCGAAATGGCTGACTTTGAAGTCCATGGAAAAACCTACAAAAACAGTTTTGTGACCTATGAAAATTTCTACCAAAATCACGAAGACGCTGAAGTCCGTGAAAAATCTTTCCGTTCTTTCTCAGAAGGACTACGTAAGCACCAAAATACAGCTGCGGCAGCCTACCTTGCTCAGGTCAAGTCTGAAAAATTGTTGGCAGATATGAAAGGTTATGACTCAGTATTTGACTATCTTTTAGCTGAGCAGGAAGTAGACCGTGCCATGTTTGACCGCCAGATTGACCTCATCATGAAGGACTTTGCGCCAGTTGCCCAGAGATACCTCAAGCATGTTGCCAAGGTCAATGGTCTTGAAAAGATGACATTTGCAGACTGGAAATTGGACTTGGATAGCGCTCTTAACCCAGAGGTTAGCATTGATGATGCTTACGATTTGGTCATGAAATCAGTCGCACCATTGGGTCAAGAATACAGTCAAGAAATTGCTCGTTACCAAGAAGAGCGCTGGGTTGACTTTGCCGCTAATAGTGGCAAGGATTCTGGTGGGTATGCAGCTGATCCCTACCGTGTGCATCCATATGTCCTCATGAGCTGGACAGGTCGTTTGAGTGATGTTTATACCTTGATTCATGAAATCGGGCATTCCGGTCAATTTATCTTTTCGGATAACCATCAGAGTTACTTCAACGCCCACATGTCGACCTACTATGTCGAAGCACCATCAACCTTCAATGAATTGCTTTTAAGTGATTACCTAGAAAACCAGTCTGATAATCCACGCCAGAAACGCTTTGCCCTTGCTCATCGGTTGACAGATACCTATTTCCATAACTTCATCACTCACCTCTTGGAAGCAGCCTTCCAGCGTAAGGTCTATACACTCATCGAAGAAGGAGAAACCTTTGGAGCAAGCAAACTTAATAGTATTATGAAGGAAGTCTTGACTGACTTCTGGGGAGATGCTATTGAGATTGACGACGATGCGGCCTTGACTTGGATGCGCCAAGCTCACTACTACATGGGCTTATATAGCTACACCTACTCAGCTGGCCTAGTCATCTCGACAGCTGGATACCTCCATCTTAAAAACTCTGAGAATGGAGCTAGAGACTGGCTCAATCTCCTCAAATCTGGAGGTAGCAAGACACCGCTTGAGTCAGCAATGATCATCGGAGCAGATATTTCAACGGATAAACCACTTCGTGATACCATTCAGTTCTTGTCTGATACAGTTGATCAGATTATAGCCTATAGCACTGAATTGGGCGAGTAAAGGAATAGGTAGATTTTAGGAGACTAATATGAATAGAATCAAAAAATGGCTGGAACAAAATCCCCAAAGAATACTTTTTATCAAAATTGGTTTAATCTTGTTGGGCATTATTTTATTAATTGCTTTCCCTACTCTCTATCTTGTTTTGAGCGGAATTGGTATTTGGTATTTTGTAAAGAAAGTACCAGATATTCGAAAAAGAAATCTAATGATAGGACTTTTCGTTGTTAGTATTTTTGTAGTTTCTTTCCAAACTCCAACAGTTACAAAGAAAAGTTCATCTTCTCAATCTAAAACTAAGCAGACTGCGGCATCTACTTCTTCGATAGCTTCAACAAATTCAACAAGAGATACCTCATCTAGTATAGAAGAGGCAAAACGAGTTGAAGAAGAGAGAAAAGCTAAAGAAAAAGCAGAAGAAGAGAGAAAAGCAAAAGAAAAAGCAGAAGAAGAGAGAAAAGCTAGGGAAAAAGCAGAAGAAGAGAAAAGAGCTAAGGAAAAGGCAGCAAATGAGTTGCAAAAAAAAGGTGAAGCTTTAGTGAAACAATTGGAAGAAAGTCAAGATATGAGTCAAGTGAAGTCTGCTAAAGAGATCGTTAATCAGATTGAAAATACTGACAAAAAGACAGAATTGCTTGATAGAATAGCTTCAGTTGAGTCATTCATTTCTCAAAAAGAAGAAGAGGGAAGAATAGCACGTGAAGCTGAAACCAGAGCCAAAGAACAAGCAGAACAGGCACAAAAGCAACAGCAGGCTCCAACTCAATCTTTCTATAAAAATTGCAAAGAGGCTCGCGCCGCGGGTGTTACTCCAATTTATCGTGGACAACCAGGTTATGCAAGACATTTAGATAGAGATGGAGATGGTATTGCTTGTGAATAAAAAGTATAGATTGCTTCTCATTCTTTGTTTGTCGTTATTACTGTTTTTATCTTTAATTTGGAAATCTATAACGCCATCTGTTCCTACCTCTTATCAGGATGCTATTGAATATACGAAAGTGGTAAATATAAGAGAAATTCGCTCCAAGATAACAAATAATGAAAGCTTTATTTTATATATCGGAAGAGAGTCTTGTCCAGATTGTCAACGATTTGCACCAAACTTAGCTGTTGCGATCCAGAAGAGCAATAAAATCGTGTATTATCTTGATAATGACTCTAATGAAAAGAGAGAAATTACTGACTTTGCTCACGAAATGAATATTAAAACTGTTCCCAATCTTACATTTTATAAAGATGGGAACAACTATAACTATTTAGAAAAAGGCAGTAAAGCAAGTGTTGAGGAAATACTTTCTTTTATTGAAAGTAAATAAAACGATAGTATTATTGTTCATAAATCAGAAATGAAAATACAACTATGACTGTTTATAAGTCACAAAAAGCACCCTGTAGGATCCCCTACACATTTCCTCTGCTTTCGATATACCATTCAGTTCTTGTCTGGTACGGTTGATCAGATTATAGCTTACAGTGCAGAGTTGGGCGAGTAGGACAATGGCAAGTGATGAGGTTCTATGATGTTATTGATAGGATTATTGGAAGTTGTTATTTTTGCTTTATTTGTAGTAATTGTTAAAAAAAGTGTTGAAGGTCGTAATTGCAAAGAGGAGCTTATAGCTGAGTCGGTATTGCTATTCATCTTCTTCATATTATATTTGATTGTATTTAATTAAAAATTCTAGGTTTAAAGAATAGAAAGTCATCTGTGGATGACTTTTTGATAAGTTACTAGAAATGTAGAGGTGCTTGAGATGCGTCGAAAATTACAAAGAAAAGTGATAGAAGAAAAACCAAGCTATAGCCGAGAAGAAATTCAGTGGTTACTCGAGCATTTAGGAGATCCCTCTCCAGAAATTCGAGACGAACTTGTTTTTACGAGTTTGGCTAGAGGGATTCAAGAAGAGTTGTTTTCCCTTGACCAGTTTCAGTTTATCTCAGAAGAGGTCTCCTCTGATGAAGGTCTATACAAAGAGATTGATAGTAGAGGAGTTTCGGCTCTTAAACGTTCTTTTAGGGCACTTATTTATGCCAATCTTTTGTCTGCAGATGGTAATGAGCACTCTCTTTTCTATAAAGGATTAAAAGCTGATATAAGGAATGCTATGCTGTCTCAAGGTTTGTATTATCTTAAAAAAGAAAAGGATACGACAGGTTTTTCAAGTCAGTATGGTTGAGTTCACGCTTTTGCGCATGGAGCGGATCTCTTGACTGAAGTCGTTTGTCATCAAGATTTTCCTAAAAATAGAGATTATGAAGTATTTGATGTACTTGGTCAATTATTTAAAAGAGTTACCATTCGTTTTACAAATGATGAGGATTGGCGGTTAGCGAGAGTACTTTATGAACCTATTTTGCAAGGGAAATTAGAGCAGGAACAAGTAGCTTCTTGGATAAAAACTGTTGACTTTCCGATAGAAGAGACCGAAGATTTTTATAAATTTTCCAACTTCAGATCCTGTCTGTTGGAAGTCTATATCCAACTTGACAAGAGACATATTTTACAAGATGACTTGAAAGAAGCCATTCAATCCTTTCAGTACTAAGGATAAGCGAGTCGTTTCCTGATTTTTAAAGAACTTTCCAATCAATTTTCTTGAAACCCTTTCCTTATTTTGATAGACTAATAGATAGTTTAAAAAAAAGGAGACTTAACATGAAAAAATTTGTTGCTGAATTAATCGGTACATTTATGCTTGTGTTCATCGGAACAGGAGCTGTTGTTTTTGGAAATGGTACAGAAGGTCTTGGACACCTTGGAATTGCTTTTGCCTTTGGTTTGGCAATCGTAGTCGCAGCTTTCTCAATCGGAACTGTTTCAGGTGCTCACTTGAACCCAGCTGTTTCTATCGCTATGTTTGTTAACAAACGTTTGTCATCTTCAGAACTTGTAAACTACATCCTTGGTCAAGTAGTTGGTGCTTTCTTAGCATCTGTTTCCGTATTCTTCCTCTTGGCAAATTCAGGTATGTCAACTGCAAGTCTTGGTGAAAATGCCTTGGCAAACGGTGTAACTGTATTTGGTGGTTTCTTGTTTGAAGTCATCGCAACATTCTTGTTTGTTTTGGTGATCATGACTGTAACATCAGCAAGCAAAGGGAATGGTGCTATTGCTGGTTTGGTGATCGGTTTGTCATTGATGGCTATGATTCTTGTTGGATTGAACATCACTGGACTTTCAGTAAACCCAGCTCGTAGCTTGGCTCCTGCTGTATTGGTAGGTGGCGCAGCTCTTCAACAAGTTTGGATTTTCATCCTTGCACCAATCGTTGGTGGAGTTCTTGCAGCTCTTGTTGCTAAAAACTTCCTTGGAACTGAAGAATAATTCAACTATATCGTAAAAAATCCTACTCTCCATCTTGGAGGGTAGTTTTTTTATAGAAAAAAACACTCCCATAATCAAATGTGGGAGTGTTTTGTGATTAACTCAATTCAGCAACGATGGCCTTGATTTGTTCAGCTGTGTGGACACCAGCCACTTGTTTAACAACTTGTCCATCTTTCTTGAAGAGAAGAGTAGGGATAGACATGATACCAAATGCACGAGCTGTATTCGGATTTTCGTCAACGTCCATTTTAACGATCTTCAAGACATCTTCTGAAAGTTCTTCAGACAATTTGTCCAAGATTGGACCTTGCATACGACATGGACCACACCAAGTTGCCCAGAAGTCTACCAAGACCAATCCGTCTTTAGTTTCTTGTTCGAATGTTGCATCTGTAATTGCTTTTGCCATAGTATTTCTCCTTTTTAATTATATTGGCTTAAATCTTGTTTCATGAGATAGAAGAAAACATCTCCATAAGTCCCATGGTAGTCCAAATCATGTCCCTTGTAGGTTACTTTTTGGACAGGGTAGTAGTCTGCGACACCAATCAGGCAGGCATGTTGAGAACGTTCAAATTCTTCGTATGACTCGAAGGTTATGGTTCTCTCTTGCTTGCTGGCATCAAGATAAGTGATTTCAATCATAGGATTCTCCTTTGCTAAATCATATCTTCATTTTACTCCTTGGAAAAAGGAATGTCAAGAAAATTGCTTGCGCACGCAAGTTTTTTGTAAAAATTTTAGAAAAGCCAACTTGCTTTTGTTTCAAGGCTTTCTTCAACAGCTTTTTGCAGAGAGGCAAGAGTCTTTTGGCCATCGCTGGTAAGGCAGATAAAACTAGCTCGTTTGTCCTGATCGCAACATCTCCGACTAAGCAAACCGCAGTTCTTGGCTTCTAATCGTGCCACCATCCGTGATACTGCACTTGGGCTTAGATGGAGTTTGTCCGGCAGGTCAATTTGTCTCAAAGATTTCTCTTGGGCCTGATTTAAAAAGTGCAAGAGATAGAATTCCTTGAGTGTCAGACTCTGTTGACTCTGCTCAGCAATCGTTTGCTCTAAAAGAGCTTCTAGCTCTACTTGTCGTCGGTTGAAGTCAAACCATTTTTCTAAGTAAGTCATATCAATCTCCTTTCCATATAGTAGTTATAAACAGATTTGCCTATCTGAGATGCTTGCGCACGCAATTAGTATACAACTTTTTAGATGAGATGGCAAGAAGGAAGTTTCTTGTGTATTTCCTTGAAATTTTCTGAAAAAAGAGTAAACTGGTATGCAGAAAATCTATTTTTGGAGTATTCGATGAAGTTATATGTTCAGTTAATGATTCTCTTTGTCATTTCACTGATTGGTGAGGGAATCTCTAGTTTTTTCCATTTGCCTATTCCTGGAAGCATTATCGGTTTGATTATTTTATTTTTAGCCTTGCAGTTCAAGTGGTTGCGGGTACGTCATGTCAACATGGTTGGGAATTTTCTCCTAGCTAATATGACTATCCTCTTTCTACCTCCTGCAGTTGGGATTATGGAGAAATTTGATGTGATTGCTCCCTATTTATTGCCCATTGTCTTGATTGTCTTTTTTGCAGCAGTTATCAATATTATCTTGATTGCGCTGGTCGTTCAGTTTATCAAAAAGCGTTATGAAGGTGATTACGAAGAAAGAGGTGCCAAATGAGCGAATTTGTATCCAATCCACTGTTTGGGATAGCCTTATCTATTTTGGCTTATCTTGGAGGCATGATTATCTTTAGACGGTACCCTCATCCTCTGACCACTCCCTTGCTGCTAGCAACTTTATTTATCATTGTTTTTCTAAAACTAACTGGTATTTCTTATGTTGCCTATTATCAAGGTGGGGTTTATCTTAATAACTTGATAGTTCCTTCAACAGTAGCCCTAGGGATTCCTCTTTATAAGAGCTTTCACCTCATGAAGCACCATGTTAGAAGTATTCTACTCAGTAGTTTCCTTGCTGTTGTTGTAAATACAGTTTTTACAGCTTTAGTTGCCAAATTCTTCGGTATGGATTTCTTCTTGGCGATTTCGCTTTTCCCAAAGTCTGTAACGACGGCCATGGCAGTTGGAATTACGGATAAGCTACAAGGAATAGCGACGATCACCTTGGTAGTTGTGGTAGTAACTGGGATTTTGACTAGCGTTATTGGACCAACACTTTTAAAATGGCTAAAAATTGACGATCCAGTAGCTGCTGGTCTTGCTCTTGGAGGAACTGGTCACGCAGTTGGGACTGGAACAGCTTTTCGCTATGGAGCTGTTGCGGGGGCTATGGGTGGCCTGGCTATCGGTGTCACCGGTATTCTCTATGTATTTGTAAGTCCCATCGTAGCAGACTTGATATTGAGTTAAAAGTAAGAATTTTATATTTCTTTGTGTAAAAAGAAGCCCCTAGCTTTATTTGCTAGGGGCTTCATTCATTATTGTAAGTTTACTTTGTTCTTTAAGATATAGTAGGTTCCAAGATAGAAGACAAGGCTAAGGATTATGTCCTTGATAATTTCAAAGGATATCATCCAATTGTAGTCAAAATCGATGCGAAGATTGAGGGTGATAAATCCAAGTATAGTCTGGATGACGATGTAGGCTACAACTGCAAGAGCTGTACGGTATTCATTAAAGAGTTGACCGATAGAGATAGACAAGTAGATGCAGAGAATTCCTGCTACTGTACTAAATATGTATGAAATCAGAGATAAACCGATACTATCTAAATAATGGCCAAAAAAGTATCTGATCATATAGACATCAATAATTTGTGGGTCTACTGTCACTAAAAAGATATAAATGCTTAGAATGAAAACTGCTGTACTAAGCAAAGACCAGAGGAAGGCCCCCAAGAGTTTTGCTAGGATGATTTGGTGTTCAGACACAGGTAGGGTTAAAGTTAGGTATCCTTGACGTTCATAAACACTACCCTTGAAACGACGGATGATCAATATCAAGGTTGAAATACTCATGGTAATGATTAGTCCTCCGAAAATAAAGGCCTGAAATACTAGCATGATTGATTCTTGATCTTGAGAAGATAGCATTTTGATGGCACTAGCCTGTAATCCAATGATGACAGAAAGTGCCAATACAGCACCATAAAGGGCTAAATACCACTTGTTAACATTTTTAAATTCATAACGAACTAAATTCCAAAACATAATAATCTCCTTTATCTAGGCTTTGAATTCATGACGGAAGAGTTGGTCGATTGACTCACCTGACTCATAACGAATATCATCAACATTTCCTTGACGAACGACTTTTCCATCCTTGAGGAAGATAATTTCGTCTAAGATAGGCTCGATATCTGAAATCAAGTGTGTTGAAATTAAGACAGTCGAAGTTGGGGAGTAGTTGTTGATGATAGTATTTAGGATATAGTCGCGTGCAGCAGGATCGACACCACCGATTGGTTCATCAAGGATATACAAACGAGCATCCCGACTCATGACTAGGATCAACTGAACCTTTTCTTTGTTCCCTTTTGAGAGTTTTTTGAAACGACTATTTTGGTCAATTCCAAGGTCATTTAGTAGTTGCTGCGCACGTTCCAAGTTGAAATCTTGGTAGAAAGTCTTGAAATAGGTGAGAGCCTCTTTGACTTTCATTTGATCGTTAAGGTAGGTCGTATCAGGTAGGTAAGAAACAATTGCTTTAGTTGCTGGACTTGGCTCCATACCATTAATCAGAATACGCCCTTGTTCAGGTTGAAGTAAACCGTTGATGAGTTTAATCAAGGTTGTCTTACCAGAGCCGTTAGGCCCAAGCAAGCCAACGATTTTTCCAGCTGGAATTTCAAGGGAAACATTTGTGAGAGCAGGGCTTGCTCCATAGGATTTTGTTACATTTTCAAAAGTTAACAAGGTCATAGTTTAAACTCCTTCAATATAATCTCTTAAAACAGTCGGTAGTTCTTCTTTTTTATAGCCAAATTCTACCATGCCTGTTACAAACTGTTGCAACTGTTCTTCAGAAAGTTGCTTTCGGGATTGGAGAATTAAGTCCAAATCCTCCGTGACAAAGCGGCCGGAAGTTCGTTTGGAATAAACGAAGCCTTCCCTCTCCAATTCAGATAGAGCACGCTGGATAGTGTTAGGATTGACTCCTGCTTCGCTAGCTAGTTCTCTAACAGTCGGGAGTTGTTGGTTGGGTTCGAGTTTATGGGAAACAATTTGTAATTTGATTTTCTCCATAATCTGCATATAGATGGGTTTGTTGTTATCAAATGTCCAAGACATCGCGGTCTCCTTTCTACCTCCTCTTGTGTTAATTCAATAATACAACAAAACAAAAAACTTGTCAAGCCAAAAGGAGAATTATTTTGGGAATTGTTCAAAAAATGGTATAATGAGAAGAAAACGACAAGGAGGGGAAAGCATGCGTTGTCCAAAATGTGGCGCTACAAAATCAAGTGTAATTGACAGTCGTCAAGCTGAAGAAGGAAATACTATCAGAAGAAGACGTGAGTGCGAAGAGTGTCAACATCGTTTCACAACCTATGAACGAGTTGAAGAGAGAACACTGGTAGTTGTCAAAAAAGATGGAACTCGAGAACAATTTTCAAGAGATAAAATCTTTAACGGAATTATTCGCTCCGCCCAAAAACGTCCAGTCTCTAGTGATGAAATTGGGATGGTCGTCAATCGTATCGAGCAAAAACTCCTCAGTCGAAATGATAATGAAATTCAAAGTGAAGATATTGGTTCTCTCGTTATGGAAGAGTTGGCTGAACTAGACGAAATCACCTACGTACGTTTTGCTAGTGTCTATCGTAGTTTTAAAGATGTGAGCGAGCTAGAAAATCTTCTCAAACAAATTACACAATCTTCAAAGAAGAAAAAGGAAAAATAAATGAAGCCTAATGATCGTTTTTCTTTTCTAAAGAATAATCGGGTGTCGCAAGATCCCATATCTCTGGTGCAGTGCTACCTCCCGATTATCGGTCAGGATGCGCTCAGTCTTTACCTTTATACCTTAGCTTTTTGGGATGATGGACAAAAAGAACACCTTTTTGCATCAATCCTCAACCACCTCAATTTTGGGATGGACAGACTCTTAAAGGCTTTTAAAATCTTAGCAGCTTTTAACTTAGTCACACTCTACCAAAATGGAGATGGATATAAACTTGTTATTCATCCAACACTTTCTCAATCTGACTTCTTGCGTCATACAGTGTATCGTACTTTGTTGGAGAAAAGGATTGGCGATACAGCAGTTTCTGATTTACGTCAAGAGGCTGCAGACGGAGAAGCTTTGACGGTTTCTTTGAGTCAGGCCTTTCCAGAGATAGAAGAATTGGCTAGTCATGATGAGACACCAGTAAAAGCTGATTTTAAAAATGATTTTGATTTGGAGCATTTTCGTCAGCTCATGGCTCGAGATGGTCTCCGTTTTCAAGATGAACAGTCAGATGTTTTAGAGTTATTTAAAATCGCTGATGAGAAAAAATGGACCTGGTTTGAAACCTATCAGTTAGCTAAAGGAACAGCTGTTTCACAAGTTATTTCTGTCAAGCGCATGCGTGAAAAATTAGCGCAAAAATCTGTTTCGTCGGATTTTAGTCCTCAAGAAGCAACCATTATCCGAGAAGCTAAAAGCAAAACGGCCCTAGAATTTTTAGCGGGAATCAAACAAACCCGAAATGCTGGAATTATCCAGGCTGAACGTGATTTGCTAAAACAGATGGCAGACCTAGGCTTGCTTGATGAAGTTATTAATGTAGTCTTGCTCTTGACATTCAATAAAGTTGATTCTGCTAATCTTAATGAAAAGTATGCCATGAAGGTAGCAAATGATTACGCCTATAACAAGATTCGTTCTGCTGAGGAAGCTGTGCTTCGAATCAGAGAGAAAAATCAAAAAGGACAGGCGCAGAAATCAGCTAAGACTGCTCCAGTGAAAACCAATGTCCCTAAATGGAGCAATCCAGAATATAAGAATGAGACAAGCGAAGAAACTCGTTTGGAATTAGAGCGTAAGAAAAAAGAAATGTTAGCCCGATTAGAAAAAGGAGGAGACTAGATGGAAAGTGTAGGAGACGTGCTAAAAGGTCAGCCAAGCCGTTTTCAGTATCAGGATTTAGTCCAGCAAATCGTGAAAGATCCTGACGTTGCGACTTTTATCCAGAAGAAATCCCTCAGTCAAGAGGAATTGAATCGTAGTATCTCTAAGTTCAACCAATATATCACCGAGCGTGATAAGTTCCTTCGCGGAGATACAGACTATGTGGCGCGAGGTTATAAGCCAGTCCTTGTCATGAATCATGGATATGCAGATGTCGCTTATGAAGAGACTCCAGAACTAATCGCTGCAGAAAAAGAAGCTGCTATTAAAAACCGCCTAAGACTGATCAATCTACCAGCTAGTCTTAAAAAAGCTAGTTTAGCCCAAGTTGATTTGGATGATTTAGGACGTCTACCAGTCTTTGAAAAACTATTAGGTTTTGTTGAAGATTTTCCTAGCATACGAAAAGGTCTTTATCTTTATGGAGACTTTGGTGTAGGAAAGAGCTTTATGGTCGCTGCCCTAGCACATGACTTGTCAGAAAAACGTGGTGTTTCATCAACTCTTCTTCATTATCCGAGCTTTGTTATTGATGTCAAAAATGCTATTGGTGATGGAAATGTTAAGACTTTGGTGGATGAGATTAAGCAAGCTGAAGTTTTGATTTTGGATGATATTGGTGCTGAACAATCAACACCGTGGGTCCGTGATGAAATCTTGCAAGTGATTCTTCAGTATCGTATGCAGGAAGATTTACCGACCTTTTTCACTTCCAACTTCAATTTTGAAGATTTGGAAAAACATTTTGCAAAAGGCAAGAACGGAAATGATGAAACTTGGGAAGCTAGACGTGTCATGGAGCGTATCCGTTATTTAGCAGAGGAAACAAGATTAGAAGGAGAAAATCGTCGATGACAGAAACGATTAAATTAATGCAAAGCCACTCATCAGTGCGCAGATTTAAGGAGCAAGAGATTCCTCAAGAGGACTTGAATGAGATTTTGAAGGCTGCCCAAATGGCTTCAACTTGGAAAAATTTCCAATCTTATTCAGTGATTTTAGTAAGAAGTCAAGAGAAGAAAGATGCTCTGTATGAACTAGTTCCTCAGGAAGCTATTCGTCAATCAGCAGCATTCTTGCTCTTTGTTGGTGATCTAAACCGTGCAGAAAAAGGAGCTCGTCTCCATACAGATACTTTTCAACCACAAGGTGTGGAAGGTCTCTTGATTACATCTGTGGATGCTGCACTTGCTGGGCAAAATACTTTGCTGGCTGCAGAGAGTCTAGGTTACGGTGGGGTAATTATTGGATTGGTGCGTTACAAATCTGCTGAGTTAGCAGAATTGTTCAAGCTTCCTGACTATACTTATCCTGTTTTTGGGATTGCACTGGGTGTACCTAATCAAAAACATGACGTGAAACCAAGATTGCCACTTGACCAGCTTGTTTTTGAAGAAGAGTATCAAGAATTGTCAGTGGAAGCAATTGAAGCTTATGATCGTGTACAAGCTGAGTATGCTGGTGCGCGTGCGACTACCACTTGGAGTCAACGTCTTGCAGAGCAATTCGGTAATCCAGAACCAAGTTCGACTAGAGAAAATCTTGAACAGAAGAAGTTATTGTAGAAAGTGAGAAAACATGGCCTTACCAACTGTTGCCATCGTAGGACGTCCCAATGTTGGGAAATCAACCCTGTTTAACCGTATTGCAGGGGAACGCATCTCAATCGTAGAAGATGTCGAAGGAGTAACACGGGACCGTATCTATGCTACTGGTGAATGGCTCAACCGTTCTTTCAGTATGATTGATACAGGAGGGATTGATGACGTTGATGCTCCATTTATGGAACAAATCAAGCACCAGGCAGAAATTGCCATGGAAGAGGCTGATGTCATCGTCTTTGTAGTTTCCGGTAAAGAAGGAATCACGGATGCAGACGAATACGTAGCCCGTAAACTTTACAAAACTCATAAACCAGTCATCCTTGCAGTCAACAAGGTAGACAATCCTGAGATGCGAAATGATATCTATGATTTCTACGCTCTTGGCTTGGGAGAACCTCTACCAATCTCGTCTGTACACGGTATTGGGACAGGGGATGTACTGGATGCTATCGTGGAAAATCTCCCACATGAAGTCGAAGAAGAAAATCCGGATGTCATTAAATTCAGCTTAATTGGACGTCCAAATGTCGGAAAATCTAGCTTGATCAATGCCATTTTAGGAGAAGATCGTGTGATTGCTAGTCCTGTAGCTGGTACAACTCGTGACGCTATCGACACGCATTTTACAGATGAAGATGGTCAAGAGTTTACCATGATAGATACGGCAGGTATGCGTAAGTCTGGTAAAGTCTATGAAAACACAGAGAAATACTCAGTCATGCGTGCTATGCGAGCTATTGACCGTTCAGATGTAGTCTTGATGGTCCTCAATGCCGAAGAAGGCATCCGTGAGTATGATAAGCGTATCGCTGGATTTGCCCACGAAGCTGGTAAAGGGATGATTATTGTAGTCAATAAGTGGGATACTCTTGAAAAAGATAACCACACCATGAAAAACTGGGAAGAGGATATTCGCGAGCAGTTCCAATACTTGCCTTACGCGCCGATTATCTTTGTTTCGGCTTTGACCAAGCAACGTCTCCACAAACTACCTCAGATGATCAAGCAAATTAGTGAGAGTCAAAACACTCGTATCCCATCAGCAGTCTTGAATGATGTCATTATGGATGCTATTGCCATCAATCCAACACCGACTGATAAAGGGAAACGCCTCAAGATTTTCTATGCTACCCAAGTGGCAACCAAACCACCGACCTTTGTGATCTTTGTCAACGAAGAAGAACTTATGCACTTCTCTTACTTGCGTTTCTTGGAAAATCAAATCCGCAAGGCCTTCGTCTTTGAAGGGACACCGATCCATCTGATCGCAAGAAAACGAAAATAAAATGATAAAAAGAAGAAGGTTCTTGGACCTTCTTTTTTGGAAATGACATCAGGAGACTAGAGTTGAATTTGTCATCAAAATAACATCATTTTCCTAGTCTTTGTCACGGATTTGTAATGGAAACGTACTTTCTTTGTAAAATTTAAAGTGCTATAATTCTCTAAATCAATTTTCCTAATATAGGGAGGTTATTATGAAAGCATACAGATTATTAAAAAATAGTTTGTTCATACGCTTGCTAGGTTTGCTGATGGCATTTCTTTTCCTATCAGCATTTACTGCACCTGAAAAACCAGATTATGGTATTTACGACCCAAATCATTATTTGACAGAGGAAGTAGTTACTCAGATTCGTGATTTGAATGAAGCCAATAGTCAAAAGGCAGAAAAGTTTCAAATAGGCGTCTATATTGTAGATAGTCTAGAAGGAGAAAGCATTGAAACAGTGGCTAATGAAACTGCCAGGGCTTGGAAGGTTGGCTATTCAGGAGATAATTTTGGAAGTCTCATTGTAGTAGCCGTTCAAGACCGTAAATCAAGAATTGAAACCAGTAATAACACCGCCATTAGAATAACGGACTATCAAACCAAGCAGCTCTTGGCAGCCAGCCGTACAGATTTTAAAGCTGGGGACTATAGTAAGGGAATTTTAGCGATTGCCAAAGGTTTGGACAATCAGTTTTATAGAGGAAGTGGAAGCATTTCATCTGATGAAGATTCCTCTAAAATCAAACGTTATTCTGAAAGCATCAGTGGTAAAAAATCTAATCGAGACAGAAACAGTGCATCAAGTCGCCATCAAAGAAAAGATCCCTTGAAAGATTTCTTTCTGTTTTTGACGGGGATATATTTCATAGGAGTCATTATTGCCATTATCAGAGGTGGAGGCGGTAGCGACGGTGACTCATCTGGTGGAGGCTGGTGGTATAGTGACTCATCCGATTCAGGATCTTCCTGGTCAAGCTCAGACTCGTCTAGCAGCTGGGATGGTGGAGGTTTTGATGGTGGAGGCTCATCTGATAGTTGGTAATTCTTTTCCGTTGTATTAAAATTTTATAGAAATGAGTAGGTTTAGATATGAAAAATAAAGGAATTATTTATGTATTGAGTATTTTACTGGCTATTATCTTGCTAGGAGGATGCTCAATAGTAGGCACTTATAATGGCCTTGTTTCCGAACAAAGCAAGGTGGAACAAGCACAAGCAGATGTGGCTACTGCCCTTCAACGACGGTCAGATCTTATTGGAAATCTTGTGGAGTCTGTCAAAGGACAAATGAACCATGAAACAGAAGTTTTTACCAAGATTGCAGAAGCAAGAGCTAAGATTGGGAATGGCTCCGTAACTTCAAAAGAAAATCAAGAGGCTCAAGGAGAGTTGAGTTCAGCTATTTCACGTTTAATATCGCTAACAGAAAATTATCCAGAACTCAAGAGCAATCAAAATGTGGAACAACTCATGACAGAACTGGCTGGAAGTGAAAATCGTATCTTTGTA
Organism: Streptococcus timonensis; assembly: GCF_900095845.1. GTDB lineage: Bacteria > Bacillota > Bacilli > Lactobacillales > Streptococcaceae > Streptococcus > Streptococcus timonensis. Next base: position 277,739 of record NZ_FMIX01000003.1, read on the forward strand.
GCCCGCAAGGATTACAACAAAGTGGCAACAGAATACAATCAAAACTTAAGAAGCTTCCCAACAGTTCTTTTCGCTAATATGATGAACTTTAAAGAGGCAGAAACCTTTAAAGAAAGTGAAGAAGCTAAGACAGCTCCTAAGGTTGATTTTAGCAATTCTTCATCGCGATAGATCGTATGTCAATAAATAAATCAAAAACCTAGAATATTTGTTCTAGGTTTTTTTGCAAAAAAAGTAATTGAGGTGAGGAAAAATTAGAAAGATTTTTATATGAAAGCTAGGTTTAAATAAAAGTGGGGCTAAAAGACAAAAAAATGCTAAAAAAGGCAATAAAATCAACCTTTTTTTCTGCTTATAAAGATATATTCATTGTTGAAAAAGATTGGTGAATATGTTACAATGAAAAGAACGTTTTAAAATATTAATAATTCGAAGTAAGGAAAAAAATGGCAAATTTACTAAAAACAATCATTGAAAATGATAAAGGTGAACTTCGTCGTCTTGAAAAGATGGCTGACAAGGTTTTGAAATACGAAGACGAGATGGCTGCAATGACAGATGAGCAGCTTCAAGCGAAAACGGAGGAGTTTAAGCAACGTTATCAAAATGGTGAAACGTTAGATCAGCTCTTGTATGAAGCATTTGCGGTTGTTCGTGAAGGTGCTAAGCGTGTCCTTGGTCTCTTCCCATATAAGGTTCAGGTTATGGGTGGTATCGTTCTTCACCATGGTGACGTTCCAGAAATGCGTACTGGTGAGGGTAAAACCTTGACAGCGACTATGCCTGTTTATCTTAATGCCTTAGCTGGCCAGGGAGTACACGTAGTTACAGTCAACGAGTACCTAACAGAACGTGACGCTACTGAAATGGGTGAACTATACTCTTGGCTTGGTCTTTCAGTAGGTATCAACTTGGCAGCTAAATCTCCGATGGAGAAAAAAGAAGCTTACCTTTGTGATATCACTTATTCGACAAACTCTGAAATTGGTTTTGACTATCTTCGTGACAACATGGTTGTTCGTGCGGAAAACATGGTTCAACGTCCGCTCAACTATGCCTTGGTCGATGAGGTTGACTCAATCTTGATTGACGAAGCTAGAACACCATTGATTGTTTCAGGTGCGAATGCAGTTGAGACAAGCCAACTATATCATATGGCAGACTACTTTGTTAAGTCATTGGATAAAGAAGATTATATTATTGATATCCAATCTAAAACAATCGGTTTGTCTGATTCAGGGATTGATAAGGCTGAAGACTACTTTAAGCTAGAAAACCTCTACGATATTGAAAACGTAGCTCTTACTCACTTTATCGACAACGCTCTTCGTGCCAACTACATTATGACATTAGATATTGACTATGTGGTTAGTGAAGAACAAGAAATCTTGATTGTCGATCAATTTACAGGACGTACCATGGAAGGTCGTCGTTATTCAGATGGATTACACCAAGCGATTGAAGCGAAGGAAGGTGTGCCAATCCAAGATGAAACGAAGACTTCTGCATCTATTACATACCAAAACTTATTCCGTATGTATAAGAAATTGGCTGGTATGACTGGTACTGGTAAGACAGAAGAAGAAGAATTCCGTGAAATCTATAACATTCGCGTTATTCCAATTCCAACTAACCGTCCTATCCAACGTATTGACCACTCTGACCTTCTTTATGCTAGCCTCGATGCGAAATTTAAGGCTGTAGTTGAAGACGTTAAGGCTCGTTACCAAAAAGGTCAACCAGTCTTGGTAGGTACTGTTTCGGTTGAAACCAGTGATTTCCTTTCTAAGAAATTAGTAGCTGCAGGTATTCCTCACGAAGTTTTGAATGCTAAGAATCACTACAAAGAAGCGCAAATCATTATGAACGCTGGTCAACGTGGTGCAGTTACGATTGCAACCAACATGGCTGGACGTGGTACCGACATTAAGCTTGGCGAAGGAGTTCGTGAGCTTGGTGGACTTTGTGTTATCGGTACAGAGCGACATGAGAGTCGCCGTATTGATAACCAGCTTCGTGGTCGTTCAGGACGTCAAGGAGATCCAGGTGAATCTCAATTCTACTTATCTCTTGAAGATGATTTGATGAAACGCTTTGGTTCAGAACGTTTGAAAGGTGTATTTGAACGTCTTAACATGTCTGACGAAGCTATCGAATCACGTATGTTGACTCGTCAAGTGGAAGCAGCCCAAAAACGAGTTGAAGGAAATAACTACGATACTCGTAAACAAGTCCTTCAATATGATGATGTTATGCGTGAGCAACGTGAGATTATCTACGCTCAACGTCATGATGTTATCACTGCTGATCGAGATCTTGCTCCAGAAATTCACGCTATGATTAAGCGTACAATCAACCGTATTGTCGACAATCATGCTCGTGCTAAGCAAGAAGAAAAATTGGAAGCAATTCTTAATTTTGCTAAGTATAACTTGCTCCCAGAGAACTCGATTTCCCTTGAAGACCTTACTGGTTTATCTGATCAAGCTATTAAGGATGAGCTATACAAACGTGCCTTGGAAGTATATGATAGCCAAGTAGCTAAATTACGTGACGAGGAAGCTGTTAAGGAATTCCAAAAAGTATTGATTCTGCGTGTTGTGGACAGTAAATGGACAGACCATATCGATGCGCTTGACCAGTTACGTAATGCTGTTGGGCTTCGTGGTTATGCTCAGAATAACCCAGTTGTAGAATACCAAGCGGAAGGTTTCCGTATGTTTAATGATATGATTGGATCAATTGAATTTGATGTTACTCGATTGATGATGAAAGCTCAAATTCATGAACAAGAACGTCCTCAAGCGGAACGTCATATCAGTACTACAGCTACCCGAAACATTGCAGCTAAGCAGACAAATCTTCCAGATGATTTGGACTTAAGTCAAGTGAAACGCAACGACTTATGCCCATGTGGTTCAGGTAAGAAGTTTAAAAACTGTCACGGGAAAAAATAATTAGACTGAATAATTTTTAGGCGGATGCATAGTGAAAAGTAAATTTTTGCTCGGCGTCCGTTTGCTTTATAAGGAGACGAGTTATGGTATTTACAGCTAGAAGTCCTAAAATAAATATAGAAGAAGTTCGTAGTGTATCTAAATTAGAAGGCAAAGCACTGACTAAAAAAATGCAACGAGATCAAGAGTTAGAAGCTATTATTCGTGGAGAAGATCAACGTGTTTTGTTAGTAATTGGACCATGTTCATCTGATAATGAAGATGCCGTAATTGAATACGCTAAACGCTTGTCAGCCTTACAAGAAGAAGTCAAAGATCGTGTCTTTATGGTTATGCGTGTCTATACAGCTAAGCCTCGTACTAACGGTGACGGCTATAAGGGCTTGATCCATCAGCCAAATGCTAAGGAAGCTCCAAGTCTTATTAATGGGATTAAGGCAGTTCGTCAACTTCATTATCGTGTTATCACAGAAACAGGGATGACAACAGCAGATGAAATGCTTTATCCAGAAAATCTTCCTCTGGTGGATGACTTGATTTCTTATATGGCAGTTGGTGCACGATCGGTAGAGGATCAACAGCACCGTTTTGTAGCCAGTGGAGCTGATTTCTCGACAGGATTTAAAAATCCAACTTCAGGAAATTTAAATGTTATGTTCAATGGTATTTATGCTGCTCAGAATAAGCAGAGCTTCCTTTTCTTAGGAAAGGAAGTAGAGACTACGGGTAATCCTCTGTCTCACGCTATCCTTCGTGGAGCCCTTAATGAATACGGGAAAAACATCCCTAACTACTACTATGATAATTTACTAGATACTATTGCTCAGTATGAAGAAATGGGCTTGGAAAATCCGTTTATTGTTATTGATACCAACCATGATAACTCAGGTAAGAAATATCTAGAACAGATTCGTATTGTTCGCCAAACCTTAATCAACCGAGCTTGGAATGAAAAGATTAAAAAATATGTACGTGGTTTCATGATTGAATCCTATTTAGAAGATGGACGTCAAAATGAGCCAGAGGTCTTTGGGAAATCTATCACAGATCCTTGCCTTGGTTGGGAGAAAACAGAAACTCTAGTTCGAGAAATCTACCAAACACTAGGAGAATAAGATGGTATTTATCGAAAAAGGTCAAGAAATCGATATTCAATCGTTAAAGGCTGATACACAGCTATCTGCTGAAGCCTTGCATCATAAGAATAAGCGTGATCAGGAATTGGCAAATATTATTGCTGGTAAGGATGACCGTCTTTTATTGATATTAGGACCATGCTCGTCGGATAATGAAGAAGCTGTTTTAGAGTATGCTCGTCGCTTATCTCGATTGCAGCAAAAAGTAGCCGATAAAATCTTTATGGTCATGCGTGTATACACAGCCAAACCTCGGACTAATGGGGATGGCTATAAGGGATTGGTTCATCAGCCAGATACATCAAAAGCACCAAGTTTAATCAATGGATTACAGGCAGTTCGTCACCTTCATTATCGGGTTATTACAGAGACAGGATTGACAACGGCAGATGAAATGCTCTATCCATCAAATTTAGTGATGGTTGATGATTTGGTAAGCTATCATGCGGTGGGAGCTCGGTCGGTTGAGGATCAGGAACATCGTTTTGTAGCATCAGGTATTGATGCTCCAGTCGGCATGAAAAATCCAACATCTGGTAATCTAGCTGTTATGTTTAATGCTATCTATGCAGCGCAAAATAAGCAAACTTTCCTCTACCACGGACAAGAAGTAGAGACTTCAGGAAATCCTTTGTCACATGTCATTCTTAGAGGTGGCCTAAATGAGTATGGGGACAACAAACCCAACTTTTATTATGAGACCTTACTAGACTCTATTGAAGGCTATGAGGAGATGGGTTTAGAAAATCCATTTATTATTATTGATACTAATCATGATAATTCAGGTAAAAAATACCTAGAACAAATTCGTATTGTTCGACAAAGTCTTTTGAATCGTGAATGGAATGAAAAAATCAAGAAAACAGTTCGTGGTTTCATGATTGAGTCTTACCTCGAAGATGGACGTCAAAATCAGCCTGAAATTTTTGGATGTTCCATTACAGACCCTTGCTTGGGCTGGGAAAAAACAGAAGCCTTAATCGAAGAAATTTATGCTACTTTAATAAAATAAGAGAAAAGGATGGAGTTGGGGGGATCTCAACTCTTTTTGATAAAAATGATACTTGGATATGGAATCGATATTGAAGAATTAGCTTCTATACAAAATGCAGTTGAAAAAAGAGAAGGTTTTGCGCAGCGTGTCTTGACAGACAAGGAAATGTTGCACTTTGCCAGTCTCAAAGGTCGCAGACAAGTCGAATATTTGGCTGGTCGTTGGTCAGCTAAAGAGGCTTTCTCAAAGGCTATGGGAACGGGAATTGGGAAGCTAGGCTTTCAGGATTTGGAAGTTTTGAACAATGAGAAGGGAGCTCCTTACTTCAGCAAATCCCCATTTTCAGGAAATGTTTGGTTATCGATTAGCCATACAGAACAGTTTGTGACAGCTAGTGTTATTTTGGAGGAAAATCATGAAAACTAGTCCACATAGACCGACAAAGGCATTGATCAATCTAGGAGCAATCCGCTACAATATTCAACAAATGGGAGCACACATTCCTAAAGGCACCCTCAAATGGGCGGTTGTGAAAGCCAATGCCTATGGACATGGAGCGATAGCTGTTGCAAGAGCTATCCAGGATGGTGTAGATGGCTTTTGTGTGTCAAATATTGATGAAGCCATCGAACTCCGTCAGGCAGGTATCGCTAAGAAAATTCTTATTTTGGGAGTATCTGAGGTTGAATCTTTTTCATTGGCTAAGGATTTTGATATTACCTTGACAGTAGCTGGTTTGGAGTGGGTTCGTACTTTGTTAGCTAGTCAATCAGATTTATCTGGTTTAAAAATCCACTTAAAAGTCGATTCAGGGATGGGACGAATTGGTTTTAGAGATGCAAGTGAAGCTCGAGAAGCCCAATTTTTACTTCAAGAACATGGAGCTTATGTTGAAGGGATTTTTACTCACTTTGCGACAGCAGATGAGCAGTCTGAGGCCTACTTTGACCAACAATTGAAGTGTTTCAAAGCTATTTTAGCTGAATTTAAAAACTTACCAGAACTAATTCATGCTAGCAACTCGGCAACGACTCTTTGGCATGCAGAAACAATTTTCAATGCAGTCCGTATGGGAGACGCCATGTATGGGCTCAATCCTAGTGGAAAAGTTTTGTCTTTACCCTATGATTTAATCCCAGCTTTAAGTTTGGAGTCTGCTATTGTACATGTAAAAACTCTTCCAGCGGGTGCTTGTGTAGGCTATGGGGCTACGTATGAAGCTGATAGTGAACAAGTGATTGCTACTTTGCCAATTGGCTATGCTGATGGATGGACAAGGGATATGCAGAATTCTTCAGTTTTGGTGGATGGACAATTGTGCCCTATTGTTGGCCGAGTATCTATGGATCAAATAACCATTCGTCTACCTTATATTTATCCATTGGGAACGAAGGTGACTTTAATTGGTTCAAATGGTGATAAGGAAATTACGACAACAGATGTAGCGACCTATCGAGGAACTATCAATTATGAAGTTGTTTGTCTCCTAAGTGATCGTATCCCGAGAGAATATTATTAAGAACAGAAGGAAAGGAGAGTAGGATGAATTTACACCAACCCTTGCATGTCTTGCCTGGAGTGGGACCAAAATCAGCAGAGAAGTATGCCAAATTAGGTATTGAAAATCTGCAGGACCTTTTGCTCTACTTTCCTTTTCGTTATGAAGATTTCAAGAGCAAGCAGGTTTTAGAACTAGAGGATGGAGAAAAGGCAGTTCTTTCTGGTCAAGTTGTAACTCCAGCTAGTGTTCAATATTACGGATTTAAACGAAATCGACTACGTTTTAGTATGAAACAGGGAGAAGTCGTTTTTGCGGTCAATTTTTTCAATCAACCCTATCTAGCAGATAAGATAGAGCTTGGTGCGACACTAGCGGTTTTTGGGAAATGGGATCGTGCCAAGGCTAGTCTCACCGGTATGAAGGTTTTGGCTCAGGTGGAGGATGATCTGCAACCAGTCTATCGTTTGGCTCAAGGAGTTAGTCAGACGGGATTGGTTAAAGTGATTAAGACAGCCTTTGATCAGGGATTGGATCTCTTGCTTGAGGAGAATCTTCCTCAAACATTGCTTGATAAATACAAGCTTATGCCACGTGGACAAGCTGTGCGTGCCATGCATTTTCCAAAGGATTTGGCGGATTATCGTCAAGCCCTTCGTCGGATTAAGTTTGAGGAACTTTTCTATTTCCAAATGCAATTGCAAACCCTAAAATCAGAAAATATGGTTCATGGAAGTGGTCTAGTCATAAACTGGTCTCGTGAAAAATTAGAAAAAGCAAGGGGAGATCTGCCTTTTGCCTTAACCCCAGCTCAGGAAAAAAGTTTGCAAGAAATTTTGACTGATATGAATTCTGACCGTCATATGAATCGCCTTCTACAAGGGGATGTCGGCAGTGGTAAGACAGTTGTTGCAGGGTTAGCTATGTATGCTGCTGTGACAGCAGGCTACCAGGCTGCTCTAATGGTTCCAACAGAGATTTTGGCTGAACAGCACTTTGAGAGTTTACAGGAACTATTTCCGGATTTAAGACTAGCTCTTTTGACAGGCTCTTTAAAAGTTGGAGAAAAGCGCCAAGTTTTGGAAAAGATTGGCAAAGGTGAAATTGATTTTATTATCGGAACCCATGCCCTGATTCAAGATGGTGTAGATTACGCTAGGCTGGGTTTGATTATTATTGATGAGCAACACCGCTTTGGTGTAGGTCAAAGGCGCATCCTGCGAGAAAAAGGAGACAATCCTGATGTCCTCATGATGACGGCGACCCCTATACCACGTACTCTGGCTATCACAGCTTTTGGAGATATGGATGTGTCCCTTATTGACCAGATGCCAGAAGGTCGAAAACCGATTATCACGCGTTGGATTAAACATGAGCAACTGCCTCAGGTTTTGACTTGGCTAGAGGGAGAAATTCAGACAGGTTCTCAAGCTTATGTTATTTCTCCATTGATTGAGGAGTCTGAAGCTCTTGATTTGAAAAACGCTATTGCTTTATCGGAAGAATTGACGGTTCATTTTTCTGGTAAGGCAAGAGTAGCCCTCTTACATGGTAAGATGAAAAGTGATGAAAAAGACCAGATTATGCAAGAATTTAAAGAGAAGAAAACTGATACTCTTGTTTCGACAACGGTTATCGAAGTTGGTGTCAATGTCCCAAATGCGACAGTCATGATTATCATGGATGCCGACCGTTTTGGGCTTAGTCAACTCCATCAGCTCAGAGGTCGAGTTGGTCGGGGGCATAAACAGTCATATGCTGTTCTTGTAGCTAATCCCAAGACAGATTCAGGTAAGGATCGCATGAGAATTATGACAGAGACTACTAATGGCTTTGTCCTTGCTGAGGAAGATTTGAAAATACGAGGTTCTGGTGAAATATTTGGAACTAGACAATCAGGTTTACCAGAGTTTCAAGTTGCAGATATTATCGAAGACTTCCCAATTCTTGAGGAAGCTCGTAAGGTTGCTAGCTATATCAGCTCCCTCCCTAACTGGCAAGAGGATCCAGAGTGGTATATAATAGCTCTGAATCTACAAAAGAAAGAACATTTAGATTAAGCATTTTCTAAGAAAACTATAAGGTATGTTTTAGATAAAGCGCCTATACTAGAATCATCAAAAAGAAATGAGGACTCTCATATGATGATTAAGGTAAATGATTAAAAAACATTTCAAGTGAAACAAGTACCTTCTCCTAAATACTAAGAAAAAGAGCGGAAACGCTTTTTTTCTATAAAGTGAGCTTAGACTAGGAATTAAAATAATTATCGGACTAGTCTATTTACTATTGTGGTAAAGGTTGCTATAATGAAGAAAACGAATCAATACACTTCTGAAAGGAGTTCGCATGACATTAGAGACAAGAAATGTTGCAATTCAGGATACATATGGGGAAAGATTTCAACACTGTTGGGGTTGTGGACCTAAGAATGATTTAGGATTGCATTTGAAAACTTATCCAAGTGTAGAGGGCACAAGCTGCATTAGTCGTATCAAGGTAGACCAGCAGTATACAGGAGGTGTCCCTGCAAATCTATTTGGTGGCATGATTGCTGTGATTTTTGACTGTCATGGAACAGCGTCTGCTGCATGGTTTGCTCATCATCAAAAGGGTTTGGAATTGACAGCCGAAACAGTTATCGGACGCTTCATCACAGCTCATTTAGAAGTTGATTATCTCAGCCCAACCCCAATTGACGATGAGATTGTCGTTACTTCAACATTGGAGGAACTAGGGGAAAGAAAAGCCATCGTTTCTATGGAAATGTCAGTGGCAGGTAAAGTGCGTGCAAAAGCTAAAATGGTTGCCGTAGCAGTTAAGGACAACATGTAAACGTATAGATAAGCTAGTGAGAGCAAGGATTTGCTCTCACTTTTAGTTGTGCGATATAAACTGAAAATTAATCACAGATTTTTAAGAAAGAGTCTACTTGAAACTACTTTTAGTCTAACTTGAAATGAAAAAATAACCTAAAAAAACTTTCTGATTTAGGGTCATTCTTGCATTGCATTTCTAGATGTGATACAGTTATGATAACGGTTGCAAAAACAAGGAGAATTTTATGAAAAATCCAGCATTTATAGAAGAAATGAAAACGTATAGAGGGCGAGATGAAGTGCCACTTGATTTTGACGCTTTTTGGGATGGTGAAATTAAAAAGTTGTCGGCTTTGCAAGACTATCAATTAGAGGAACGTGATTTTCATATTCCAAATGTTAAGTGTTATGAACTAACTTTTAAAGGGACTGGTAATGGAATCGTCTATGCACGAGTCGTTTTACCTAAGTTAGATAAGAAGGTTCCTGTTATTTTCCATTTCCATGGTTATATGGGTCGTGGTTGGGATTGGACAGATATGCTGGCTTTTACAGTCGCTGGTTATGGTGTTGCATCTATGGATGTCAGAGGGCAGTCTGGTTACTCTCAAGATGGTATGTGTTCTCCTCTAGGGAATACCGTTAAAGGACAAATTATTCGAGGAGCTGTAGCAGGAAAGGACCAGTTGTTCTTCAAGGATGTTTATCTAGATATTTATCAGTTGGTTGAAATTATTGCAAGTCTTCCTCAAGTTGATGAAGAACAACTATCTAGCTATGGAGCATCTCAAGGTGGGGCTTTAGCTATAGTTGCAGCAGCTCTAAACCCTAAAATCAAGCGTACAGTTTCCATCTATCCATTCTTGTCTGACTTTAGACGAGTGTTAGAGATTGGAAATACTAGTGAAGCTTATGATGAGATCTTTAGATATTTCAAATTTCATGATCCTTTCCATGAAACGGAAGAGAAGATTATGGCAACCTTGGGTTATATCGATGTGAAAAACTTTGCCCATCGTATTAAGGGTGAGGTTCGCATGATTACGGGGCTAGATGATGACGTCTGCTACCCAATCACTCAATTTGCTATATACAATCGTCTAACTTGTGAGAAGAGTTATCGCCTTATGCCTGAATATGCGCATGAAGCTATGAATGTTCATGTCAATGATCAAGTTTATAATTGGTTGTGTGGTAGTGAGATACTTTTTACCTATGTAGGGCAATAGAATAGTTTTGAATATCCCTATAGCTTCGATTGAAGTGGAATCTATAGTACAACAGAATTGAGTTTAAATATAGATGTGCTAGTTGATAAATCTGCTTTTTATAAATAAAAAAACAGTAGCAACTGAAACTACTTTCAGAACAAATTGTTACACAACATTATTTTGAAACTTCAATCTATTGTAGAACAAAATATTGAAAGCGTTTTTAAAATGGTATATAATGAGAACATAAGAAAAGAGAAAAGGAGGAAAGTGGATGCCAAAGATTACTAAAGAAGCTTTGATTGAGCAGATTAAAAATGGAATCATCGTTTCTTGTCAGGCACTTCCTCACGAACCGCTTTATACAGAAGCGGGAGGGGTAATTCCCTTGCTGGTCAAAGCGGCTGAGCAAGGTGGAGCAGTAGGTATCCGAGCTAATAGTGTTCGAGATATTAAAGAAATTAAGGAAGTAACCAAACTTCCAATTATTGGGATTATCAAACGTGATTATCCTCCGCAAGAACCATTCATCACTGCTACTATGAAAGAAGTTGATGAATTAGCAGAACTTGACATCGAAGTTATTGCTCTTGATTGTACCAAACGAGAACGTTATGATGGTTTGGAAATTCAAGACTTTATCCGACAAGTCAAAGAAAAGTACCCAGATCAACTCTTGATGGCTGATATCAGTACCTTCGATGAGGGATTGACAGCAGTAGAAGCAGGAATTGATTTTGTTGGTACGACCTTATCAGGCTACACATCTTACAGTCCAAAAGTAGATGGCCCAGATTTTGAATTGATTAAAAAACTCTGTGATGCAGGGGTGGACGTCATCGCAGAAGGAAAAATTCATACGCCAGAACAAGCCAAGCAAATCCTAGGTTATGGAGTGCGAGGAATCGTTGTTGGCGGTGCCATTACTAGACCAAAAGAAATCACGGAACGTTTTGTTTCGGGTCTTAAGTAACACAATCTTTAAAAAGCTGAGGAGAGTGGTTGATGAGTAGACAAAAATGAAAACGTATACAATAACGCTATTTCCCATTATCCAAATTGGATATCGTCATTATAAATAAATTTAGGAGAATACAAATGAAATTCAGAAAATTAGCTTGTACAGTACTTGCGGGTGCTGCGGTTCTTTCTCTTGCTGCTTGTGGTAAAACAGACGCTAACAAAGATGCGGCTAAATCAGGTGGCGACTCTGCTGCTGCAACTACAGAAATTACTTGGTGGGCATTCCCTGTCTTCACACAAGAAAAAACAGGTGACGGTGTTGGAACTTATGAAAAATCTATCATCGAAGCTTTTGAAAAAGCAAATCCAGATATTAAAGTTAAGCTAGAAACAATCGACTTCAAATCTGGACCTGAAAAAATCACTACAGCAATCGAAGCTGGAACTGCTCCAGACGTACTCTTTGACGCACCAGGACGTATCATCAATTACGGTAAAAATGGTAAATTGGCTGAGTTGAATGACCTCTTCACAGACGAATTTGTTAAAGATGTAAACAATGATAATATCATCCAAGCAAGTAAAGCTGGTGATAAAGCTTACATGTATCCAATTAGTTCTGCACCATTCTACATGGCTATGAACAAGAAGATGTTGGAAGATGCTGGTGTAGCTGACCTTGTTAAAGAAGGTTGGACTACAGATGACTTTGAAAAAGTTTTGAAAGCTCTTAAAGACAAAGGATACACTCCAGGTTCATTGTTCAGTTCTGGTCAAGGGGGAGACCAAGGAACACGTGCCTTCATCTCTAACCTTTACGGTGGTTCTGTAACAGATAAAGAAGTAACTAAATACACAACTGACGATCCTAAATTCGTTAAAGGTCTTGAAAAAGCAACTAGCTGGATTAAAGATGGTTTGTTGAACAACGGTTCACAATTTGACGGTGGTGCAGACATCCAAAACTTTGCAAATGGTCAAACATCATACACAATCCTTTGGGCACCAGCTCAAAACGGTATCCAAGCTAAATTATTGGAAGCAAGTAAAGTTGAAGTGGTAGAAGTTCCATTCCCATCTGATTCTGGTAAACCAGCTCTTGAATACCTTGTAAACGGATTTGCAGTATTCAACAACAAGGATGAAAAGAAAGTTGCTGCAGCTAAGAAATTCATCCAATTCATCGCTGATGATAAAGAGTGGGGTCCTAAAGACGTAGTTCGTACAGGAGCATTCCCAGTTCGTACTTCATTTGGTAAACTTTACGATGACAAACGTATGGAAACAATCAGTGGTTGGACTAAATACTACTCTCCATACTACAACACAATCGATGGATTCGCTGAAATGAGAACTCTATGGTTCCCAATGTTGCAATCCGTGTCTAATGGTGACGAAGAACCTGCTGCAGCTTTGAAGACATTCACTGAAAAAGCAAACGAAACTATTAAAAAAGCAGCAAAAAAATAAGTCCTAAATAAACCTTACAGTCCCCCCTTTTCCCTGTGAACATTCGTACACGAAAAGGGGGACTTTTGTTTGAAAATGTAAGCAACTGACAAATCAAAATTAAAATGAAGTTCTTACATAGGCTTATCGTGGAAAAAATTTCATTTTGATTTTACATCAATGTCAGGTGACAAACAAAATAATAAAATAATTGAAAGTGAGGTACCGACAGTGAAAGTCAATAAAATTCGTATGCGGGAAACAGTGATTTCCTATGCTTTCTTAGCACCAGTGCTAATCTTCTTTACTGTCTTCGTTTTAGCTCCAATGATTATGGGGTTCATCACTAGTTTCTTTAACTATTCGATGACAAGCTTTGAATTTATAGGATTGGACAACTATATCCGTATGTTTAAAGACCCAGTCTTTGTAAAGTCTTTAATCAATACCGTTATCTTGGTTATTGGTTCTGTACCTGTAGTTGTACTCTTCTCGCTCTTTGTAGCATCGCAAACTTACCAACAAAATGCTGTTGCTAGATCTTTCTATCGTTTCGTCTTCTTCCTCCCTGTTGTAACAGGTAGTGTTGCCGTAACGGTTGTATGGAAATGGATTTATGATCCTCTATCAGGTATTTTGAACTTCGTGCTTAAGTCAAGCCATATCATTAGCCAAAACATTTCTTGGTTAGGAGATAAAAACTGGGCTTTGATGGCGATTATGATTATTCTTTTGACAACATCAGTTGGTCAACCAATCATTCTTTACATCGCAGCAATGGGAAACATTGATAACTCTCTTGTTGAAGCAGCGCGTGTCGATGGAGCAACTGAATTACAAGTTTTCTGGAAGATCAAATGGCCAAGCCTTCTTCCAACAACTCTATATATCGCAATCATCACAACCATCAACTCATTCCAGTGTTTCGCTTTGATTCAGCTTTTGACTTCTGGTGGTCCAAACTACTCAACAAGTACACTTATGTACTACCTGTATGAAAAAGCTTTCCAATTGACTGAGTATGGCTATGCCAATACTATTGGTGTATTCTTGGCAGTTATGATCGCTATCGTCAGCTTTGTTCAATTTAAAGTACTTGGAAACGACGTAGAATACTAATAGAAAGGAGACAGCTATGCAATCTACACAAAAGAAACCTTTAACAGCCTTCACTGTTATTTCAACCATCTTCTTGCTCTTATTGACTGTACTGTTTATCTTTCCATTCTACTGGATCTTGACAGGTGCATTCAAATCACAACCGGATACCATTATGATTCCACCACAATGGTTCCCTAAAGCTCCAACAATGGAGAACTTCCAACAATTGATGGTACAAAACCCAGCAATCCAATGGATGTGGAACTCAGTATTCATTTCATTGGTAACAATGTTCTTGGTTTGTGCCACTTCATCCCTAGCTGGTTATGTATTGGCTAAGAAACGTTTCTATGGTCAACGTATCCTCTTTGCTACCTTTATTGCTGCCATGGCTCTTCCAAAACAAGTTGTCCTTGTGCCATTGGTACGTATCGTTAACTTCATGGGAATTCACGATACTCTTTGGGCAGTTATTTTGCCGCTTATCGGATGGCCGTTCGGGGTCTTCCTTATGAAACAGTTTAGTGAAAATATTCCAACAGAATTGCTTGAATCTGCTAAAATCGATGGTTGCGGTGAGATTCGTACATTCTGGAGCGTAGCCTTCCCAATCGTGAAACCTGGATTTGCAGCTCTTGCAATCTTCACCTTCATCAATACATGGAATGACTACTTTATGCAGTTGGTAATGTTGACTTCTCGTAACAACTTGACGATCTCACTAGGGGTTGCAACCATGCAGGCTGAAATGGCAACCAACTATGGATTAATCATGGCAGGTGCTGCCCTTGCAGCTGTGCCAATCGTAACAGTCTTCTTAGTATTCCAAAAATCATTTACTCAAGGTATTACTATGGGAGCGGTTAAGGGTTAATCGAGAGTATTTGATTATTTTGATACATTCTACAATTAGAAATAGTATCATAGAGAAGAGAGTAGAATATGATTTTTGATGATTTAAAAAATATAACCTTTTACAAAGGACTTCATCCGAATTTAGATAAGGCTATTGATTATCTTTATGAACACCGCAAAGATGCTTTCGAATTTGGAAAGTACGATATTGACGGAGACAAGGTCTTTCTAGTAGTTCAAGAAAATGTTCTCAATCAAGAAAAAAATGATCGCTTTGAATACCATAAAAACTATGCAGACTTGCATTTGTTGGTTGAAGGGCATGAATACTCAAGTTACGGTTCTCGTGTTAAGGACGAGGCAGTAGCATTTGATGAAGCAAGTGACATTGGCTTTGTTCACTGTCACGAACAATACCCATTATTGTTGGGTTATCACAATTTTGCAGTCTTCTTCCCAGGGGAGCCTCATCAACCGAACGGTTATGCAGGCATGGAAGATAAGGTTCGCAAGTATTTGTTTAAAATTTTAATTGATTAGTAAGTTAGGAGGAGCAAGCAATGGCACAAAAAGGGTCAGGCCTAATTAAAGCAGCATTTGATACTGATAATTTTCTCATGCGTTTTAGTGAGAAAGTCTTAGATATTGTGACAGTTAATCTACTCTTTGTTGTGTCTTGTTTGCCAATTGTGACTATTGGGATAGCCAAGATTAGTCTTTACCAAACAATTTTTGAAATTAAGAAAAGTAGACGAGTTCCAGTATTTAAAAGCTATATTAGAGCCTTTAAACAAAATTTGAAATTAGGTCTGCAATTGGGTCTATTGGAGTTTGGAATTGTTCTGATTAGTGTTCTTGATCTATATCTGTTTTGGGGACAAGAAGGTCTTGTATTTCAGTTGCTGAAAGTGATCTGTCTAGGGATTTTAATCTTCCTGACCTTAGTGATGTTAGCAAGTTATCCTATCGCAGCTCGTTATGAATTAGCATGGAAAGAGGTTCTTCAGAAAGGTTTGCTTCTAGTAAGCTTTAACTTTCCTTGGTTCTTCCTCATGCTTGCAATCCTCTTCTTAATTGCTATGGTTCTATATCTATCAGCATTTACTCTTCTACTTGGGGGTTCAGCATTTTTACTATTTGCTTTTGGTCTTCTCGCTTTTTGGCAGGCTGGATTAATGGAAAAATTGTTCGCAAAGTATCAAGCTGAATGAAATAGGTATGAAACTACTTTCAATTGAAAAAATTTTCAAACACTAAGAAGAAATTAAAATCTAAGTGACCGGGAGATATTGAAAGCCATTTTTACAAAGTGTATACTAATACAGTGAAAATTAATCTGCCCAGTGCAGAAAATAAGAAATCTTAGGAGAAATCTATGTCAGATTTGAAAAAATATGAAGGTGTCATTCCAGCCTTCTATGCATGTTATGATGATGCGGGAGAAGTTAGCCCAGAACGTACACGTGCTTTGGTTCAATACTTTATTGATAAAGGTGTTCAAGGACTTTACGTTAATGGTTCTTCAGGTGAGTGTATCTACCAAAGTGTAGAAGACCGTAAATTGATCTTAGAAGAAGTTATGGCAGTTGCCAAAGGTAAATTGACGATCATTGCTCACGTAGCTTGTAACAATACCAAAGATAGTATTGAACTGGCTCGTCATGCAGAAAGTTTGGGAGTAGATGCTATCGCAACAATCCCACCAATTTACTTCCGTTTGCCTGAGTACTCAGTTGCTAAATACTGGAACGATATCAGTGCTGCTGCACCAAACACAGACTATGTTATCTACAACATTCCTCAATTGGCAGGTGTTGCTTTGACTCCAAGTCTTTACACAGAAATGTTGAAAAACCCACGTGTCATTGGTGTTAAAAATTCTTCAATGCCAGTTCAAGATATCCAAACATTCGTTAGCCTTGGTGGCGATGACCATATCGTCTTTAACGGTCCAGACGAACAATTCCTAGGCGGACGTCTCATGGGAGCAAAAGCTGGTATCGGTGGTACTTATGGTGCTATGCCAGAACTCTTCTTGAAACTCAACCAATTGATTGCGGATAAAGACCTAGAAACAGCGCGTGAATTGCAATACGCTATCAACGCTATCATCGGTAAATTGACTGCAGCCCATGGGAATATGTACTGTGTGATTAAAGAAGTCTTGAAAATCAATGAAGGACTTAACATCGGATCAGTTCGTTCTCCACTTACACCAGTGACCGAAGAAGATCGTCCAGTTGTAGAAGCAGCTGCTCAATTGATTCGTGAAACTAAGGAGCGTTTCCTCTAATCAATAGGAGGCTTTATGACTAATTACGTTGCAATTGATATTGGTGGAACTAATATCAAATATGGTTTAATTGACCAAGAGGGACAACTTGTAGAGACTAACGAAGTAGCGACTGAGGCTCACAAAGGTGGTCCACACATCTTACAGAAAACAAAAGATATCGTAGCTAGCTATCTAGAAAAAGGGCCAGTATCAGGTGTAGCCATTTCCTCGGCGGGAATGGTCGATCCTGATAAGGGTGAGATTTTCTACGCTGGTCCACAGATTCCAAATTATGCCGGAACCCAATTTAAAAAGGAAATTGAAGAAAGCTTTAACATTCCTTGTGAAATTGAAAATGATGTTAACTGTGCAGGGCTTGCTGAAGCTGTCTCTGGTTCAGGAAAGGGTGCAAATATTACCCTTTGCTTGACGGTTGGGACTGGTATCGGTGGTTGCTTGATCATAGATGGACAAGTTTTCCATGGCTTTAGTAATTCTGCCTGTGAGGTTGGTTATCTGCATATGCAGGATGGAGCTTTCCAGGATTTAGCGTCTACGACTGCTCTTGTTAAGTATGTAGCAGATGCGCATGGAGATGAAGTGGAACAGTGGAACGGTCGCAGAATTTTCAAAGAAGCTACCGAAGGCAATAAACTCTGTATGGAGGGAATTGACCGCATGGTAGAATACCTTGGTAAGGGTCTCGCTAATATTTGTTATGTTGCCAATCCAGAAGTTGTCATCCTTGGTGGTGGTATCATGGGACAGGAAGCTATTCTGAAACCTAAAATTCGTAAGGCTTTGAAAGATTCACTTGTTCCAAGTTTGGCAGACAAGACTCGACTTGAGTTTGCACATCATCAGAATACTGCTGGGATGCTAGGTGCATATTATCATTTTAAAACAAAACAATCCTAAATTGGCAAGGCCAATTTAGGATTTTTAAATAAAGGCAAATACTAACTTGCTTACTGATGGCAAGGTATCTTGCATTTTTGACTTCGATATAGTATATTTAAGTTAATTCAAATATATATCAGTAATACCAATAGATATGGACTAAAGGAGAGCAATCATTGACCTATAATCAACAAGAAAAATATAACAGTAAAGTAAGCTCCCCTGAGAATCAAGAAACAGAAATTATGGCCTTTGAACCACTTCCGAGCAAGGCTCAATTGGATTATCACAAGGAGGAATTGGCTGCCTTCATCCACTATGGTATGAACACCTATACTGATTCTGAGTGGGGGGATGGTCAAGAAAATCCTCAAAACTTCAATCCTACTAACCTTGATACAGATCAGTGGATTAAGACTTTGAAGGATGCTGGATTCAAACGAACCATTATGGTTGTAAAACACCATGATGGATTTGTAATCTATCCTTCTCAATATACAGACCATACGGTGGCTGCAAGTCCATGGAAAGATGGTAAGGGAGACCTTCTCGAAGAAATTTCTAAATCAGCGACTAAGTATGACATGAATATGGGTGTTTACCTATCACCATGGGATGCCAACCATCCAAAATACCACGTTGTAACTGAGAAAGAGTACAACGAATACTATCTCAACCAACTCAAGGAAATCCTTGGCAATCCTAAATACGGAAACAATGGTAAATTCATCGAAGTATGGATGGACGGTGCGCGTGGTAGTGGAGCTCAAAAAGTAACTTATACCTTTGATGAGTGGTTCAAGTACATCAAAGAAGCTGAAGGAGATATCGCTATCTTCTCTGCTCAACCGACAAGTGTCCGTTGGATCGGTAATGAACGTGGTATCGCCGGAGATCCAGTTTGGCATAAGGTCAAGAAAGCTAAAATCACTGATGATGTGAAGAATGAATATCTCAACCATGGAGATCCAGAAGGGGATATGTACTCAGTTGGTGAAGCAGACGTTTCTATCCGATCAGGTTGGTTCTACCATGACAATCAAGAACCAAAATCAATCAAAGATTTGATGGATATCTACTTCAAGTCTGTTGGTCGTGGAACGCCACTTCTCCTCAATATTCCACCTAATAAAGAAGGTAAATTCGCAGAAGCAGATGTGGCTCGCTTGCAAGAATTCCGAGCAACCTTGGATCAAATGTATGCAACTGACTTCGCTAAGGGTGCAACTGTAACTGCAAGCTCTACTCGTAAGAATCACTTGTATCAAGCAAGTCATTTGACAGATGATAAGGATGATACGAGCTGGGCACTAGCAAATGATGCTAAGACAGGTGAATTTACTGTCGATCTTGGACAAAAGAGACGTTTTGACGTAGTCGAACTCAAAGAAGATATCGCTAAGGGGCAACGTATCTCTGGCTTCAAGGTTGAAGTTGAACTCAATGGTCGTTGGGTTCCATATGGTGAAGGGTCAACTGTTGGTTATCGTCGTCTTATCCAAGGTCAACCAGTAGAGGCACAAAAGATTCGTGTAACCATTACTGGTGCACAAGCGACTCCAATTTTGACAAACTTCTCTGTTTATAAGACACCAAGCAGTATCGAGAAGACAGATGGTTACCCTCTAGGACTAGATTACCATTCAAATACAAGAGCTGATAAAGAGAATACAACTTGGTATGACGAATCTGAAGGCGTCCGCGGTACATCTATGTGGACTAACCAAAAAGATGCTAGCGTAACCTACCGCTTCACTGGAACAAAAGCATATGTAGTGTCTACAGTTGATCCAAACCACGGTGAAATGTCCGTTTACGTGGATGGTCAAAAGGTTGCAGACGTACAAACCAATAATGCAGCTCGTAAACGTAGCCAGATGGTTTATGAAACTGAAGACTTGGCTCCAGGTGAACATACCATCAAACTCGTTAACAAAACTGGTAAAGCTATTGCAACGGAAGGTATCTACACGCTCAACAATACTGGTAAAGGTATGTTTGAGATGAAAGAAACGACCTATGAAGTTCAAAAAGGTCAACCGGTTACTGTAACCATTAAACGTGTTGGTGGTAGCAAAGGAACAGCAACAGTACATGTCGTGACTGAACCAGGAACAGGAGTTCATGGTAAAGTGTACAAGGACACAACTGCTGACCTGACTTTCCAAGACGGTGAAACTGAGAAAACAATCACGATTCCAACTATCGACTTTACAGAGCAGGCTGATTCAATCTTTGACTTCAAAGTGAAAATGACTAGCGTTTCTGGCAATGCCCTTCTTGGATTTGCTTCAGAAGCTACTATTCGAGTGATGAAAGTAGACTTGCTTTCAAAAGAGAATTGAGTTTTAATACATTTGTTATAACCACATTTGAGTGATAAAAAAAATCCTAAATTGTTAAATCAATTTAGGATTTTCCATTTTTACGATTTCTACGATAACCATTGAGTTTTTTATTTTCCCAATAGCTATTAAAAATCTTTTCTTTGCTTTCACGATCGATTTCTAAGAAATAAGCATAAAGCAAGTCAATGACAAAGAGCATAGGAAGCTGAGCAGAGAGCCGTTGAATATAAGGAGATTGACCTTGATTTGCTACAAGTACAGTCTCAGTAAAATCCTGAGTCTCCTTGCTAAGCATACTGGTAAATAGAACAGTTTTTGCTCCCATGTCCTTAGCATCTAGTAGACTGTCGATGACGGAAGTAGTTGTTCCTGAAAGAGAAAAACCAAATACGAGACAGTTCTTATCCAAAATGCTTGTGGTCCAGGCGAAACCATCTGGATCTGTTAAGGCCTCACAGACTACACCTAGTCTCATGAAACGAAATTTCATCTCTCGAGCGACTAATCCAGAGCTTCCAGTTCCAAAGAAGTAGACGCGCTCAGCTTGTTCAATCATTTGAGCTACGCGTTCTAGTTGTTCTTCATCAATCAGTTCTCGAGACATTTCTCGGAGATTAGTATAGCTTCTCAAAACTCTTTGTGTCAAGGGATTCATATCTGGTTGTAAGAGAGGTAGGGTATCTTTTTGTTGTTGATATTTAAAGATAAACTCACGATAACCTTTGAATCCACATTTTTTTGCAAAACGTGTGAGAGCAGCTTGTGATATATGTAGTTTTTGGGTGACCTCTTGCGAAGACAAGTCGTCATGAATTGTTTCTACTTGTAAGAAATAACGGGCGATCACTTGCTCTAATTCCGTCATTTCCTCAAAATGAAGATTGATAATCGTAGAGATGTCTTGCTTGTTCATGTGACTCCTTAGTTGATAGTATAAGTGTAAAAAATCTAGAATTAGGATGATTATTTTTATTATATCACATCTATTTTTTTATACGTTGATATTTGATTAAAAAGCAAAACTCTTCCCTTTTTCCATAATTTTCTCCTCAAATTATGGTACAATGTAGAGTGAGATTTTGATTAGAAACGAGACTGATTTGTATGAGAAAATTTAATAGCCACTCGATTCCGATTCGGCTGAATTTATTGTTTGCAATCGTCATTCTATTGTTTTTGGCGATTATTGGACGCCTGCTCTATATGCAGGTTTTACACAAAGATTTTTATGAAAACAAACTAGTTTCAGCTAGCCAAACTCGTGTTACAACAGGGTCTGTGCGTGGTG
This sequence comes from Streptococcus timonensis, assembly GCF_900095845.1. Taxonomy (GTDB): domain Bacteria; phylum Bacillota; class Bacilli; order Lactobacillales; family Streptococcaceae; genus Streptococcus; species Streptococcus timonensis. Next base: position 299,533 of record NZ_FMIX01000003.1, read on the forward strand.
AGATCTACGATGCAACAGGAAAACCACTGGTTGAAAACACTGTCAAACAAGTAGTTGCTTTCACACGTAGCAATAAGATGACAGCGACAGACTTGAAAGATATTTCCAATAAACTATTAAACTATGTATCGGTTACTTCTCCTGAGCTAACTGACCGTCAAATTGCTGACTACTACCTAGCTGATCCAGCTACCTATAAAAAGACGGTAGAAGGTCTTCCAAAGGATAAACGTTTTGATTCAGATGGTAATCTACTTTCAGAATCTGAGCTTTATAACAATGCTGCTGAGAGTGTTGCTTCCGAAAAAATGACCTATTCAGAGGATGAAAAGAAAGCCATTTATATCTTTAATCAGCTTAATGCTGTCGGGAATTTTGCAACTGGCAATATCCAGACAGATCCATTAGACGATACTCAGGTAGCAGTTATCGCTTCTGCCTCTAAGGAATTACCAGGGATTAGTATCTCAACTTCTTGGGATCGTAAGGTTTTAGATACATCACTTTCGTCAATTGTTGGTAGTGTTTCGAGTGAAAAATCTGGTCTTCCAGCTGAAGATGTTGATGAGTATCTTAAAAAAGGTTATTCCCTCAATGACCGTGTAGGAACTTCCTATATAGAAAAACAATACGAAGAAATCCTACAAGGGAAGCGCACTGTTAAAGAAATTCATCTTGACAAACATGGAGACATGGAAAGTGTTGAGAATATTGAGGAAGGTAGTAAGGGTAAAAACATCAAACTAACCATTGATTTGGCCTTCCAAGATAGCGTTGATGAGCTGTTGAAAAGTTATTTCAAATCAGAATTAGCGAACGGTGGAGCTAAATATTCAGAGGGTGTCTACGCAGTAGCACTTAATCCGAAGACGGGTGCTGTGTTAGCCTTATCAGGGATGAAACATAATGTGGATACTGGTGAGTTAACTCCGGATTCTCTTGGAACTGTGACCAATGTATTTGTTCCAGGATCTGTCGTTAAGGCAGCAACCATTAGTTCGGGTTGGGAAAACGGAGTTTTATCAGGCAACCAAACCCTAACAGACCAACCGATTGTGTTTCAGGGGTCTGCACCGATCAATTCTTGGTATACAGTTTCGACTGGTTCCTTCCCCATTACGGCCGTTGAAGCGTTAGAGTACTCGTCAAATACATATATGGTACAAACGGCACTTGGAATAATGGGGCAAACCTACAAGCCGAATATGTCGGTTGTAACTAATCAGCTAGACTCAGCTATGGGGAAACTACGTTCAACTTTCGGAGAATATGGTCTGGGTGTTTCTACTGGAATTGATTTACCTGATGAATCGATTGGATTTGTTCCTAAAGAATTTGATTTGGCCAATTACCTAAATAATGCTTTTGGTCAGTTTGACAACTATACACCTTTGCAGTTGGCCCAGTATGTTGCTACCATTGCTAATAACGGTGTCCGCCTAGCTCCACACATTGTTGAGGGAATCTATGATAATAACGATACAGGTGGACTTGGAGAATTAATCAAAGAAACAGAGACTAAAGAAATCAATCGAGTTAATATTTCAGAGTCAGACATAGCCCTCTTACAACAAGGGTTCTATCAGGTTTCTCACGGAACTAGCCCTCTTACAACAGGTCGTTCCTTCTCAAATGGGGCAACTGTTTCTATCAGTGGAAAAACAGGTACCGCCGAAAGTAACGTAGCAAATGGTCAAAAAGCTACCAACACCAATGCGGTTGCCTATGCTCCGTCTAATAATCCTCAGATTGCAGTTGCAGTGGTCTTCCCACATAACACCAATCTTACAAATGGTGTCGGACCTTCTATTGCTCGTGATATTATCAATTTATACAATAAACACCATCCAATGAATTAGAAAGGAAGCTATGCTCTATCCAACACCCATTGCTAAGTTAATTGACAGTTATTCTAAGCTTCCCGGTATCGGGATTAAGACAGCGACCCGATTGGCCTTTTACACGATTGGAATGCCTGATGATGACGTTAATGAATTTGCAAAAAATCTTCTTTCAGCTAAACGAGAATTAACTTATTGTTCCATCTGTGGACGTTTGACAGACGAGGATCCTTGTTCTATCTGTACAGACCCTAGTCGTGATCGGACAACTATCTTAGTTTTAGAGGATAGCAGAGATGTGGCAACTATGGAAAATATCCAAGAATACCACGGCCTTTACCATGTTTTGCATGGCTTGATTTCGCCAATGAATGGTATCAGCCCTGACGATATCAATCTTAAGAGCCTCATGACTCGTCTGATGGATAGTGAAGTTTCAGAGGTCATTGTTGCAACCAATGCGACAGCTGACGGCGAAGCGACTTCTATGTATCTATCTCGTTTGCTTAAACCAGCGGGTATTAAAGTTACTCGTCTAGCACGAGGGCTAGCAGTAGGAGCTGATATCGAATATGCAGATGAAGTAACTCTTCTTCGAGCTATTGAAAATCGGACAGAACTATAGACTCTAAGGGTAAAAAAGAAGCAAGTGCTTAGTAAAGTAAAAACAAGAGTGATGCTGGACCTAGTTTTGTTCCAGCCTCTTTTGTTTTTGAATATACAAGTTTAAAAAAATAGACAAATATGATATACTAAAGAGCAAGTATTCTAGTAGAAATAGGACATCCTTATGAAACAAACAATTATTCTATTATACGGCGGACGCAGTGCAGAACGCAAAGTGTCTGTATTGTCAGCGGAAAGTGTTATGCGTGCGGTTAACTATGATCGCTTCATGGTAAAAACTTTCTTCATTAGTCAGTCTGGTGACTTTATTAAAACACAAGAATTTACTCAAACTCCAAGTCAGGATGATCGTCTCATGACGAATGATAGCATTGATTGGGACAAGAAAATTACTCCAAGTGCTATTTACGAAGAAGGAGCAGTAGTCTTTCCAGTCCTTCATGGACCAATGGGAGAGGACGGCTCTGTCCAAGGTTTTCTAGAAGTCTTGAAAATGCCTTATGTTGGGTGTAACATCTTGTCATCAAGTCTGGCTATGGATAAAATCACTACCAAGCGTGTCTTAGAGTCTGCTGGAATCGCTCAAGTACCTTATGTAGCCATTGTTGAAGGGGATGACTTGTCTTCTAAGATTGCAGAAGTTGAAGAAAAATTAAGGTACCCAGTCTTTACTAAGCCATCCAATATGGGTTCTAGTGTAGGTATTTCTAAGTCTGAAAATCAAGAGGAACTTCGCCAAGCTTTAGAGCTTGCCTTCAAGTACGATAGTCGTGTTTTGGTGGAGCAAGGTGTAACTGCGTGTGAAATCGAAGTTGGACTTTTAGGAAACTATGATGTTAAGAGCACGCTACCTGGTGAAGTTGTCAAAGACGTAGCCTTCTATGACTATGATGCCAAATATATCGACAACAAGATTACCATGGATATCCCAGCTAAGATTAGCGATGATGTGGTATCGGTTATGCGCAAGAATGCCGAAACTGCCTTCCGTGCTATCGGTGGACTTGGATTGTCGCGTTGTGACTTCTTCTATACAGATAAAGGTGAGATTTTCCTAAATGAGCTAAATACGATGCCAGGCTTCACTCAATGGTCTATGTATCCTTTGCTTTGGGACAATATGGGAATTTCTTATCCAGAATTAATTGAACGTTTGGTTGATCTTGCTAAGGAAAGTTTTGACAAGCGTGAAGCGCACCTATTGTAAAGACAGACATAAGGGCGGGGAAGGACTCCTTGCCCCTTTTTAAAGGAGTAAATATGAAACTTACAATTCACGAAGTTGCGCGTCTTGTTGGTGCTAAGAATGATGTATCAGTCTATCCGGATAGTTCGCTAGTTAAGGCAGAATTTGATAGTCGATTGATTGCTGAGGGGGATTTGTTTATTCCTCTCAAGGGAGCGCGTGATGGTCATGACTTTATCGAGACGGCTTTTGAAAACGGTGCTGCTGTAACCCTGTCAGAGAAGGAAGTAGCAGATCATCCTTATATTTTAGTAGAGGATGTTTTGACAGCCTTTCAAGCTCTTGCAGCTTATTACCTTCAAAAGACAGGGGTAGATGTCTTTGCTGTTACAGGTTCAAATGGGAAGACAACGACCAAGGATATGTTGGCTCATTTACTTTCTACAAGCTACAAAACCTACAAAACGCAAGGAAATTACAATAACGAGATTGGACTGCCTTATACAGTTCTCCATATGCCGGATGATACTGAAAAGTTGGTCTTGGAAATGGGACAGGATCACTTGGGAGATATTCATCTTTTGTCTGAACTGGCTCATCCGAAAACAGCTATTGTGACTCTGGTCGGAGAGGCTCATTTGGCCTTCTTCAAGGATCGTTCTGAGATTGCCAAAGGTAAATTACAGATTGCTGATGGTATGGAGAAAGGTAGCTTGCTCTTGGCGCCATCTGATCCAATTGTAGAGGATTATCTACCTGCTGACCAAAAAGTAGTTCGTTTTGGTCCGGGTGCAGAACTCGAAATTACAGAATTGATTGAGCGTAAGGATAGCTTAACCTTCAAGGCTAATTTCTTGGAGCAAGCCCTTGATTTGCCAGTGACTGGTAAGTATAATGCGACCAATGCCATGATTGCATCTTATGTAGCTCTTCAAGAAGGAGTGACTGAGGAGCAGATTGGTCAAGCCTTCCAGGATCTAGAATTGACCCGCAATCGTACCGAGTGGAAAAAAGCATCCAACGGTGCAGATATCTTATCAGATGTTTACAATGCTAATCCAACAGCCATGAAATTGATTTTAGAAACTTTCTCTGCTATTCCCGCTAATGAAGGTGGCAAGAAAGTCGCAGTTCTGGCGGATATGAAAGAACTTGGAGACCAGTCTGTTCAACTCCATAATCAAATGATTTTGAGCCTTTCCCCAGATGTCCTTGATACCGTTATTTTCTACGGTGAAGATATCGCTGACTTGGCTCAATTAGCCAGTCAAATGTTCCCAATTGGTCATGTTTATTACTTTAAGAAAACAGCTGATGAAGACCAGTTTGAAGCCATGGTCAAGCAAGTTAAGGAGAGTCTTGGAGCTAAAGACCAGATTCTGCTTAAAGGTTCAAACTCTATGAATCTAGCTAAGCTAGTAGAAAGTTTAGAAAATGAGCGCAACTGATTTTGTCAAGGCTATACAGAGAATGTTGGCCATCACTGATACTGGTTTGACCTATACAAAGGACACTTTTGACCGTGAACGTTATGAGGATTTACGTCAGATTTTATCGAACGTATTGCAGGAGACTACGGATCTTAATCAAGAGGAATTGACTGCGATCTTAAAACCAACAGCTAGCTATGCAACTCCCTTGATGGATGTAAGGGCTTGGATTATTCAAGACCAGAAGATTTGTTTGGTTAGAGGACAAGGAGAGGATACTTGGGCATTACCTGGAGGCTTTGGTGAAGTAGGCTATTCCCCTAAGGAAAATATTCGAAAAGAAGTTCAGGAAGAAACAGGCTTTTTTGCAGAAGTAGGCTCTTTATTGGCTATTTTTGATACCAATCGCTTTCAAATGCAGAGTAAGCAGTATGCCAAGTTTGTATTTGATTGTCGACTATTGGATGGGGACTTTCAAGAAAATCAAGAAGTTGCTGAATTAGGATTTTTCGACATTTCGGCTCTCCCTCCCTTATCTGAAAAAAGAATAACTAAGGAACAAATGGATATTCTATGGCAAGTTTATCAGGGTGAGCGGAAACAATATGTTGATTAGAAGCTTTGTTTTATCTTAAGGCCACTAGCTTCTTTGGAACACAAAAATATTAGAAATAAATGTAAGCTATGATCTATAGAGATAAGTAAGAGAATGGCTTATATGAAAATGAGGAAAATTATATGAATGTTTGGGATGCTTTATTTACCACCCATCCGACGGAACCACCCCAATTTGGATTTACTTGGTACGCAAGCACATTTGCCTTACTGTTTTTGACAATTTATCTTGCTTATCGCTATCGTGATAATAAGGTTTGTCAACGATTATTCCAGATTATACAGGCAATACAGTTAATCTCGCTTTACAGCTGGTATTGGATCAATCAGTTCCCACTGTCAGAAAGCTTGCCTTTTTATCATTGTCGATTAGCCATGTTTGTAGTTCTACTACTGCCAGGTGTTTCAAAAACCAAACAGTATTTTGCTTTGCTTGGAACCTTCGGGACGATTGCAGCCTTTGTTTATCCAATACCAGACGCTTACTCTTTCCCACACATCGTTATTTTGTCCTTTATTTTCGGACATCTAGCCCTTCTTGGAAATTCCTTGATTTATCTTTTAAACAACTACGATGCTCGTCTGTTGGATTTCAAAGGTATTCTTATACTGACCTCTTTACTTAATGGTTTGATTTTTATAGTCAATTTATTGACGGGTGGAGATTACGGTTTTATGACAAAACCACCATTGGTGGGAGACCATGGTCTTGTGGTTAATTATATCATTGTCACTCTATTTTTGACTTGTGCTATTTTCCTCTTCTCTAAAGGTTTTCAAGTCCTCACTCAGGAGAAGGCAGAAAGAAGATTGAAAATCTGGCAGAAATAAAAAATATTTTCCCAACCGCTTGACTTTTATCTGAGAATTTTGATACAATAGTAGGCGGTATTGTTTACCCCATTTGTAAGGCCCCGGAACCTTTCAAATACCCCGCGGACCGGAACATCCGCCCTGTAAACAAAAACGATATTCATATAGGAGAAATCATGAACAAAACTACATTCATGGCTAAACCAGGCCAAGTAGAACGCAAATGGTACGTTGTTGACGCAACTGATGTACCTCTTGGACGCCTTTCAGCAGTTGTTGCTAGCGTACTTCGCGGAAAAAACAAACCAACATTTACACCACACACTGATACAGGTGACTTCGTAATCGTTATCAATGCTGAAAAAGTTAAATTGACTGGTAAAAAAGCAACTGATAAGATCTACTACACTCACTCAAACCACCCAGGTGGATTGAAACAAATCTCTGCTGGTGAACTTCGTTCTAAAAACGCAGTTCGTTTGATCGAGAAATCAGTTAAAGGTATGCTTCCACACAATACTCTTGGACGCGCTCAAGGTATGAAATTGAAAGTATTCGTTGGAGCTGAGCACACTCACGCTGCACAACAACCAGAAGTTCTTGATATTTCAGGACTTATCTAAGGAAAGGAACAATAAAGTATGTCACAAGCACAATATGCAGGTACTGGACGTCGTAAAAACGCTGTTGCACGCGTTCGCCTTGTTCCAGGAACTGGTAAAATCACTGTTAACAAAAAAGATGTTGAAGAGTACATCCCACACGCTGACCTTCGTCTTGTCATCAACCAACCATTTGCAGTTACTTCAACTGCAGGTTCATACGACGTTTTCGTTAACGTTGTAGGTGGTGGATACGCTGGTCAAGCAGGAGCTATCCGTCACGGTATCGCTCGTGCCCTTCTTCAAGTAGACCCAGACTTCCGCGATTCATTGAAACGCGCAGGACTTCTTACACGTGACTCACGTAAAGTTGAGCGTAAGAAACCAGGCTTGAAAAAAGCTCGTAAAGCATCACAATTTAGTAAACGTTAAAACTTATTTAAACTTATTGAAAGCATTTCGTATCAAAAATACGGGATGCTTTTTCTGTTCACCCCAAATTTTTGTAACTAGGTGATACTTGAAATTAATACAAATTTGGTTGTTTTTGATAAATCTAAGCAACACTACATGATGAAGTGAAAGGGGATGAATCTTTGATAGTATTCACTTATTGTGAAATATGATATATTTATTAATTAGATGGATGAATACTTCTAGAGTTAAATATAGTATAATAGGGACATACTTTTTGGTTTATTTTTGTTTGTAGTCGGATTATGAAAGAATATCCAATATTATGCGATAAGATAGAATGTTACAAAAAAGAAAGGGGATGCAATCCGATGAAGAAAGACAGATTAATTGTATTGACAGATGCTGTTCTAGCAATTATTATGACCATCTTGGTTTTAGAGTTAGAAAAACCAACAACACCAAGTCTTGAAGCTTTTTGGGATTTACGGCAAAATTTCTTTGCTTGTTTTCTTTCCTTTTTCTGGTTGGGATCGTTATGGATGGCACTAAACACATTATGGGAAAAGGTTGAGAAAATTTCCTCAGAAATTATTTGGTGGAATTTGTTTCTACTCTTGGAGCGGCAGGAGTTCTCTTTGGAGAATTTCATGCCATCCAAGATACCAGTCTGAATGATGTGGTGGACCGGATCTATATAAATGTCAAGGATTTACCGTTTCAGTCCTTGGGAGCTTTAGCTAATATCCTGTCTGATATTAAGAAGGGACTGATTCAAGACAGTCATATCTGGTCTTTCTTCCAGTCATTTTTCAAACAATATCAGTTGATAATCAGCTTAAATCAGATCTATCAGTTTGTCTATCTTTCTCTGATGGAGATCATGTCCTATCTTCACTTTGATTATTGGAAAAAAACGGCTCGGTCAGGAGCTAGTATGAATAAGGAGAACAAATGAAACGTTTAAAAATGTTATGGCATATTATGCAGGTTACGGGTTTTACTCGGTTTGCTCTGAGTTTTGTGACCTTTGTTTTTGGGTCAGGAGGCGTGCTTTTCCTAGTTGAACCTGCTATCACAAATTACGGAGACGGTCTTTGGTATGCTTTTGTGACTTCGACGACTGTCGGCTACGGGGATCTCCTAGCTGTGACCTTGATTGGAAGGATTACCAGTGTCTTCTTGACGATTTATGGGCTCATATTTTTTGGCTGTTTATCAGCTGTTATTTTTAATTATTATACCAATTTAAATAAGGAAAGAGGAGAGGACAAATGACTGCCAATTATTCAACACGGGAATACCGTGAGAAATTATACGATGACCTTCATGTTCGATTGAGAGATACAGCGATTTTGATGTGTGCAATTTTTATTGCCTCTATCGGACTAAATATGAATTCAACAGCTGTCATTATAGGAGCCATGTTGATTTCACCTCTCATGACACCGATTGTTGGACTGGGATTCGGTTTAGCTATTTTTGATACGCGTTTAATCAAGCAATCTCTAGAGGTTTTATTGACTCAAGTGTTGGTCAGTTTGCTTGTCTCGACTCTGTATTTCTGGATTTCTCCCTTGTCTTATGCAAGTAGCGAGTTGATTGCACGAACCTCTCCAACCATTTGGGATGTCCTCATTGCTATTGCTGGTGGGATTGCTGGTGTGATCGGTTCAAGGAAAAAAGAAGCAAACAATATCGTGCCAGGAGTAGCCATTGCTACAGCTCTGATGCCGCCTATCTGTACTGCTGGCTATGGTTTAGCTAATGGGAATGTACGATTTTTATTGGGGGCTCTCTATCTTTTCTTGATCAACTGTGTCTTTATCATGCTAGCCAACATTGTTGGAACAAGAATTTTGATGAGAAAATCTCCTTTAACTTCATTTAAAGAGCTGAGCATTAAAATGAGAATTGGCTTGATATCTTTGATTGTATTGTTGATTCTTCCAGCTAGCTATTCGGCAGTTACTCTGACAATAGAACAAGCGCGCAAAGAAGGGATCAAACAGTTTGTAGGCAAAGAGTTCGCCAATTATACGGTTATTAATCAAGTCTACAAGTCAAGTAACAATGAATTGGTCTTGACGGTTGTTGGAGATCCGATTTCAGAAGAAGAATTAGAAACACTCCACCAAAAACAAGCCTCTTACGGTATTCAATCTGTTCAATTGAAAGTGAATCAAGTTCAGAACTCGCCAACATTAGATAGTGAAGCGACCAAGGAATTTTATGAAAACATTGACAAGTATATTGATCAAAAACTCTCTGAAAAAGATTCACAAAACGATCTCGTAAAAGAAAATGAAGCAGACAAGGATTGAGGACAATGAACTGAATCGGTTTTTACGCCGTGTTTTTCTTGTATCTTCCTCTTTCTTACTTATAGCAGGTTGTTTTTGCTTGAATAAGAAATAAATTAGAAGTTCTATCATCTAAGAAAAATGATGAACAAAAAATCATTTAACTAATGGTGTGAACGTTTAGTGTTTATCAGCTCCATTCTCTGTAATTTTGGGGGTAAAATCCACACCATTCGGATAAAATTAGTTGAATTTGATTGGAAAAAAGCTTTTATAAAAGCGGAGAAAAGTCTTGATATTACGCTGTTTTTAGTCCAACTGAAATTCATACTTTCCAAACCAGGTCATACGATTTGTAAGTAAAAGAACAAATAAAAAAGAGGAGCTTCATACTAAAGTTCCTCTTCTTTTATATATCCGAATCAATATTCTTATTTCAAAAAAGGTAGTGAAAAAGGTAGTGATTCGGTTGATTTATATTGCAATATAGTGAAATTTAGAATTTTAAGAATCGCTTAAAATCAAGGTTTCTCACGTCTATTGACGTGTAGTGAATCCCTATCTCACCTTTGTAATTATCAAGTATTACAACCTATATTTCTTTTAATATTTTACCAAATAATTCTTCTAACTTCCCTAAGTCTCCATAGACAGTTCCGTCCATATAAAGGTTGTAAACTTCATCATCTTGTTCCACTCGTATTTGTGCAGAATACCCTTTTAATAGTGCTAAGGAACGAATAACTTCTCGTTGAGTTCGCCCATTTCCTTCTCTAAAGGGATGGAAATAATTAAGATTATCAAGAATTTTTGCTAAATGTTTAATGATTTCGTCTTTTGAGTTGGCAGTTTGATGATAGGAATGAATGAGATGATTTATATAAGTTTCTGCAGCATTAAACGACTGTATCGACATAAAAGGATTACCACTTTTAGAGATATTCACCTTGCGATATTGTCCTGACCAGGCATAAACGTCTTGAAACAAATAGTTATGAATGGCTAAAATATTACTCATGGAATAGACTTCAATGGCTTTCAAGCGCAAGTCTGCAAGTCTTTTAGTAACGAATAAGTGTTCATTTCGGTAGGCTTCTTCAATATTTGTAACATTTTGTTTGTTGATTAATACTGTGGAATTTGGATAGGTATATTGATGATTAGGGTCAATGTACTTATAGCCTTCGTATTGATTTTTAACCAATATTCAATTCCTTTCGTCTATTGACAACATAAGTTTTTAAATCAATCACATCTTGAACAGTAGGTTCATAATTTTCAATCATTGATGATCCAATAGCATACCAGACGGTATCGAAATCTGAAAAATTATCAAAGGGAATCCCTAAAATTGTTAATTCTTCTTTATTTACATCAAGAGTCATGGCACACCTCCTTATATAACGTTACCTTTATTATACCATAAAATCGGTATTTTTACCTAAAGGGATAGAGACTAAAAGATATATTATGTTTAATGTAGATTTATGATAAAATAGTTTTATTATAAAAAGAAATAACAGAGGTATAGCATGGAGCCATATATTACAGAAGCTTTAGTAAAAGCAGGGATTGAATTGGGAACTCTAACATTTAAGGGAACAACAACACTAGTGAATAGTAAAATTCAATCATTAAAGGAAGAACGTAACGCCGATAAATTACGAAATACTTATGATGAAATTGTAAATGAGTTACTTTCGGAACGAGAACAGGCAATCAGAATTGCTCAGGCATATAAAGAAGAATATGAAAAAGTACATATTGATGATAAAGATATTGAGTATTTGCACAACACTTTAGAACGGGTTATTTCTCTTCTATCTTCATTTACTAATGTTGAAGATGGGAAAGAAGATTCAATGAAACAATTGGTTGCTCTACTTAATAAGGATACTTTAAAGACTATGCAACTATTAGGATTTAATTACAAGGAGGCAATAGGAGAACCTTTAACAGAGGTTTGTTCAAATGCTATAAGAAATACATTAGGAAGTCTATCATCTAAGAAAAACGTACGTAACAAAAAATAATTGAATCAATGGTGTGAACTTTTTGGTAAAATCTAGCTCAATTCGTGTATTTTTAGTGTAAAATTCACACCATTCAAATGAAAGTTATTCAAATTAGATGAAATTGTTCTTTCTGAAAACGTGAGAAAACATTGATTTTAAGCGCATCTTGAAACGTGTTCAAATAGAAGTGTTTCCAAACCAGGCTTGAAAAAAGCTCGTAAAGCATCACAATTCTCAAAACGTTAATCAACACGATTATATCAACGTTTACAGACATTCAGGAGTTTACTCTTGGATGTCTTTTTTGTTTCAAAAAATTAAAGTTCACCCCAAAATTCACCCCATCAATTTTTTAAACTACGAAATGCAATATCGCCAACAGTCTGATTTACAGTATCCTTTGTGTTTACATAAGTCTTAGTTACTTCTTTATCACTGTGGGTTAAAGCTTCTGAAATAGCTTCGAGTGAAAGTCCTACTTGTTTTGCAAGTGTAGCTCCTGTGTGTCTTAATTTATGAGGGGATGCTGGTGCAAGTTCAGGGTGTCTTTTTCTCACTGATTTCATTCTATAATTTAGATAGTCAGTATGGAGACAACTGTTTACATTCCCTTTTGTATCAATATACGTAATTAATAGAAATTGAAACATATGTTTAATGTATTTGATATAGGAGATAAAAATTATTCAGGTTGAGTCATGGAACTTCAAAGCCAAAGATTTATACTTTATGGTATAATGAAGTAAAATAGTTTTATATAGCTAATTATGCAATATAGGTTTGGAAATGATTGAATGGATTGAGAAGTTGAGAGGATAATATGTTTGAAATTTATTGTGATGAAAGTAGACCAGAAGCCATTTATTCAAGGAAAGTTAAAAGTAACCATGAGAAATATATGGTTATAGGCGGGATTTGGATTGATAAAGAAGAGAGAAAAAAAGTAAAAAATAAGTTAGAGTTTTTGAAGAAAAAAAATAAAATTTCAGCGGAATTTAAGTGGACTAAAGTATCTCCATCAAAAATAGATTTTTATAAAGAAGTCGTCGAATATTTTTTTAGTAATCCTAAAATAAGATTTCGTTGTATTGTGGTTGATTCTGAAAAAATCGATATGGAACTTTTTCACGAATCTGATAGCGAACTAGGTTTTTACAAATTTTATTATCAATTATTGATTAAATGGATTGACGGGAACACTTCGTATCGTATTTATTTAGATGACAAAGCTAATAAACAAAATTCTCGATTATCAGATTTACAGTATTTTTTGAGTAAATCTTCTTTTGGTGATATTGATAGTGTTTTAGCCCTGCCGTCTTCAGATTCTGTTTTTATACAGCTAGCCGATTTATTAATAGGTGCGGTTAGTTCAGTATTCAATCAGTCTATTACTTCACCTGCTAAAAAAGAAATTGTTAGATTGATTGAGAATATTATAGATAACAAGATTGAACCAACAACATCATCGGAAAAGAAGTTTAACATATTTAAGATTATATTGAGATAAGTGGTGTTTATGTATTCGGAATTTTTAAACTTAGGTACAGAAGATAATTATAGACAACATTATTATGCGCATTATTGTTCTCATCCTATAACGACGCATTACGGGGTGAGAGTTTCATTTGATAGGGCTACTTTTGATCATGCTTTTTATGGAAGAACGAATCGTCGTCAGGGATTTAAAGATAGGTTTGATCTGGACAGAGCTAGGCGGATTAACTGGATTAAAAAAGTACTAGAAGATTCACAAATATCAATATTTCAAGGTTGGGATAGTGGGAAGAAATGCTATGATTCTAGGAGACGTGTTTCGTTAGTAACACCTGATGGGTATGTTGTTGTAATTCGTTTCACTAATAGAGAGCGAAATCTAGCTAAATTTGTTACAGCTTATGTGGTGGATGATATTAATGTATTGAATAAAATTAAAAATAGTCCTCGGATAATTTTTTGAGCAAAAAGTCTTGAATTAATTCTTGAGATAGTATATAATTGATATAGAGTGGTAGAAGTTTTCTACATTATTTGTCCTTCACCTAGTGTTTGGGATTTACAAAGGCTGCATACAATGAGCCCTAAATCAGTGTATAGATACCTGATAATTTAGTTATCAGGTTTTTCTTTTTATTATTTTAATAAATAGCGGATATATAAAAACAGGAATCATACTTTATTAACTCCTGTTTTAGTATATTTCATAATGGTGTGAACTTTTCGATAAAATCTAGCTCAATTCGTGTATTTTTAAGGTAAAATTCACACCATTCAATTGAAAGTTATTCAAATTAGATGAAATATTTCTTTCTGAAAACGTGGGGAAACATTGATATTTAGCATATATTGAAATTCATTCAAATACGAGATGTTCAAACCAGGTCTTAAGAAAGCTCGTAAAGCATCACAATTCTCAAAACGTTAATCAATACGATTATATCAACGTTTACAGACATTCAAGAATTATTTCTTGGATGTCTTTTTTTGTTTAAAAATCAAGAATTTCCCTGAAAATTTCCCTGAGATTTCCCTGAATCATTTTTTGAGATTCCTAAAAGCAATTTCACCGACTGTCTGATTAACGGTATCAGCTGTATTTACATATATTTTTGTTACCTGTTTATCGCTATGAGTTAGAGCTTCAGAAATAGTCTCTAGTGAGATACCAGCTCGTTTCGCTAAAGTAGCACCTGTGTGTCTCAATTTATGTGGAGATGCTGGGGCAAGTTCAGGATGTCTATTTCTTACAGATTTCATTCTGTAGTTGAGATAGTCTGTATGGAGAGGTAAATTTATGTTATTAGTCCGGTCATTATATGTAAACACAAATTGTTTCTGTGTTTGTCGTAGTCCAAAAAGTTTGAGTTCTTCTTGTTGTCTAACTTTCCAATTCGCTAGAAGTTCCATCAATTCAGTCGGAGCTTTAAAGAGAGTTTTTTTGTTACCTTTAGTTGATTTTACATTGCCAAAACGGTCTAATGCTTGTTCTATGAGTATTTCTCCAGTTGAAAAGTTGATGTGCTTCCATTGCAAAGCATAACTTTCTGATTTTCGATCAGATAAGAAGAATGTTGTATAAAAGAGAGTGTAGTCTTTTAGCTCAATAAGTCCTTCCTCTAAATCAGTGTCAAAAGCTTGTAACCATAATTTCAACTCCTCTTTATCGAGAGAAAGATCTTCTTCACGTTTACTCTCTTTA
Source organism: Streptococcus timonensis (assembly GCF_900095845.1). GTDB lineage: Bacteria > Bacillota > Bacilli > Lactobacillales > Streptococcaceae > Streptococcus > Streptococcus timonensis. Next base: position 314,578 of record NZ_FMIX01000003.1, read on the forward strand.
AGGAGAATTTTTTTATTTGCTTTAATTCTACTAATTGTCTTTCGGAGTTTATTTGATGGAATATACTCAAGCTCCTCAGCCCAATCGAAAACAGAATTTACATAGCTCCTAATGACCTTGAAATTAGCATAACTATTTGCTTTGGGAGTAAGGAGTGACAGAACTAGTTGTTTATTATTTATTAAATGCTCTAGCGAGTATTTCCCTAATATCGGAAGAATATGTAATCTGAAAATATTCTCTGTTTGAAAAATAGTAGCTTTAGTAGGAGGTTTTATAGTAGTAGTGGTTTGACCTGCTTTGTAAGGTTCCAGCCAAATATCTTTATAAAAATCTTTAAATAAGATATTACCATTAAGTTTTGAATCTATGGGTTGTCTACCTAATCGTGCATTTTCAATATCAATGTTTAATTTTATTTCTGCTTCTTTTGCTTCTCGTTTACTTTTATATCTTTTCTCAAAATATTGTCCTAAACCGAGTTTTCCTTGAACTTCTGCTGGAATATATACTTTTAGATGATATGTTCCATTCTTTGTTTTCTTTATTGCCACTGTTTTCCCCTTTATGCGCTAATTTCTAATCTTGTCATCCACTGATTGATACTTTCTTTATTAAAGCGAATGGATTTTCCAATTCGAATATATGGTAGTCCCATAGCAATCCAAATATCTAAAGTGTTATTGGATACACCCAAATAGTTACAAGTTTGCTTTTTATTGAGAAAAGGACTATCTGCCCCAATTTCCTCTTTAAAGTGATGGATTTCATTTTTTAAAAGTGTTGCAATCATTTGTTGAATTTCTTGAGTTTGCTCTTGTGGTAGTGTTACTTGCATAGTTTCCTCCAATAAAAAAAGCAAAGTATTTAACTTTGCTTAATCAAAAATTATGTTATAGATTATTTATTTTTTAAATTTTTTAGAAATTGTAGGAGTTAGTATAAATGCAGCTGCTCCAGCAATTACTTGACTAATTTTCTTCCCTTTATTCCTACAAGCATTACAAAGAGGAATATGGCGATTACTTGTCAAAGTTTTTTTACAATATATACATTTTTTTATTGAATCTTCAGCTGTCATTATTGTTACCTGTTTCTAATTTTAAGTTCTCGCTATCAGCTAGACGGATACTATCCATTTTTGTTGCTTCATTTAGTTTATTCTGTAAGTTTAAGAATAAATCAGTATTATTCTTTTCATATTGGTAATTATCGTGAATTAACTCTAATAAACTAATTCTATTTGGAATAGATTGATTTTGAGGTGAAATATGTTGAACTAGTTTAATCAAAAGATTTTGATTCTCAAGAATATCCTTTTGTGTAAGTAGTTCCATTGAACCTTGATAAGCAAGGAGTCGGTCGTTTGCCATTGCTTGATTATCCAAAGTTAAATCTATATAAACTTGCATTCCAATTATCTTAGTCATTATCTCTGTGTCATTAAGAATAAAGTTAGCATGCTGTTTTATAGAATTGTTGGAGTAGTTGAACTGACTTGTTCTTTTAATTATTTCTTCTTTGTTGGAGATTAAGTCAGCTTTAATTGCACTCACGCTTTCCTCCATACAACTATTTGCTTGGTTCAAAAGTTTAATTTTTTCATCTAGGTAAATTGAATTTTGAGCCTCTAATACTTTAGTTCTTGCTGAGAAAAAGGGTGGTAAGATACTATTGTTTCTATCCCATTTTATTTGAAAATCTTGATTATCTTTTATATCTAAAAGTAAATCATGAATTTCCTTAAGATAAACCTGAGAAGCAATATCAGTATCGGGCATTCCTTCGGTAGCATTTACTCTTTGCAATGTGACATCTTCAACTCTAACATTATTTTTTGTTGTATCGATTATTACGGCTCTAAAATTTCCGTCTACTTTTCTAGACTCACCGATTTGGTAAATTCCTTTTCTAAGTTTTTCTTTTACATCAGAGGAGAGACTTTCAAAATCGAGCTTGAAGAGATAACCAGTATTTTTATCCAGAATATGTTCAAAACGTTTTTTATTTTCGTTAGCAAAATTAAATAATGGTTTTCCAACGGTATCTAACATTTCTGTATAGTTAATTGATGTTTTTTCTTCAATGAGTCTAGGCAAGGCATATTCGAAAGGACTAGGAATCTTAAAAATATCTGTTTCCTTTTTAGCTTCCTCTGTATTGAAAAGTTCAAAATTAGATAAATTTTTTTTAATTATTTCAAAATTTTGATGATTAGATTTTAAAGTTTCGTTCATAATTTTGTCCAGGCATTTTTTATTAATTATACCATTAAATAAAAAAATTAACAGTATAAATTTATCTATTAAGTAGTACTACTTAATCAGCTTTCTAATGTCCTAAGACATATGTAAATTGTTTAGCTGTTTCTGCATCAAATGTGCGATAGCTGACTATTCCGAGTCCCTTAAAATTCGATTCAGATATAAGTATAGAACCATCAGATTTAACTTGCTCTACAAATGCTACATGCCCGTATACTGGATCTGCACCAGCTTGACTCGATGAGAATGATAGTGCAGAGTGTTCTGTAGGTGTTTTTGTGGTTGAATACCCAGATTTTTCCATCCATTGATTACCGTTCCCCATGTAGGGATCGAATGTAATTCCAAGTTGTTTTGCCCTGTTATAAACAAACCAGGTACATTGGCCCCAGGGGTAGCTACTAGCTATATAATTAGTCGTATCAATAGTTTGTGTGATGCTATATCCTGATGGAATTTCACTTGAGCTGACTCTGTTTCCAGTATCATTTGTTTCTTTTGGAGCTCTTGGAGTTCCTCCGTGTTCATCTATATACTGATCGAGTTTTTGCATGGTTTCTGCTCTCCGTTTTCCAGAACCGCTAGTGTCTGTAAAATATACTCCACCATCTATAGAACTATTAAGAGTTCCGTTCGCATACTTGAGAGCTTTATCATCCTGTATTTTAAAGGTTTCGTTTTTGTTTCCAATAATCGTTTGCTTAGTTAAACTTACAACAGCTATATCATCATTAAAATTATTCGCGTTTTCTGGATTATAGTCAAATGCACCAAAGCCAAACATATTAGCTCCAGGATTTCGTGCTACACCAGCTGTTCCTAGTGAGCTTTCATTTAATGCTATTGCTACAATACCACGAACATCTAGATTAGACTTAGCTTCCCATTCTAAAAGTTTTCTCCCGTTAATACGATCCCGGTCAAAGGAGATTCCTAATGTATCTAAAAAGCCATCTAATTGTTCAGCCTTGATACCATAACGATGAACAAGGAGATTATGTGTATAGGGGTCTCCGTCTGACCAGTGCTCAGCATATTTGAAATCTTTTGATGTTGTGGAAGAACTATTTGCACTTCCTCCAATTGCTCCCATGAAGATTATAATTACAAAGACTGGAATTATTAATGGAATGAGGTGGGACAATAGATACCATTTTAGTTTTTTCATAGAATCTCCTTTCTAATTCTAGTGTCTAATATAAGCAGTAAATAAGACAGTTCCAAATCTCCATTTAGCATCCAAAACTACAGCATGAGATTGAACTTGGTCGATAATTTGTTCTTGTTCTTCCTCTAAAACAGGAAATAAAAGAAGGAAATCGACGGATCGTTTTCCTTCTCTATAAGCTTGGTAAAGTGTTTCTTCAAGGATTTTTGGGAAGGCAATTCTTGAGCGTATTTTAATGTTCATTTCATTCTCCTCTCAGTTGATTTAGTCGTTGAGTCAATCGATTTCGTCGTTCGATATTTGCTTTCAATTTATTATCTCGTGTCATTGTTTTACGATAAGCACGAGTAAAAGCATTTGAACCTTGTGCTTTATACATTGACTGAGAATCTTTATATTTCTCTAGTTGTTGTTCAATCGAATTAATTCTATGTTGTTTGAATGGTGAAATACGTTCTTCCTTTAAAGTTTGAAATTCATCAGTGGTTGTAGGAGTAGTTTCTCGTTGAAGAGTAGTAGTAACAACTGGATTTTGAATAATTTTCTGAACAGTCTCTGTTTGAGGATTAGTTGTTTCAGTTAGTTTTGGTGTAATTGGAGTTTCAGTTGATTCAGGCTGTGATTTCTCTATAGATGGATTTGTATCTCTTTGTGTAAAATAAGAGCCAATATTTTGGAAGTGGCTCTTGCTATTCATCACCATACCACTAGCAAATCCAGCACCTGCTAGTGTAAAGTTCCCAAGATGTTGAGCTGTCTTCAAACTTTGAGTTGGAATTTGAGATGTAATTTCTTTAGTTTTGGTGACACCATTCTCAACCTTATTACCAATATCAGATGTTATTAATCTAGCTTTAGAGCCAAGGATAAATTGAATTAATTCTGCTTTGTACTTCCATATTAAGAAGTAGATGACACCTTTAGCAACTACCGAAACTAATAACTTAAAGACTAGACCGAGTAGAACTAAGGATGGCAGATTCTTCAAAATAGTATCAAAACTAGTGATAATCATATTTTCTACAATTTTTTCAATGTAGAAAATTAACAAGATTAATAAACTAGAGATTACTGGAAAGGCTAAACCTCCTAACATAACTTTAAGAACCCCAAAAATTAAATCTTGCATTCGAGGAATAAAAGAAATAAGAAGAACGATTGGGAATATGAGAATCATTGTTAACACTATAATTTGTGCGATGATATTTAGTAATTGAATAACAATGATTGGTAGTGCTAAGACAAATGCTTCTAATACTTTAAAGATGACATAGAATGTGCGTATAAAGATAAAGTCTGGCATTGCAGAGACCCAACGATTCTTTTCACCATCTTCATTAGCACCATTCCCTAATTCGTCTAGATATTGAGAACGTTCTTTTGTTTTTACAGCAGTGAAATTTCCTTTACTATCACTAGTTCCGAGCACCTTGCTATCATCGAAATCTTCTTCTTTTCCATTTTGGCTGTTTTTGTATTTTCCGTTCTCTTGGCCAGTATTTACAAAAAGATAGGCTTTGTAGGAAGTTTCAGCTATATAGCTATCCGCCATAGATTCACCGACTTTTACAGATTTGCCTTTTGCATAGTCCACCTTAATACTTACAATTTTTTGTTTGACATCTTTCGAGACATTATTGATGGTATCAAGAAGATAAAGTCCGCCAGAAGTTCCAGCAATTGTACCAAAATAACTAAATCCTAGTAGAATGACTAGACAAACGTGAAGAAGAGTTTTAGCAAACGAGCCTTTAGAAAAGAAGTACTGGTAGAAGAGATAAAAACCAAGTATCAAAAGAAGTAATGCAACTAATGACTGATCAGTAACGTTCCCTTTTGTTGAACCAGTAAAACCATTCCATAGACTCTTTGCACCGTTAAAAATATAAGTTTTATATGAGCTATAAAGGTCGATGCTTTCAAGGATTCGGATGAACAAAGAGAAAAAGCCAACAACAGCATTGAGGATGAAAAAGAAGAGATTGACAAAAAGTTCATTGATGAGAACCCAAGCTCCATTAAAAGAAGCATAGCCTGTTGGTTCCATGTAGGATTTAAGAGAGAAGATATCCACTCCCTTGAGCTTGTCAAAAGCCTCTTGCATAGATTCACCTCCTAACTAGCATATTTATTTTCGAGGCTTGAAGATACAGTGGCTTTCATTGGTTTCAAAAGCATATCGATATCTTCAAATAGATTGTGAATTGAAATCATATTAAGATTGCCGTAGACATCATAATAAAGACATTGTCCAGAAATCATATTATCAATCCACTCTAGATTGTTTTCAGTAACTTCTAGATTTACATGTTTTAGAATATCCTCTCGCTCTGATTTTTCATAGAATGCAAAGATTGTACCGAAACCAGTTGTATCATCATCGTTTTCTGCATCATGAACAGATTGTGTAATCAGTGCTAAAGTATTATTTTTAGAGCGTCCAATACGGCGCATATTTTTAATTACAGCTTTTCCTTCTGCGGATTTCATTAGAATCCAAGCTTCATCGAAGAACTCAATTGTATCTTCATTTTCATTTCGTTCTCCAAAATGAGTACAGAAAGCACCAAGCGCAAACATGAGAGCTATGGAGTTACGCTCATGGTCGGAGATTTTTGTGGAGTCGTCTTTAGGGAGTTTGAGATTGTTGACTTCTAAAATAGTCACTCGTGACTCATAGTCAAGGCCTTGGGTAGTTCCGTCAGAAAAAGCTAATTCTAAAATAGAATTAGTCACTATTGACGTTAGATATCTTCCTACTGAAGCAATTTCAGGAGATGAGGAGCTTCTCAGAGATTCTAAAACGTGCTTGAATCCTACTTTTTCACCTGTTGCTTTACGTTCTACGATAGCATTGATTGCTTCTGTGATTGCTGTCTTCTGATCCATTGAGACATCATCAACAGCTTGTAAAAGAAACTCTAGCATATTTTTAGAAACTTCTACGGATTGTTCTTTCTCAAGAACTATAATTGGATCTAACACGCCATGATTTGATGGGAGAGAACTGTCGAGAGTTACAAAATTGAAGTTTTCAATTTGTTTCTTTCGTTCTGGGTATAGTTCGGAAAAATGAGGAGAATTAATTACTTCGTGATAATGATTTCTAAGTTCACGTTTTGGATCGATATAGAGTGTTTTGACATTTTGTAGAGCAACACTCAAAAAAATAATTTGAGCCAGGAAAGATTTTCCTTGTCCTGTTGCCCCTGTAATGATGATGTGTGGGTTTTTAGTGATCTTACCAGCGATATCTTCCTTGTTTCCAACAGTGGCATTATAGAGGACGATATTCTTTGAAGAATCGATAGCTTTTTCGATATTATCCCAGCGTCCAATCCAGTTATCTACACGGCCGATATACCATCCAATACGATTTCCTGAGGAAGTACTTGTAAAGGGCATAAGTTCGGAGAAACCTTTGCATGTGACCATGTGTGTCCATGTCCGAGTTTTTTTCTGAAGAGATTCTCCATAAAGAAGGGCTTGAAAGAGGTAAGGGGCATCCTGAGAAGCTTCGCTAATTTCAACTCCCATATCATCGAAGTAATTTAGAATAACTTGTCTTCTTTGACGGAGTTGATTTACGCTTGAGGCTGATACAACAAGGTAGGCTCCGTATTCGATGATTTCTTCCTTATTTCCCACTTTTTTCATGAGATCCTTTAGGGAAATGGAACCCATAATAATTTCGTCTTGTTGAACAGTATCGGTGTTTTCTGCCTCTTCCATAATATTCCTAAAGCGAGTGTTAGAGCGTCCCATTTTCCCTTTTATTTTGTTGGAATCAATGAATTCTGCCTTTATTCGTAGTTCTACAGGGAAGTTTAATCGTTGGACAAACTCTCCTAAATGAAAACCATTGAATTGCACAGGATATTTCCCAATTGGAAGAATAGTAACAAAGGACGAACCATAAGGACTTTCGAGCTTGAGGAAACCACCTTTTAGGACTTTGATTAGAGTATCTGTAATATTGAATTGAGAACGATTAGCAAGAACTTCTTTCTTATAGTGAGGTATATAGCGAAGGTATTGCATACGTTGGTAATAAAACAGCTCTTCATCGGTAAGACGTTTAGCACGAAGAGTAGATAAAGCTTGAAAGACAGTTTCTTCATCGCTTTTATAATCTTCATACCAAGTCAAATTTGTTTTGAATTCATATCCTAAGCCATTAGCAATTTTCTCAGATAATTCAGTGAAGTTCTCAAGAGCTAATTCTTTTAGAGTTGCTCCATTGTTTTGTTTACGTAATTTGATTCCCACAACCCAATCGTACTGATAGGGGATTTCCATCTCATCAGTTAGTCTATCAACGGTATAGAGAAGAAGTTCCTCTCCAAGTTTCCGACTATCATCTGCTAGAGCTTCAGAAAAGTCTCGCAATTTCTCTTCTAAGAGGTAATCTTTTGGGATTAGTGAAATCTCAAAGTGCTTATTTTTCTTTAGTTTCTTCATGATTTGGGAAACTGTTATCTTGTGTTTCTCTTTTTTATATTCATCCGTAATGGTGATGGGAGTGTTAGGGATACGGTAGTAAGCGACAACTGATTGATCTTTTTTGAGTGCTAAATTTTTATTGGTTGTTTTAAATGGGTAAGTTAAGATAATACTCATAAATCCTCCTTTTCTATAAATTTGTTTTTTCAAAAACTATTTCATCTATTGGGTTTATTCGATCTTCGTGGTAGATTGCTTTTTTGTTTAATTTAAAATCAAAAAGATAAATGATATAGTCTCCAATGAAGACATGCATTTTCTTACCGTGAGGTTCGTATTCGGTATAAAATTTAGCTAATTTATAAGGAATATACCAATATAGTAGTAGTGAAATAGAGTGTGTGAATTGTGCGATTGGAATCAAAATAAATCCTCCAAAAAGCAACATCATCACAAAAATGAAGATGAAGACAATAAAAAAAGATAACTGCATTGGTGTAGCGAAATACCAAATTCGTGTACCTTGCTTTGTTTTTATTTCTTGAATCCAATAAGGGGCGTTTAGCCCCTTGCTGTAGTCATATAGTTTTTCTTCATTCATGGTTAAAGACCTGTTTCAATTCCGAAAAGTCTAAGGAACCAACCAAAAGCTTTCAAGATATCTTGTCCTTTGGTAAGGGAGACGATGACGGCATAAAATCCTAGTACGGAAAGGAGTTGAATCCAAGAACTATTGCGCCAAGCTTTGATGGCTAATAGAACAGCAATAGCACCTAAGATCCAAACGGCATCACCTTGAAGAAATGTTCGTAGATTTCCAGTATTCATATGTTTCTCCTATTCTTTATCGTTTGCATAATTTAATGGAATGGTGTGTTCTAATTTTGTGACATAGTACGTCTGTTCTTTTTCTGAGAGGGTAAAAGTAAAGTTTTCTGAGTGAGTACTTCCTCCAACTTCAAAAGTAGCTTGCACATAAGCAATGAGGGAGTCTCCTTCATTTTTAAGATAAATATAGTCGATAGTTTTAAATTTTGTATTAGACACAACAGTGATATCTGGTGCAATTAAATTTAAATTATCTTGATTGCTAGTATAATTTGTAAAGAAAATCGTAAGAAATTTCTCTACTTTCTTATGTTCTGAGTCAGAGAATTGATCTGTCGCAGATAATTTTAGTTTTTCTTCTTCGTTAAACTGTCTAGCTTGATAAGATGTTAAAGCAGAGAACCAAGGTAGTCCGGATATAAAGAATTTTCCATCTTTTCTTCCAAAAGGTATGTTAAAACCTGTCTGGTATTCTTTGGCATTCTCATTATTAATCTTTTCTTTATATTTAATCTTATACCTAGCAATATTATCTTCTACAGTCAGTAATTGAGCTGAGACAAGTTCACTTGGATTTCGGATTTGACCTTGTGATTTGATATCAGGAACAAAGTTGTAGAAGTTTTCTAATCGTTTAACTTGCTCTTGTTGCTTATCGGTATCTTGTGATAGAGTAAAATAAGCATAAACATAGTCATTCAGATAGTATTGAAGTTGATAGTTGTATTGATCAGGCTCCGTTTTAGTTTGATTTGAAGTGGTATCTATGCTCTTAAGACTTTCTTTTAGAGAAGTGACTTGATTTGAAAGAGTAATAGCTCGGAAAGAACCCATTAGACCAATAAAAAGGAGGAAAAAAATTCCTCCAATCATAGCTATGTTTACAGTCTTTTTATTTACAATTTTTAATTTTGGTGGTTTTCCTTTCTTCTCTTTCTTTTCAAAATTTGAGAGATAATTTCTAAATTTTAGTAGGTAGTTCTTTGATTTATTCATAGACACTCCTTTTAAATATTAGCTAATTCAATAAACTTTGAACCTTTTGCATAGAGTCGTTTATTTGCTTTTTCAATCTCTCCGTTGATAAAGTAGTATCCTCGCAATTCATTTTGTAGTTGCTCTACTAAATCTTGTTTTAGTTCCTTAGTTTCCTCTTTTTTAAGAAGGGCGTTTAACTCTCCAGCTTTTGTCCAAGCCTGGTTGTGATCCTTTTTCTTGAGTAATTCCCCAAACTCATAGGAGAGTTGACAGACTTTCTTTTCAAATTGTGTTTTTGTAGCCATAATTATTTCCTTTCTAAATGTTTCTTGATTTCCCTTAATAGTTTTTTGAATATAGGTTATGAGAGAAGGGCGCATATATAAGTTGAAATTGATTAACTCACCATCTATTGTGAAAAGGGCATGCTCGTATGAATAAAATCCTCTTGAGTTAGGAGATTCTTCTCTAGACTTTGCGCCACATTCTAGGTAATAATCTTTTCCTTTTCGTAAAAGGATATAGAATGTCCAAAATTCTTTATCAGGTAAAAGAAACAAATCTTCCTTGTATATTTTCTTAAACATTAGTTTTCTAATAAATCTTCATAACCTAATGCTTGATAGATAAAGTCAGAGTCAAACCAGAGCCAGTCATTAATTTGTACTTCGGTTGGAATGTCTCCTGAAAAGATGTCCTCACAAATTGTGGTTAAGATATCCATTCCTCCTCGCTCTCGAACGGTGTTTAATGTATCTAGGGCACCAGCCCATGCTTTAAAGCTTTCAAGTGAGCTTAGTTCTACTTTATATTCCATGGATAATTCCTTTCTATATTTCGTATTGTTTATTTGTTTTAATAAGATTTAGCATTGCATTCCCTCTATCTGTAATTTCTCCGCTATTTTGAATCATTTTCATGTATTCCGTCTGCATAATTTTATCCGCTTCATTCACGAGTGCTAAGGAGTTAGACACCTGATGGGTTAGCCAGCGAATGGTACGCTCAAAACTATATGGTTGTGGATTTGTTGATAGATTTAAAGGTTCAACACCTCCAAAAAGTGTTTGCCATTTTTCGTCTGGTTTATAAGCTCCGAATTGATTAGTGCCATTATATACTTGAATTTCTTTATTAACGACACCACGGGCAATTTCTCCAAGATCCACTCCATTGACATATTCCTCAATTGTACCTTGTGCTTTTTGGTCGGAAAAGCGAATTTCATAGCGATTCCAGATACCAAAAATCTCCAAGGATTCTTCCAAGGAGATGTTTTCCTGTTGAGCAAGTTCGTAGCGTTTTTCATAGAAGTTGAAGTAGAGTTGACTTTGACGGGAACCAAAATAAATAGATAGTCCGTGATTTGCTTCCATGTCTTCATTATTTGTAAAAGAACCTCCACCAGTCACATTCCATTTTTTAAGTGACTTTAGGACGATTTCTTTTGCGTATAGGCGTTCTATTAACTCAGGGAGATGTATTTGTTCATCCTCTCTGCCGAACCCCTTGTAGAGTTCATCTAGAGCGATATCTAGTCGTTTAATCCGACAATCCTCATAAGCATAGAGAAGATTTTGAAAGAATGTCTGCCAGGTTACTCCTTTATGTTCTAAAAGAACTTCCATCTCACGGCATCCTTGACCGGATAATTGAAGACAAGCTTGAAAATCTTTTGTTTCTGCTTTATCAAAGAAATCAAAGATCCAAATATTTCCTCGTTGCCAGAGATGAGTGTAATTCATGAGACGTGTTTCTTGTTCTGTGAATTCTGTGAGATGACAATAGAGAAAGTTACTACAAAAGCTTTCTAGATCTCGTAGGGATGGGAATGAGATTCTTACATAGTCAATCCTAACACGCAGGCTATTTTTTTCGTATTCTTTATGAAATCCCAATTTCTCTTTAAGATTTCGGAACTTTTCGATAGTTAAACCTCGTTCTCCAGATTCATATGAACGGTAGGTTCTAATTGAAAGATTAATAGCTTCTGCAAATTGTTTTTGACTCATTCCAGTTTCTTGACGAAATTTTTTAAGATTGAATGGGCTGATTTTATCCATTCATGAGTATACCTCCTTTTTTAGAGTGACACACTTTTTTAATGAAAGTTACACACTTCTTGAAATCTGTAAACTCAACTCCCATAAGGGATAAAGAGGGGTGGATGTGGCATTTTTGCCAAATGTAACCCCCCTGTTAGAAATAGTGGGAAAATATGAAAAAAAGCCCTTTAAAATGAGGCTTTTGAGGTGTATTTCTTTTTTTTGGTAGCTAATTTGGTAGCCAAATAGATTTAGTCGATAAAATCACTTGATATGAGATTGAGTTTATCTGTTAATTCGGAATCAGCGTTTGGGTATAAATGACTATAAATACTAAGTGTAGTTTTGACATCAGAATGACCCAATCGTCTTTGAATATATAGAGCATTTACGTTATATTCATTAATGAGTAATGATGCGTGAGAGTGTCTCAAACCTTTGGGTTGAATGTATTTAACACCTGCACGTTTAGAGTATTTTATAATCTGGTCTCTAATACTACGCTTACGATATGGATTTCCATCAAGTGATAGAATGAATGGTATCTTGTCAACTTTTGCTTGTCGTTCTTTCCATTCCTTAAGTACGTTTAGAGTGTTATCATCAAGCCCAATGGTTCGTCTGGAGCTTTCCGTTTTTAGTTTGTTACGCCGAACCCAATTTTCACGGTTTATGTACTGTAAGTTGTGATTGATTGCTAGAGTTTTCTTTTCAAAATCTACATCTTCCCAATAAAGAGCAGTCGCCTCATTTACACGCATTCCCGTAAAATAATATAACCAAAAAAGTGTATAAACAAAGTGCTCAAAATAACTCTTTTTATCAAGTGATTGTATTACTTTTTGGAACTCGTCTTTTGTCCAAAAATCTATATGTTTTTTTATGATTGGAATTGGACTGATATTACTTGTGGGAATTTCATGAAAAATCAACCCATATTTTTTCGCAGTTTTCAAAACTTGATTAAGCAATGTCATCTTGTTTCTTGCATATGAATTTGAATATCTCTCTAATAAACCGTTTCTATAATTAATCACATCATAAGTAGTAATTTCTCTAGGTTTTTTCTTACCAAAGTATTGAATAAATTCATCGAATATAACTTGACGTCTGTGTTCGAGATCCGGACTTGTTGTAGCGTAATAATTTGGCATAAAAACTTCTTCCATAAACTGCTTAAAAGTCCATTGAGTATGCTTAATTCCTCCTTTTTGTTGTATCTTATTCAAGGCTCTTGTACGTGCTTCAAAGGCTTCTTTTGCGGTTTGAAAACCACGTCTACGTTCTTGATAAGGTTTACCAGTAGCTAGGTCAACTCCAGCTTTAAAATAATAAGTATATTTGCCAGTCTTATCATCTTTCGTAACACCGGTATATCTAGTTTTTGACATGTAGTTCCTCCAATCCAAGTATCTCTGCTACAACTGATACTGGAACTGTTCCAAGTCCTTTATTATTATAAAAATCGAATCCACGTTCAACCATAATATGTTTTGCTTGCCGTAAAATATTATAAGCAGTCCATTTTGAAAACCCTAAGTCCATAATTTCTTGTACTGTCATAGTTAGTTTATCGTTCATAAGTCAATTTCTCCTTTACTAGTAAGTTCTAGGAATTCTCCTATTAATTGTTTGAGTTCATTATTTAATCGTGGGGTTTGTTCTTTAAGTGCATCTTGTAGTTCTAAAGAAAATGAGCTACTATCAAATGCTTTTAGGTGTTTTCTAAGTCTGGTCTTTTTCACTCTAATAGTATTAGGTTTGAGGTAGGGGAATAATTCGGGTAAGAGTGCTGGTTCATGAAGAAAAATATAGGCAAATGCTTTGCTATCATCTGGAACACTCGAAAGACTAAAGAAGCTAAAATTCTCCAATCGTTTAGAAATCTCTGAAATGGTTTCTTCATTTATAGCCTTTGTCCGAAGTTGGAACTCTAATCGCCACCAAAAAGGCTTACTCTCTATATTTAATTTATCAGCTCTTTTATGACTTAATACCTCTATATTCTTATCGTACAAACGTACTTGAACGTTGCTACCACTTGCACCCCAGTATTTACTTTCTATATTTCCCCCTCTACCGTAGAATATTTTATGACTAACCCCTCCTTTGATATGTTGTAAAAAAACTATTTCTGGCCTATTGAAGATATCAAAAGCAAGATCTAATCGTGACAGTCTAATTTCTAATCGATTTAATCGAGCGTAATTCATAATCTGCCTCCACACTTGTAACCCCTCAAATTCTTTTAGTGAGTTTGGGTTGAAGTCTAGGCGTATGACTTGATAACCACCATAATCCGATAGTTGAAAGAAAATTAGATTTATACTATCTTCGTTTATCGTTTTATAAAGAGTAAAATAGTCTTCTCTTAGATTTTCTTGAATACTAAATTCTTGAATTATATTATCGAGTGATTTTCGTAATTCACGAAATATTCGTCTAAGTGATTGGTTCTCACTATCAAAGATTACTGTTAATCTGTCAATACTGATATAAATAGATTTTTCTAGTTCTGATAAATCTACTTTATTTTGATATTCTCGTAGAGATTGAATGGTATTTTTCAATGTAACGCCTCCTTTCTATGCTTAAAATCTGCGTAATTCGTTGCTACTATTGATTTTTGCCAATGGCTCGTTACTTAGGACGTTGCCTTAAGTGTATCGGATTGCTGGCTGTTAGAAACGCCAGCTTTTATGTTAGAGATTGGGAGAACTTCGAGCTTCGGGCGCTCTGCCTTCGGCTTGCGCCCTTGCACTTGTCTCCCAATCTCTAATTTATTAGTTTTTAAACTACCCAAAATACTTGTCTAGAAAACTCGAGAGCAGTTCAAGTGCTCGAAGTTCAATTTCTTCGTCTCGAATATCGTTAAATACATCATCATTTACTTGAATATATTCTTCTAAACTAGGCGAATAAAAAGAATGAGTATTGTTAATTTTGTTGTTTTGAAATGCCAATTGTGTTGATGTCATAATATCCTCAATCTAGCCATATCTCACTTTTTATGGACTTTTTATTACCATTTTGGTATAATTGTATTGGTTTTAAACGAAAGCCTCAGAACGCTTTGCAGAGCTTTCTGGGGTGTTTTTGCATACTCATAAATTTAACTAGTATCACTTATTTTGTATGCTTTGTTTTTATATAACCGTTTTGGTTATATAAGTATAATACAACCATTTTGGTTATAAGTCAATAGAAAAACGAAAGGAATTTTAAAATGTTAAAAGACAATATAAAAAAAGCCCGACTAGATGCAGGACTTACTCAATTAGAAGTTGCTGAAAAGTTAGGTGTAGCTCAAGCCCAGTACGCTAGGTGGGAAAACGGAGGGAGAAATCCGAAAGATGAAACAGTAGAAAAATTAGCTGAAATCTTTGGTACATCTTTTGAGATTTTAAAAGGACGTGATGACGGACTAGAAGAAATTGTTAGTTTATTGAGAGAGTATGAACTAACCGAAGAAGACAAAAAAGAAATTATTACTTTTTTAGAAAACTTTCTTGCTAATAAGAAAGAGGCTCATTGGAAAAGAGACCAAAATTTAAGAGATATTTTGTAAATGTCACTTTGTGTGAACATGAGTGAATTTGAGTTTAGAGAATGATAGGAGATTGTTTACAATGATAAGTTTAGAGTTGATGTCTGAAGAAAATAGCATAGATGTTTATTCTTTTGAAAAAGAAAATAGAGAGTATTTTGAGCGAAGTTTACCTCCTAGACCAGCTCACTATTTTGATTCAGAAAGTTTTAAAGAAATTACAAGGGAATTGTTAAGGGAACAAGAGAATCATGACGTCTACATGCATCTTATTAGAGATGCACAAGGTATTATGGTTGGAAGAATCAATTTAAGTGTTTTAGGGAAGGATAGAAAAACAGCAGAACTTGGATATAGGATTGGAGAAAATGTTACTAATTTAGGATATGCCAGCGAAGCGGTTAAACTCGTTTTAGAAAAGGCCTTTACTACTTATGGTTTACATAAGATTATCGCGGGGACGGCAACGTACAATCTGGCTTCTCAGAGAGTGCTTTTAAAAAATGGTTTTACCTTTAGTAAAATCATAGAAAATGACTTTCAAATGAATAACGAGTGGATTAATACGGCAGTATTTGAGATAAGGAATCTATAGCATCATCATTACCAGACGTTTGCCAAACCTCAACATTTCTAGTAGACATTCGTCTACTTTTTTAAGTGTACTTGGTTCGTATTTTGTAAGCACTACTTCAAGTCATTATGATTGGGCGATGAAGAAATTAAAAGCACATCAAAAAAATTGTAAGAAAAAATAAGCAGATATGGTATCTTTTTGGTAGCTAAACAGACAAAATATCTTGTTTTTTGCAAATAATACTTAAAAAGAATGTTGATTTATCAGCATTCTTTTTCGTTTCAAATCGATTCTCGGAATTAGAAACCGGGGGTTGAAGTTTCATCATGGACTAGGAACGTCGGTCTACGGTCTGCGCCTGACCTGTGGTCAGGCTTGCCCTTGCCCTTGTCCTAGCCCATGATGATTAATAATCGCTTCAACAGCTTTTGGATAAGATTTACGTCCGTCCTCATCAAATTGTGAGAGTATTTCAAGAAGGAGTTTTTCTTGAAAAGGTTCTACTAAAATGGCAGAGTCGGAACGTTCAAAAGGCATTCCTTCTTCCTCTAATAGATAGATTATTTTCCGTAGTGTTGCCATTTTTAGATTGTGCTCATCAGAAAAGTCTTTAAGGGTACGATTAGTAGTTTTAAGTTCCATATCAGACTTCTGTGTCTCTTTTTTACTTTTAGTTTGCGATTGGAATTCTTCAAAGACAGAGAATTCTTCTCCTTCAAATTCTATAACTGGTATTTGTGAGTAAGCTTCATAGAAGGAGAAACCCTGGTCAAGTGGAACGTAAGGTGAGAAAAATTCACCCGCTAAATCACCGTTGTTAGCAATATAGCCTCGTCCTTTAATACGGACACCGTTGATTTCATCGAGCTTTTTAAATTCTTTTGTTTTATTTGCATCTCCAAACATCATGTCATATCCTGTTGATTCTAAATGACCGACGGAGAGACGCTTCATAAAGTTATCTCTAAGAGCTGTTTTGATAAATTCACCATCAGGCCGTTGCATAGCAAAAATGATGAAGACACCAGCTTGACGGCCTTCTAGGACGAGTTGATAAAGATATTCCATGAGTTCAGCTTGTTGGCTATAGTCACGGTCGATTTTTGCCATGAGAGCAGCCCATTCGTCTACTAGAATGAACTTTGGTTTCATATCATAGTGCTTAAAGTTCTTACCAGCTTGGAACTTAGGGGATGAAGACATCAATTTATAGCGTTTTTCCATAAACTCTACATTTTCTTTAAAACAGTTAATGATATCCTCTTTACTAGTAAAGACTCGGTTATGGAAAACAGCTATCTTTTTTAAACCAGCTAGGTCAGAGTTTTTGGGATCACAAATATCAATAAATCCAATTTTAGCGAGTGCATATATGATGGTCATGAGAACAACAGTCTTTCCACCACCAGTTCCACCACCAATGAGAAGGTGAGGCTCTTCAATAAAGTCCCAAGTCACATCTTTCATGAGTTGTAGTTTCGAATCTTTGACTGTGACATTATCAATAGAAATACGACTATCAATACGATTGACGGCAATTTCATATTTGATAAATCGTTTATCAAAAGTTTTATTTCGAAAATCTCCATTAAACATTACTTCAAGAGTGGAACCAAGGTTTAAGAAACGATCCTGAAATTTATTTCCTTCTAAGATGAAGCTAATTTCAATTTTATATGGTGATTGTTTTAGATATACTTGAGGAAGTTCAATCTTTTCACTAATCTTATTTTCTCGTTTGATTTTTTTTGATAGATAGAGATTATTCTCTAATAAAAAACGAGATAAAATACGTAAGCTATTCATTTTTTGAAAGAATAGTAGCTTCTCGTAACAAAGGTGATTAATGAACCAAGCAAGAATAGAAGAACTAAAGAATACAGCGCCTATAAAATAAGCTTGTGGTAAGGGATAAATTTTTAACTCTTCTAGATGAATGTAAGTATAAAGGCTAATAGCAAATAAAAAAGGAAACCACAGAATTAACCATGTGATCTCCTTAATTTTTCGGTGAATGATTCGAACTCTTTGTCCTCGATAGGTAAAGAGCTTCATAGTATCTCACCTCCTAACTTTCTTTTTTATGTTCTACGGTTTTGTTTTCCTTAGACGGAGTACCTCCTGTTTTTTTCTTGATTTTAGAAGCAAAAAGTTTGAAGATGTCATTTCGATTTACGTGAGTATGCGTAATGACAATATCTTCTAATTCAATTTCTTCACGATATTTTAGGCCAAGATCTTCAATTTCAGATTCTGACATATCTGCAATAGTAAAGAAAAGTGTCTGATGTTGTTCAGAAGAATGAATCGCAACAACAATACCACGGACTTCTCCTGTATTAATTTGGGCAAATGAACCGTCAGGGTTTCTTTGTGAGCGATTTTCTTCAAAGATAATATCTGGTCCTTCAATGCCACGGAAAGTCAATTTACCAAGGACTTGAGGGATGTCTAAACCATCAGTGATAACGCGATAAGTTTTGTCAGCAATTTGTAGTTTTTCTCCGTAGTTTAATCCAATTTTAGCCATATAGTTTTCTCCTTTATTTAATTATTTTTTCAGTACAAGTTTTTCAGCAAAAACATTGAGCGCAGGTGCAACAGAATTTCCGTTCAGAGAAGTGTCTGATAGAAAGATAGGATTAACAACTTCTACAAGAGCATCTTCTGGGAAGACTGTGGTAGAAGCAGGTGTGATAACATGGAAGGAACCATGTGTTTCACTGTTTAAAATATGACGTTGATATTTGCCTTCTTTTCCAAAGACGAAGCGGGGAGAATTTCCCAATTTTTCATAGTAAGCTGGGCCGATAAATTCTGGTTTCATTTTCAGTGTTTCTGGGATCATAAGTATTTTCCTTTCTGATTGTAAAATAAAAAGAGCTAAGCTAATTGCTTCACTCTTGAGTAATAATGAATAGAAAGTTTACGTTTAAACATTCTAGTATAAAATTGTACTTCACTTTGAGGAAATCCAGTAGCCAGTGATTTTTTAGCTATGGTATCTAAATCATTTAGAGTTTGAGAGTAAAGTTGAGCTATTAACTTCTCAGATGAACGGAACATTCTATAAGTGAAGAGGTAATTATTGTAAAGTCTTTTACATTGTAATGCGAAAAAAGTTTGTCATAGTTTTCTCCTTTATTGTTAAAGTAAAAAGCTACCAAGAAATTGGGAAGACTTAGTAGCTTGAGAGTTAGTCTATCTGATAAGGATAGACAGTAGTAAAGAAAAGTTATTTGGTTGGAAAGAATACTCTTTCCACGGTGGCAACGTTTAGCAAGGTGCTTTGCGTAAATTACCATCGCTTTCCCAGCCAATCTCAAAAGGTAGTCACTATCATGCCTCAAGGATTCTCTTACGCCTTTGGCGAAGCCAGTTCACTTTACTATCCGGAAAAGTGCGAAAGTCCGAAATGCGTGGAAGCCCACAAAAATGTTTTATATCTTCACTTCAACCATAAATAGACTTGACTTTTCTTTCCAAAACATTTACAATAAAGGTACGAAGTTTAGTGTAGTTTTGGCAATCAGTCCTCTGGTTGTCAGACGCACTTTCTATTAAATTTTCAAGGATCGTGATGCTAAAAGATAAGCATTATTATTTTTATAACTATTATAACCAACAGCTATATTTAAATTATATAACCAATAGTTATATTTGTCAAGAGATTTTTGAAAAATTCTTTAAAAATTTTAAGAGGAACACAATGGAATTTTCGGAACGCTTAAAAAAACTAAGAAAACAAGCACAATTAACCCAGGTTGATGTTGCTGAAAAACTAGGAATTTCGCAACCTGCTTACGCTTCATGGGAGCGTGGGGTTAAAAAACCAACACAGGAAAATCTTGTTAAGATTGCACAAGTTTTAAATGTGTCTGTTGATTATTTAGTTGGGAACTCAGAAGAAAATTCAGATGAATTAGACAATATGGAATTGCTTTTCCGTATGAACTCAAAAGGATTAACTGAAGAAGAAAAGGAAGTATTTAAGAAAGAGTTGATTGAGTTTATGGAAGAACGGAAAAATTTTTTTAAGAGATAATTTTATAAGTTATATTAGTACTTTTTCATATTTTGAAAATTGAATTAAAAAAATACTTAATAGTTTAAATTAATGAAAGATTATTTGAGATCTGGTGCTATGTTTAAAAATATACCATTTGTAGGTTTCTTTATAACTACGAATAAATATGATGTCTCCAATTTTATAGAAAGAGATACATTTTCTTATCGCTTCAATAGAAATATTGCAACACACACTCAATCAAGATATATAATTGCCCATCTTCCTAAAAGTCTGGAAGAGTTATTTGCTCCTTGGCCTCTATCTTCATTTATTGAAAATCCAAAATATATTACGGAATACATAAATATAGAGCTGTTAATTAAGAATACAGAGGGGATTATAGATTCAATTAAGAAAACTCCTTTAGGCTGCGTTTTCATTCCTGAAGAATTAAAAGATCATCCTATTATTGAACAAATACAAGAAACAACACTACCTGTGATTTTTTTAACAGATGGAGTAGAGATTCCTTTCAGCAAACTACAATTGATTGTTGAAAAAAATAGCATTAATGCTAGTCAGATATTAGATAATAAAGTTACAATCTCTAATAAAACAAAAATTGAGCCGATTAGCATACCTCAAAAGCGCTTTTTGCGACCTTTAGAGATTGCAATCAATCGTAATAGAGGTTTGTACCTATCTATATTTGAAAATGGGCAGGAACCAAAACCATTTGATAACCCAACAACAGAAGGAAAACTAGTGACAGAGGAACAAGCGATAAGTGATTTGAAATATTATTTAAAGCTCCTAATTGCAGAAAAGTATATCATATATCTTGCAAAACATGAAAAAGGAATTGATTCTTTGATTGAAATTATAAGGAAATGGGATGATTCAATAGATACTGCAGATTTAGACTTTGATATTCTTGAAAAATATTTTTTGAATCTATCGGATTATTTTTTTAAGAGATTTGATGAAATATCTTATCGAACAGATATGGTTTTTGTTTTGCCGATGGTAAATAAAACAAGTGTTGATTTGGTAAATAGAGAGTTTCAGTTACGACTGTCTAAATCAGTTCTTCGGCAGATATATGATTTTTCAGGATATTATGGAATAGGGGACAGCAAAGATATTGAAAAGATGCTACCAATAATTTCTGATAGAGTTCTAGAAAATTTAATCTTAGACTCTTTATCTCTTAATTTTACTTTGGATACAAAATCTCCGTATGTGCGTTTGCCTAACTTACCTTCTAAAGATATTACTTTGTGGTATTCGCATATGTTTAAAAATATAATGAAGAATTCCAATTTATCAGAAATTGAAAAATTCAATAATAATTTCCATAAAATATCTGAGAAGTTAAAGTTATCATTAGATGATGGCTTTATCGATATAATTGTTAAACATGGGAAGCATATAAAATTCATTACAGATGCACCAATTGAATGGGTTAAATATAAAGATACTCCTCTAGGCTTAATAAAATCAATCAGCAGATTGCCAATTATTCCTGGTAATACATTAGTAAATTCAGCTAAACGTAACTTATCAAGTGAAATTTCGAAAGATTCAGTGTCCTTTCTGATTATCAATACTCTTAACCATAATGACATATTGTATAGTAATGGAAAGAAACTAGGAGAACTATTAAAAAAGTATTTTCCTAAACATAGTGTTAATTACCATGAAGTTACAAACAAAACTGATTTCATTCATATTATGAATGAAAATCTTGCAACATTTTTTATTTATTATGGACATGGTAGTATGCCTGAAGCGAGTAGAAATCAACCAGATCAGATTGGTAAGCTTCATATTGGCGATGATGAAATTGATATGATTGAGTTAGTAAGTAATATAAAGGTGGTACCTGATGTCACTATATTGGGAGCCTGTCAGACTCAGGTATTAGACTCTCACTATTTAAACATTGGAAATATGTTTCTTGGGTTAGGAAGTCAGTCAGTATTAGCAACATATTTCCCAGTTGATGGGTTCTATACATTTAGTTTAATAGAATCAATTTTTAGATATCTTAAAAATTATTTTGAAGGTAAGGTGCCCCCCGAATATGTAAAAAATTGGTCTGATATAATTTTGCAAGCTAGAAGAGTGCATTATATTACTGAACCTACTAATACCATTATTGAATATTTAGCTAAAAAAGGTGTTAAGTGTAATATTGACCCTATTGAATTGGGTAAATTTGTGATAAAATATTGTACTGAATCCAGTTCAAAAGATAATACCAAATGTCTCTCAGTAATGGAAAAAAGTGTCATATATAGAGATAAAGCTTACCAAGAATTTTTTAAAAATTATCCAGAATCAACAAAAATGTTAATTGATTATATTTTTAAACATAATTATGTTTTTTCTGAGAGTATGTTATTTACTTCACTAGGTTCACCAGAACAAATAAAATTTATTGATTAGTAATATAAAGTGGACAATCGACCACTTTTTTTATATAATAAATTCAACCAAATTGGTTTAGTTTTGTATATTGTTACTTGAAGGAGGTACTGTTCGTTGGATGAATTGTATTCAAGAGTAAGTGAAATCACAAAACAAGCTCTATATTCTTTTATAAAAGAAGAAGAAATTTCAACCCTTAATTATCACTTTCGCAACTATTTTGACCATTGTATTGATTTGAATCAGATTCAAGTCATCCCTCATCATTTTTCAAACCACAAGATTGAAGGGTTGACGATTATTGATAGACTTGGCATCAGTTTTTCATATGAAAAAGATAATCCCGTAACCAAACGCAACTTTACCTTGTGTCATGAATTAGGGCATTTCATTCTTAAGCACAACGGTACATGCTTTACAGAGTCTGTTTATAATAAAGGAGATATACTGGAGAGAGAAGCAAATATATTTTCAGCGGTAGTACTGATGCCAGACATTGTTTTACTATCTAAAATTTATTACGGTTGTAGTAGCTTTAAGACTGTACAAGATAGTCTTGAAGTATCAAAACAGGCATTATATTTTCGTTTGTTGGATTTATTAAGAGAATATTTTCCTGATAGAGAAGACAATATTAAGCATGCCATTGAAGCTTATATAGAGAATGAAAATGTACCTATCCATTTTTTGTTTCACGATATTAAAGATCTATTGATTAAAGAATTTAATCAATACAGTCTATCTTTAGAAAAACAGTTTAAAAATAGAATTAGTAAAGAGGGATTTGCTTCTAGTAAAGAATTCCCAGAATTACTTAAGCAAGAGAGTTGGCCAGAACTCAAAAGAAGTATTGATAACTTGAAAATTTGGTTAGTATATAATAAAGGCAAATCAGTAGCATATGCTTGGGATAGTAAGAAAATCTCAGATGAGAGTGCTAAAAAGAAGGCAGAGTTAAAACTATTACTAGAGTAAATAAGATTAGGATTTGCTGTAACAATAAAAAGATGTGTATTAGATTTTGAATAAAAGTAATTTAATTAAAATTATTATTTTATTATAAACTGTTTTTTTATTCCTGAAAAAGAGATATACTAGTATTTAGTAAAGCGGTTTCTTTTATTACTAGCTATAGATAATATTAAATGAAGAGATGGGATGAATTATGAGTGTTTCACTATATTATCTGAGAAAATTTGGCCTGAGCCTTCCACTAGCAATTTCGTTAGCTATAGATGATGTTGAATTTTTGGACTTGTTCTTGGAAGACAATCCTAAATTGACTAATAAATTTTCAAGTGGCAAAATAAAAAAACTAAGAGATTATTTTATAAAATCTTTACCCTGTTTGTCTAAGTCCACTGATATTTTTGATGATGTTTGTATGCTTGAATATGTAGACTGTGAGGGAAAAGATGATTATTATAAAGGGATAAGATTGAAAATTTTTAAAAAAACACAATCCATTTCCGAATTTAATAGACTTTTTGAAACGCTTGATTGGGAAAAAGAAGGTCTTCTAGACTCGTCCAAAAAGTTAAAGAAAAAAATAAGTGAATATTATAAAATTTTGGGAAAAACTGAAAAACAATTAGAAGTGCTTAAATGGAGAAATTTTGCTTATTTTTTAAATAACACCTTTGTTAATAATAGTGAAATCGAGACATTCGGATTAGATAAGCAAATCTTGCAAATTCTTATTGCAGATGGTTTTTTGCAATTAGATAAAAATGGAGATTATACTATGCTTGCAATTGATAGTCTATCTTTTCCTGAAGTACTCATTAATACATTCAATTTAAATAAAAATTTTTACGATTTAAATAAGATTAATAGTCAAGATGACAGTCAAGATAATAATCAAGATAATAATCAAGATGATAATCAAATTGATATGGAATCGGTCACATTGGAAGATTTTCTCAAAAACGATTTTAAATATAAAGATTATTTAATTTTAAAATTGCAAGGAAAAACACTACAAGAAATTGGAGATGTTTTTGGAGTAAGCAGACAGCGTGTTAGTCAGATATTACAGAAATTAGCTAGAGAGATGCCTCATATTAATGAAATCGAGAGATATCGTGATTTCTTTACCAATTATAGGGTTTCTAAGGACTTATTTATTAACGTTTTATGCTCAAATGAATATGTTTATGAATTATTATCACTCTTGTATAAAAAGGGTACTAAAAGTCTAGAGTCCGATATTTTGGAAGGGAAGTTCGATGAAAATGCAAAACAATTTTTGTTGGATTCATCTGGAACTTAT
Source organism: Streptococcus timonensis (assembly GCF_900095845.1). Classification (GTDB taxonomy): domain Bacteria; phylum Bacillota; class Bacilli; order Lactobacillales; family Streptococcaceae; genus Streptococcus; species Streptococcus timonensis. Next base: position 339,142 of record NZ_FMIX01000003.1, read on the forward strand.
TTATTGAATAATAATAGAAAACAACTGTCGAGGGAATATATTGTTATTGATATATTACAGAGGAATAGAAATTTACAAAATTATTTTTCTTTGGATGATATTTTTTATTTGTATACTGAGGAGATAGGGAATAACGAAAAGTTAAAGATAAAGAGTACAAGGAGTTTAAGTGCTTTACTTGATCGATACTCAAATATTATTTTTTCCTTCAGGGAAGGATACAGATTTCACGGCGTAGATTATAATCCTGAAATTAAGCAAAAATTAGTTGAAGTATTTGATTTAATTGCTGATGGAGCATATGATATGAATTGGATTTACGAAAAAAATCCAGTTCTAATGAAAGAATTAGACATATTGAATGGGTATGAGCTACATTTTTTTTGTAAGAAATATAAAATCTTATCTAATACTGTAACCTTAGGACGGAATCCTGGTTTTGTTAAAGGGAAACTGACTAAGAGGGAATATATATTATTAGAATTAAAAAAATTTAATGGTAGTTCGTTAGATGAATTTATTGATTATATGGTAAGGAACTATGGATTTAATGGTGATACTTTAACAGCTTATGTTTTATCTGAGTTTACAAATCATATTCAAAATAGAGTAGTTTATTTTGAGCAAGATCAGTATTATACACAAGTAAGTGCTTTAAAAGAAAGTTTACGTGATGATATCTATGAAAAGAATGAATTCTATTCTATTGTGAGAAGAGATCTAAATTTAAATGAAATCAATTCTGAACTAGTTTTAAATCTTGGATTTGTTGAAAAAGGTGGAATTATTGTAAAGCAAAAATACAGATCTGGAATGGAAGCTTTTACCACATATATTTTGTCACATAAAATCTTTCATGTTGGGGATAAACCAATTTTTAGAACAAATGAGTACTATAGTTCTATTCAACGATTGGAAAGTGAATTACAAATTTTAAAGATATCAGAGACAAGTTATATCAATGTTGAACACTTAGAAAATAGAGGATTTAATAAGAAAAAATTGTTACAATTTATATCAAGAGTAATTGATTTCACTAGTGATGGAGAGTATTTTTCTATTATTTCATTAATAAATAATGGATTTAGTGATAGCCTTTTAGAAGATGGATTTGAGTTAATTTCTTTAGACAGACTTATCAGTACTTCTGATGAAGTAAAAGCTGTTAGTGTAGGCTTCCCAAATCTATATTGTCGAAGTAAAACAAAGAAGAATTTGAACGAATTTTTGATTGATGAGTTATTAAAATGTGAATCAGCTAATTTAGAAGATTTTACAGATGATATAAACTCCAAATATGGATTAAATTTAGATGAATATAGTGTTCGGGTGAAACTAGTAGAAGAAGGTGCATATTATTCAGATATATTGAATAAGGTATATATTTTAAAAGAAGAATATTTAGATGAGGTTTACGGTAAATGAATTTATTAGAAGATATTAATTTAGGCGCCCCAGTATCCACCAAAAAGTTATCAATTCAAGGACAAACAAAAACATTTGATGTTTATAGAGTACCAATTGAATATTTAATTTATAATAAGAAAAACGGAAGAATTGCTACATATGTTTCTCAATTTATAGATGAAGGTAAAGAATTTCCTGAAGATGATATTAATGCTTTTAATAATATTATTGAAAAATATATTGAACAAAGTAATCCAGATGCCCTTAAGAAAACTAAGGCTAATATAAAAATAATGTCACAGACAGAACCTGCAGTGATAATGGCAAATGGTATTGTACTAGATGGAAATAGAAGATTTACTTCTTTGAGACAATTATCAAGAGAAGGAGCTGGTGCAGAATTTTCTTATTTAGAAGCTGTCATTTTAGAGAGTGATGCATATACTGAAAAAGATATTAAAAGATTGGAATTGAATTTACAGCATGCAATTGAATCCAAAGTAGATTATAATCCAATTGATCGTCTTGTAGATATTTATCGAGATTTGATTGAAGAAAAAGTGTTTACACCTCAGGAGTACTCTAGAGAAACACAGCTATCATTAACGAAAGTTAATGAAGAGATTGAAATTGCTAAATTAATGATAGAGTACCTGGAATATATTAAACAGCCTAAAAAGTTTTACATCGCCAGACAACAGAAAATAGATGGGCCAATCCGAGAGATTTACAAAATTATCAAAAGTAAAAAAGTAGATGACTCTCAAATTGATGAGATTAAAGAAGTTCTGTTTTTAAATGTATTATCTTTAGATGGGGATGTATCTAGAAAAATACGAGAATTAAAACTTGTTTTTGAAGATAAAAAACTGAGTGGTGCACTGATTGACGAAGTAGATGAAAAAGAAGTATTTGATGATGCAAATGATTTCTTTGAAAGTGAAACAACTCAGAAAGATGTATCAGAAACCAGCATTCTTAATTTGACAGAAGACATCAAAAATCAAGTTACAAACATTACGGAGCGATATGTAGAAACCAAGAAATTGTCTACAGCAAAGAATAAGCCTATCGTAATACTAAATAAAGTTGATTCGTTAATAAAAGATATAGATAAAGATTCTGTACTTAGATTAAATGACGAATTAAGAGCAGAGTTTGACCAAATTTTAAACAGTATTGAAGAACAGTTGAAAGAATTAGGAAGTAATTGATGTTATCAGATCATAATTTTAAAACATTTTACTCCACATCTTCAGATGATATACCTGAACAATTTTATAATATTGCAATGCAGGAATCATGTGCGTATGATAGGGTAAGTGGATACTTCAGTTCTAAAGCTTTGGCATACTATTCAAAAGGAATAGAAGGATTATTGGATAATAGAGGTAAATACCGATTAATTATCTCTCACGAGATATCTGAAAGTGATTATCGCCAAATAGTCCAAGGATATGATAATAGAAAAGATGGTATAGAAAAAGAATTATATAATAGTCTCACTCTTGAAAAATTAAATAGTGAACAAAAGCGTTATCTATCAAATTTAGGATATTTAATCGAAATTGGTTTGGTTGATATAAAAATTGGTTTTACGCACTCGGGTTTATTTCATGCTAAGTTTGGATTATTTAGAGATTCTTCTGACAATATACTTTATTTTTCTGGTTCATTAAATGAAACGGAAGCAGGTTTTGTAAAAAATTATGAAGAAATCTCTGTTATTAAAAGTTGGGAAACAAATGATTCAGAGCTAAAAGAAAAAGTAACTTTTTTTGATAAGCTATGGAATAATAAAGCAAATAATGGAATGGTATTTGTAAAAACAATTGATGAGGTTGTAAAATCAAAAATCATTTCATTTAGTCAAGGGAAAATAGTTATAGATAGTATTGTTTTTGAAGAAAATGCTCTGATACTCTATTATGATAATGGTTTGCATTTAAAAAATAATTTGGGAATCCCACTCGATTTGACGCAACGATCATTAAAGAAAATTATAAAAAAACAATATTCTGATGACAAAGTTAGATGTTTTAATTCGGAATTGTCATATATAGATGTTCAAGAGATTGTAAAATTATTTAATAGATATTCAGAGAGGACAAACTGTCGTTTGATAGTATCAGACTCTGTTGAAAAGTTTATTAAAGAATCAGAATTTAAAATTCAAGAAATTGCAAAAAGAGGAATTGCAATTAAAAATAAAGATGAAATATTCCTGAATGATTTTGAAAAATTTAATAGTATTGTAGAATCTGAAGTAAACCGTCAATTATATGAAATTCAAAGTTGGGTTAGTTTTTACCAAGCAACTATGAAACGTGTCGCAAATTTTTCTGTTCCAGGAGCAGGGAAAACTTCTATGATTTTGGGGACGTTCGCATTTTTGTCTAGCAAACAAATAGATAAAATTGATAGGATTATTGTTATTGGGCCAAAAAATTCGTTTATTTCTTGGAAGGAAGAATTCAAAACGGTTTTTAAAGATAAAAAGATGTTGAAACTGTTAGATGTTCATGATCCGAATTTTTATCCCGAGATGTTTTATAAAAATGTTCATTCTTATAATTTAATTTTGATAAATTATGAATCACTTATAAAATATAGAAATGAACTTCTCAATATAGTTGATTCAAGAACAATGTTAGTATTTGACGAGGTTCATAAAATTAAGAATTTAGAATCTCAAAAAGCTCAATTTGCGATAGAATTATCAAGAAAAGCAAATTATCGCTATGTTCTTACAGGAACACCTATTCCAAATTCTTACCAAGATATTTGGAACTTTTTACATATATTGTATGATTTTGAATTTAATGAATATTTTGGTTTGAACTTAGCATCCCTCTATCAACCAGATCCAGTTACTATACAAGATGTTAACACTAAACTAAATCCATTTTTTTGGAGGGTGACGAAAAAAGAACTAAATGTCCCTAAAGAAAATGAGGATAATATTATTAATGCTACTGCTAATGATTCAGAACAAGAATTAATTAATATTCTTTGGAAGAAATTTAGTCACAATCCATTTAAACTTTATATTCGTTTGATACAGCTTTCATCGAATCCACAACTATTAAAAGATGAAATTTCTATAGATATGTATGGTGATTACAGTCAGGATGACGATTTACCTGATATAGAGATAATTGATGAAAAGCCAAAATTTGTTAATAACGAATTAGCATTGATTAATTCCATTTCTACATCATCTAAGTATGCAAAATGTTTGAAGACAGCTCAAAAACTAATTAATGAGGGGAAAATAATTGTTGTGTGGTGTATCTTTGTTGATACAATAAATAAGATGAAAAATGACTTAATAAAGAAAGGATTTAGGGTTGCTGTCATATATGGTGGGATAGAGTCAAGTGAACGAGAAAGGATCATCCTAGATTTTCAAAAAGGAAGATATGATGTTTTAGTAACCAATCCACATACGTTGGCAGAGTCTGTTTCATTACATATGGTAGCCCATGATGCACTTTATTTAGAGTATTCATTTAATCTAACTCATATGTTACAATCACGAGATAGAATTCATAGATTAGGATTGAAAAGTAATCAAGAAACTAACTACTATTACTTTATGTTAGATGGTCAATTTGATAGAAGAAGTACAATTGATAAAAAAATATATGAAAGATTAAATGATAAGAAATCAATAATGTATGATGCAATTGAATCACCATTAATTACCCCAGAATTTACAATCGATGAGAAAAATGAAATTTTACAGATGATGAACGAAGAAATAGAAAAATAAGAGAGCTGTTATAGCTCTCTTATTCTTCTATCTCACGAATGAAATCTCCAATTTTTCTTACAATCTCAGTAACTAATGCATTTCCCATAAAGAACATTCTCATTTTGTCAGAGACTTCTACAATAGAGCCGTCTGATAATCTCTTTCTAGCTGTCCAATTATCTGGAAAATCTTGAAGACGTTCGGCTTCAACTGGAGTAATCAGACGGTATCTTCCATTTACTTTAAGAAAATGAGTAGAACGATTCACTGTGCCTTCTGAAGTTAGCATTGTACGTCCAGGAAGATTCAGGTCGTCATAGGGAGCCATACCACCTTCAGAATAGATATAAGTATGCCCGTCGGCAGAAGTACGTTTTATTCGTTTAGGCCCCCTAAGATATTTAAATTTTTCCAATTTTTCCGGATCAGTGATGAAATATTTTTCAGGCACTTCATTTTCATCTTGAAGTATTTCACCTAATGTTATTGCCTTTCCTGAAAAGTCAGGTTTAGTGTCGACAGAGTAGTATTTTCCATGTCTCATGACACCAGTATTCCAAAAAGTTCCTGTAAAATTATCAGAAATATTAACGATGTCACTTTCTAATTCGTAAAAAGCATACCTATTTTTAACAGGAGTTTTTTGTACTGGAAATTCAGTTGCAAACAAACCGGTATGAAATAAATACTCATTATATTTGATTTCATCAAAAATGAAGTCGTTGTGCTCAAATCTTTCATCAACTAATCTAGCGAATTCTGTATCATTACGATAAACGAAGAAGAAAACGCGACGACGTCTTTGACTGCGTCCGTAATCAGCTGCGTTGATAACTCTCCATTCAACTGAGTATCCTAAATTATTGAAGGCTGTCAACATGATTGCGAAGTCTCTTCCTCGTTGTTTAGAAGGGGCTTTTAGTAATCTGTCAACATTTTCGAGGATAAGATATTTAGGTCTAATATTTTTAGTAGCTCGGATGATTTCCCAAAAGAGAACCCCTTTTTTCCCTTCAATACCCTTTTCATCCTTCTTACTTCTGGCAACAGAATAATCTTGGCAAGGAAAACCTCCTACAATCATATCTGCATCCATTTTTGAAAACTGTTCGTCTGTAATATCAGAAATACTAATATTGATATTCTCACTGTCGGGGAAGTGATAGTCATATACTTCAAACGCATCTTGAGATTTACGAGATGGTTCCCACTGATTTGCCCATTTAGTTTCGAAATATTCTCTATCTGAGTTCTCGAGTCCGACTCGGAAACCTCCAACTCCGGCAAATAATTCTAGTACTTTCATTTTTTCTCCTATCTTTATTTTCTAATTATATAATATTTTTGTGAATCGATCAAGTATTTATTACTGGATCTTGATATAATAGTTAATAGAATAATATTTGAGGTGAATTATGGCAGACCATTTATTTTCTATGGAGGAAGTCTTAGGGATATTAAATCCTATTGTAGGAAAGACTCTTGGTGAAGTAGATAGAAATAATGTTTTTAACAAAACAGAGAATAACCCTAAAATTACAGGAATAGCTGGAGATGTGATTGAACAGTCTGTTTTTGGCTATCCTGCTGATGTGAAACAAGAAGCCGACTTGTTAATTGATGATAGACCAGTAGAGTTAAAAACTACAGGGGTGAAAAGAGTTTCTTCACGAAATAAAAGTGGATATGCCATAGAGGCGAAGGAACCAATGAGTATCACAGCAGTGTCGTTAGATAAAATTGCTCAACAAGATGACTTTTATGATTCAACTTTATGGCATAAACTAGAAGAATTGTTATTAGTTTATTATTTATACGATTCAGACAAAACTGTACCTGCTTCAGAATATTTTCATTTTCCAATACAAGGCTTTCAATTTTTTAAATTTAGTAAAGAGGATCAAATAGTTTTAGAAAACGATTGGAAAATCGTAAGAGATTTTGTTAGGAATGTTGAGAAAAGAAATTTAAATAAGCAAGAAGAATTTCCTAAAATTTCTAAGCTAAGAACAGAAATGTCATTTATGGATACTGCTCCGAAATTTCCAAATTCACCAAGATTTAGACTAACTAAAAATTTTGTTACCACGATTGTTCAAGAACATTTCGGAAAGGAATTTCAACCTCTTTTACCAGACAAAAAGTTTTCAAATTTATCTGAGCTGAAAAGGATTCTTTCCAATTTATCTAAAGAGTTTATCGGTAAAACAATTAAAGAAATAGCGGAGATTTTGGATGTTCAGTTAGAATTATCTAAAAATGGCAAAGTATCAAAAAGTATCTCTTCAAGAATATTAGCCAAAATGTTTAGTAATCAAGCGAATAAAATTGAAGATATTTTGCTATTTCATAAATTTGGATTTAAGTCCAAAACAATTGTACTGACAGAGAAAAATAAACGTACTGAAGATACGAAGCTCTTAATGGTTGATTTTGATGAGTGGTTGGACAATGATATAGACTTTGAATATACTTCTATAAGAGATTTTTTTGCAGAGCAGAGATTTCTATTTAGTGTTTTTAAAGAAGGAAGTACAGGTCTTTATGAAGATAATATTTTTTTAGGTTTCAAGATAATTAGTTTTGATGATGATTTTATTGAAAGAAAAGTAAAACCAGTCTGGGAACAAGTTAGATATTTAATTAAGAGTAACAAGTTGGAGCTGGTTATTGAAAAAGATAAAAATGGAATGCCTAAAGTAAATAATAACGGGATTATTATTGAGGCTCCGAATTTCCCAAAATCAAGAGATTACGTTGTATTTCTTAGAGGATCTGGGAAAGATTCCACAGCTAAGCCATTAGAAATCAATGGACTAAAAATGTATTATCAATTTGTTTGGATAAAAGGTAGTTATCTTGCAGAGATGTTAAATGCTGCAGAATTTTTATAATTAAAAAGTAAATGTTGAGGAATGAAACGATATGATACCAAAATTTATAAAAGGTAGATTCTGAGCTAAAATTTAGTAATACATGTTTCAAAACACATTCTCCCTGTCCAAATTTGGATAGGGTTTTTCATCATTCCAAATTCGAATTAAAATTTCAACACTTGCTTTTAAATGGAGTAGTTCAGCTGTTATATCGCTGTTAGAGTGGTTGTTTTCTATATGGTAACAATGGCGTTTGATATGCCATAATGCTTTTTGAATGTTATTTTCTTTTATATTTTTCATGGTTATATCATATCAAAAGAAATTATATGATTACTCTAATAATTCTCAAATGATTAAAAATAACTCTGAACTGTATATACAGATTGTAAACAAGTATTTTAAAATATTTTACGGATACAAAAAAGAACACTCGAGTGTAGTGTTCTTTTAAGTTAAGCATAGCTTTCTCTGATTTTCGAGTATATTATTGATAGCCATACTTTTTTAAAGCTTCTTGATAAGCCTTGCTATCTTTTTTATAGTAGTCGTGTGTCATACCTGAAATATCTACAGTAAATACATCATCTTTAAAAGTATAACTTTTTGTAAGTTTAATAATATTTTCTCCCAATAATTTAATGGTTGATTTTTCTTTGTCTATAGTAAACCCTTCGGCCTCTCCATGCTTAATAGTTCCTGTATCTCCAGATATAACAAAAGCTACTTCATTTCTATTTTCGTTTATCCAGTAATATTCTCCATCTAAGGAGTTATCTGATTGCTTAGAGCAGGCCATTAGCAAAAATGCAGACATAGATACCAATATTAAAGTGATTAATTTTTTCATCTTACTTCCTCCTTTCAACATTATACCAAATAAATATCACAAGTATAATATAGATGCTGTCATCTACTATTAAGCATCTTTCGAGAAAATACTTATTTTTCGGAAAGTTGAGTAATGTAAAAAAATGTGTATAAGAACTTTATTGGTTCTATAATTTTTAGGGTTGATGGAAATTTTCCACCAACCCTATTTTAGTGTATACAAAAAGGCCAACATCCATTATATTAAAAGCGCTGAAACCTAAAACAAAAGGATGATGACCATATGAACAATATACTAGAAGCTACACTACAAATCAAAGATAAAAACATTATTTGGGATAATAAAGTTCAAGAGAAGATATTTAAAAAGAGAAAATCTTTATTTTATGCAGCTACTTATACGCATAAACCAGAATTTTGTACCGTTTGTGGGTGTGTTAGCCGAAATAATAATATCGTTAAAAACGGCACGAAAACATCTCGTATCACTCTCTGTTCTGTTTCAGGCCTAGCGGCCTACTTAAATCTACGCAAGCAGAGATTTCTCTGTAGAGAATGCGGCTCTTCATTTACCGCAGACACTAGTCGAATCGTAGAAAAACACTGTCATATCTCTAAACGCTTAAAAAACGAAATTAAATCAAAAATAAGTGAAACAGTATCTGAAACCTATATCGCAAAAGAAACAAATGTTTCAGTTCATACGGTAAGACGTATCATAGATGATACAACACGTTTACTAAAGATTAAACCATTACACGATTTACCTGAGCATTTGTGTTTTGATGAATTTAAATCCGTCAAATCTTCCGATAGTAATATGAGCTTCATTATTTGTGATAGCACTACACACAAGCTGGTCGATGTTGTACGAGATAGAAAATCTTACAGCTTGAAAAAGTATTTTCATCGTTTTGAGCCTAAGACTAGATTAAAGGTAAAAACTATCTCCATCGACATGTACTTACCGTACATTCAATTAATAAAAGAAATGTTTCCTAACGCTAAAATTATCATTGATCCTTTTCATATCGTACAAGCCTTAAATAGAGAATTAAATCGAACTCGGGTACGTGTCATGAATAAGCATCGCTATAAAGACTCTAAATTATATCGAAAGTTAAAACATTATTGGAAGTTAATTTTAAAGAACTCTAATGAACTTCAGAACTATAAATATAATCGTTATAAGCTTTTTGAAAGCTTCATAACAAGTAAAGGAATCGTAGATTATATCTTAGAAAAAAATCCATCTCTTAAAAATGATTATGAGGTTGTACATTCACTTCGTGAATGTATACAGGATAGAGATTATATAGAATTCAAGGAAACGATTGAAGCAGCTACGCAATTAGACCTATCTCCTGGTTTAAAAAGAGTATTAAAGACTCTTATGACTTACTTGCCATATATTCAAAATACTTGTGAGTATCCAACTAGAACAAATGGCCCTATTGAAGGAATAAACAATAAAATAAAAGTGCTTAAAAGAAATGCCTACGGCTTTAGAAACTATTACCATTTTAGAAATAGGATTATTTTAATAACAAAAATGTTTGGCCCAAAACAAAAAGGAATTAAGCAACAATTAGTTGCTTAATCCCTTCCTAAATTTCTTCATCAACACTATTTGACAAAGAGCCCTTTTTTAGTGCTCAAAATAGCACTCAATTTTAAATGGATTTGGTGTTCAAAAAATATAATCAAATGCAACAAACTAATTTCATTTTTAATAGGCACAATTAATTTTAGAAGATAGTACGAAAAAATATTGACTATTTTCTTTAGAATGTGTAAAATTTAGATAGATTATTTAAAGTGAGGTTTTTTTATCTTGTCTATATTAAAGAAGAAAGTTAATATGTTTAGTGTACTATTGAATGTGGTATTAATAGCTATTATAGCTATTGGAGTGCTATTTTTCTTACCTAAGGAACATAAATCAGAAGTCAAATCGTCAATTAATATCGAAAGTATTGAAAAAGTGAATGAAGTTGTATTTTTGAATGCGGGAATTAATGAAATTATTTCTGAAACAAAAACAACTCAAGTTTTTGGGTTTGATGTGCCGTTCTCTAAAAAAGCAGCATTAGTAATTTTAAATTATAAAGCTAAATTTGGAATTAAAAGTAGTGTAAAGGTTGAACAAATAAGCGAAAAAGAATATAAGGTTATTGTTCCAAAATTGGAAGTAATTGGTGTTGAACTTTCAAAAGATAATCCTTATGATTTATATGATAGTCATGGAGAGTTATTAAGTGGAACTACAGAAGATATTGATACTGGGAAATTGGTCGCTAACCAACTTTCTAGTGATAAACAAGCAGAGTATTTAGATAAATTTAAGAGTGAAATTAAAGAATCTGCAATCAATTATTATAAAACAATATTTTCTTCAATGGATTCTGAAGTAAAAGTAACTATAGAATTTACAGAATAATTTTTGAAATACAAAACCCTGGCCATCTCTGGTCAGGGTTTTGTGTGGTTCTATAATTTTTAGGGTTGATGGAAATTTTCCACCAACCCTATTTTAGTGTATACAAAAAGGCCAACATCCATTATATTAAAAGCGCTGAAACCTAAAACAAAAGAATGATGACCATATGAACCAATATACTAGAAGCTACACTACAAATCAAAGATGCACACAATGAAGGTGTTACATTCCATTTCTTAGAGAATATTAAAGAAGTATTGCGTGATGAGAGTGGGAAAGTAACTGGTGTAAAGGTTATTACAATGGAACTTGGTGAATCAGATGAAAGTGGAAGAAGATCAACGCATGAAGTGGCAGGTAGTGAACATATTATTCCATGTGACCTTGTCGTTGCAGCAATTGAACAAAAGTAGACTTTAGTGTTCTAGATGAAAGGTAAAAATTTGACTTTCGGTCAACATCAGAATACAATAGAAATGAACTAATAACAGGGGATGCATATTTAGGTCCTCAATCTATCGCAACCGCAATTAAAGGCGGGTGAGAAGTTGCGACAGAAGTACATGAATCGTTTAAAGAAAACACATAAATAACTTGTGGTGCCTTTCGTTTTTTTACTGGGAAAATTAAGGAACTATAGTTATAAATCCTTAAATATATTAATATATTAACATGCGTATATTTATGGGAAGAAGGTTATGTCATCTATAGTTGTACTTCTGACGATAAGGTTGTTCGTGTACCAAAGGAAATTAAAGGTAAACCTGTTATCGCAATTGGAGAACGTGGTCTTGCGAACTTGAAACATTGTGAGGCAATCGTTTTACCAGATACAGTACGATATATTGGAAAAGGTGCGTTTACGATTGACAATAAGTTAAAGTATGTCCACTTTGGTAAGTCAATAGAAACAGTAGAAGATGATGTTTTCAACTCTGATAGTTCATTAGAATCAGTTGTATTCCCAGAAGGAACAAAGAGTATTGGAACATTAGTATTTTGGGGGACATCATCAATTAAATCTATTACAATTCCAGCAAGTGTAACAGAAATTACAGAATACTTCTATTTTGTGGATAACTGTAACCCAGATGTAGAAATCCATACACCTAAGGGATCAAAGGCAGAAGAAGTAGCTAAAGCAATGCAACTTAAAGTAGTAAATGACTAAAGGGGAATAGTATGAACAAAAAATTACTATCAGGCTTAGGGACTGACCCCAAAAAGTGAGAATTTAATAAAAACACCCTAGGGCTACCGTCTTCGGTATTCAACCGGAGACAGGTAGTCCAATTTTTGTTGGATTCTTTTTTCATTAGGTTCTTCATCAACACTATTTGACAAAGAGCCACTTTATTAGTTATAACTAAAAATTTTTTTTTGAGAAAAAATCGCCAAAAATGTATATTATTCCCAAAAATTGAAACTATATTTATGAATTATCATTCTTTATCGAAAGTGTCTTAATAATCATTTTGTTATCCCAATTAGAAATATCAATATTCACAGTTTTATCCTGACAAACTGATTTTATTAATCTTAAAAGATTTTTTTCATTTATTTCAGAAAGGAATTTATCATAACAGTTAATTACCTCCTCATTGTCAGAAAAAATAATTGGTATTTTACCAAGGCACTTATTTAATTCATTTGCATCACCAGAATAGTCGGCTTGCAACATAAATCTATTAGCAAAGAGTTCTATCACAAAATCTCTTTTCATTATTTTTACTAAAGTTTTTCTTTGATAGTATTCTGATATAAACACTCCGATAATCCCTGACGTAATTATAGAAGTGATGACAGTATTAATAAAATCCGTATTAACAATAATATCCATTTTCAAACCCCTTTCTTTATTTAACAAATAGCGTTAATTCACTGTTATTTTAACAAATCGCCCTGAAAAAACTCAAAGTTGCTTAGAATACACAAAAGCACATTAAATAACTTTAAAAAATCTTTTTCAAAGAGTGGATGTTCCCACCGCCCATGACTAATCATATTTCTATTAGGTTCTTCTAGTGTAAAGTTGTCAGTATCATCAAAAAATCTGAATAACCAATGAAATAGACTGATATCAGAAAACGTTTTATTAACAATTTGACTATTTAATAAGTCGACAGATCTGTATCCCACAGGTATTCTTTTTTTATTTGAAAATTGTTCTGAAAATCTGTTTAATGCTCCGTCAATTGCTATCGTAGCAAGCGTATAAGCAGCGTAATAATTTTGGCTTCTATAACTTTCAATCATAGAATCTATCAAATGTTCTGAGTAATACGTTGAGTCTTTTAACTCTTGTATAAGTTCCTTATCTTCAAGATCTTCTTTTAATAGAGTTTGCCACTCTTTTATCAATTCTTCAAAATCTATAGTGCAGATTGTTCGATAGTCATCACTATAGCTATGGTAGATTACCCAACCTTCTTCAGCAAGTTTTTCAATATTTAAAGTGATTGCTTCTGCTTCTGTTTCAGAATAAGGTTCATGGTATTCCTTTAAAAATTCTTTTAAACTTTCAGTAAAATTCAAAGTGGATTTAACAAAAATATTGTGAATAGGTTCAAGTATCCGTCCAATATTATCTATTTGAGTTTTTAAAAGAATTGAACTAACTGCTGCTTCTGTATCAGATAGAATTTTAAGATATGCTTGGTTATTTAAAATAGACGTGGCTGAGTTTATTTCTGTTAGAAACGGTTTAGTGGTTTCAGCTATTTGCTTAGAAAAATTAAAACTTGATAACGCAGCTTCAGCAGCTTTATTTGCTTGTAGCATACTATTTTGAACCTCAATCAACCTTGAATGATTAAGTGTCTCATGAAAAACTCTAAGGGCTTCTGTAAGCTTTTTGTTTTGAACTGGGACTTTATCAATTGTCAATTTGTTTTTTTGAACTTCGCTATGATTGTTTTCCATAGGGCTATTTCTTTCTATATGTCATGTTTTAATTATACCACTAAGTATTCAACATTCACGAGTTTTGTAATGGTTAGAAAAGAAATATTTTCATTAAAAAAAATGTACAATTGAAAGTATTAATACTTTTTACCAAAATGTACTTTATAAATGATACTTATTGAACGCTTCTAAATCAAAAAATGTACTTTATCTTGCCTTAAAATAAAGTACATTTCGATTATAAAGTACAATTTTTAGAGAGTGTATATTACGCCTTAAACTTAGTCGTATCAAGGGTTTATCCACTGTCTCGGGAAAAGTACAAAAATTTCCAGTTTTATTTAAGATTTTTAAAAATAGAGATATCGATTTTCTTTATCCTATTAATTGTATAATAATTAATAGATCGAGATATGTGATGAGGTAGAATTTTGGTCAGAAATAAAAACAATCGAAACAATAGGAATTTCTTATCTTGCTACATTCCTAAATAAAAATAATCGTCTTCAAATCTACCTTGATCAAAATAATAAAACTCCATTTTGATATAAAACGACTTTCAAAAATTCAAGACTTAAAATCGATATAATAAATACAAAAATTATGACGTAGGTATTTTTGTAAGAAATTATTAGTTTTATGTAAGGTTAATTCTTGCTTATTTTCCTTAGTAACTATATTTTTTGTTATATGGCAAGGAGTCATTTATTATTTCATCGATAAATTTATAGTAGTAGGTTATTGTTATATCTTTGTCGTTCCAAAATTTATCATAGTTATTTTTATTATAATATACTGCATAATCTTCTGAGTTGTCATACTTGTCAAAGTATTTCTTTGAATCTACCAATTTTGTACCAGACTTACCAACACTATAGTCTGTCGCATATACTTGAATCTTATTATAATCTCTGTTAAACGAATTAGTATTTTCATCAAAAATTGTAAAAATGACAATATTCATCTTGTCAAAGGCTGTATTATAATCCTTAGCATAGTCACTTAAATTCTTATCATGTATTCTGGATATAATATCCGTTCCTAAGTTTGGTCCAAATTCAGCGTAATTATTATTAACGAAATAGTTACTAAAGGGATTACTCTCTTTATCCATCGTAATATTACCAATTTTTCCTCTTGATTTCCCAGTTAGCTGAAATCTCATATCTAGACCCTCCATAGGGATATACTTACTATCACTAGAAAGATAATCATCAAAACGATCCCAATTCGAATCATCAGACAAAACCATGTAAGATCGTATATACACGGTAGTATTTTTCATATCAGCGTCACTGTAGTTATAGATTGAAAATATATCGTCGTTTTTGGACCAACCTACAGGGTTATTTAACACAAAAGAATATTTCGGTTTATTTGTAAAATGCTTATAAGTAGGTATTATTACCGTTGTTAAAATAGAAAGCACAGATGTAATTATTAACAAAATTCTTTCAAATAATTTAAAACTAACATCATCAACTAATGTTAATTTATGTTTCCGTGGTGATTTCTTAGCATTTCTCATATTAGAATACTGAAATGGGCTCTTAGTCTGTTTCATATTAGAATTCTCCGAGGATTTTTAGAATGAAGTAAAAAAATTTATTTCTTTTTGCTAAATTGTATAATTTAGATTAACTATTTGCAAGTAATACAATCCATTTAACTAAGAAGATAACTATATTTATGTCTTAATTTTAACCTCTACCTTTTTTCGCAGACAGTTATAAAGTCTATCAGAATAAGCTTTGTAAGAGGATAAGTTAATTTTTACAGAACTAAACTATTCCCCCATTTAAAAATATTGATTCATATTTTATGAAATAAATCAGTAGATATCGTTCCGAAAATTCTTGATATTACGCTGTTTTTAATTCAACTGAAATCCATACTTTCCAAACCAGGTCTTAAGAAAGCTCGTAAAGCTAGCCAGTTCTCTAAACGTTAATTCGTTGCTGGACAGCAGAATACAAACGAAAACACTTTGTATATTGCAAGGTGTTTTTTTCTATGAGAACTGGCGGTGCGCAATTAGGATAGCTCTAGCGACTTTAGTCGCATAGAGATATGTTATGCACAGTTGCCCCAAGAAAACAAGTGAAGCGATGTTTGATTGGATGGCAACCACTGCACTCAAAACGTTCTTCGAAAGAATTACAATATTTACAAAGAGCACCTTTCGGGGTGTTCTTTTTTTATTGACACCTTGTGGATTTATAATTAGGAATTTGGTTGAAGGGTATCGGGTAAATGAAAAATTCGGCGATCATATCCTATTTCTTCGTACTTTAGCCTAATACCTATAATGTAAAAAACTCTAGCTATCAGGTAGTTGATAGTTAGAGTTTTTTCTATTCATATGATTTAATGAGATTAAATAAGGCTTCTACTTCTGATGAAAGTGTAGTTGATTTGAGATAAGTGTAATAAACTGTAAATGTTATCTGGTCCTCCGGTATTAGAGGGATTTTTATTAAATCATCATCTTCATCAGAAAGTGCGATATCAGCCAGTAAACTAAGGCCAATCCCTTTCTTTAAAAGTTCTTTAATGATGACAATGTCGTCACTCTTAAAGAATATTTCTGCCTTGTTTTGATACTTTTGATTAAGTAGTTCAAAAGCTTTCAGGTGAACAAAGTGTTCGTCTAAAAGTATAAAGGATTGATTTACTAAATCTTCAAAAGTGAGGGAAGGAGCAGTAGCAAGAGGATGGTTCTTAGATAAAACGACATACAGTTCTTTATGAAAGAGTTCATGTGTCTTTATTGAAGGATGATTGAGTGGTTCAATCAAGCCGAGTAGGCTTGCATCGAGGTCTCCTTTGAGGAGAAGATTTAATAACTCTACGGAGCCACCGCGGATAGGGCGTACCTTTTTTAAAAAATCGAATTTATCTTTTTCGTTTAAGGCAGCAAAGAGATACTGAATGATAATAGGAGGGAATCCTACAGTAGAGTATTGTGCCAAGGAACGATTAATTTCTTTGCGAGTAGAAATAACCTCATGTTCAAACGATTGAAGAACAAGCGGCGCAAACTTATGCGCAAATGCAAACAAAAGCCAATGATTTGGAAAAGCGTCTTTTCCTAATGGAAATTTTTAATACCAACCGGACTCTTTTCTATTACCTCTTTTCTCAACATTTGGAGGAATTTAATCCAATTGTATACGATCCAACCATTGCAGATACCATTGAAGGCTATAGTGACCTCTTTGTAGATCCCCAATATGCGGGATATCTTGACATCAATCATCCTGAAAATATTGAAGCCACTTTGAAAAATGCTGCTGGGGATCGCGAGATTCGTCTCATTGTTGTAACAGATGCAGAAGGAATCCTTGGAATCGGTGACTGGGGAACAAATGGTGTCGATATTTCTGTCGGGAAATTGATGGTCTATACAGGTGCTGCTGGAATCGATCCTTCTATGGTCCTTCCTTTAGTTATTGATGCAGGGACTAACCGTGAAGAACTTCGTAACAATCCTAATTATTTAGGGAATCGTCACGAACGGGTTCGCGGAGATCGTTACTACGACTTCATTGACCAATTTGTTCAAACAGCAGAACGTCTCTTTCCTAAGCTCTACCTTCACTGGGAAGACTTCGGCCGCTTGAATGCTGCCAATATTCTTGAAAAATACCGGAAACAAATTCCAACTTTTAATGATGATATTCAAGGTACAGGAATCGTTACCTTAGGTGGTATCTTTGGTTCGTTGGATATTAGTGGTGAAAAATTAACAGATCAAGTTTATCTCTGCTATGGTGGTGGGACTGCGGGTGCAGGAATTGCCTCTCGTGTTCTTCGTGAAATGGTGAGTGAAGGTCTTTCTGAAGAAGAAGCCTATAAACGTTTCTTTATGGTTGATAAACAAGGTCTTCTCTTTGATGACATGGATGACCTAACTCCTGAACAAAAACCGTTTGCTAAGAAACGTACTGACTTTAGTAACGCAGACAAGTTGACTGACCTGCTTGAAGTAGTGAAGACTGTGAAGCCAACTATTCTTGTAGGAACTTCGACTCAACCTAATACCTTCACTAAAGAAATAGTAGAAGCTATGTGTGAAAATACAGAACGTCCGATGATCTTCCCTTTGTCAAATCCAACCAAACTAGCAGAAGCTAGTGCCAAAGATTTGATTGAATGGTCAGATGGCAAAGCTTTTGTCGCAACAGGAATTCCTGCTGATACAGTTTCTTATAAAGGTGTCGACTATGTGATTGGTCAAGCCAATAATGCCTTGATTTACCCAGGTCTTGGTCTAGGTATGCTGGCTTCTGAATCAAGTCTTTTGACTGATGAAATGATTGGAGCAGCGGCTCATTCATTGAGTGGTATTGTCAATCCAGGCCAACCAGGAGCTCCTGTCTTGCCACCATTCAAGTATGTAGCAGATGTTTCTATTAAAGTAGCAGAAGCAGTCGCTAAAAAAGCACAAGAGCAAGGTCTTGCGCGTGCTAAGGAAACAGATATGGCCAAAGCAGTTCGTGATTTGAAGTGGTATCCAGAGTATAAATAATTCATTGCTGCTGTCTATCCTTCACTAGCGACAGATTTGTATGGGCTGTGGACTTAAGTAATTTAGAAAGGATACCTATGTCACTCTTTTTAACCTCGATTACGAGTATCATTCCGATTATCACTATCATTGTTTTGGGGTATATTCTTCAGGTGAAGGGATGGTTTGGAGATGCCTTTGGACCTAACCTATCTCGTTTAATCATGAATGTAGCCTTGCCAGCGTCAATCTTTGTGTCGGTAATGAAATACCTAACACTAGATAAACTAATCAGTCTTTCTGGAGGTCTCCTTTATACATTTGTGGCCTTTATCTTGGGCTATATCGTAGCTTATATTGCAGTTATGATTTTCAAGGTTCGTCCAGGACGACGAGGCACCATGATTAATACCTTTGTGAATGCTAATACTATTTTTATTGGTTTACCTTTAAACGTTGCTCTTTTTGGGGATCAGGCTCTTCCTTATTTCTTAATTTACTATATTACCAACACGATTTCCACCTGGACATTGGGCGTGTATTTGATGACGAGTGACAGTAAATCGGGTCAAAGCAAGAAGACAAGTAAATTTGATTGGAAGAAATTGCTACCAGCTCCGCTTGTAGGTTTTCTTGTGGCTCTACTATGTTTGATTCTTCGAATCTCTATTCCAGATTTTGCAACGAATACCTTGACTTATGTTGGAAATATCGTCACACCCCTATCTCTGATTTATATTGGTATCGTTCTTGCAAAGGCAGGCTTGAATACTATTACTTTTGATAAAGATACAATTGTTACTTTAGTTGGACGCTTTATCCTAGCTCCTCTGATTATGCTTCTTGTATTGAAGTTCTTTGCACCAAATATGGCGACAGTAGAATTTAAGACCTTTATGATTCAGTCCGCTACACCAGCTTTAGCTGTTCTTCCGATCCTTGCTAATCAGGGAAAAGGAGATGTGGAATTCTCTACGAATGTGGTGACTTTAAGTACGGTTCTATTTATCGTTGTTATTCCAATATTACAAACTTTGTTAGGATAAGAAGGAAGAGGATAGGATTGAAGGTTTTGCGTTAAGAAATTTCCCTATTTTAGATACATCTATTCCTATTTCTTGAAATCAAAATCGGCAGAAACTCTTCGGATGTTTCCTATCAAGCGCTTTTGAGCTGTCCTAAAAGCCAGACTTTTCAAACTAGGATTGAAAAAAGCTCGTAAAGCTAGCCAGTTCTCTAAACGTTAATTCGTTGCTGGGCAGCAGAATACAAACGAAAACACTTTGCATCTTGCAAGGTGTTTTTTTCTATGAGAACTGGCGGTGCGCAATTAGGATAGCTCTAGCGACTTTAGTCGCTTAGAGATATGCTATGCACAG
Organism: Streptococcus timonensis; assembly: GCF_900095845.1. GTDB lineage: Bacteria > Bacillota > Bacilli > Lactobacillales > Streptococcaceae > Streptococcus > Streptococcus timonensis. The sequence continues at coordinate 359,246 of NZ_FMIX01000003.1, forward strand.
TTGCCCCAAGAAAATAAGCGAAGCGATGTTTGATTGGATGGCAGCCACTGCACTCAAAACGTTCTTCGAAAGAACTACAATACTTACAAAGAACACCTTTCGGGGTGTTCTTTTTTAATCCTCAATAAGAGAGTTCACCCCCAAAATTCTCACCACTAGTCATTGTCTTATATAATTTGTTCTTAGTATCAGTTTAGTATGATATAATTAAATACGAATAATATAAAGGAGTTATAAATGAAAATAGGAAAAGGCATCAATTGGGTTTTGATTCTGTTAAGTTGCTTAATTGCTATAGTACTGATAAGTTTTATGTTCTTCTTTAATCATAAGAAGCAAGATGTAGAAGCAGTAAATGCTACAACAGAACAGGTTTCTACTACTAGTACGACAGCGACTAGTACAACAACCACTAGTTCAACGACTACTCAAGATAGTGTTACGACTACGGAGGAAAAACCTTCGACACAAGAAGAGCAAACGAATGCTGAATCACAAAAAATAGATGAGCAAGCTATTCTCAATGGAGATTTCTCTACTCTAGTTGGAACTTGGAGAAATGGACTTGGGAAAGAGTTTACATTCGATAAAAATGGGCTAGTAGACAGTGGAAATATTGAAAAAGTGAGTATAGGTAACAATGGAAGTATTAATTTCAGTATTAGAGCTGGTTTCTCAGGGTATGGAATGAGTATTTATCCTGCTGGAACTACTATTACTTGGGTAGATTCTGACTTAAGTAAAAACAGGCTTATTGCTGGTCAAGCTGCTCCAACTAGCTCAGAACAAGTTTTTTATAAAGTAGACTAAATAATCAACCATCTCATCAAAATTTGAGATGGTTTTCTTCTTTATTTGTGAGTTGTGATCATTTTATGAAGGTTAATCAAGTATGCTTCAAAAATAGCTTTCATAGGCGTTCCAGCCTGTTTAGCAAGATGTTGGAATTTATGAGGACCTTGACGGGTATTATTTTTCTTCATAGTATGTTGTGTTATAATGTAGATACGATATGAATAAATTAAGATATCTCTGTAAATTCTGTAAATATAACTTTGTGTGAACATGAGTACATTTGAATTTATAGAATGATAGGAGGTGGTTTACAATGATAAGTTTAGAGCTGATGTCTGAAGAAAATAGCATAGATGTTTATTCTTTTGAAAAAGAAAATCGGGAGTATTTTGAGCGGAATTTACCTCCTAGACCAGCTACCTATTTTGATTCAGAAGGTTTTAAAGAAATTACAAGGGAATTGTTAAGGGAACAAGAGAATCATGATGTCTACACGCATCTTATTAGAGATGCACAAGGTACTATGGTCGGAAGAATCAATTTAAGTGTCTTAGAGGATGATCGAAAAACAGCAGAACTTGGATATAGGATCGGAGAAAATGTTACTAATTTAGGTTATGCAAGTGAAGCGGTTAAACTCGTTTTAGAAAAGGCCTTTACTACTTATGGTTTACATAAGATTATCGCAGGGACGGCAACGGACAATCTGATCTCTCAGAGAGTGCTTTTAAAAAATGGTTTCACCTTTAGTAGAATCATAGAGAATGACTTTCAAATGCATAACGAGTGGATTCATACGGCAGTATTTGAGATAAGGAATCTATAGCATCATCATTACCAATCGTTTGCCAAAACTCAACATTTCTAGTAGACATTCGTCTACTTTTTTTATATAATAAAACTAAACCGAAATGGTTGAATTTTAAAAATAAAGTCAACTTACGATGAAAACACCACACTAGGAGGTAAATCATGTACCAACCAGAAAAACTTAAGGCTCGGAGAAAAGAGCTAAAACTAACACAAAAAGAGATTGCAGAACGACTTGGGATCAGTTTTCAGGCTTATTCAGCCTGGGAACGTGGGGTTAAAGAGCCTTCTGAAGAAAAGGTTCGTCAACTAGAGAAAATCTTAAAAGTACCAAAAGGCTATTTCACCCAAATCGAAATTGTCCGTCTCTATAATAGCCTCTCTAACCAAGGGAAAGAAAAGGTGGTAGTCTATGCTCGCAATCTGGCTCAAGAAGAACAAGCTAAGAAGGTGACTGCTATTTCAGAAAAACTCTACGAGTATCATGTCTATGAAGGCATGTCGGCTGGTATCGGTGCTTCAGTTTATGATGATCGAAATTTTGATACGGTTTATTTCAATGAAGAACTGGCTCATGATTTTGCTTCCTGGGTATCTGGGGATTCTATGGAACCCAAGTATCAAAATGGTTCAGTGGCTCTGATTCGAGAGACCGGATTTGATTATGACGGGGCAGTCTATGCAGTGGTTTGCAATAACCAGACCTATATCAAACGGGTCTACCGAGAAGAAGATGGCTTACGTTTGGTTTCCATCAATCCTAAATACAAGGATATTCACATTTCTTACGAAGAAGATCCGCGGATTGTGGGTATTATCGTGGGGAATTTCGTACCCATGGAGGGATAGTCTATGGGCTACTTTGATTATTCCAGAGAGCCCAAAAGTGATATTGCCTTTGTCGATATGAAGTCCTTTTATGCTAGCGTTGAGTGTGTAGAAAGAGGACTCCATCCTCTCAAAACCTCCCTTTGTGTCATGAGTCGGGCGGATAATTCAGTTGGGCTTATTCTTGCCTCCTCACCTATGTTTAAAAAGGTCTTTGGAAAAGCAAATGTTGGCCGTGCCTATGACCTCCCCTTTGATATCAAGACGCGTAAATTTTCCTACTATAATGCCAAAAAACAAGGCTTACGGACAGATCCAGCCTATGTGAGATTTATCGAAGACTGGGCTCGGGTGACCGTGATTGTCCCTCCTCGGATGGATAAGTATATCGCAGTTAATATGGAAATCCAAGGAATCTTTCAGAACTATGGCAGTCCAGATGATATTTATCCTTACTCTATTGATGAAGGCTTTATTGATCTAACCAGTTCGCTCAATTATTTTGTCCCGGACCAGCAGATTTCTCGTAAAGATAAGCTGGACATGCTTTCGGCTCGTATTCAGAGGGATATTTGGCGACAGACAGGGATTTACTCGACGGTCGGTATGTCGAATGCCAATCCCCTGCTTGCTAAGTTGGCCTTGGATAATGAAGCCAAGCACACACCGACTATGCGAGCCAATTGGTCTTACCAGGACGTGGAAAATAAGGTCTGGTCCATTCCAAAGATGACCGACTTTTGGGGGATTGGGCATCGGATGGAGAAGCGCTTGAATAGCTTGGAAATCTATTCGATTAAGGAATTAGCCAATAGCAATCCTGATGTCCTGAAGAAAGAACTTGGTCAAGCTGGACTTCGCTTGTGGTTTCATGCCAATGGAATAGACGAGAGTAATGTTCATAAACCCTATAAAGCCAAATCTCACGGCTTGGGCAATTCGCAAATTTTACCGAGAGATTATGTCAAGCAGCGAGACATCGAAATTATCCTTCGAGAGATGGCTGAGCAGGTGGCTATCAGGCTTCGACGGGCCAGAAAGAAGACGACAGTTGTGTCTATTCATCTTGGTTTTTCTAAGCAGGAAAAAAAACGCTCCATCCATACCCAGATGAAGGTGGAGCCGACCAACAATACCGGTCTTTTAGTCAGTTATGTACTGAAATTATTCCATAGCAAATATACTTCTGGAGCCGTTAGAAGTGTTGCCGTTAGTTATTCAGGGTTTGTGGATGAATCCTTTGGTTTGATTTCCCTTTTTGATGATGTTGATAAAGTAGAAAAAGAAGAAAGGCTCCAGACAGCCATTGATTCCATTCGAGAACAATTCGGCTTTACTTCCCTTTTGAAGGCGACTGCCTTAGAGGATGCATCGAGAAGTATTGCAAGAAGTAAGCTGATCGGAGGGCACTCTGCTGGAGGATTAGATGGATTGAAATGATTGATCGTTCATATTTGCCCTTTCAATCCACGAGGGATTATCAAGATCCAGGCATGCAGAAGTGGATGGGTTTTTTTCTATCGGAGCATACGAGTTCACTCAGTGCAGAAAAAAATCGTGTGGATTTATCGACAGATTTGAATTCAGTCGAGAAGTTGTTGCTACTTCCCCAGCTCTACGTTGGACGACTAAAAGGCTCTTTTATGGTCAAGGAGAAAAATCATAAAAGCACGATATTGGGCGAAGTAAGAGAATTATCTCCTCAAGAAATCTCGGTTAGAACGGATGAAGGCTATCGATTAATCAGGCTAGATGATATTCTCGCCATCCAACTTTGTCAGGAGGAAGTTGATGACTAGAAAAGAGTTATATGAAAACAGATTGCAGATGGATTACTTCTCAGATGATTACATCCGCTTTGAAGAAGATTTCCAAAAATACTCTGCCATGAATGTACCCTTGACTTTCTTGATTGATGATATTCTACGAACCATGGCTATCAACCAAAAGGACTACTTTGTCTTAAACAAGGAAAATGCCAAGGACGGAAGGGAACATCGGTTTTATTTTAGAGTGAGGATGGAAAAAGACTGTCCACGTACTCGAACCTATACCTATCTTGGGCTGGGGCGAAATCATTAGTAAAAATTCTTATCTTAGATATATTTGTTGCAATAATAACACTGCAAACAACTATAATTTCCAGCCATTCAAGAGCTATTTCTTGAATGGTTTTTTGTTTGCTTTTTAATAGTAATTAAGTTATACCAATTTTTATTCTTGACAAGTTAAATAAACAAGTATATAATGTTTTTGCTGATTCTACAAATCGGGAATTAGACTATACCAATTTTAAGGAGAAAGCACAGTTTGTCTGTGTCGTATATACTATGTGTGGAATTGTTGGTGTTGTTGGAAACACAAATGCAACTGATATTTTAATTCAAGGACTTGAAAAACTCGAATACCGTGGTTATGATTCGGCTGGAATTTTTGTTCTAGGTGGTGCTGAAAGCCATTTGGTAAAAGCAGTTGGTCGTATTGCAGAATTGTCTGCTAAGACAGCTGGCGATGAGGGGACAACTGGTATTGGACATACTCGTTGGGCGACTCACGGAAAACCAACAGAAGATAACGCTCACCCACATCGCTCTGAGACAGGACGTTTTGTCTTGGTCCATAATGGGGTGATTGAAAACTATCTTGAAATCAAGGAAGAATACCTTGCAGGTCACCATTTCAAAGGACAAACGGATACAGAAATCGCCGTACATTTGATTGGGAAATTTGCCGAAGAAGACGGTTTATCAGTTCTTGAAGCCTTCAAAAAAGCCCTTCATATCATCCGTGGTTCTTATGCCTTTGCCTTGATCGACTCTGAAAATCCAGATGTCATCTATGTAGCCAAGAACAAATCACCACTCTTGATTGGTCTTGGAGAAGGCTATAACATGGTCTGCTCAGACGCCATGGCCATGATTCGTGAGACTAACCAATACATGGAAATCCATGACCAAGAGTTGGTAATCGTGAAAGCTGATAGCGTTGAAGTTCAAGACTATGATGGCAATCGTCGTGAGCATGCTAGCTACACTGCTGAACTTGATTTGTCTGATATCGGTAAGGGAACTTACCCTTACTACATGCTCAAGGAAATCGATGAGCAACCAACGGTGATGCGTAAGTTGATCCAAGCCTATACTGATGAGGCTGGTCAAGTAGTCGTAGACCCAGCTATCATCAAGGCTGTTCAAGAGGCAGACCGTATCTACATCCTTGCAGCTGGAACTTCTTACCACGCAGGATTTGCTTCTAAGAAGATGTTGGAAGAATTGACAGATACGCCAGTTGAACTCGGTATTTCATCTGAGTGGGGTTACGGTATGCCACTTCTCAGCAAGAAACCACTCTTCATCTTTATCAGTCAGTCTGGTGAAACAGCGGATAGCCGTCAGGTTTTGGTTAGGGCTAATGAAATGGGAATCCCAAGCTTGACAGTGACAAATGTTCCAGGATCCACTCTTTCTCGTGAAGCCAACCATACTATGCTTCTTCATGCAGGTCCTGAAATTGCCGTAGCATCAACTAAGGCTTATACAGCGCAAATCGCTGCTCTTGCCTTCCTTGCAAAAGCGGTTGGTGAAGCAAATGGCAATGAAAATGCCAAAGCTTTTGATCTGGTTCACGAATTGTCAATCGTAGCTCAGTCTATCGAATCAACCCTTTCAGAAAAAGAATTAATTGATAGTAAGGTTCGTGAACTTCTTGAAACAACACGCAATGCCTTTTACATCGGACGTGGTCAAGATTACTATGTAGCCATGGAAGCCAGTCTCAAACTCAAAGAGATTTCTTACATTCAATGTGAAGGTTTTGCGGCAGGAGAACTCAAACACGGAACCATTGCCTTGATTGAAGATGGAACACCAGTTTTAGCTCTCTTGTCAGACCCAGTCCTTGCCAACCACACTCGTGGAAATATCCAAGAAGTAGCTGCCCGTGGCGCTAAGGTCCTTACCATTGCAGAAGAAAATGTTGCTAAAGATACAGACGATATCGTCCTTACAACGGTCCACCCTTACCTCTCGCCAATCTCAATGGTGGTACCAACGCAACTAGTCGCTTACTTTGCAACCCTTCACCGTGGACTCGACGTGGATAAACCACGTAATCTTGCTAAGTCTGTAACGGTAGAATAAGGAAATCCTCTTACTAAATTCCAACTTTTCTTGTCAATCTATAAAAATCTTGTTATACTATAGAAAAGTAGTTAGCAGTGAAGTATAAGGAGATTGGAGCGGAAATGAAAAAAGGGAAAATTTCATCTATCTTAGGACTCTTGTTTGCAAGTTCGTTTTTGATTCGAACTGTCATCATTCATCAAATGAGAGCTTCAAAGAAACAAGAGAGTGAAAAGATTGCTGCAGTTCAGAAATTTATCAAATCTCAAGAACAGGCAGAATCAGAAAAACAAAAAGGTTTTTATACGGATATCCTTAGAAATGGATCAGAAACTTCTGAACCAGGACCTAGCTATGACAAAACCATATTTGTGAATCAACAATACAATATTGGTGTTCGAGACGGTGCCTACTATCTAGTAACAATCAGTAGCAAAAAAGAACTCCTGCTAGAAGGGGTCGATAATGCCTATGCCCTAGCAGTTAGGAATGAAGATAAAAACAAACAAGAAGTTGCTATGGTTGTTCATAAAGATGGAGCTTGGCATGTTATAAATGAGGAAGGGGAAATTACGAAAACCCTTGACCGACAATATATAACAGCTCATACCAAGCTTGTGGTTAAGAATCAAACACTTGATTTTGAATAATGTGACTACTGCGTGATTTTATAGAAATACATAGATTTCAAAAACCTCCTAGATTTTTCTAGGAGGTTTTTATAACTATAAATCTTGGATTGAGATTTTATTTAGTTCATTTACAACTTGCAAAATAGACATTCTGCTGATATTCATAATATTTGGGTGGACTAAGCCCTTGAGATCAAAATTAGTGATGATGGCATCATAGTTCATCTCTTTTATTTCGTTGAGATTTAAGGAAGGCTTGTCCCAAGTTTCATATTGAATGTTATTAGAAGTATGGAACTGGTAAAGAGAAATCAGGAAGTGAGGGTGAGCGAAGTCGTATTCACTTAAAACTAAAACCCTAACCTTCTTTTTTGCCTCAAATAACTGGTCGATAATGCCTTCAGCGTGAGTGAAGAAAGTGTATACTAGGTGTACAACGTTTCGAGATTTTTCCTTCTGACCAATGCTGGTCTTATATCTCATCATTTCTATCACTGTTGCTTCGTAGAATTTAGGGAAAATCTTTTTAATTTTGCTCAGGGTATAAGATTTATTACGGCTGATAATCGATTCGGAATTGATTTCTTTGCGTTCTAAAAGAGCAGTGTTATGCAAATTCCAGATAAGCGCATCTGTATTTGAGAATTGAACTCCAAATTTGCGGGTGAGATTATCTAGTATATCCCGAGCGGCGTGGTAGGAATGGTCCACTTGTTCGCAGAGGGGACGAGCTGCCAAAAAGTCATCGATTGTGAAGAAAAGAGAAAGCTCAGCAAAAGGACTAAAAATCTGGTCAAGATTTTCAGGTGTTAATTCAACTCCTATCTTTTGTGAGAAAGCTTGTAACTGGTGCTCAAACTTAGGTAACTGATCATAGAGAGGGAACTTGCAAGAGCATTCAGTGGATAACTGAACGTAGTTTCCTGTATTAATTCGATGAATGTTAATAGCTGCTTGAGTTTTAATTTGGTATAGATTTTGATATTTTGCAGGGAATTTTGCCAACTTAAGAAAGAAAGAAACAAAATTTTCCACATCTTCTTCTTGGACATGGGAAAAAGGCCAGTCTAAAAAACCATAAGCTTCATGAAAGTATTGGGAGAAGAAGAAGCGAATATCCTTTTCATCTCCAATGATAGAAATTGGTGTAACTTTTAACTTGAAATTGTAATTTCCATTAAGGATCTTGTTAATTTCAGCAACTTTTTTCCGAAGTGCGGGAAGAGATACATCTAAAGATTCAGCAAGATGTTCATAAGTGAACGGAGCATCTAATAGGAAGAAAGCTTTTAAGACTTTAAAAAAATCAGAGGTCTGCAAAAAATATTGGTAGATTTTCTCAATACCAATATTTTGTACATTTACCATCATAATTCCAGCGGTTGAGTGTTTGATGCTAAAATCAGGAAGTATATCCCGTAATTCCTTAATGTCACTTTTAATAATTCTGGGATTATTGCCAATGATTTTAGATAAATCATCAAGATAGATCCAATCTGAATTTTCAAACAAATACTCTAAAATCTTTAATTGTCTTTGTTCTTTTTGAGTGAGTAATTCTCTCATGAATAATAAACTCCTGCGATAAATTAATATCTACTTATAAAGAAATTGCAATTTCTTACAATTATATCACTAGAATATTAAAAAACAATGAAATTTAATATAAATTTTGTAAAAATTGTCAAAATAAATACCGATTTATAAAAATAAAGTCTTTATAAGACGGAAAATCTCTAAATAATAAAGAGAATAGATAAAATAATCCGCTTTCTTTTTCAGTTTTTGATAATACATGTTTGTAAAAAACATAGAGAATGATTTCTATCCCTTGAATAAGAAATAACCCCTCAAGAAGTTATAGAGAAGAAGCCTCTTGGGGGGTAATTGCATATAAGTATGATATTTAAAGCTTATTTTCGATACAAGCGATCATATTGATAGTAGGGGTCAAAGGTTACGTTGATTCCTAGTTTGCGAAGGACGTTTTTATCTTCATCTGTCAAGATAATGGTGGAGTGAGCTTCGCTTCCTTTGAGATTTCCTAATTCTTTCATGGCGCGATCTGCATCTGGGTTTTCCATAGCTGTAATGGCAAGAGCGATAAGAATTTCATTTGAATGCAGACGAGGATTTCGACTGCCTAAGTGGTTGATTTTTAAGCCTTGAATTGGTTTGACCACTTCTGGTTCAATCAATTTAGTTTCCTTATCGATATTGGCTAATTTCTTGATAGCATTAATCAAGACAGCAGCGGTTGGGCCAAAGAGTTCGGAGTTTTTACCTGTAACAATCTCTCCTGATGGTAGTTCAAGTGCCAGAGCTGAACCACCTGTTTCCTCTGCCTTTTGGCGAGCAACAACGGCAACTGTACGATCAGCTGGTGTAATTCCCAGGTCATTCATAAGAAGTTGAATCTTCTTAACTGCAGTTTCTCCGACCTTTTCAGCCTTGAAGTCAAGGACTGTCTGGTAGTATCGACGGATAATCTCTTGTTTTGATGCTTCAATTGCAGCGTCGTTATCAGTGATTGCAAAACCAACCATATTTACACCCATGTCAGTTGGAGATGCATAAGGAGATTTACCCAAGATACGTTCGAGCATACGCTTGAGAACAGGGAAAATTTCGATATCACGATTGTAGTTGACGGTAGTTTCTCCGTAAGTTTGGAGATGGAATGGATCAATCATATTGACATCGTCAAGGTCTGCAGTAGCAGCCTCATAAGCCAAGTTAACTGGATGATGGAGAGGAAGGTTCCATACGGGGAAGGTTTCAAACTTAGCATAACCAGACTTGATGCCATTAAGTTGGTCATGATACATGTTAGACATACAAGTAGCTAACTTCCCTGAACCAGGTCCAGGAGCAGTCACAACGATTAAATTGCGGCTAGTTTTGATATAGTCATTTTTCCCCATTCCCTCAGGAGAAATGATATGATCCATATCTGTTGGATATCCCTTGATTGGATAGTGTAGATAGGAATCAATACCATGCTTCTCTAATTGATTACGGAAGGCATCTGCTGCGGGTTGGCCTGCATATTGAGTGATAACCACCGAACCTACAAAGATACCAAGTTCATTGAATTTATCAATCAAACGAAAGACCTCTTGGTCATAAGAAATTCCTAAATCTCCACGAGCCTTTGAGTGTTCAATATTGCTAGCATTGATAGCAATAACAACCTCTACTTGCTCCTTTAATTCTTGTAAGAGTTTGATTTTATTATCTGGTTCATAACCAGGGAGGACGCGGGCAGCGTGGAAATCTTCCAACATCTTACCACCAAACTCTAGATAGAGCTTCCCATCAAATTGATTGATACGCTCCAAAATATGGTCACGTTGTAAGTTTAAATATTGTTCAGAACTAAAAGCTTGTTTTTTCATTTTTTTACCTCTGAACTCTATTATATAAAAAAAAGAGAAGATAAGAAACCGAGGAGTGACGAAATAAGAAAAAAGATTGGGTAAACGTTTGCATGAAATGAGAAAAAAGTCTATTATGGAGTATAGAATATTATAAAAAGAGGTAGAAATATGCAAGAAAAATGGTGGCATAATGCAGTCGTTTATCAAGTCTATCCAAAAAGTTTCAAGGACAGTAATGGGGATGGAATCGGAGATTTAAAAGGGATTACCAGTAAGCTAGACTATCTTGCTAAGCTTGGAATCACAGCTATCTGGCTTTCACCTGTCTATGATAGTCCTATGGATGATAATGGTTACGATATTTCAAATTATCAAGATATTGCTGCTATATTTGGCACTATGGAAGACATGGATGAGCTGATTGCTGAAGCCAAAAAACGAGATATCCGAATCATCATGGATTTGGTGGTCAACCATACCTCAGACGAGCATGCTTGGTTTATCGAAGCTTGTGAAAATCCTGATAGTCCTGAGCGAGACTACTATATCTGGCGTGATGAACCCAATGATTTAACCTCTACTTTTAGTGGTTCTGCCTGGGAATATGATGAAAAATCTTGTCAATACTATCTACACTTTTTCAGTAAGAAACAACCAGACCTCAACTGGGAAAACGAAGAGCTCCGCCATAAAATCTATGAGATGATGAATTTCTGGATTGATAAAGGGATTGGTGGATTCCGTATGGATGTTATTGACATGATTGGGAAGGTACCTGACCAGAAGGTTGTCAACAATGGTCCCATGCTTCATCCCTACCTTAAGGAAATGAATCAGGCTACTTTCGGCGGCAAAGACCTTTTGACAGTAGGGGAGACTTGGGGAGCAAATCCAGAAGAGGCCAAGAAATATTCGAATCCAGAAGGTCAAGAGTTGTCTATGGTCTTCCAGTTTGAACATATCTGTCTTCAGTATCAGGAAGGACAACCTAAGTGGCACTACCAAAAAGAGCTAAATGTAGGGAAATTAAAAGAAATTTTCAACAAGTGGCAGACAGAATTAGGAGTTGAGGATGGCTGGAATTCCCTTTTCTGGAATAACCATGACCTTCCACGAATCGTCTCTATCTGGGGAAATGACCAAGAATACCGTGAGAAATCTGCCAAAGCCTTTGCAATCCTACTTCATCTTATGAGAGGGACTCCTTATATCTACCAAGGTGAGGAGATTGGGATGACCAACTATCCTTTTGAAACACTGGATCAAGTAGAAGACATTGAATCTATCAATTACGCTAAAGAAGCGCTAGAACAAGGTGTACCGCTAGAGCAAATTATGGATAGCATTCGTGTGATTGGACGCGATAATGCGCGTACCCCAATGCAGTGGGACACGACAGATTATGCTGGATTTTCAAGCGCGAAACCATGGTTAGGAGTCAATCCAAACTATGCGAAGATTAATGTAGAAGAGGCTTTAGCAAATCCAGATTCCATCTTCTATACTTATCAAAAATTAGTTCAGATTCGCAAAGAAAATAGCTGGCTAGTTCAAGCTGACTTTGAATTATTAGAAACTGCTGAGAAAGTCTTTGCCTATATTCGCAAGGACGGGGAACGTTGTTTCCTAGTAGTAGCTAACCTTTCAAGTCAAGAGCAAGAGTTTCACTTGGATGCAGTCCTTAAGTCAGTCTTAATCGCTAATACCGATGTTCGAGATAAACTCGAACAACTAACACTAGCTCCTTGGGATGCATTCTGTGTCGAATTGATTGATTAAATAGATAATCTCAAGTATCTATAGGTACTTGAGATTTTTTTGTATCAAAGGGAATGAGCACAAAGAAGATTTGTTTGAATTTTCTAAAAAATTGCATGAAAACCCTTGCTTTTATAAAAAAATAGGGTATAATGGTGAAAATAACTATTTAAAGGAGAATACCAATGAAATCGAAAAAGTTGCTCGCAGTAGCAGGGATAACGATGAGTGCAGCTCTTCTTTTGGCGGCTTGTGGAAAGACAGAGAAAAAAGCAGATGCTCCTACAACATTTTCATACGTATATGCCATCGATCCATCAACATTGGACTATAGCGTTACTAGTAAAAGTTCAACATCGGACGTCATTGCTAACTTGGTCGATGGACTTTTGGAAAATGACAAATACGGAAACTTGATTCCATCTCTTGCTGAAGACTGGTCGGTTTCACAAGACGGTTTGACCTATACTTACAAACTACGTAAAGGTGTCAAATGGTATACTTCTGAAGGTGAGGAGTACGCCGAGGTCAAGGCTCAAGACTTTGTGACTGGTTTGAAACATGCTGCTGATGGTAAGTCAGATGGCTTAACTCTGATCCAAGATTCTATCAAAGGTTTGGCAGAATACGTCAGTGGTGAAAGCAATGACTTTTCAACAGTTGGAGTTAAAGCAATTGACGACTACACTGTTCAATACACCTTGAACCAACCAGAAAGCTTCTGGAATTCCAAGGTGACAACGGCGACTATGCTTCCAGTTAATGAGGAATTCTTAAACTCTCAAGGTAAAGATTATGGTGCAGCAGCACCTTCAGGGATTCTCTATAATGGACCATATATTTTGAAGAACTTTACTTCAAAATCAGTGATCGAGTACGAAAAAAATCCAAATTATTGGGATAAAGATAATGTTAAGATTGACCACATCAAACTTACTTTCTACGATGGATCTGACCAAGAATCATTGATTCGTAGTTTCTCATCAGGAGCCTATACAACAGCTCGTCTCTTCCCAACAAGTTCAAACTTTGATTCAACTAAGCAAGAATACGGGGATAAGATTGTCTATAGTCCGCAAGAAGCGACCAGCTATTACTTTACTTTCAACGTGAATCGTCAGTCTTACAATAAAACAGCAAAGACAGATGAAGCACAAAAGACTTCTACAAAAGAAGCGCTTCTCAACAAAAACTTCCGCCAGGCAATCAACTTTGCTCTTGACCGTCATTCTTACTCTGCTCAGATGAATGGTGAAGAAGGAGCGGACAAGATTATCCGTACCAGCCTTGTACCTTATGACTATGTTCAGGTCGGTGAAAAGACCTTCGGTGAATTGGCTCAAGAACAATTGGTAACATACGGAGATCAGTGGAAAGATGTAGCTTTGACAGATGGTAAAGATACCCTTTACAATCCAACAAAAGCAAAAGCTGCCTTTGAAAAAGCAAAATCAGAATTGCAAGCCAAGGGCGTAACCTTCCCAATCCATTTGGATATTCCAGTTGAACAGACAGATGTCATTGCTGTTCAACAAACCAACTCCCTCAAACAATCTGTCGAAGCAGCGCTTGGAACTGAAAATGTTGTCATCGATGTGCTTCAAATGACAGATAATGAGAAAATGAGTATTACTTCTCAAGCTAAGGTTCCTTCTCAAAAAGACTATGACTTGAACGGAACTGGTTGGGGACCAGACTATCAAGATCCAGCTACCTATCTAAATATCTTGGATGCTAAGAAGGGTTCTGCCCTTAAACACTTGGGTATCACAAAAGGTAAAGATCCAGAAGTCATGGCTCAAGTTGGACTTGATGAGTACAAGAAACTTTTGGATGATGCGGCATCAGAAATAACCGACCTTAACAAACGCTATGAAAAATATGCTAAAGCACAAGCTTGGGTATCTGATAGCTCACTCCTCATTCCTGTTGCTTCTTCAGGTGGTTCTCCGACTGTGAGTCGTACAGTGCCATTTACAAAAGCCTACTCTCAAGTCGGAATTAAGGGTGATCCATTTGTATTCAAAGGTTTGGAATTGCAAAATGATATTGTAACCACTAAAGAATACGAAGAAGCCTTCAAGAAATGGCAAAAAGAGAAAATCGAAACAAATGCTAAATACCAAAAAGAGTTAGCGAACCACATTAAATAGCCTTCATAAAATATATCTTGACAAAGAATTCCTAATACAATTAGGAGTTCTTTGTTTTTATATAAGAATAACTGCTCGTAATGTCAAAAAATTATATAACTTTACTTTTTAGCCAAAATTTGATAAAATGACTACATGTTATAAAATCTAACATAAAAGGAGAAGATGAATCATGAGACTTAAAAAACGCTTATTGGGAGCGGGTTTAACTCTTGCTACTACTGTATTGCTGGCAGCTTGTGGTCAGTCTGCATCGGACGATAAGACCTACTCATCGACATTTGGTGCTGATCCAACTACTTTTAACTATCTTTTGGATTATTCTGGTGACAATACCAATGTCATCACCAACTTAGTAGATGGTCTTTTGGAAAATGACAGCTATGGGAATCTGGTTCCTGCTCTTGCAGAGGATTGGAGTGTCTCAAAGGATGGTCTGACCTATACTTATAAACTTCGCCAAGATGCTAAGTGGTTCACTGCTGATGGGGAGGAATATGCGCCTATCAAAGCTCAGGATTTTGTGACTGGTATCAAATACGCTGCTGATAATAAGAGTCAAGCGCTAGATTTGATTCAAAACTCAATCAAAGGTTTGGATGATTATGTGACAGGGGCAAACTCAGACTTTTCAAATGTTGGTGTCAAAGCCGTAGACGACTATACTGTCCAATACACCTTGACACGTCCAGAGAGTTTCTGGAATTCTAAGACAACTAATAGCATCTTGTTCCCGGTTAATGAAGAATTCTTGACTTCTAAAGACAAAGAATTTGGAGAATTAAAACCAGACAGTATCCTCTACAGTGGTCCTTATTTGTTAAAAGAATTTACATCTAAATCATCACTTGAGTATACGAAAAACCCTCATTACTATGATCAAGAAAAAGTGACGATTGAAAGAGTTAAGTTGGCTTATGTTGATGGTTCTGACCAAGATATGACGATTCGTAACTTTGAGAGTGGAGCCTACTCGTCTGCAGGTGTCTACCCAAATAGTTCAAATTTCGCCAAGACCAAAGAAAAATACAAGGACAATATCGTCTATAGCTTACAAGGTGCGACTTCTTGGTACTATAACTTTAACGTAAATCGTCAAGCCTATAACCATACAGCTAAGACAAGCGATGAGCAGAAACAAGCTACAAAAACTGCGATTTTAAATAAAAATTTCCGTCAAGCTATTAACTTCGCCCTTGATCGTACAGCTTACTCAGCTCAGTCTAATGGGGAAGAGGCTGCTAAAAATACTCTTCGTAACACACTTGTGCCACCTACTTTTGTACAAGTAGGAGATAAAACTTTCGGTGAGACAGTTTCCTCTAAGTTGGTGAATTACGGCACAGAATGGACTAATATGAATCTTGAAGATGCCCAAGATGGTTACTTCAACAAAGAAAAAGCACAAGCTCAATTTGCAGAAGCTAAAAAAGAACTTGAGGCTCAAGGTGTAACTTTCCCGATTCATTTAGATTTGCCAGTGGATCAGGTCAACAAAAGCTTGCTTCCTAAGCTTTATTCACTTAAACAATCTGTGGAATCTACTCTTGGAGAGGAAAATGTAGTGATTGATGTAGTTTTAGTTTCAACTGAAGACTATGCCAATGCGACTTTCCAAGCACCGACGCCAGCTGATCATGACTATGATTTGAACTTGGATGGATGGTCACCAGACTACCAAGATCCATCGACTTACCTCAATCCTTTCAACGCAGAAGATGGTTTCTATCTTAAGATTTTGGGACTTGATCCAAGTAAGGATGCTGACAAGATTACAAGTCTTGGAATGGATCAATATACTCAGAAATTGAAAGCGGCAGATGCAGAAAGCTCAGATGTAGCAAAACGTTATGAAAATTATGCAGATGCACAAGCTTGGTTGATTGACAGTTCACTTCTTATTCCTGTGAATTCAGATGGTGGCGTAGCTTCAGTGACCCGCGTGACGCCATTTACACGAGCCTACTCACTTGTTGGAATCAAAGGAACTGGAAGCAACTACAAATACATGAGACTGCAGAAAGATGTGGTTACCATTGCACAATTTGACGAAGCTAAAGCCAAATGGGAACAAGAACGCAAAAAATCAGTCGAAAAGAATCAAAAAGAGCTTGAAAATCACGTCAAATAAATATAAAAGAGTTTCTCTTGGAGAAGCTCTTTTATTTGTGATAAGGCGATAAAATATTTATTATAAATTTAAACGTTATCAAGTTATATGTTAATAGCCTTGAGGACTAGTTTATGATATAATGAAGTTAAAAAGTTATTTAGAGGTGAAACGTGAGTAAACGTTCAAAATTAAGTAAATCTGGTAAAGTTCAGCAGAGCTTCAACATTGGTTTCTTTGTAATCTATGTAGTTCTTGCTTGTTTTTTATTGTTTTTAGTATATCGTTATCATATTCTGGCTGTCAGTAACTTGAATATTATTCTGACAGCTGTTATTGTGTTGATTGCATTGGTGTTTTTAACTTTAATCATTAAGAAAAAAGCTAAGATTTTCACCATGATAAGTCTCATCATTTCAATTGCTTTAAGTTTAGCTGCTTTAGTTGGAGTCCAACAGTTTGTCAGCTTAGCAAATCAATTTAATGCTTCGTCTAATTATTCAAGTTATTCGATGAGTATAGCTGTTTTAGCAGATAGTGAGATAGATGACATTTCTCAATTGACAAGCCTTGCGGCTCCTATGGCGACTGATGGTGAGAATATTCATAAACTTATAGATGATATCAAAGCAAGTCATAGTAAAGAACTGACTATTGAGGAGGTTAGTTCTTATCAAGCGGCATATAAGAGCTTGCTTGCTGGCCAAACAAAAGCAATTGTCTTAAATGGTGCATTTGAAAATCTGATTGAACAAGAAGATCCAAATTATGCTAAAAAAATTAAAAAGATTTATACCAAGGATCTAACAAAGACAGTTGAAGCTCCTAAAGTGGCAACAAATAATACCTTTAATGTCTATATTAGCGGGATTGATACCTATGGTCCAATAAGTTCCGTATCACGTTCAGATGTCAATATCATTATGACCGTCAATCAGGATACTAAGAAAATTCTATTGACGACAACGCCTCGAGATGCCTATGTGTCGATTGCTGATGGTGGGAATAATCAAAAAGATAAACTGACACATGCGGGGATTTATGGGGTGGATGCTTCTATTCATACCTTGGAAAATCTCTATGACATTGAATTGAATTATTATGCTCGTCTCAATTTTACTTCTTTCTTGAAATTGATAGACCTTCTGGGAGGTGTAGATGTATACAACGACCAAGAATTCACGTCACGTCATGGCAATTATCATTTCCCAGTTGGAAATGTGCATCTAGACTCTGAGCAAGCTTTAGGTTTTGTTAGAGAACGTTATTCATTAGCAAATGGTGATGGCGATCGTGGTCGTAATCATCAAAAAGTGATTGCTGCTATTATTCAAAAATTGACCTCTGCAGAAGCCTTGAAAAATTATGATGCCATTATCCAAGGTCTACAGTCTTCGGTTCAAACCAATATGCCACCAGAAACTATGGTTGGGCTAGTCAATTCTCAACTAGCAAATGGCGGCAAATATACTGTTACAACTCAAGATTTAAAGGGAACTGGTCGTATGGATCTTCCTTCATATGCAATGCCAGATAGTGCCTTGTATATGTTAGAAGTGGATCAGAATAGTTTGGAAGCAAGCAAGACAGCTATTAAAGATATCATGGAAGGGAAATAAAATGATTGACATCCATTCACACATAGTTTTTGATGTCGATGATGGGCCTAAAACTATAGAAGATAGTCGAGCATTGCTTGAAGAGGCATATGCACAAGGGGTTCGGACTATTGTTTCAACTTCTCATCGACGAAAGGGAATGTTTGAGACGCCAGAAGATAAGATTGCTGCTAATTTTAAAATCGTTCAGGAACTGTCTAAGGAGATAGCTCCTGACCTAACAATCTTATACGGTGCTGAAATCTATTTTACTAGCGACATCCTAGATAAATTAGAAAATCACATCATCCCTAAACTCAATGATACACGTTATGCCTTGATTGAATTTAGTATGAATACACCTTATCGTGAGATTCACAGCGCCTTGTCTAAGGTTCTCATGTTAGGAATAACGCCTGTGATTGCTCATATCGAACGCTACCACGCCTTGGAAAATGATGAAAAAAGAGTGAGAGAGCTTATCAATATGGGATGTTACACGCAAATTAATAGTTCGAGTATTCTAAAGCCAAAACTATTTGGCGATACCTATAAGTTTATGAAAAAACGAGCTCGCTATTTTTTAGATAGAGATCTAGTTCATATCGTGGCAAGTGACATGCATAACCTAGTTGATCGACAACCTTATATGAAGGAAGCCTACGAATTGGTTAGCAAAAAGTATGGCCAAGAAAAAGCCCATGAGCTTTTTACAACCAATCCTGCAAAAGTGATTAAAAATCAAATATTATAGGAGTTACAATGAAAGACAAAGATAGAATCGAAATTGATGTAGTACAAATGTTAAAAGTATTGTGGAAGCGTAAATTATATATCGCTCTAGCAGCTATTGTTACAGGAGCTATTGCTTTTGCCTATAGTTCGTTTGTTGTTAAGCCTGAATATACAAGTACTACACGTATCTACGTTGTTAATAGAAATCAAGGGGATAAACCTGGATTGACTAACCAAGATTTGCAAGCAGGTTCTTACTTGGTAAAAGACTACCGTGAGATTATCCTTTCTCAGGATGTATTAGAAAAAGTAGTGGCTGAGCAAGGATTAAATTTTGATGCGAAAGCTCTTGCTAGAAAAATTCAAGTAACAGTTCCGGCAGATACACGTATTGTGTCAATTTCTGTACGTGACAGTAAACCTGAAGAAGCAAGCCGTATTGCAAATGCTCTTCGAGAAGTAGCTGCTCAAAAAATTATTTCTGTTACGAAAGTATCAGATGTGACGACCTTGGAAGAAGCTCGTCCTGCTATATCACCATCTTCTCCAAACATTCGTCGCAACACAATCTTGGGTGTAGGTGCAGGAGCAAGTGTTGTGATTCTATTGGCTCTATTAGTTGAACTAATGGATGATCGAGTGAAACGTCCAGAAGATATTGAAGAAGTAATGCATCTCTCTCTTTTGGGAGTTATTCCAAATCTAGAGAAATTAAAGTAAGGGAGTAAACATGGCAAAGTTAGAATTATCAGAAAAACGCCAAGCGTTTGTAAAAAAAGCAGAAGAATACTACAACGCTCTACGTACAAATATTCAATTGAGTGGAGATAAGTTAAAGGTTATTGCAGTATCTTCAGTTAGACCTGGAGAAGGAAAATCTACGACATCAACCAACATTGCCTGGGCTTTTGCGCGTGCTGGCTACAAAACGCTCCTTATTGATGCAGATATTCGAAATTCTGTTATGTCTGGGGTCTTCATGTCAACCGAAAAAATCACTGGTTTGACAGACTACTTGTCGGGTACAAAAGATTTGTCGCATGGTTTATGTGAGACAAATGTGGAGAATTTATTTGTTATCCAGTCTGGAGCTATTTCTCCTAACCCGACCGCTCTTCTTCAAAGTGAAAAATTTGAAGTCATGATAGAAACACTTCGCAAGTATTTTGATTACATTATTGTAGATACAGCTCCAATTGGAGTAGTTATTGATGCTGCGATTATTGCTCAAAAATGTGATGCCTCTATTTTAGTAACGGAGGCTTCTGTTACAAAGCGTAGAGAAGTTCAAAAAGCTAAGACACAATTAGAACAGACAGGCGTACCGTTCTTGGGAGTTATTTTGAATAAATTCAATATCCATCTTGAAAAGTATGGTACTTACGGTACATATGGCGGATATGGGAATTACGGTGCCTACGGTAAAAAATAAGTTTAGGGAGGAAATATGGAAGGAAGGGGTTTCTATAACGTAACTCTAGCGTTTTTGCAGAGTATACTCGTTAGTGTATTAGCTTATATACTGATTTCTGTTACAGAGACAGAGATTGTTGCAAAAACTGTGTTTGTCCTTTACTTTCTTCACTTTGCTGCCTTCTACATTAGTGGCTATGGTAAGGATTTTTTCAAGCGAAGTCAGTCGGTTGAATTGATAGAGACAGTAAAATACATCATCTTTTTTGCCTTGTTAATTAGTTTCTCTAGTTTTTTCCTGAAAGACCAATTTGTTATTTCTAGAAGGGGAATGATTTATTTCCTTTCTTTATTCGGGATTCTAAATTATATTCTTAGTTTTGTTATTAAAAAATATTGGGTTCAATTTAATCATAATTTAAAAGGGAGCCGAAAGATTCTTTTGATAACAGCTACATCTCGCATTGAGAAGGTGATAGAGCGTCTTTTAACAGCCAGTGACGTCACGGGTAAGTTAGTAGCTGTAAGTGTACTAGATAAACCTGATTTTAAACATGATAAGGTTACTGTTGTTTCACCCAAAAATCTCATTAATTATGCAACTCATGAGGTAGTAGACGAAGTCTTTGTGAACCTACCTAGTGAGGATTATGATATTGGTAGCATTATTTCACAATTTGAAACGATGGGAATTGATGTTACTGTTAATTTAAATGCCTTTGATAAGAATTTAGGTAGAAATAAACAGATCCATGAGATGGCTGGATTGAATGTAGTAACTTTTTCTACAAACTTATATAAACCAAGCCACATAGTTGCCAAACGAATTATTGATATTTTAGGGGCAATTGTTGGGCTCATCATTTGTGGACTGGTAAGTATTGTCCTTGTCCCAATGATTCGAAAAGATGGTGGACCGGCAATCTTTTCTCAAACCCGAGTCGGTAAAAATGGTCGCTATTTCACTTTCTATAAATTCCGATCTATGAGGATAGATGCAGAAGAAATCAAGCAGCAATTGATGGATCAAAATACCATGCAAGGTGGTATGTTTAAAATGGATAATGATCCTCGTGTTACAAAAATTGGTCGCTTTATACGTAAAACTAGTATTGACGAATTGCCACAGTTTTGGAATGTACTGATTGGGGACATGAGCCTAGTAGGGACTCGCCCTCCAACAGTGGATGAATATGAAAAGTATACGCCTGAGCAGAAACGTCGATTGAGTTTTAAACCAGGCATTACTGGGCTATGGCAAATTAGTGGTCGAAGTGGGATAACCAACTTTGACGATGTTGTCAAACTAGATGTAGCTTATATCGATGATTGGACAATTTGGAAAGACTTCGAGATATTATTAAAGACGATAAAAGTTGTGTTGGTAAGAGATGGAGCTAAGTGATTCTATGAACTCCACGCTACTAGGAGAAAAATGAAACAGTCAGTTTATATCATTGGTTCAAAAGGAATTCCTGCAAATTATGGGGGATTCGAAACCTTTGTTGAAAAATTAACAGAATATCAAAAAGACAACAATATACAATATTATGTTGCTTGCATGCGGGAGAATTCAGCTAAGTCAGGGATTACAGCTGATCAATTTGAGCACAATGGGGCGGTTTGTTTTAATATTGATGTACCAAACATTGGGCCTGCTCGGGCAATCGCCTATGACATTGCCGCAGTCAATAAGGCTATCGAATTAGCCAAGTTTAACAAGGATGAGGCTCCAATTTTTTACATTCTAGCTTGCCGTATAGGTCCCTTTATTTCAGGAATTAAAAAGAAAATAGAAGCTATCGGTGGCACCCTTATGGTCAATCCGGATGGGCATGAGTGGTTGCGTGCGAAGTGGAGCCTTCCAGTTCGCAAGTATTGGAAGTTCTCTGAGCAGCTCATGGTTAAACAAGCCGATCTTTTGATTTGTGATAGTAAGAATATAGAATCATATATCCAAAAAGACTATGCTAAGTATCAGCCTCAAACTACCTATATAGCCTATGGGACAGATACAAGTAAGTCTGTCTTGAATAAAGAGGATGAGAAAGTACGGACTTGGTTTGGTGAAAAACAAGTTTCGGAAGGCAACTACTATCTTGTGGTAGGTCGTTTTGTACCAGAAAATAACTATGAAGCCATGATTCGTGGTTTTATGCAATCAAATTCTAAAAAAGATTTTATTCTTATTACAAATGTAGAACAAAACAAGTTTTATGAGCAGTTGCGCTCGGATACAGGGTTTGATCAAGATCCTCGTGTGAAGTTTGTAGGGACTGTTTATGATCAAGAATTGCTCAAATATATTCGTGAGAATGCTTTTGCATACTTCCATGGTCACGAGGTAGGGGGGACCAATCCGTCATTACTTGAGGCTCTTGAGTCCACTAAACTTAACCTCTTATTGGATGTTGGTTTTAACCGTGAAGTGGGTGAAGAGGGAGCTCTCTATTGGAAGAAAGACCAATTGGCAAATGTCATTAATCAAGCTGAACAATTAGATAATCAAGCTATCGAGGTTCTCAATCAAAAGTCAAGTGGTCGTATCGAAGAAGCCTTTACATGGGATAAGATTGTTACAAACTACGAGAAAGTATTTAAAGGATAAAAATGCAGAAAATTTTATACCTACACGCAGGTGCTGAAATGTACGGTGCTGACAAAGTATTGTTAGAGCTTATTAAAGGGTTGGATAAAGGAGAATTCGAAGCACATGTTATTTTACCCAATGATGGTGTATTAGTCAGTGCATTAGAAGAGGTTGGTGCTAAAGTTAAAGTAATTAACTATCCAATCTTGCGCCGTAAATATTTTAATCCAAGAGGGATTCTTGAGTACTTCAGTTCTTATAACCGCTATTCAAAACAAATCGCTGACTATGCTAAGGGAAATGGAATTACTCTCATTCACAATAATACGACTGCAGTTCTTGAGGGAATTCACCTCAAACGGAAGTTGAAAATTCCGTTGATTTGGCATGTTCATGAAATTATCGTCAAACCAAAAGCGATTTCTGATTTTATCAACTTTTTGATGGGGAGCTATGCTGATAAGATTGTGACAGTTTCAAATGCTGTAGCAAATCATGTCAAGCAATCTCGCTGTGTTAAAGATGACCAAGTTCAAGTCATCTATAATGGTGTTGACAATGCTGTTTATCAGGTGATGGATGCTAGCGGTGTCCGAAACCAGTTTGGAATTGCTCAAGATGCTCTGGTAATCGGAATGGTTGGTCGTGTTAATGCTTGGAAGGGGCAAGGTGACTTTCTGGAAGCCGTGACTCCAATCTTGAAGGACAATCCAAAAGCAGTTGCCTTTTTAGCAGGTAGTGCATTTGAGGGTGAAGAATGGCGTGTGGTTGAGTTGGAAAAAGCCATTTCAGACTCTCCAGTAGCGAGACAAATCAAACGAATTGACTATTATAACAAGACGACAGAGCTTTATAATATGTTTGATATCTTTGTCTTACCAAGTACCAATCCAGATCCACTACCAACAGTGGTCCTAGAAGCCATGGCTTGTGGCAAACCAGTCGTGGGCTACCATCATGGCGGTGTCTGTGAAATGGTCAAGGAAGGTGAAAATGGCCTTCTCGTCACACCAAATCAACCTGTAGAACTGTCTAAGGCTATTCAAGAGTTGGCTGAAAATACCGAGAAAAGAGCGCAATTTGGTGAGGCTTCTATCAAACGTCAAACAGAGCTATTTTCGTTGGAGAGTTATATCAAGAATTTCTCAGATTTGTATAAAAGATAGAAAATTAAGATTATGAATAAAATAGATTTTGTTGTTATGTGGGTAGACGGTGGAGATCCTGTTTGGCAAGCTAAGAAAGTCAAATATTCCGAGTCTGTGGATACTTCTAAAAACAGTATGAACTCGGTGAAAGCCTATCGTGATTGGGGAACTTTCAAGTATTGGTTTAGAGGGGTGGAAAAATTTGCTCCTTGGGTCAATAAGGTATACCTCGTCACTGACCAACAAAAACCGTCTTGGTTAAATATTGCAAGCGAAAAATTGGTTTTAGTGGATCATTCAGATATCCTTCGTAAGGACTACCTGCCTGTCTTTTCTGCGAATCCTATCGAGAGCAACATCCATCGCATTACTGGGCTCTCTGAACACTTTGTATTTTTTAATGATGATGTCTATCTTACAGCTCCGGTTGAACCAACGGATTTCTTCTCGGAAGAAGGTCTGCCAAAGTATAATACAGCTTTATCGCCTATTGTCCCAGAACGTTACGGAACAGGGCATTTCCAAGTGAACGATATGGAAATTGTAACCAGTTATTTTAGTCGGGACGAGATTCTTAAAAATGGAAAATTTTTATCTTTCAAGCAAGGTTGGAAAAATATTCTCAAGACTTTGCTCTATAGAAATAGTAAATTTATTTGCGGTTTTTGGGAAAATCATTTGGCTCATCCCCTCTTAAAGTCAACTATGGAATTGGTATGGGAGAAAGAAACTGCTATCTTGGAAAAAACATCTGCTAGTCGCTTTAGAAATCCAGCTGATACCAATGTTTGGCTTTTTAAATACTGGCAGATTGCTAGTGGGAAATATGAGGTAGCTGACCCTAAATTAGGTGACTTGTTCTCTCTAGACAATGTAGATTCTGACTTTTGGGAACTATTGAATTCTGGGAAATACAAAATTATGTGTATCAATGATGGTTTTAATGTTCAAGATGAAGAGCAGGTCATGACTGACTTTATCAAAGCTATGGGTCAACTTTTCCCAGAAAAAAGTTCATTTGAACTTTAAACATCTAATTGAGTAAGAGAAAGAAAAGAAAATATGATTTCGGTAATTGTACCTATTTATAATGTGGAGGAATATCTTCGGTATGCTATGGAAAGTTTGGTCAATCAAACCTATAAAGATTTTGAAGTCATTTTGGTTGACGATGGTTCCATTGATAATTCCGGGCAACTATGCGATCAATACGCAAGTGACTATGAATGGGTATCGGCCTATCATAAAGTAAATGGTGGATTGTCTGATGCTAGAAACTATGGTGTGACTAAAGCTAAAGGGGACTGGATTGTTTTTCTAGACCCAGATGACTATTTTGAGCCTTGTGCCCTTGAGCTTTTAATGGAACTCCAAAAACGTACAGGTGCTCGAATTGTTGCAGGAAAAGGCAAGGACACCTACGATCACGATTCTTATCAAAACTACCAAATAAATGAAGAAATGCTAGCGAAAGCTACCCTTCTTTCTTCTGAAGAAACTTTGGTAGAGATGCTTTATGGTACAATTGCTACGGTCTCTGCCTGGGCTAAACTCTTTCCAAAAGATATCGTAGAAAAACACCCCTATCCAAAAGGGAAAATCTATGAAGACTTATATGTTATTAGTGATTACTTGAAAGAAGTGGAATCAGTTTGTGTGATTGATTTAGGTATCTATCATTATTATCGTAGACCAAACAGTATTACCTTATCAAACTTCAATAGTAAGCACTATGATTTTTATGATTCTATGGATCATTTGGCAGAAGTTGTCCAGAAGGACTATGCTGCCAATACAGAACTTGACGATGCTGTCATCGCCCGTTTGTTCATCGGTAGTCTCCACATTTTCATCTTAATCTCAGATTCTTCCAAAGAGGAAATTCTTCGTATTCAAAGAAAGATTAGACCTCATCTAGGAAGAGTATTGAAAAATAAGCGGATTAACTTGAAAAATAAGGCGATCTATGTGATGTTATCATTGGCTCCAGGTCTGTATTATCGTTTTAAAAAATTAAAAAAAGCCTCAATGAAATAAAAGAGGTTAGAGATTAGAAAAAGAAAATGTTAAAGATATAACGCGATAAACTGTTGGTGGCAGTGGTTCTAACATTGGTGATTTCGATTGATATGATTCGGACTTAAATGTTAGCGTCTTTCTTGCCTCATATCCCCAATATCGTTCCATTTTTCGGAGTGGTCTTGTTAGGGTTACGTTTTCTTTATATTAAGCAATATTCTTTTACGTTTTTCTTGTTTGCACCGTTTTTATTGATAACAGGTTGTCTCATTTACTATAAGACGGGTAATCTAAATGCCTTAATGTACCTTCTTCTGATTAGAATAAAGTGGAGTTAGAGAGTATTCTAAAACTTTATGTAAGGATCAGCTTGTTCTTTGTTGTTTTGATTATTCTACTTTCGATGATGGGAGTCATTCCAAACTTACAGTTTGTTCAATCTCGAGCAGCGGGTGCCGTTGTCCAAAACTCTTTTGGATTTATCTACTCAACTGACTTTGCCTCTCATTGTTTCTATCTCTATATGGTTATTTCTTATCTTTTTAGAAAAAAGTATATTTTTCTAAGAATTTTATCAGGATTAGCCTTGGCAGGATTTGTTATCTATTTTTGTGATGCCCGTTTAAATGCTGACTCCATCTTAGCAGCAACAGGAATTGTTCTATACTTTTATTATCATAAACACATCAAATTGTTTTTGAAACCTATGAATTGGGAGAAGATGTTCGTTTCAATCGAACTGTATACGAATGTCTCAATAAAATCGCATTCTCACAAATTTGTTAATATGCCTATATTTCGGGCGGGGACTCTTCTACTATGGGACAGTATAATCCCAATCGAATGAAATATCAACTGGAAAAATTAGAGAAAGTTGACTAGCTGATGTCAATATGGGGCATTCATGATGGACAATTTGTTGATCAAATAAATCTCGTATTCTAATGAGTAATATTCAAAATATTTCAGCTCAAAAAACACCTCTTCTTTTGAAACGGCAATATTTTGAAGAATTGTGTGTAAACAAAGAGATGGTTATTTTGACAAAAAAACACTCCTTTTATCAATCTTTTCGTTAGATTCTTACTTATTTATAGAATACATCGTACGGTGGATTTTCTAAAGAAATACAGATTTTAATCAAATGGGTAAGTTCAATTCTTTGATATTTGATAAAAGAGAGTTGTAAAGTTTTAAATATTTTTAATTAAATGATTGAAAGGGTTGGATGGCTATTGTGATAAACAATCGTACTATATCAGAAAAAATTTATTTAATCACCTTATTTATATGGGTTGTTGTCACGTCATTAGTCACAACTACTTATTTTATTAGATTAGAGGGCTTTTTATCATTGTATAGGATCGTCCTCTATTTCACAATTGCTATGATTTTGATAAAAGAGTTGGTGAATCTTCCAAGAAGCTTGTATCACTTTAGATTTCATTGGGAACAACTGTTAATAGCAGTATTGTTCATTATTTCTATGTTTATAGTTGCAAAAAATCGAGAGGGGTTACTTGATTTAAATGTTCTTTTACTTGTTTTTTCAGCTAGAGATATAGATTTCAGAAAGTTATTAGGAACTTTCTCTTTTGCCACATTTCTAGTCCTTGTTTTGACGATTTTTGCTAGCAACAAGGGCGTGATTTCGAATATGATTATGCGTGCAGATAGCGGATATCGTTTTAGTCTAGGGTTTAATTATGTTTCGTTTGCCTCACAAAGATTATTTTTTGCATTATGTACTTATCTAATGTTTCGAGGGAAAAAAATTTCTTACATGGAATTACTGGTCCTACTGTCGGCTACGATTTATATGTACCAACAAACTTCGACAACCAGTCCATTTTATTTAAGTATTTTAATACTTACATATGCGTTATTTAGTCTGAAAATCATAAAAAAAGGCTTTATTATTGAACACTTCTGGATGAAAACAATCGCAAAATATGGTTTTATTTTGGCTTTAATCATTACCTTATATTTCTGTTTATATTCATCTGGGAATTTATTCCATTTTGTAGATCAATTTACACATAATCGGCTACGGTTAAGTGTAGAGGGGTTCCGCAATTTTGGAGTATCTTGGTTAGGACAACATATTAAATTTACACTCTTAGACATTTTCGGGAATTTTACTAGTAATTATAATTTCATAGATAGCTCGTTTGTGCAGTTGTTGGTTATTGATGGCTTAATCGTCAGTGCCTTCATGTTGTTAACTCTTACTAAAGTTATGAAATATTTCGTAACCATTCGAGAAGATATCGTACTTGCCTGTTTAGGAGTCATGATTATCCATGGCATGTTTGACCCTCAAATGTTAGTTCTTCGATATTCTCCATTGATCTTATTTATCAGTCGTTTGTTTATCATGAATTCAGATAATGAAATTGAATAAAGAAGATTAAACGATAATTTAACAGGAAGGCAAAATTCTCTATATTTATGAAAGTGCTTAAAAACTACGCCTACAATCTTTCTTATCAATTGTTGGTGATTATACTTCCGATTATTACGACTCCCTATGTAACACGGGTCTTTTCTTCGGATGATTTAGGGACGTATGGATACTTTAATTCCATTGTCACCTACTTTATTCTCTTAGCGACACTAGGAGTTGCTAACTATGGTACTAAGGAAATTTCCAGCCATCGTAAGGAAGTCGAAAAGACTTTCTGGGGGATCTATAGTTTGCAGATACTAGCTACTTGCTTAGCAATTAGTCTCTATATCATAGTATGTCTCTTGGTTCCTTCCATGAACAATCCTATTGCTTATATTTTAGGCTTTAGTTTGTTATCTCGTGGTTTAGATATTTCTTGGCTTTTTCAAGGGCTTGAAGACTTCAAAAAGATAACGGCTCGAAACACCATGGTCAAGCTTCTAGGGGTTGTTTCAATCTTTCTTTTTGTAAAGAAACCATCTGATTTATATTTGTATATCATTCTCATAGTTGCTTATGATTTATTAGGTCAACTGAGTATGTGGTTACCAGCTCGTGAACACATTCGCAAACCCCATCTTGATTTGGCCTATGCTAGGAAGCATATCAAGCCGGTAATTCTCTTGTTTTTACCTCAAATTGCAATTTCACTTTATATCACGCTAGATCGTACAATGCTAGGGGCCCTGTCTTCTACCAAGGATGTAGGGATTTACGATCAAGCTCTTAAGTTGATAAATATTTTGTTGACCTTGGTAACTTCACTGGGAAGCGTCATGCTTCCACGGGTTTCCAATCTTCTTTCATCTGGAAATCAAAAAGCAGTTAACAAATTACATGAAATGTCCTTCTTGGTTTATAATCTTGTTATTTTTCCAATGATTGCAGGGATTTTGATTGTCAACAACGACTTTGTTCAATTTTTCTTGGGGCAAGACTTCCAGGATGCACGTTATGCAATCGCGATTATGGTCTTCCGGATGTTCTTTATCGGCTGGACCAACATCATGGGGATTCAAATCTTAATTCCACATAATCACAATCGTGAATTTATGTTATCGACAACCATTCCTGCTATTTTTAGTGTAGGACTCAACCTCCTCTTGATTCCGCCTTTAGGTTATATAGGGGCTTCAATTGTATCCGTTGCGACCGAAGGTCTAGTTTGGCTCATCCAACTCTATTTCACACGGTCTTACTTGAAAGAAGTCAAGATTCTTCCTTCTATGCTAAAAATATTCCTAGCTGCTCTCTTAATGTACGGAAGCCTGCACTTTATGCAAGCCTTTATCAACTTCTCAGCTGTTGTGAATGTTTTGATTTTTGCTGTGTTTGGTTTCGTCGTTTATGGAGGATTGATACTAGTCTTACGTGTCTTGGATTTCCAAGAACTAAAAAGTGTTTTAAAGAAATGAGGAGATGATATGTACGATTATTTGATTGTCGGCGCGGGTCTGTCAGGTGCAATTTTCGCTCATGAGGCAACCAAGCGTGGAAAAAAAGTAAAAGTAATTGACAAGCGTGGTCACATCGGTGGAAATATCTACTGTGAAAATATTGAAGGAATTAATGTTCACAAGTACGGTGCCCATATTTTCCATACTTCCAACAAAAAGGTTTGGGACTATGTCAACCAGTTCGCTGAATTCAACAACTATATCAACTCACCAGTGGCTAACTATAAGGGGAGTCTTTACAATCTTCCTTTCAACATGAATACCTTCTATGCCATGTGGGGGACCAAGACTCCTCAGGAAGTCAAGGACAAGATTGCGGAGCAAACGGCGGATATGAAGGATGTTGAGCCGAAAAACTTGGAAGAACAAGCGATCAAGTTGATTGGTCCGGATATCTATGAAAAGTTGATCAAGGGCTATACAGAAAAGCAATGGGGGCGTTCTGCAACAGACCTTCCTCCATTTATCATCAAACGTCTTCCAGTTCGTTTGACTTTTGATAACAACTATTTTAACGATCGTTATCAGGGAATTCCAATCGGCGGCTACAACGTCATCGTTGAAAACATGTTGGGTGATGTAGAAGTAGAACTTGGAGTTGACTTCTTTGCTAACCGTGAAGAGTTAGAAGCATCAGCAGAAAAAGTTGTCTTTACAGGAATGATTGACCAGTACTTTGACTACAAGCATGGAGAGTTGGAATACCGTAGTCTTCGATTCGAGCACGAAGCCTTGGATGAAGAAAATTATCAAGGAAATGCCGTGGTTAACTATACGGAACGTGAGATTCCATACACTCGTATCATTGAGCACAAGCACTTCGAGTATGGCACTCAACCAAAGACGGTTATCACTCGTGAGTACCCAGCTGATTGGAAACGTGGAGATGAGCCATACTATCCAATCAATGATGAAAAAAACAATACTATATTTGCTAAGTATCAAGAAGAAGCATCCAAAAATGACAAAGTCATCTTCTGTGGGCGCCTAGCTGATTATAAATACTACGACATGCACGTGGTTATTGAGCGTGCTCTTGAAGTCGTCGAGGAAAAATTGGGAAGTATCTAAGGATATCACAGATAAAGGGGAGAAAAGTGAGATATTATCTGAAAGATTCATTTCTGCATAACCAACATGAAAAGAATGCAGGAAGTAAGGCGCGAAATGATGTGGAAGCCATTCTAATTTCAGAAGGGTATAAGGGATTAGAGATTAAGGTTGACGACTGGTATCAGATGAATTTCTTTAAGGCCCAACAACACAAATATAGTGCAACTAAATCTGTGTTTGATCAACTAGGTTCAGGGGATGAATTGGTCATTCAGTTTCCAATTATCCATCATACATTTTTCATTGCACAGCTCATCAAGCAGGCACAAAAAAGAGGAGCGAAATTCTACCTCTTGATTCACGATATTGAAACCTTACGTCATGCTGCAGGCTCTGAAGTGAAATTGAGACATAAATTGAGAAACTATTTCCAAGAGAAGAAAGCTTTGATGTCTGTGGATGGGATTATTGTTCATAATGACATCATGAAGAGTGTTTTAGCTAATCAAGGATTTCCAGCTGATAAAATGGTTAGTTTAGAGATTTTTGATTATTTGATTCCAAATTTTCAAGAAAAGTCTCTTCCTCAAAAAGAACAAGCAATCATTGTTGCTGGGAATTTAAACCCAACAAAATCAGGCTATCTATATAGTTTGCCAGAGAATCCTACCTATAATCTCTATGGAGTTGGGTACGATGAAAGCCGTGCTTTGAATAACATCACTTACTTTGGTGCCTTTATGCCTGATGATTTACCAGCAGCTCTTGAAGGTAGTTTTGGCTTAGTGTGGGATGGGGATAGTTCGGAAACTTGTCAGGGTACTTACGGCAACTATCTGCGTTTTAACAATTCTCATAAAGCTTCTCTTTACTTGGCATCTGGCTTTCCTCTCGTGGTTTGGAAGGAATCCGCCCTTGCTCATTTTGTATTGGATAAACAGTGTGGTATAGTAGTTGATTCTCTTCACGACCTCCAAAAGATATTAGACGAGTTGACGCTACAAGATTATAATGAGCTTTTAGACAATGCTAGACACGTTGGAGTCGCTCTTCGAGAAGGGGCTTATCTTAAAGCAGCTTTAATGAAATTAAAATGACTTTATAAAACTGATTTGTAACTGTTATTTGTAGAGTGTTATAAGAGTAGCAGTCGGTTTTCGTATTTTATATTTTAAAAGTATAGAGGTTTTTTGATAAAGACATTATAGTTATCATTTATTAATAGTAATTTACTGTACTTTACAAAAAATTAATAATAAAATAAAAAATTCGTTAGATTCCTTCTTAAGCTATCAACTTGAAAGTGAAAAAGGATAAAAGAGAAAGGTTGCCTAAAATGAAAGGTATTATTTTAGCAGGTGGTTCGGGAACACGTTTATATCCCCTTACTCGCGTTGCATCAAAACAACTGATGCCGATTTATGATAAACCTATGATTTACTATCCGCTTTCAACTCTGATGTTAGCTGGAATAAAGGATATTTTAATTATTTCTACTCCTCAAGATTTGCCTAGATTTAAAGAACTGCTTCAAGATGGATCTGAGTTTGGCATTAAACTTTCTTATGCGGAGCAACCGAGCCCAGATGGTCTAGCCCAAGCATTTATTATCGGAGAAGAGTTTATTGGAACTGATAATGTTGCTTTGATTTTGGGAGACAACATCTATCATGGGTCAGGTCTTTCAAAAATGCTTCAAAAAGCAGCAAGCAAGGAGTCGGGCGCGACTGTTTTTGGATACCATGTAAAGGACCCTGAACGATTCGGTGTTGTGGAGTTTGACAAGGACATGAACGCTATTTCTATTGAAGAAAAGCCAGAACATCCTCGTTCAAACTATGCAGTTACAGGCCTCTATTTCTACGATAACGATGTAGTAGCAATTTCTAAAAGCATCAAACCAAGCCCTCGTGGCGAATTGGAGATTACAGACGTTAATAAGGCTTATCTAGAACGTGGAGATTTGTCAGTTGAGGTTATGGGGCGTGGTTTTGCTTGGTTAGATACAGGAACTCACGAGAGTTTGCTAGAAGCTTCGCAGTACATTGAAACTGTTCAACGTATACAAAATGTTCAGGTTGCAAATTTAGAAGAAATTGCCTATCGTATGGGCTATATCAGTCGAGAAGATGTGTTGGAGTTGGCTCAACCGCTGAAGAAAAATGAATACGGGCAGTATCTGCTCCGTTTGATAGGAGAGGGATAGATGACAGATAATTTTTTCGACAAGACTCTTACAGTACGCAATATTGAAGAGATTCCAGGCCTGTTAGAGTTTGACATTCCAGTTCATGGTGATAATCGTGGCTGGTTTAAAGAAAATTTTCAAAAAGAAAAAATGCTGCCACTTGGATTTCCTGAGTCTTTCTTTGCAGAAGGGAAATTGCAAAACAATGTATCTTTCTCACGCAAAAATGTCCTCCGTGGTTTGCATGCGGAACCCTGGGATAAGTATATCTCTGTAGCAGATGGGGGGAAAGTTCTAGGCTCTTGGGTCGATTTACGTGAGGGAGAAACCTTCGGAAATACCTATCAAACAGTAATAGATGCGAGCAAAGGAATTTTTGTTCCTCGAGGCGTGGCCAATGGCTTTCAAGTTCTATCAGATACAGTTTCTTATAGTTATCTAGTCAATGACTACTGGGCTCTTGAACTCAAACCCAAGTATGCCTTTGTGAACTACGCTGATCCAAGCCTTGGCATCGAATGGGAAAATCTTGCAGAAGCAGAGGTTTCAGAAGCAGATAAAAATCATCCACTACTTAAGGACGTAAAACCTTTGAGAAAAGAGAATTTGTAAAAGGGAAAGAAAATGACTGAATACAAAAAAATTATCGTGACAGGTGGAGCTGGTTTTATCGGTTCTAACTTTGTCCACTATGTTTACAATAATTTTCCGGATATTCACGTGACAGTATTGGATAAGTTGACTTATGCTGGGAATCGCGCTAATATTGAGGAAATTTTAGGTGATCGTGTTGAGTTAGTTGTTGGTGACATTGCTGATGCTGAGTTAGTAGACAAGTTGGCAGCTCAAGCAGATGCTATCATTCATTATGCGGCGGAGAGTCACAATGATAATTCACTAAATGATCCATCACCATTCATCCATACTAACTTCATTGGAACCTATACTCTTTTGGAGTCGGCTCGCAAATATGATATTCGCTTCCATCATGTGTCTACAGACGAAGTTTATGGTGATCTTCCTTTGCGCGAAGATTTACCAGACCATGGTGAAGGTCCGGGTGAGAAATTTACTGCTGAAACCAAATACAATCCTAGCTCTCCTTATTCTTCAACTAAGGCAGCTTCAGATTTGATTGTGAAAGCTTGGGTAAGATCATTTGGTGTCAAGGCGACGATTTCCAACTGTTCCAATAACTACGGTCCTTATCAACACATTGAAAAATTTATCCCACGTCAGATTACCAACATCCTAAGCGGCATTAAGCCAAAACTGTATGGTGAAGGCAAGAACGTTCGTGACTGGATTCACACCAATGACCATTCTTCAGGTGTATGGACAATCTTGACAAAAGGTCAAATTGGTGAAACCTACTTGATTGGTGCTGATGGTGAAAAGAACAACAAGGAAGTTTTGGAACTAATCCTTAAGGAAATGGGACAACCTGCCGATGCCTATGATCATGTGACTGACCGTGCAGGACATGACCTTCGTTATGCGATTGACGCAAGTAAGCTCCGTGATGAGTTGGGTTGGAAACCAGAATTTACAAACTTCGAACAAGGTCTCAAAGAAACCATCCAATGGTATAAAGATAACCAAGAATGGTGGCAAGGAGAAAAAGAATCTGTTGAAGCAAACTACGCTAAGACACAAAAAGTTCTTGAAAAATAAAAACTGAAATCGGGATCTTTTGTCCCTACCTCTATTGCTGTATGGAAGAATTATGATTCAGTTGAAAGGAAGAAAAATGATTTTAATTACAGGAGCAAATGGTCAATTAGGAACTGAACTTCGTCATTTGTTGGATGAGTATAATCAGGAATATATTGCAGTTGATGTCGCTGAGATGGACATTACCAATGCAGAGATGGTTGGGAAAGTTTTTGCTCAAGTAAAACCAAGTATAGTATACCACTGTGCGGCCTACACAGCAGTTGATGCGGCAGAGGATGAAGGGAAAGAATTGGACTTTGCCATCAATGTTATAGGGACAGAAAATGTTGCTAAAGCATCCGAAAAGCATAGTGCAACTCTAGTCTACATCTCTACCGATTATGTATTTGACGGTGAGAAACCAGTCGGACAAGAGTGGGAAGTTGATGATCGACCAGACCCTCAAACTGAATATGGGCGTACTAAGCGTATGGGAGAGGAACTGGTAGAGAAACACGTTTCAAACTTCTATATTATACGTACCGCTTGGGTTTTTGGGAATTACGGTAAAAACTTCGTCTTCACGATGAAAAATTTAGCTAAAACTCACAAGACTTTGACGGTTGTAAATGATCAACATGGTCGTCCAACTTGGACGCGTACCTTGGCTGAATTCATGACCTACCTCGTTGAAAATCGCAAGGACTTTGGTTATTATCATTTGTCGAATGATTCGACAGAAGACACAACTTGGTATGACTTTGCAGTTGAAATATTGAAAGATACAGATGTTGAAGTCAAGCCTGTTGACTCAAGTCAATTTCCTGCAAAAGCAAAACGTCCACTAAACTCAACGATGAGTCTTGCTAAAGCCAAAGCTACTGGATTTGTCATTCCAACTTGGCAAGAAGCTTTGAAAGAATTTTATAAACAAAAAGTTAAAAATTGAATGACTTATCGCTAAGAAGCTATAACCTAGCTTCTTTTTTCGTTCTGTAATTAGCTACTTTAGGACACATTTCTAAAAAAAGAATAATTTCGAAAATAAGAGCTGAAAGTTACGTAAAAACAAGATCAAAAAAGAGGATCTTAGTAGCTAGAAAAACCGAACTTTAATCCAATTGATAATAATTTGACACATTTTAGTATTATTTTTAAATTTAGTTTGATAATAAAGTTTTATTTTAAGAAATTTTTACCTCTTTTTCTTCAAAAACATGCTATAAAATCATAAAAAATTAAGCACGAATATATTTTTTATGATATAATATTCTGTGAATAGCTATGCCTTCTTGTAGCTGTTAAAAAACAAAGTGTGAAACTTGGAAGATAGAGAGGACGCAGTGTAATGACTAGAAATGGTTTCTTTACAGGCTTAGATATTGGAACGAGCTCTATTAAAGTGTTAGTTGCAGAGCTTGTAGATGGTGAAGTAAATGTAATCGGCGTTAGTAACGCAAAAAGTAAAGGTGTTAAGGATGGAATCATCGTTGATATCGAGGCTGCAGCGACAGCTATTAAATCTGCTATTTCTCAAGCAGAAGAAAAAGCAGGGATTTCTATCAAATCTGTAAATGTTGGCCTTCCAGCAAACTTGTTGCAAGTTGAACCAACGCAAGGGATGATTCCTGTAACATCAGATACAAAAGAAATTACAGATCAAGATGTTGAGAATGTTGTCAAATCAGCTTTGACTAAGAGCATGACACCTGATCGTGAAGTGATTACGTTTGTGCCAGAAGAATTTGTAGTAGACGGTTTCCAAGGTATTCGTGACCCTCGTGGTATGATGGGTGTTCGTTTGGAAATGCGTGGACTTCTCTATACAGGACCAAGAACTATTCTTCACAATCTCCGTAAAACTGTAGAACGTGTTGGAGTTCAAGTTGAGAACGTGATTATTTCACCACTTGCAATCGTTAACTCAGTTCTTAACGAAGGGGAGCGTGAGTTTGGAGCTACTGTTATTGACATGGGTGGCGGACAAACAAGTGTAGCAACTATTCGAAATCAAGAATTGCAGTACACTAATGTTTACCAAGAAGGTGGCGAGTACGTCACAAAAGACATTTCAAAAGTTCTAAAAACTTCTAAGAAAATTGCTGAAAGCTTGAAACTGAACTATGGCGAGGCTTACCCGCAATTGGCAAGTAAAGAAACTTTCCAAGTTGAAGTTATCGGTGAAGTTGAACCAGTAGAGGTGAGTGAAGTCTACCTAGCGCAAATTATTTCAGCTAGATTGAAACATGTCTTTGAACAAATCAAGCAAGATTTGGAAAGAAGACATTTGCTTGACTTACCAGGTGGCATTGCCTTGATTGGTGGAAACGCTATTCTTCCAGGAGTTGTTGAGTTAGCACAAGAAGTATTTGGAGTACGTGTTAAACTTTACGTTCCAAACCAAGTTGGTATCCGTAACCCTGCGTTTGCGCATGTAATCAGCTTGTCAGAATTCGCTGGTAGTCTTACTGAAGTAAATGTACTAGCTCAACGTGCTATTAGAGGTGATGAAACATTACGTCATCAACCAATTGACTTTAGATCAAATCAACCAAAAGCAACTGCTTCTCAACGCTCAGTATTTGGATCAAGTACTAATGCTGATGAACCTGTCTACACGACAGATGCATCACTCAACCAATCGGAAGAAAAACCGAAAGAGAAATTAACTGATCGTTTCCGTAGCTTAATTGGAAGCATGTTTGACGAATAAAGTAGAGGAAAAATAATATGACATTTTCATTTGATACAGCAGCAGCACAAGGTGCAGTAATTAAAGTTATCGGTGTTGGAGGCGGAGGCGGAAATGCCATCAACCGTATGGTTGAAGAAGGTGTTTCTGGTGTTGAATTTATTGCAGCTAACACAGATGTACAAGCTTTAAGCAGTACAAAAGCTGAAACTGTAATTCAACTTGGCCCTAAATTAACTCGTGGACTTGGTGCAGGAGGTCAACCTGAGGTTGGTCGTAAAGCTGCTGAAGAAAGCGAAGAAGTTCTAACCGAAGCAATCAGTGGAGCTGATATGGTCTTCATCACTGCTGGTATGGGTGGTGGTTCTGGTACAGGTGCTGCACCAGTTATTGCTCGTATTGCTAAAGGTCTTGGTGCCTTGACTGTCGGTGTTGTGACACGTCCATTTGGTTTTGAAGGAAGCAAACGTGGCCAATTTGCAGTGGAAGGTATTAACGAACTTCGTGAGCATGTTGATACACTGTTGATTATTTCAAATAACAACCTATTGGAAATCGTTGATAAGAAGACACCTCTTCTTGAAGCTTTGAGTGAAGCCGACAACGTTCTTCGTCAAGGTGTACAAGGGATTACAGACTTAATTACTCGCCCAGGGTTGATTAACTTGGACTTTGCAGACGTTAAGACTGTAATGGCAAACAAAGGTAATGCCCTTATGGGAATTGGTATTGGTAGTGGTGAAGAGCGTGTTATCGAAGCAGCTCGTAAAGCTATCTACTCTCCACTCCTTGAAACTACAATCGATGGTGCAGAGGATGTTATCGTAAACGTGACTGGTGGTCTGGACTTGACCTTGACAGAAGCAGAAGAAGCTTCAGAAATTGTCAACCAAGCTGCAGGACACGGTGTTAATATCTGGCTTGGAACATCTATTGATGAAACAATGAAAGATGAAATTCGAGTAACTGTTGTAGCAACTGGTGTTCGTCAGGATACTGTTGAAAAAGTTGTAGCTTCTAAGCCTAGACAAAGTGCTTACCGTGAACCAGTTAAAACTGGACGTACTCATACCTACGATCGTCACTTCGATTTAACTGAAACTCCAGAAGTTCCAGTTGGTACTTCTCGTACTCCAGAAGCACCTAAAGCATCTGCATTTGGTGACTGGGATTTAAGACGTGACACTATTGTTCGTCAGGGAGATTCTTTGGTATCACCAGTAGAGCGATTTGAAGCTCCTTCTTCTGATGAAGATGAGTTGGAAACTCCACCATTCTTTAAAAACAGATAATTCAAATGAATTTAAAAGAGAATACAAACCTTGTTTTTCAGCAAGTTACAAAAGCAGTTCAAGAAGCCGGTCGTGAAGTCGACTCGGTTTCTGTCATTGCTGTAACTAAATATGTCGACGCATCAACTGCTTCACAATTGGTTGATCAAGGGGTGAGACATTTAGGAGAAAATCGTGTTGATAAATTTCTTGAAAAATATCAGGCCTTAAGCGATAGGGATATAACCTGGCATTTAATAGGAAGTTTACAACGGCGAAAAGTCAAGGATGTGATTGCCTACGTTGATTATTTCCATGCTTTAGACTCTTTAAAACTAGCAGAGGAAATACAAAAACGTGCAAATCGCAAGATAAAGTGTTTTTTACAAGTAAATATCTCTGGTGAAGAAACTAAGCATGGTTTTTCAAAAGAGGAGTTAATGAATCTGTTGCCAGATTTAGCAAAGTTAGATAAGATTGAATATGTTGGTCTTATGACAATGGCTCCTTTTGAAGCTGAAACTGAAGAGTTACAATCAATTTTTAGAGAAACACAAGAGTTACAAAAAGAAATTCAACAAAAACTAATTCCCAATATGCCAATGTCAGAACTAAGTATGGGAATGAGTCGTGATTATAAAGAAGCGATTCAATTTGGTTCAACTTTTGTTCGTATAGGCACATCATTTTTTAAGTAGGAAAAAACCATGTCACTAAAAGAAAAATTTGATAGATTTCTAGATTATTTTACAGAAGATGGAGAAAATTTTTCTGATGAAGTAGTAACGTCGTCATCAGAGCGATCGTTGTCAACAGTTCCACCAAGAAAGGAATTGCCACAACAAACTCAAGTTTCTTCAGAGTCTGAAACTAAGGAAAAAAATATTAGACGTCTTCATGCACGTCAACAAGAATTAGCAATTGAAAGTCATCGTAGTACTGAAAAAGTAACAATCGATGTCCGTTATCCTCGTCGATATGAAGATGCAACAGACATTGTTGACTTGTTGGCAGGAAATGAAAGTATTTTAATCGATTTCCAATATATGACTGAAGTTCAAGCTCGTCGTTGTTTAGATTATTTGGACGGAGCCCGTCATGTTCTAGCTGGCGAACTAAGAAAAGTTGCAAATACAATGTATCTTTTAACTCCAGTAGGTGTCGTGGTTAATATTGAAGATATTCGCTTACCAGAGGATTCTCAAACTGAAGAATATGACTTTGATATGAAGAGAAATAGAGTACGATAATGTTTCTAATTGCTCGATTTATACAAAATGCTACAGATATCTATTCATTGATACTTGTAGCTTTTGCTCTATTATCATGGTTTCCCAATGCCTACAACACACAGTTAGGGCGCTTTTTGGAAACTTTAACGAAACCAATTCTTCAACCATTAAGACGTCTTCCCCTACAATTTGCTGGACTTGATTTTACTGTATGGATTGCAGTTATTTTGCTCCGTTACATCAGTCGTTACCTAATTAATTTTCTATTGATGATATGAGCAAGGATATTTACCAACATTTTGCAGTTGAAGACATTCCCTTCATTGATAAAGGATTGGAATGGATAAACCAGGTAGAAGAGCATTATGCTCCTGTTTTAACTTATTTTTTAAATCCGCATCAAGTTTTCATTCTTAAGACGTTAGGTGGCAATACAGGTATTCAGGTCTATAGTAGTGAGGATTTTGTTCCTTCTGAATATGCAAGGGTTATTCTTGCTCCAGATTATTTTATCCCCACTCTTTCAGATTTTGAAATGAGTTTGTTAGAGATTGTTTATCCAAATAAATTTTCACAATTAACACATGCTAAAATTTTAGGAACAGTACTTAATCGTTTAGGCATTGAGCGTAAATTATTCGGTGATATTTTAGTTACTGATCAAAGAGCGCAAATCGTTGTGAATCAAAATTTTAAAAATCTGTTTGAGGATGGTATACAAAAAGTTTCAAAAATCCCAGTTTCCTTAGAAGAGCGTTCTTTTTCAGAGAAGGTTGTTCCAAGAGAAAACTACCAGGAAAAGGATGTCTTGGTTCCGAGCATGCGCCTGGATGCCTTTTTATCCAATGTTTTGAAACTTTCTCGTTCTCAAGCCACTGCTCTCATTGATAAGAAGCTTGTTCAAGTAAATTATCATGAAGTTGAAAAAACGGATTTCCAACTTAAACTTGGTGATTTAGTAAGTGTCAGACGTTTTGGTAGAATCACTATTCTTCGCGAAAATGGTCAGACAAAAAAAGATAAGATAAAATTAACAGTGCAGTTACTATTAAGTAAGTGAGAAAAATATGTCGATTAGACCACAAGAAATTATTGATAAAGCTTTCTCGATTAAGTTCAGAGGTTATAATAAGGAAGAAGTGGACGAATTTTTAGATAAGATTTATTTTGACTATGAAGAATTAATCTGCCACAAGGAAGAAACTGAAATCTATGTCAAAAAACTAGAAGAACGTCTTTCCAATTATACGAATGATATTCCTAAGAGAACAGTAACAAACGACCAAGAACCAGAAGCAATTAATGATTCTATTTTTTATTAAATAAGTGAGGAAAATTATGCCAATTACATCATTAGAAATTAAGGATAAAACCTTCGGATTGCAGTTTAGAGGATTTAATCGCGATGAAGTTGATGAATTCTTAGATATTGTTGTTCGTGACTATGAAGCACTTGTACGAAGCAATCATGAGAAAGATCAACACATTAAAAACTTAGAAGAACGTTTGTCGTATTTTGATGAGATTAAAGATTCATTGAGCCAATCTGTTCTGATTGCTCAAGATACAGCTGAGCGTGTAAAACAGGCCGCAAATGAGCGATCAAACAATATTGTTCGTCAAGCAGAGCAAGATGCACAACGTCTGTTAGATGAAGCTAAATACA
This sequence comes from Streptococcus timonensis, assembly GCF_900095845.1. GTDB lineage: Bacteria > Bacillota > Bacilli > Lactobacillales > Streptococcaceae > Streptococcus > Streptococcus timonensis. The sequence goes on from NZ_FMIX01000003.1 coordinate 401,000, forward strand.
AAGCCAATGAAATCTTGCGTCAGGCTACAGATAATGCTAAGAAGGTTGCTGTTGAAACAGAAGAGTTGAAAAACAAGAGTCGTGTCTTCCACCAACGCTTGAAATCAACAATCGAAAGTCAATTAGCTATTGTTGATTCATCAGATTGGGAAGAAATTTTGCGTCCGACTGCAACATATTTGCAAACTAGTGACGAAGCCTTCAAGGAAGTAGTCGAAGAGGTTCTAGGTGAAGATGTATCTTCTTACCAGGAAGAAGAGCCGATTGACATGACTCGTCAATTCTCCCCAGAAGAGGTGGCGGAACTTCAAGCACGTATTGAAGCTGCAAATAAAGAATTACTAGAATCAGAAGCAAAAGAATCTGTTGAAGGAGAGCTTGATCCTGCTGTTGAATCTCATTCTGATTCAGATCATGAAGCTCAAAAAGAGTCTGTTCAAATTTTATAAGAATCTCATTAGAGAACAAGAATTTATCGATCACATTTTAAGCGAGTAGGAGATGGTGTGAGTCCTATAATCCCTGTTGGTAAATTTATCCTCTCTTAGGATCAAATCTGAAATGAGTAGGATTTGACGTTGCCCACGTTACGGGAAAAGAGGGAAAAGGACTGAGTCTTTTTCCGAATAAAGGTGGTACCACGATTTTCGTCCTTTTTGCGAATCGTGGTTTTTAATTTGTCTATATATAAAGGAGATACAATGAAACTCAAAGAAACTTTAAATCTTGGGAAAACAGAATTCCCAATGCGTGCTGGCCTTCCAACCAAAGAACCTCTTTGGCAAAAAGAGTGGGACGAAGCTAAACTCTACCAACGTCGTCAGGAATTAAATGAAGGGAAACCTCATTTCACTCTGCATGATGGACCTCCGTATGCTAACGGGAATATTCACGTTGGACATGCCATGAACAAGATTTCTAAAGATATCATTGTTCGTTCAAAATCGATGTCAGGATTCTACGCACCATACATTCCAGGTTGGGATACTCATGGTCTTCCAATCGAGCAAGTTTTGGCAAAACAAGGTGTTAAACGCAAAGAGATGGACTTGGTTGAGTACTTGAAACTTTGCCGTGACTATGCCCTTTCTCAAGTAGATAAACAACGCGAAGATTTCAAGCGCTTGGGTGTTTCAGGTGACTGGGAAAATCCATATGTAACCTTGACTCCTGACTATGAAGCAGCGCAAATCCGTGTCTTCGGAGAGATGGCTAACAAGGGCTATATCTACCGTGGGGCTAAACCAGTTTACTGGTCTTGGTCATCTGAGTCTGCACTTGCCGAAGCGGAAATTGAATACCATGACTTGGTTTCAACATCACTTTACTATGCCAACAAGGTCAAAGATGGCAAAAGTGTTCTTGATACAGATACTTACATCATCGTTTGGACAACAACTCCATTCACCATCACAGCTTCTCGTGGTTTAACTGTTGGAGCTGATATTGACTATGTTGTAGTTCAACCTGCGGGTGAAACTCGTAAGTTTGTTGTAGCTTCAGAATTGTTAAATAGCTTATCAGAAAAATTTGGTTGGGCGGATGTTCAAGTTTTGGCTACTTACCGTGGTTTAGAATTGAACCAAATTGTGACGGAGCACCCATGGGATACAGCAGTAGATGAACTGGTTATCCTTGGAGACCACGTTACAACAGATTCCGGTACTGGTATCGTCCATACAGCTCCTGGTTTTGGTGAGGATGACTACAATGTCGGTGTTGCCAATGGGCTTGAAGTTGCTGTGACTGTTAACGAACGCGGGATCATGATGGCCAATGCAGGTGCAGAGTTCGAAGGTCAATTCTATGACAAGGTTGTGCCAACAGTTATTGAAAAACTTGGAAACCTTCTTCTTGCTCAAGAAGAAATCTCTCACTCCTACCCATTTGACTGGCGTACGAAAAAACCAATCATCTGGCGTGCCGTGCCACAATGGTTTGCCTCTGTATCTAAATTCCGCCAAGAAATCTTGGACGAAATTGAAAAAGTCAAGTTTCATTCAGAATGGGGTAAAGTCCGTCTTTACAACATGATTCGTGACCGTGGTGACTGGGTCATCTCTCGTCAACGTGCTTGGGGTGTGCCACTTCCAATCTTCTATGCAGAAGACGGAACACCAATCATGACAGCTGAAACCATCGAGCATGTAGCCCAACTCTTTGAAGAACATGGTTCCATCATCTGGTGGGAACGTGATGCCAAAGACCTCTTGCCAGAAGGATTTACCCATCCAGGTTCACCAAATGGTGAGTTCAAGAAAGAAACAGACATCATGGATGTATGGTTCGACTCTGGTTCATCATGGAATGGAGTTGTGGTAAATCGTCCTGAGCTTAAATATCCAGCCGACCTCTATCTAGAAGGTTCAGACCAGTATCGTGGTTGGTTCAACTCATCTCTTATCACTTCTGTGGCTAACCACGGTGTAGCACCATACAAACAAATCTTGTCACAAGGTTTTGCCCTTGATGGTAAAGGTGAGAAGATGTCTAAATCTCTTGGAAATACGATTGCTCCAAGCGACGTTGAAAAACAATTTGGTGCAGAAATCTTGCGTCTCTGGGTAACCAGTGTAGACTCAAGTAACGACGTACGTATCTCTATGGATATCTTGAGCCAAGTCTCTGAAACATACCGTAAGATCCGTAACACCCTTCGTTTCTTGATTGCTAACACATCTGACTTTAACCCAGCTGAGGATGCAGTCGCTTACGAAGAACTTCGTTCTGTTGATAAGTACATGACCATCCGCTTTAACCAACTTGTTAAGACTATTCGTGACGCTTATGCAAACTTCGAATTCTTGACGATTTATAAGGCTTTGGTTAACTTTATCAATGTTGATTTGTCTGCCTTTTACCTTGACTTTGCCAAAGATGTTGTCTACATCGAAGGTGCGAAATCTCTTGAACGCCGTCAAATGCAAACAGTCTTCTATGACATCCTTGTCAAAATCACTAAACTCTTGACACCAATTCTTCCACACACTGCTGAAGAAATCTGGTCATATCTCGAGTTTGAAACAGAAGACTTTGTTCAATTATCAGAATTACCTGAAGCTCAAACATTTGCCAACCAAGAGGAAATCTTGGATACATGGGCAGCCTTTATGGACTTCCGTGGACAAGCTCAAAAAGCCTTGGAAGAAGCTCGTAATGCAAAAGTAATCGGAAAATCACTTGAAGCTCACTTGACAGTTTATCCAAATGAAGTGGTTAAAACTCTTCTTGGAGCTGTTGATAGCAATGTAGCCCAACTCTTGATCGTATCAAAATTGACCATTGCAGAAGGTTCAGCTCCAGAAGGTGCAGTTAGCTTTGAAGATGTAGCCTTTACAGTTGAGCGTGCGGCTGGTGAAGTTTGTGATCGTTGCCGTCGTATCGATCCAAGTACAGCAGAACGTAGCTATAATGCAACCATCTGTGATCACTGTGCAAGCGTTGTGGAAGAAAACTTCGCCCAAGCCGTTGCAGAAGGTTTTGAATCTAAATAAGTCTACAAAAAATACAGGTCCTTCCTGTATTTTTTTCAATTCTCTTTAAAAAATCCTAAAAGTGCAGTAAAATTATGGTATAATAATGTTTATTCAATTGAAAAGGAGACTTTTATGAAAACAAAAACTCTAGCTCAAATCGATGGGATTATTGGCTTGATCACGGGTATTATTTTGGCAATTTTACCTTTTGTGATTGTGATGATTGCTGGTATATCTGAAGATGAAGATGCTGCTGCTGTCATTGTCGGAATGATGTTTATCGCCTTTGCTTTGGTAAAAATTGCAATACTGATTTTAGGTATTCTAACTCTCATCTATTATAAAGATGACAAACGTATTACGCTTGCACCATCTATTTTGTTTATCGTAGGAGCAGTGGTGTCATTGATTCCATTTTTAGGATGGATTGGCGGTATTGTCATTATTATTGGTGCTGCACTTTACCTATCAAGTTTAAAACAATTTCAAATACAAGAATAGATTTACATAAAAGAAGGACTGAATGGTTCCTTCTTTTTTTAATACTTGAAAACAATTTTGTGAAAAATTACACTCTTTCACTGTCCAGACTGGATTTTTCATAAAAAATCTAGTAGAATAAAATAGATAAACGGGGGAAACCTCGGAGAATAAAAAGGAGATCCATCTAATGGTAAAATTGGTTTTTGCTCGCCACGGTGAGTCTGAATGGAACAAAGCTAACCTTTTCACTGGTTGGGCTGATGTTGATTTGTCTGAAAAAGGTACACAACAAGCGATCGACGCTGGTAAATTGATCAAAGAAGCAGGTATCGAATTTGACCAAGCTTACACTTCAGTATTGAAACGTGCGATCAAAACAACTAACTTGGCTCTTGAAGCATCTGACCAATTGTGGGTTCCAGTTGAAAAATCATGGCGCTTGAACGAACGTCACTACGGTGGTTTGACTGGTAAAAACAAAGCAGAAGCAGCTGAACAATTCGGTGATGAGCAAGTTCACATCTGGCGTCGTTCATACGATGTATTGCCTCCAGCAATGCCTCGTGATGATGAGCACTCAGCTCACACAGACCGTCGTTATGCTTCACTTGACGATTCAGTCATTCCAGATGCTGAAAACTTGAAAGTAACTTTGGAACGCGCTCTTCCATTCTGGGAAGATAAAATTGCTCCAGCGCTTAAAGATGGTAAAAACGTATTCGTAGGTGCACACGGTAACTCAATCCGCGCCCTTGTAAAACACATCAAACAATTGTCAGACGACGAAATCATGGATGTGGAAATTCCTAACTTCCCACCATTGGTATTTGAGTTTGACGAAAAATTAAATGTAGTTGCTGAATACTATCTTGGTAAATAAGCTAAGTTAAGCAGATTCAAGCCTAGGATACTTCCTAGGTTTTTTTATATATAATATTCTCAAAAGGTTAAAAAACAATGTGTGATGCAATTTAACTTGTCAAAGGCCATCTTTCTTGTTATAATAGTTAGGATGGAGGCACTATGGCACTAAAAAAAGCAAGTCTAGCCTGTGAGGTTTGTGGTTCAAGGAATTATTCAATCAAAATTAGTGGAACTCCAAAACCAACACGCTTAGAAGTAAATAAATTTTGTAAACATTGTGGCAAGTACACTATACATAAAGAAACGAGATAGGAGAATAGAATGAGTTTTATTAAGGATATTTTTACACTTCTTAAAGAAACAACTTGGCCAACCCGCAAAGAAAGTTGGTTAGATTTTAAATCAATTATTGAATATACAGCCTTTTTTGTAATCATAATTTATATTTTTGACCAATTGATTGTTAATGGCTTGATTCGCTTCATCAATATTTTCTAAATTGAAACATAGTTAAGAAAGGAAATATAATGGATTCTTTTGATAAAGGATGGTTTGTTCTACAAACTTATTCTGGATATGAAAATAAAGTAAAAGAAAATCTTTTACAACGTGCGCAAACCTATAATATGCTAGAAAATATTTTGCGCGTTGAAATCCCAACTCAAACAGTTCAAATTGAAAAGAATGGAAAGAAAAAAGAAGTTGAAGAGAACCGTTTTCCAGGATATGTTCTTGTTGAAATGGTTATGACAGATGAAGCATGGTTTGTAGTTCGTAACACTCCAAACGTTACTGGATTTGTAGGCTCACACGGGAATAGATCTAAACCAACTCCGCTTTTGGAACAAGAAATTCGTGATATCCTAATTTCAATGGGACAAACGGTCCAAGAATTTGATATCGATGTTGAAGTTGGTCAAACAGTGCGCATTATTGATGGTGCATTTACAGATTACACTGGTAAAATTACTGAAATTGATAACAACAAAGTGAAAATGATTATTTCAATGTTTGGTAATGATACAATTGCTGAAGTAAATTTAAATCAAATTGCTGTCTTGTAATTTCTTTAATAGTATGCAGAATAATTAGTTCATATTTCAGACGGCCGCATTATAAAAGCTGTCTGAAATATGCAATATAATAAAACTAGATTGTTTTGACTCAAGAATTTAGCCTAACATAAAAAATTTAAAAAATATAGTTAAATCTGTTGACAAGATTCTAAAAGTAGGTATAATAGAAAGAGTTGAAAAGCTCAGGTCCGTTGGTCAAGGGGTTAAGACACCGCCTTTTCACGGCGGTAACACGGGTTCGAATCCCGTACGGACTATGAGTATGTTGCAGTAGAAGTTGAAAAAAGTTTGAAAAAGCTATTGACAAGGAAAAGAAGCTGTGATATACTAATATAGTTGTCGCTCACGACAGAAGTGAGAGGCAAAGACCTTTGAAAACTGAACAAGACGAACCAATGTGCAGGGCACTACAACTGATGTTGTAGTACTGAACAATGAAAAAACAATAAATCTGTCAGTGACAGAAATGAGTGAGAACTCAAACTTTTAATGAGAGTTTGATCCTGGCTCAGGACGAACGCTGGCGGCGTGCCTAATACATGCAAGTAGAACGCTGAAGGAGGAGCTTGCTTCTCTGGATGAGTTGCGAACGGGTGAGTAACGCGTAGGTAACCTGCCTGGTAGCGGGGGATAACTATTGGAAACGATAGCTAATACCGCATAATATTGATTATTGCATGATAGTCAATTAAAAGGTGCAATTGCACCACTACCAGATGGACCTGCGTTGTATTAGCTAGTTGGTGGGGTAACGGCTCACCAAGGCGACGATACATAGCCGACCTGAGAGGGTGATCGGCCACACTGGGACTGAGACACGGCCCAGACTCCTACGGGAGGCAGCAGTAGGGAATCTTCGGCAATGGACGGAAGTCTGACCGAGCAACGCCGCGTGAGTGAAGAAGGTTTTCGGATCGTAAAGCTCTGTTGTAAGAGAAGAACGAGTGTGAGAGTGGAAAGTTCACACTGTGACGGTATCTTACCAGAAAGGGACGGCTAACTACGTGCCAGCAGCCGCGGTAATACGTAGGTCCCGAGCGTTGTCCGGATTTATTGGGCGTAAAGCGAGCGCAGGCGGTTAGATAAGTCTGAAGTTAAAGGCTGTGGCTTAACCATAGTACGCTTTGGAAACTGTTTAACTTGAGTGCAAGAGGGGAGAGTGGAATTCCATGTGTAGCGGTGAAATGCGTAGATATATGGAGGAACACCGGTGGCGAAAGCGGCTCTCTGGCTTGTAACTGACGCTGAGGCTCGAAAGCGTGGGGAGCAAACAGGATTAGATACCCTGGTAGTCCACGCCGTAAACGATGAGTGCTAGGTGTTAGACCCTTTCCGGGGTTTAGTGCCGTAGCTAACGCATTAAGCACTCCGCCTGGGGAGTACGACCGCAAGGTTGAAACTCAAAGGAATTGACGGGGGCCCGCACAAGCGGTGGAGCATGTGGTTTAATTCGAAGCAACGCGAAGAACCTTACCAGGTCTTGACATCCCTCTGACCGCTCTAGAGATAGAGTTTTCCTTCGGGACAGAGGTGACAGGTGGTGCATGGTTGTCGTCAGCTCGTGTCGTGAGATGTTGGGTTAAGTCCCGCAACGAGCGCAACCCCTATTGTTAGTTGCCATCATTCAGTTGGGCACTCTAGCGAGACTGCCGGTAATAAACCGGAGGAAGGTGGGGATGACGTCAAATCATCATGCCCCTTATGACCTGGGCTACACACGTGCTACAATGGTTGGTACAACGAGTCGCAAGCCGGTGACGGCAAGCTAATCTCTTAAAGCCAATCTCAGTTCGGATTGTAGGCTGCAACTCGCCTACATGAAGTCGGAATCGCTAGTAATCGCGGATCAGCACGCCGCGGTGAATACGTTCCCGGGCCTTGTACACACCGCCCGTCACACCACGAGAGTTTGTAACACCCGAAGTCGGTGAGGTAACCATTTGGAGCCAGCCGCCTAAGGTGGGATAGATGATTGGGGTGAAGTCGTAACAAGGTAGCCGTATCGGAAGGTGCGGCTGGATCACCTCCTTTCTAAGGATAAGGAATGCACATTGGTCTTGTTTAGTCTTGAGAGGTCTTGTGGGGCCTTAGCTCAGCTGGGAGAGCGCCTGCTTTGCACGCAGGAGGTCAGCGGTTCGATCCCGCTAGGCTCCATTGGTGAGAGATCACCAAGTCATGCACATTGAAAATTGAATATCTATATCAAATAGTAACAAGAAAATAAACCGAAAACGCTGTAGTATTAATAAAGAGTTTATGACTGAAAGGTCAGAAAAATAAGGTTAAGTTAATAAGGGCGCACGGTGGATGCCTTGGCACTAGGAGCCGAAGAAGGACGTGACAAACGACGATATGCCTTGGGTAGCTGTAAGTAAGCGATGATCCAGGGATTTCCGAATGGGGGAACCCAACAGGTAATGCCTGTTACCCATATCTGTTAAGGATATGAGGAGGAAGACGCAGTGAACTGAAACATCTAAGTAGCTGCAGGAAGAGAAAGCAAAAGCGATTGCCTTAGTAGCGGCGAGCGAAACGGCAGGAGGGCAAACCGAAGAGTTTACTCTTCGGGGTTGTAGGACTGCGATGTGGACTCAAAGACTATAGAAGAATGATTTGGGAAGATCAGCCAAAGAGAGTGATAGCCTCGTATTTAAAATAGTCTTTGTACCTAGCAGTATCCTGAGTACGGCGAGACACGTGAAATCTCGTCGGAATCTGGGAGGACCATCTCCCAACCCTAAATACTCCCTAGTGACCGATAGTGAACCAGTACCGTGAGGGAAAGGTGAAAAGCACCCCGGGAGGGGAGTGAAATAGAACCTGAAACCGTGTGCCTACAACAAGTTCGAGCCCGTTAATGGGTGAGAGCGTGCCTTTTGTAGAATGAACCGGCGAGTTACGATATGATGCGAGGTTAAGTTGAAGAGACGGAGCCGTAGGGAAACCGAGTCTGAATAGGGCGCCTTAGTATTATGTCGTAGACCCGAAACCATGTGACCTACCCATGAGCAGGTTGAAGGTGCGGTAAGACGCACTGGAGGACCGAACCAGGGCACGTTGAAAAGTGCTTGGATGACTTGTGGGTAGCGGAGAAATTCCAAACGAACTTGGAGATAGCTGGTTCTCTCCGAAATAGCTTTAGGGCTAGCGTCGACATAGAGATTCTTGGAGGTAGAGCACTGTTTGGGTGAGGGGTCCATCCCGGATTACCAATCTCAGATAAACTCCGAATGCCAATGAATTATGGTCGGCAGTCAGACTGCGAGTGCTAAGATCCGTAGTCGAAAGGGAAACAGCCCAGACCACCAGCTAAGGTCCCAAAATAATTGTTAAGTGGAAAAGGATGTGGGGTTGCACAGACAACTAGGATGTTAGCTTAGAAGCAGCTATTCATTCAAAGAGTGCGTAATAGCTCACTAGTCGAGTGACCCTGCGCCGAAAATGTACCGGGGCTAAAACAATTTACCGAAGCTGTGGATACCTTTATAGGTATGGTAGGAGAGCGTTCTATGTGTGAAGAAGGTATACCGTGAGGAGTGCTGGAACGCATAGAAGTGAGAATGCCGGTATGAGTAGCGAAAGACAGGTGAGAATCCTGTCCACCGTAAGACTAAGGTTTCCAGGGGAAGGCTCGTCCGCCCTGGGTTAGTCGGGACCTAAGGAGAGACCGAAAGGTGTATCCGATGGACAACAGGTTGATATTCCTGTACTAGAGTATGTAGTGATGGAGGGACGCAGTAGGCTAACTAAAGCAGACGATTGGAAGAGTCTGTCTAAGCAGTGAGGTGTGAATTGAGTTAAATGCTTAGTTCTATAACATTGAGCTGTGATGGGGAGCGAAGTTTAGTAGCGAAGTTAGTGACGTCACACTGCCAAGAAAAGCTTCTAGCGTTTAACATACTCTACCCGTACCGCAAACCGACACAGGTAGTCGAGGCGAGTAGCCTCAGGTGAGCGAGAGAACTCTCGTTAAGGAACTCGGCAAAATGACCCCGTAACTTCGGGAGAAGGGGTGCTGACTTTACGTCAGCCGCAGTGAATAGGCCCAAGCAACTGTTTATCAAAAACACAGCTCTCTGCTAAATCGTAAGATGATGTATAGGGGGTGACGCCTGCCCGGTGCTGGAAGGTTAAGAGGAGTGCTTAGCGCAAGCGAAGGTATGAATTGAAGCCCCAGTAAACGGCGGCCGTAACTATAACGGTCCTAAGGTAGCGAAATTCCTTGTCGGGTAAGTTCCGACCCGCACGAAAGGCGTAATGATTTGGGCACTGTCTCAACGAGAGACTCGGTGAAATTTTAGTACCTGTGAAGATGCAGGTTACCCGCGACAGGACGGAAAGACCCCATGGAGCTTTACTGCAGTTTGATATTGAGTGTCTGTACCACATGTACAGGATAGGTAGGAGTCTATGAGATCGGGACGCCAGTTTCGAAGGAGACGATGTTGGGATACTACCCTTGTGTTATGGCCACTCTAACCCGGATAGGTGATCCCTATCGGAGACAGTGTCTGACGGGCAGTTTGACTGGGGCGGTCGCCTCCTAAAAGGTAACGGAGGCGCCCAAAGGTTCCCTCAGAATGGTTGGAAATCATTCGCAGAGTGTAAAGGTATAAGGGAGCTTGACTGCGAGAGCTACAACTCGAGCAGGGACGAAAGTCGGGCTTAGTGATCCGGTGGTTCCGTATGGAAGGGCCATCGCTCAACGGATAAAAGCTACCCTGGGGATAACAGGCTTATCTCCCCCAAGAGTTCACATCGACGGGGAGGTTTGGCACCTCGATGTCGGCTCGTCGCATCCTGGGGCTGTAGTCGGTCCCAAGGGTTGGGCTGTTCGCCCATTAAAGCGGCACGCGAGCTGGGTTCAGAACGTCGTGAGACAGTTCGGTCCCTATCCGTCGCGGGCGTAGGAAATTTGAGAGGATCTGCTCCTAGTACGAGAGGACCAGAGTGGACTTACCGCTGGTGTACCAGTTGTCTTGCCAAAGGCATCGCTGGGTAGCTATGTAGGGAAGGGATAAACGCTGAAAGCATCTAAGTGTGAAACCCACCTCAAGATGAGATTTCCCATGATTTTATATCAGTAAGAGCCCTGAGAGATGATCAGGTAGATAGGTTAGAAGTGGAAGTGTGGCGACACATGTAGCGGACTAATACTAATAGCTCGAGGACTTATCCAAAGTAACTGAGAATACGAAGCGTGATTAGATTTTAAGTGACATTTGAAAGATATTCAATTTTGAGTATGTATGACTCAAAGTTAAGTGACGATAGCCTAGGAGATACACCTGTTCCCATGCCGAACACAGCAGTTAAGCCCTAGAACGCCGGAAGTAGTTGGGGGTTGCCCCCTGTGAGATATGGAAGTCGCTTAGCT
>NZ_FMIX01000002.1:0-147500 GCF_900095845.1 Streptococcus timonensis
AGCTAAGCGACTTCCATATCTCACAGGGGGCAACCCCCAACTACTTCCGGCGTTCTAGGGCTTAACTGCTGTGTTCGGCATGGGAACAGGTGTATCTCCTAGGCTATCGTCACTTAACTTTGAGTCATACATACTCAAAATTGAATATCTTTCAAATGTCACTTAAAATCTAATCACGCTTCGTATTCTCAGTTACTTTGGATAAGTCCTCGAGCTATTAGTATTAGTCCGCTACATGTGTCGCCACACTTCCACTTCTAACCTATCTACCTGATCATCTCTCAGGGCTCTTACTGATATAAAATCATGGGAAATCTCATCTTGAGGTGGGTTTCACACTTAGATGCTTTCAGCGTTTATCCCTTCCCTACATAGCTACCCAGCGATGCCTTTGGCAAGACAACTGGTACACCAGCGGTAAGTCCACTCTGGTCCTCTCGTACTAGGAGCAGATCCTCTCAAATTTCCTACGCCCGCGACGGATAGGGACCGAACTGTCTCACGACGTTCTGAACCCAGCTCGCGTGCCGCTTTAATGGGCGAACAGCCCAACCCTTGGGACCGACTACAGCCCCAGGATGCGACGAGCCGACATCGAGGTGCCAAACCTCCCCGTCGATGTGAACTCTTGGGGGAGATAAGCCTGTTATCCCCAGGGTAGCTTTTATCCGTTGAGCGATGGCCCTTCCATACGGAACCACCGGATCACTAAGCCCGACTTTCGTCCCTGCTCGAGTTGTAGCTCTCGCAGTCAAGCTCCCTTATACCTTTACACTCTGCGAATGATTTCCAACCATTCTGAGGGAACCTTTGGGCGCCTCCGTTACCTTTTAGGAGGCGACCGCCCCAGTCAAACTGCCCGTCAGACACTGTCTCCGATAGGGATCACCTATCCGGGTTAGAGTGGCCATAACACAAGGGTAGTATCCCAACATCGTCTCCTTCGAAACTGGCGTCCCGATCTCATAGACTCCTACCTATCCTGTACATGTGGTACAGACACTCAATATCAAACTGCAGTAAAGCTCCATGGGGTCTTTCCGTCCTGTCGCGGGTAACCTGCATCTTCACAGGTACTAAAATTTCACCGAGTCTCTCGTTGAGACAGTGCCCAAATCATTACGCCTTTCGTGCGGGTCGGAACTTACCCGACAAGGAATTTCGCTACCTTAGGACCGTTATAGTTACGGCCGCCGTTTACTGGGGCTTCAATTCATACCTTCGCTTGCGCTAAGCACTCCTCTTAACCTTCCAGCACCGGGCAGGCGTCACCCCCTATACATCATCTTACGATTTAGCAGAGAGCTGTGTTTTTGATAAACAGTTGCTTGGGCCTATTCACTGCGGCTGACGTAAAGTCAGCACCCCTTCTCCCGAAGTTACGGGGTCATTTTGCCGAGTTCCTTAACGAGAGTTCTCTCGCTCACCTGAGGCTACTCGCCTCGACTACCTGTGTCGGTTTGCGGTACGGGTAGAGTATGTTAAACGCTAGAAGCTTTTCTTGGCAGTGTGACGTCACTAACTTCGCTACTAAACTTCGCTCCCCATCACAGCTCAATGTTATAGAACTAAGCATTTAACTCAATTCACACCTCACTGCTTAGACAGACTCTTCCAATCGTCTGCTTTAGTTAGCCTACTGCGTCCCTCCATCACTACATACTCTAGTACAGGAATATCAACCTGTTGTCCATCGGATACACCTTTCGGTCTCTCCTTAGGTCCCGACTAACCCAGGGCGGACGAGCCTTCCCCTGGAAACCTTAGTCTTACGGTGGACAGGATTCTCACCTGTCTTTCGCTACTCATACCGGCATTCTCACTTCTATGCGTTCCAGCACTCCTCACGGTATACCTTCTTCACACATAGAACGCTCTCCTACCATACCTATAAAGGTATCCACAGCTTCGGTAAATTGTTTTAGCCCCGGTACATTTTCGGCGCAGGGTCACTCGACTAGTGAGCTATTACGCACTCTTTGAATGAATAGCTGCTTCTAAGCTAACATCCTAGTTGTCTGTGCAACCCCACATCCTTTTCCACTTAACAATTATTTTGGGACCTTAGCTGGTGGTCTGGGCTGTTTCCCTTTCGACTACGGATCTTAGCACTCGCAGTCTGACTGCCGACCATAATTCATTGGCATTCGGAGTTTATCTGAGATTGGTAATCCGGGATGGACCCCTCACCCAAACAGTGCTCTACCTCCAAGAATCTCTATGTCGACGCTAGCCCTAAAGCTATTTCGGAGAGAACCAGCTATCTCCAAGTTCGTTTGGAATTTCTCCGCTACCCACAAGTCATCCAAGCACTTTTCAACGTGCCCTGGTTCGGTCCTCCAGTGCGTCTTACCGCACCTTCAACCTGCTCATGGGTAGGTCACATGGTTTCGGGTCTACGACATAATACTAAGGCGCCCTATTCAGACTCGGTTTCCCTACGGCTCCGTCTCTTCAACTTAACCTCGCATCATATCGTAACTCGCCGGTTCATTCTACAAAAGGCACGCTCTCACCCATTAACGGGCTCGAACTTGTTGTAGGCACACGGTTTCAGGTTCTATTTCACTCCCCTCCCGGGGTGCTTTTCACCTTTCCCTCACGGTACTGGTTCACTATCGGTCACTAGGGAGTATTTAGGGTTGGGAGATGGTCCTCCCAGATTCCGACGAGATTTCACGTGTCTCGCCGTACTCAGGATACTGCTAGGTACAAAGACTATTTTAAATACGAGGCTATCACTCTCTTTGGCTGATCTTCCCAAATCATTCTTCTATAGTCTTTGAGTCCACATCGCAGTCCTACAACCCCGAAGAGTAAACTCTTCGGTTTGCCCTCCTGCCGTTTCGCTCGCCGCTACTAAGGCAATCGCTTTTGCTTTCTCTTCCTGCAGCTACTTAGATGTTTCAGTTCACTGCGTCTTCCTCCTCATATCCTTAACAGATATGGGTAACAGGCATTACCTGTTGGGTTCCCCCATTCGGAAATCCCTGGATCATCGCTTACTTACAGCTACCCAAGGCATATCGTCGTTTGTCACGTCCTTCTTCGGCTCCTAGTGCCAAGGCATCCACCGTGCGCCCTTATTAACTTAACCTTATTTTTCTGACCTTTCAGTCATAAACTCTTTATTAATACTACAGCGTTTTCGGTTTATTTTCTTGTTACTATTTGATATAGATATTCAATTTTCAATGTGCATGACTTGGTGATCTCTCACCAATGGAGCCTAGCGGGATCGAACCGCTGACCTCCTGCGTGCAAAGCAGGCGCTCTCCCAGCTGAGCTAAGGCCCCACAAGACCTCTCAAGACTAAACAAGACCAATGTGCATTCCTTATCCTTAGAAAGGAGGTGATCCAGCCGCACCTTCCGATACGGCTACCTTGTTACGACTTCACCCCAATCATCTATCCCACCTTAGGCGGCTGGCTCCAAATGGTTACCTCACCGACTTCGGGTGTTACAAACTCTCGTGGTGTGACGGGCGGTGTGTACAAGGCCCGGGAACGTATTCACCGCGGCGTGCTGATCCGCGATTACTAGCGATTCCGACTTCATGTAGGCGAGTTGCAGCCTACAATCCGAACTGAGATTGGCTTTAAGAGATTAGCTTGCCGTCACCGGCTTGCGACTCGTTGTACCAACCATTGTAGCACGTGTGTAGCCCAGGTCATAAGGGGCATGATGATTTGACGTCATCCCCACCTTCCTCCGGTTTATTACCGGCAGTCTCGCTAGAGTGCCCAACTGAATGATGGCAACTAACAATAGGGGTTGCGCTCGTTGCGGGACTTAACCCAACATCTCACGACACGAGCTGACGACAACCATGCACCACCTGTCACCTCTGTCCCGAAGGAAAACTCTATCTCTAGAGCGGTCAGAGGGATGTCAAGACCTGGTAAGGTTCTTCGCGTTGCTTCGAATTAAACCACATGCTCCACCGCTTGTGCGGGCCCCCGTCAATTCCTTTGAGTTTCAACCTTGCGGTCGTACTCCCCAGGCGGAGTGCTTAATGCGTTAGCTACGGCACTAAACCCCGGAAAGGGTCTAACACCTAGCACTCATCGTTTACGGCGTGGACTACCAGGGTATCTAATCCTGTTTGCTCCCCACGCTTTCGAGCCTCAGCGTCAGTTACAAGCCAGAGAGCCGCTTTCGCCACCGGTGTTCCTCCATATATCTACGCATTTCACCGCTACACATGGAATTCCACTCTCCCCTCTTGCACTCAAGTTAAACAGTTTCCAAAGCGTACTATGGTTAAGCCACAGCCTTTAACTTCAGACTTATCTAACCGCCTGCGCTCGCTTTACGCCCAATAAATCCGGACAACGCTCGGGACCTACGTATTACCGCGGCTGCTGGCACGTAGTTAGCCGTCCCTTTCTGGTAAGATACCGTCACAGTGTGAACTTTCCACTCTCACACTCGTTCTTCTCTTACAACAGAGCTTTACGATCCGAAAACCTTCTTCACTCACGCGGCGTTGCTCGGTCAGACTTCCGTCCATTGCCGAAGATTCCCTACTGCTGCCTCCCGTAGGAGTCTGGGCCGTGTCTCAGTCCCAGTGTGGCCGATCACCCTCTCAGGTCGGCTATGTATCGTCGCCTTGGTGAGCCGTTACCCCACCAACTAGCTAATACAACGCAGGTCCATCTGGTAGTGGTGCAATTGCACCTTTTAATTGACTATCATGCAATAATCAATATTATGCGGTATTAGCTATCGTTTCCAATAGTTATCCCCCGCTACCAGGCAGGTTACCTACGCGTTACTCACCCGTTCGCAACTCATCCAGAGAAGCAAGCTCCTCCTTCAGCGTTCTACTTGCATGTATTAGGCACGCCGCCAGCGTTCGTCCTGAGCCAGGATCAAACTCTCATTAAAAGTTTGAGTTCTCACTCATTTCTGTCACTGACAGATTTATTGTTTTTTCATTGTTCAGTACTACAACATCAGTTGTAGTGCCCTGCACATTGGTTCGTCTTGTTCAGTTTTCAAAGGTCTTTGCCTCTCACTTCTGTCGTGAGCGACAACTATATTAGTATATCACAGCTTCTTTTCCTTGTCAATAGCTTTTTCAAACTTTTTTCAACTTCTACTGCAACATACTCATAGTCCGTACGGGATTCGAACCCGTGTTACCGCCGTGAAAAGGCGGTGTCTTAACCCCTTGACCAACGGACCTGAGCTTTTCGACTCTTTCTATTATACCTACTTTTTCTCCCTTGTCAACAGATTTAACTAAATTTTTTCTAATATGGTGAAAAATCTTTTAACAGAATACTTAGTTCTTTTAACAGCCGACGCCTTCCTTTAAATCTTTCGTCAGCCACTGATCGCTCAAATAATTCTAAATCCTTTTTATTTAGACCCTTCTTATATTTTTTTAGCATCTCGTGTAGGGCATAGTATTCATCTAGCAAGAGTCCTCCATCTGTAATTCGGTGACTTATCTCACTGACTTCTTCATATACTTGTCGATCCAATTTTCTTTTTTGGCTCTCTTGTTTTCGTATTGCATCTAGTATTCTATTTCTAAACTTCGTTTTAAAGTAAGTATATATTTTTTTATCTTTCCTTTCCATCAACTCAGGATGTTCTTCTAACAATTCATATAAACAAAGCATGCCTTCTTGATCCCAATCTTCAACTTCCCACAAGTGTAGATAGTATTCTTTTCGACATTTATGAACAATTGCTTTTACTTCTTGATATTTTTTTCTAACATATTTCCTCCTTTTTCTACAATAAGTATATCAAAGCTTCATCAGAAATAATTCTATTCTATTTCTTTTGTCTATTTTTCCTCCTCTTGTGTCGTTTTTTATATTGAATTCTTTTTAAAAACTCTAAACTGCTATAAAAGACACAGCAAAACGACAGGAAATAATTTCCTGTCGTTTTTTAAATCATTTAAATTTAGCGGAATAAATCTACAATCGTATCCCAGACTGTTTGGGCTTTTTCTTTAATTTTAGCTTCTGAAATTGCACGCCCAGCTTCATCAACTATGTTTTGAGCCTTACTGCGTATATCAGTTAACAAACCATCTGTTTGTGACTCTACACTCGGAGTTTGATTTTTAATGTTTGCTGGTGCTATACCATTTAATTCATAAGCGTTTTGAACTGTGAATGTGCTACCTGGTGTATAAGGAAGAATCGTTTCAGATATATTCCTAAATATATGTGCAGCACCATTTGAAGTTGAACCAGATAGGTAGTGGCTCTCATCTGTTGTCGGGAAGCCAAGCCAATGGCTAATAACGACATCAGGTGTATATCCAATAACCCATTGGTCACTTGTATACTCTGGATTAAAAACCGTTTCTGTTGTTCCTGTTTTCCCAGCCATGACATAATTTTCTGGAGAAGAACTAATGCCTGTCCCGTTTGTGAAAGTTCCAAGCATCATGCTTGTCATCTTATCAGCTGTAGATTTATCCATTATTCGTTTTTGGGAATTCTTATGTGTAGCGATAACTTGCCCACTGGCATTCTCAATACGAGTGATAAAGTGAGCTTCTGGCATCAAGCCTTCATTTGCAAACGCTGCATAAGCCTGAGCCATCTGAAGTGGATTGGTTTCTACTCCACCACCCAAGGCTACACCTAATACTCTATCGACACTGCTCATGTTAAGTCCAAACTTTTCTCCAGCTTCGAAGGCCTTATCAATTCCAAGTTCTTTGACAGTTGCCACTGCTGGGAGATTTAAAGATTCAGCCAAGGCTTGATACATTGGAATTTCTGGAGCTGTCTTAATCCCTGCATAGTTGTCTACCTTATAATCACCGTACTGCATGGTATGATTGTCTAACTCTTTGTTGAGGGACCATCCAGCTTCAACTGCTGGAGTATAGACCACAAGTGGTTTAATAGTAGATCCTGGGCTCCTTTTTGATTGAGTTGCGTAGTTAAAATTTCGGAAACCAGTTTTATTGCTTCCAGCAACACGACCAATAACACCTCTAACTCCCCCCGTTTTTGGCTCTAATGCAACGCTTCCTGATTCAGCATGTGTTCCATCTTCAGCCGTAGGAAACAGAGTGGTGTCTTCATAGATAACCTGCATATTTGCTTGATAATTTTGATCTAGTTCTGTATAAATGCGATAGCCGTTATTAACAATTTCTTCTTCTGTTAAATGATATTTTTCAATCGCTTCATTAACTACTGCATCAAAATATGAAGGATAACGGTAGTCTGAAATTTTTCCTTCATATGCATCATGCAACTGAGAGGCCATATCAACCCCAGCCGCTTCCGCCTCCTTTTCTTTATCAATATAGCCGGCCGCAACCATATTTTGTAAGACTGTATCTCTACGATTAGTCGAAGCCTCAATTGAATTTAATGGATTATATATTTCCGGTCCTTTAAGCATCCCTGCCAAAGTTGCTGCTTGATCTAGAGTTAATTGTGATGCTGAAACCCCGAAGTATTTTTTACTTGCATCTTCAACCCCCCAAACTCCATTACCAAAGTATGCATTATTCAAATACATAGTTAGAATCTCGTCCTTGCTATATTTTTTGGTTAATTCCAAAGCTAAGAAGAATTCTTTCGCCTTCCTTTGAACAGTTTGATCTTGTGATAAATAAGCATTTTTAGCCAACTGCTGAGTGATGGTAGAGCCCCCACCTGAGCGACCAGCTGTTAGTATAGCCATGAAGAAACGAGCGTAGTTTATCCCATCATTTTTGTAAAAACTTCGGTCTTCCGTCGCAATAACTGCCTTTTGTAAATCTTCACTAATATCTGTAAGTTCAACATAGGTTCCTTTTTGACCAGATAAGGCTCCTGCTTCATTCTCCTCTCGGTCTAAAATCACTGTTCGAGTTTTCAATGCATTTTGTAAGTCAGTTACATTTGTTGATTTCGCCAAGGCGAATAGATAGACACCAACAAACAAACTGACACTAAGGCCCAGAATAAGTAAGATTTTTGTCAGATGGTAGCGACGCCAAAACTTGCGAATAGGACCAAATTGCCCAGCTTTCTTACGATTACCTCTCGACCGCCGCAAGTCACTCTGCTCACTTTCTTCTATTTCAATATCATTAATCTCAATGTCTTGAGTTTCAGTCTCTTGAATTTCAATATCCTCTTTCTTAAATAAAGAAAGAAATCTTTCAAATAAATTATCTAATTTCATGCGTTTATTTTATCATCTTCACTTTAGTATGACAAGAATTTAGCTAGTTCCCCTATCCAAATGATTTGATTTTTGTTACAATATCTGTATGAAATTTACCTTTATAATTCCAGATTCTTTACCTGAGATGACGGTTAAAACTTTCTTAGAAGAACAGTTACTTATTCCTAGAAAAATCCGCCATTTCCTAAGGACAAAAAAGAACATTCTTATCAATCAAAAAGAGGTTCACTGGCAACAAATCATCAAATCAGGAGATAAATGCCAATTAACTTTCGATGAAGAAGATTATCCAACAAAGGAAATCTCACTAGGAAATCCTGATCTCGTACAAGAAGTTTATCAAGATCAGCATTTAATTGTCGTTAACAAACCTGAGGGCATGAAAACTCACGGTAATCAACCGAATGAAATAGCCCTTCTCAATCATGTATCAGCTTATGTCGGTCAAACATGCTATGTTGTCCATCGTCTTGATATGGAAACCAGTGGCCTCGTTCTCTTTGCTAAAAATCCTTTTATCCTTCCTATTCTCAACCGTTTACTAGAGAAAAAAGAGATTTCTCGTGAGTATTTGGCTCTAGTCGAAGGGGCATTTAGAAGTAAGGAACTTGTTTTTCGAGATAAAATTGGTCGCGATCGCCACGATCGTAGAAAACGACTTGTTGATCCAAAAAACGGTCAATTCGCTGAAACGATTGTTGCTCGATTAAAGAAGTTTGAAGACGGTTCTTCACTCATTCGTTGTAGGCTAAAAACTGGACGGACACATCAAATTCGTGTACATCTTTCCCACCACAATCATCCTATCCTAGGCGACCCTCTATATCATCCAAAATCTAAAACACCTCGACTAATGTTACATGCATATAGGCTATCTTTTACTCATCCTTTAACTATGGAGAAATTAAAATTAAGTGCTTTATCCGACTCCTTCGAGGCAATATTAAAAACAAAGGATGACCGTTAATTCATCCTTTTTCTAAATTAAAAAAGCAAGGTATGAAACCTTGCTTTTTATGTCTCAAGAATTATTTAGCAATTTTAGCGAAGTATTCAAGAGTACGAACAAGTTGTGCAGTGTATGACATTTCGTTGTCGTACCATGATACAACTTTAACCAATTGTTTACCGTCAACGTCAAGAACTTTAGTTTGAGTTGCGTCGAACAATGAACCGTAAGACATACCTACGATATCTGAAGAAACGATTTGATCTTCAGTGTAACCGTATGATTCGTTAGCTGCTGCTTTCATAGCTGCGTTTACTTCATCAACAGTAACGTTCTTTTCAAGAACTGCTACCAATTCAGTAACTGATCCAGTTGCAGTTGGAACGCGTTGTGCAGATCCGTCAAGTTTACCGTTCAATTCTGGGATTACAAGACCGATAGCTTTAGCAGCACCAGTTGAGTTAGGAACGATGTTAGCCGCACCAGCGCGAGCACGACGAAGGTCACCACCACGGTGTGGTCCGTCAAGGATCATTTGGTCACCTGTGTAAGCGTGGATAGTTGTCATCAATCCTTCTACAACACCAAAGTTGTCTTGAAGAGCTTTAGCCATTGGCGCCAAACAGTTTGTAGTACATGAAGCACCTGAGATAACTGTTTCAGTACCGTCAAGAATGTCGTGGTTAGTGTTAAATACAACTGTTTTAACGTCGTTTCCACCAGGAGCAGTGATAACAACTTTCTTAGCTCCACCTTTAAGGTGTTTTTCAGCTGCATCTTTCTTAGCAAAGAAACCAGTTGCTTCAAGAACGATTTCTACACCGTCAGTAGCCCAGTCGATTTGTTCTGGATCACGTTCAGCAGAAACTTTAACGAATTTACCGTTAACTTCGAATCCGCCTTCTTTAACTTCTACAGTACCGTCGAAACGACCTTGAGTTGTGTCATA
The DNA here is from genome assembly GCF_900095845.1 of Streptococcus timonensis. Lineage (GTDB taxonomy): Bacteria > Bacillota > Bacilli > Lactobacillales > Streptococcaceae > Streptococcus > Streptococcus timonensis. Next base: position 10,067 of record NZ_FMIX01000002.1, read on the forward strand.
TTTCAACAAGTGTGCAAGCATAACTGGATCTGTAAGGTCGTTGATGCGAGTAACTTCAACACCTTCTACGTTTTGGATACGACGGAAAGCAAGACGACCGATACGGCCGAAACCGTTAATACCAACTTTAACTACCATTAGTGATTTCCTCCTTATGAAAATCATGAAATTTTTATTGTGAAAAGAGTAACTTGAATCACTACAAATCACCTTTCAACGTTCTTATTATATAACTATTTGAGTTAAATTGCAAGCGCTGGCCTTGATTTTCTCTCTTGCTTTTCAATTTCTTTCATTTATTAAATCAGTCTTTTGTCTTGTTTGCAAATTCTCTATTTCCGAGAGATTACCTTCTTCAATGCCACTAACCTATGGGAAGAAAAATAATAAAAGAGACAGGATTTCTCCTGCCTCTAGGCTGATAAACGATTATTTACGACGTCCTGGACGTTCTGCATAGCCATAGTAAGCATCTGCCATGATTTCTTCCATGTCAGCTACCATTGGCAAGCGTGGGTTTGCAGGTGAACATTGGTCTTCATATGCGAGCAAGGCAATTTCATGCAAACTGTCTTTCCAAGCTTTTTCATCAATTCCTTGATCCTTGAAGTTCATCTTGATACCTACTGCAACACCAAGGTCGTAAACAGCTTTAGCGTATGCTTCAACTGCTTCTTCTGGAGTTGAGTGAGGCAAGCCAAGCATTTTCGCGATGTCTTGGAATTTCTCATCAGCTTTCCAGTAGTTGTATTTAGGCCATGTAGTAGTCTTAGATGGACGAGTTCCATTGTAACGGATAACGTATGGAAGCAAGATAGCATTTGTACGTCCGTGAACAGTGTGGTGAACCGCACCTATCTTGTGGGCCATTGAGTGGCTCATTCCAAGGAAGGCATTGGCGAAGGCCATACCTGCCATTGTAGACGCATTATGCATTTTCTCACGAGCTTCTGGATCAGCTGTTTTAACTGATTTTTCTAACCATTCAAATACAAGTTTGATTGATTGAAGGGCGATACCATCTGTGTAGTCGTTAGCGAAGTTTGAAGTGTAGGCTTCAGTTGCGTGAGTCAAGACGTCCATACCTGTATCAGCAGTGATGAAATCTGGAACTGATTCAACCAAAGCAGGGTCAACAATCGCAATTGTTGGTGTCAATGAGTAGTCAGCCAATGGGTATTTACGGTTGTTTTTCTTATCAGAAATAACAGCAAATGGTGTTACTTCTGAACCTGTACCTGAAGTTGTCGGGATACCGATGTACTTCGCTTTCTTACCAAGTGATGGGAAGCGGAAGGCACGTTTACGGATATCCATGAATTTTTGAACCAAGTCACGGAAGTCGACTTCTGGTTGTTCGTAGAAGAGCCACATAACTTTAGCCGCATCCATTGGTGAACCACCACCAAGAGCAATGATTGTATCTGGTTCAAATGCTCTCATAACCTCAGTACCACGTTCTACAGTTGTGATATCTGGATCTGGTTCAACATCTGAGAAGACTTGGACAGTTACACGGTTGTTACGAGCGTTCAATTGATCGATAACACGTTGAACAAAACCAAGTTTTTCGATCGATTTGTCAGTAACGATCATAACGCGTTCAATATCTTCACAGGTTTGAAGATATTGGATAGAATTGCGTTCGAAGTAAATTTTTGAAGGAACTTTAAACCACTGCATATTATTTCTACGTTTCCCTACTTTCTTGATGTTTAGAAGGTTAATAGCGCTCACGTTATCACCAACTGAATTGCGTCCGTATGAACCACATCCAAGTGTCAATGATGGGATGAAGGCATTGTAAACATCACCGATACCACCAAAAGTAGATGGAGAGTTCCAAATAATACGCATTGCTTTGATTTCTGTACCAAAGCGTTTAGCTAGGTCCTCGTCTTTTGTATGGATAGCTGCTGAGTGACCAAGACCATTGAACTCAACCATTTGACGAGCTTTCTTAAGTCCGTCTTCAGTATCTTCAGCTTTCAATACTGCGATGACTGGTGACAATTTTTCACGAGTCAAAGGCTCGTTTTCTCCAACTTCCTTACATTCTGCTGCAAGGATATTTGTTCCTTCTGGCACTGAGAAACCTGCTTGTTCTGCAATCCATGTTGCTGGTTTACCAACGATGTCAGCGTTCAATTTTGCTCCAGCACAGTTCTTGCTATTTGCTTTAGCACCAAAACAGAATTCTTCTAGGAGAGCTTTTTCTTTTTTGTTTACAAAGTAAGTGTGGTAAGATTTAAATTCTGCTACAAATTCATCATACACTTCTTTGTCAATGATAACTGCTTGCTCTGATGCACAGACCATACCATTGTCAAATGATTTAGACATAACGATGTCATGAGCTGCTTGACGAAGGTCAGCTGATTTTTCGATGTAGGCAGGAACGTTTCCGGCACCTACCCCAAGAGCTGGTTTACCACATGAGTAAGCTGCCTTAACCATGGCATTCCCACCAGTAGCAAGGATAGTTGCAATACCATCATGATTCATAAGAGCAGCTGTTGCTTCCATAGATGGTTCTGTAATCCATTGTACACAGTTTTCAGGAGCTCCAGCAGCAATCGCAGCATCACGAACAATTTGAGCAGCATGCGCAGAAGATTCTTGAGCAGACGGGTGGAAAGCAAAGACGATTGGATTACGCGTCTTCAATGAGATTAAAGCTTTAAAGATTGCTGTAGATGTTGGGTTTGTTGTAGGAGTAACTCCACAGATAACCCCAACAGGTTCTGCAATTTTAGTCAAGCCAGTAATTGGATCATCTTCGATAACTCCAACAGTTTTCACACCACGCATGTTGTTTACAACGTGTTCACAGGCAAACAAGTTCTTTGTAGCCTTATCTTCAAATACACCACGCTCAGTTTCTTCAATTGCGTGTTGAGCAAGAATTCCGTGTGCATCAAGTGCTGCAACAGATGCTTTAGCTACAATGTAGTCCACTTGCTCTTGATTTAATTTACGCATTTCTTCAAGTGCAACTAAACCTTTTTGTACCAAACCATCTACGTGCTTCTCTGCAGCAAGTTGTCTTTGTTCAGGGGTTACAGTTTTTTTATCAGCCATATTTTCCTCCATAGCTTTAAAGGAATTTATCCCTTTGTTAAATTTTTCACAATTTCATTATAACTCTTTTTTAGAATTTTGTAAATAGTTTCACATAGATTTTCATAAATTTTTTTAGGAGTTGGTTTTATTATGGGGGATTAAGTTTCTCTAAAACTATTTGGGCAATCAAAAAAGCTCCTTTAGAAAGAAGCTATTTTGATTGTTGGAATAGGCCTTGCTTGAAGTCACCTTCATAAACCAATTGTTGTTCAGTTGTTAATTTTCCTTTTCCCTCTGCCTGCCCATTCACAAAGTCACCCTCATACACCCAACCATCTTTGGATTGGTAAGTTCCCTTTCCGTTGAAGGCGCCATTGCTAAAATCTCCAGTATAGGTATCTCCATTAGGAAAAGTGAGTGTCCCTTGTCCATTCATTTTGCCACGGACCAGACTTCCATCGTATACGATTGTATCTCCGTCAAGTTTGAGAACAGCCTTTTTAGGTAGACTGCTGTATATAACAAAGATGGCACACAAGCCTATAACCACTACTGTTGCAATCTCTAAACGAGGGCGTGTTAGGTAAACACGATATTTTTCATAGAGTTTTTTTATATTATCCATTTTTAGTCTCATTTTCTAAACGAGCTAACCAAGCTTGGCAGCCAGTTAGTACTCGATTGTAAGTTTCTTCAAAATCACCTGTGTACCAAGGATCTGGAACACTTTCCTCAGCAAAAGGATATATCTTGTGTCGATAAGCGCTAGGACACATCTTAAGTAAATCAGAAACATTAGACTCATCCATTCCAAGAATATAGTCAAAATGTTCAAAATCATCTTTTGAGATTTGTTGCGAAGACTTGGTTACATCATAGTCGACACCATGTGTCTTGAAAATGCCTTGAGTCCCCTTGTGAATAGGGTTTCCATGTTCCCAAGATGATGTAGCCCTGCTTTCAATCTGGTAATGATCTGTTAAGGATTTCATGACAAATTCTGCCATGGGGCTACGACAAATATTGCCCAAACACACAAAGACAATTTTTTTCATTATTTTTCCTTTATATTTATAGAAAAACGGGAATGATTCCACCCCGTTTTAGTCTTCAATTGCACTACCCTCTTCGATCACTGCTCCCTCAGGAGTAATAGCTTCTTTGATTGGTAACACAGTTTTAATAGCTGCTAGTTCAAAAGTCAAGTATACACCATCAATATCCAATACAATTGTTTTATTTTCAATATCTACTTCATCAACTGTACCGTACAGCCCACCAATAGTAATAACTTCATAACCTTTTTCAAGCTTACTTAGACTCTCCATACGTTTTTCAGCTTGTTTACGTTGAGAACGTTGCATGAAAAACATCAAGGCTAGCATCCCTGCGAGCACTATAAAGAATGTAAAATTCCCGCCACCCATTATTTTTACTCCTTTGTATTTCAGATAGAACTACTATATCAAATTTTAACTGTTTTTACAAGATTGCACATTGTATTTATCAGAAGAAAAAATCAGAGCAAAGCCCTGATTTTTCTCATTACAAGTTTTTAACAATATTTACAAGATTCTCAACGGTAAAGCCGTATTCTGCTAAAACTTTTGGTGCTGGAGCGGATGCCCCAAAGCTATCGATACCAAGAACATAGCCATCAAGCCCAACATATTTATACCAGTTTTGGCTAGCACCCATCTCAATTGCTACGCGACGACGAACTGTATTTGGTAGGATTTCTTCTTTATAAGCTGCATCTTGAACATCAAAAACATCCGTTGAAGGCATACTTACCACGCGCACCTTACCACCTTGACCTGCTAATTCTTTAGCTGCAGAAACTGCAAGATTCACTTCTGAACCCGTTGCAATCAAGATAGTGTCAAAATCTGCTGCGTTTTCGTATACAACATAGGCTCCCTTAGCAACCTTGTTAAAGTCTGTTCCTTCTTCTACAGTCAAGTTTTGACGCGATAAAACCAAAGCTGTTGGTGTAGTTTTGCTTTTCGTAGCCAAATACCAAGCTGCTTGTGTTTCACGTGCATCTGCTGGACGGAAAACATTAAGGTTTGGAATAGCACGAAGACCTGCTAAATGTTCAATAGGTTCATGAGTTGGTCCATCTTCACCGACCGCAATAGAATCATGAGTAAGGACATAGGTTACAGGAAGACCTTGTAATGCTGACAAGCGTACAGCAGCTTTCAAGTAGTCAGAGAAGACAAAGAATGTTCCACCATAAACTCGAAGTCCACCATGGAGAGCCATCCCGTTCAAAACTGTACCCATGGCAAATTCACGAACACCGAATTGGATATTGCGATTCAAACGATTCGCATCGTCTTGAAGACCATCAGTCTTAATATAAGTCATATTTGAATGAGCAAGATCGGCAGAACCACCTAAAAAGTTTGGCATTTTTTCTGCTATAACATTCAAAGCATCTTGGCTAGAATTACGAGTTGCTTGAGAGAAATCATTTTCTAAGGCTGGGAAATCTTCTGGCTTCAATTCAACTGGATCACATCCATCAATGATTGCTTCCACTTCTGCTGCCAGTTCTGGGTAAGTTTCCTTATAAGCAGCAACAAGTTTTGTCCAAGTTTGGTATGCTTCAGTACCTCGGTCCGCCACATTTTCTTTGAAGTCTGCATAAACTTCCGCTGGGATTTCAAAAGGCTCATAGTCCCAACCAAGCGCTTGACGGGTTGCTGCAGTTTCATCAGCACCAAGAGGAGCACCGTGTACTCCATTTGTCCCTTGCTTATTAGGAGAACCATAACCAATGATTGTTTTAACTTCAATCAATGATGGTTTACCTGAAGCCTTAGCTTCATCGATAGCTGCTTGAATAGCTTCTAAGTCTGTCCCATCTTTTACTAAAACTGTATGCCAACCATAAGCATCGTAACGAGCGCGAACATTTTCTGTAAATGAATCTTTTGTTTCACCATCTAAGTTAATGTCATTTGAATCGTAGAGAACAATCAACTTGTCTAGTTTTTGCAAACCTGCGTATGAAGCTGCTTCACTTGATACACCTTCCATCAAGTCCCCATCTCCACAGATCACATAAGTATAATGATCAAAGATATTGTACCCTTCACGATTATATTTGGCTGCTAAGAAACGTTCTGCTTGTGCAAAACCTGTCGCAGTCGCAATTCCTTGTCCAAGAGGACCTGTAGTCGCATCGACTCCTGCTGTATGACCGAACTCTGGATGCCCTGGGGTTTTTGAGCCCCATTGACGGAAGTTCTTCACTTCATCCATGTTTACATCTTCAAATCCAGATAGGTGAAGAAGAGCATAGAGGAGCATTGATCCATGACCTGCTGAAAGAATAAAACGGTCACGGTTGATCCAGTTTGGCTGTGCTGGATTGATACGAAGATTTTTTGTAAAAAGATTGTAAGCCATCGGAGCTGCACCCATAACCACCCCTGGGTGACCTGAATTAGCTTTATTAATAGCGTCAATACCTAAGAAACGAATAGCATTAACAGATAGATTTGACATAGAATTTCCTTTCTATTTAAGGTGATAAGTTTATCACATACCCTATTCTACTATTATATGAAAAAACAGATAGAATAGCAATAATACAATTTACTATAAAATGGCTAGCCCGAAGAGCCTAACTCCTAGTAGCTTGATAGTAGGGCAATAACCTCTGATAAGCTTTTTCTAAATCTACTAGTAACGCTTCAATTCTAGTTTCAGAACTAATAGGAACATTGGTCTTAACTAATACTTTACGAATCCTACGACTATCCAGCTGACTCTGTAAGAAGTTTCTATTTTCTTCAGTAGCTTCTATTCTATAGCTCTCACCATTTTCCTGAACCCAATAATATACCCCTTGGGCCACTGGAATAGTCAATACCTTTGCTTGTTTCATTAATGAATTCTCATCCCTCTTCCTTTCAATAAAGCTGACTTCAAGGGAAATCCCAAAATTATTCGTATTTCCGTATAAACGGAGTGCTAGCATTGGCTCTGCAACTGATCCATCTGCCTGTAAATAGGCCCAAAAATGAGGGCGAAGACGTTGAGCTTGATTCATCCACTGACTTGTTGGATGCAAGTTCCAATCAGAATGCATTTCTTGAAAAAGTTTGGCTATTTGAGTAAATGTTTTTCGTGCCACCTGACCTTTTTTTCTTAGAGATAGCATTCTATCTTTGGCATCCCCAGCCTTCTCAGGACTCCGATACTGCTCTCCTTCGTGAATAAGATAATCCTTTATTTCTCTCATTTGCTTCCTTCTATATTAGAAAAATCAGGGAAACCCTGATTTTTATTTCTATTTTACTCTGTATCGACAACTACGTAACGGTTCGGTTCGTCACCTTCTGAATAACTAGTGAGTCCCTCCATACGTGAAATAATACGGTGGATAATTTTTCGTTCACTACTTGACATCGGATCTGTCATTTGACTACGCCCTTCTTCAAGAACTCGTGTCGCTAATTTTTGAGCATAACTCTGTAAAACTTCTGCACGATGCTCTACATAATCATTAACATTGATGGTGATGTAGAAAGTTTTTGAATAACGGTTATAAAGATAATTTTGTGCCAAAAGTTGAAGAGATTTCAAAACTTTACCATGGTATCCAATGATACGCCCTGGCTCATTTGTATCAATCTGCATATTGATTGAACGACGATTAGAAGTGCTTGAAATGGTCCCTTCAACATCCATATCATCAATGATTCCTTGAACATAACCAGTAACATCTTCAACGACGTGATCTATATCATAGGTTGCCTCTACCTGAATGCCAAGGTCCTCAAGATTAGAGTTCTCATCAGCTTCCGTAACTTGGTTAGCTTCTGATTGTTCTTCAACTTCTTCAGGTTGCAAATCTTTCAAAATTTCGATATGTCCAGTTTCTTCCAAAATAGTGCTAGCTTCTTTATCGTTTTTCAAAATTTCAGCCTTAACTTCGTCAGAAACCCCTTGACCTTCTTCTTCAATTTTCTTAATAGCTTCAACCACATGACCTAAGTCAACTGTTGCTTCACTCACTGTTTTAACGGGTTCATTTTGTTCATTGATTTCTTTTGGAACACCTTTGATAGCTTGCTGATTAGCTTTTACGACAGTTGTCTCACTGATTGGCTCAATATCAACCTGGGCTGGTTTCTTACCAAAGAGACCTAAAAAACCTTTTTTCTCTCTAGAAATAACTTTGATATGAGCTTTCATTCTAGGAATTTCTAATTCGTTTAATCCATTCTGGATTGCTTCTTCAACAGTTGAACCTGTAAATAATACCATTACTAGATTCCTCCTTACTTTTTCTTTTTCTGCGCTTTTTTCAAAGCTTTTCTTTTCTTAATTTCTAGATCTTTCTTAGCTTGAACCCCGGCTTCGCGTTCAGCAATAATCTTGAAAGGATTGTTCAAAATATAGGTTTGCAATACTTGGTAAGCATTTGAAACTGCCCAGTAAAGAGCAACACCACTTGGAGCAGATATTGCAAAAAAGAAGATTATAACAGGCATCCCATACATCATACCCGTCATGGCACCGTTTTTCTCAGGCAAGGATTTGTTAGAAAGCCAACTACTGAGGAAGGTAAATAGGGCAGCCAAAATAGGTAATACGAAAGTTGTATCAGCTCCACCTAGATTGAACCACAAGAAATGGCCAGTCTTCAAAAAATCTACGTTTGATAAAGCTTGGAAAAGAGCCAATAGAATTGGCATTTGAATCAAGAGTGGCCAAAATGATGCAGATTGCTTTATGCCTAATTCTTTAAATAGTTTACGTGTTTCCTGATCCAGCTTGGTACGACTTTCCATATCGCGACCCGGGTAACGCTCGCGTAATTCTTTTATAAGAGGTTGCGCCTCTTGCATTTTTCTGGATGCCACCATTTGTGTTTGAAAAACTGGTAATAGTATTGTTCTGATCAAGACTGTGAACAGAATAATCCCTAGACCAATACTTACATCAAATGACAAAAAACGAATGGTTTCAGCAAAAAAATAAACAAGTCTACTCCAAAAGTCTGTCGAATCAGCAGACACTTCACTAGTTGTACAAGCAGTCATTACCAACAAGGACAAACCTAACAAACTAGTCAATTGTAATTTCTTCTTCACTCTCATTTCCTTCCTGGTATATATTTGCTAATCTCAGTACATGTAGTAGGTTTTTCTCTAGCTCAGTGTAGTTCATTTCTTCTACACCTTTGCGGGCAATTACAACAAAATCAAGATTCTCGATTATCTGATCCTTATGTGTAATCAGAACATGACGAATTCTTCTTTTAATTTGGTTCCTCGTCACAGCATTTCCTAATTTTTTGCTGACAGATAAACCAACTCTAAAATGTTGCTCACTGTTTTCTAATCGGTAAACAACAAATTTACGATTAGCTACACTTTTCCCTTCTTGGAATATTGCATTAAAATCTTTCTCTTTTTTTACACGAAAGCTTTTTCTCAAAAATCCTACTCCATCTAATAAAACTACTACTATTATACCATAATTTTTCAAAAAGCCAATCATGGCAAGGTTTTAGACTACTTTGACTACAAAAAGTAACCATTTTAAAAAAATTAACCAGAATAAATGACATTTTCCTACTTTTTTTGAAAATACAAAACAAAAGCCACTCTTACGAGCGGCTTTTGTAGGAGATTATTATGAAAAAGTTTAGGATTTCTATTAAATAAAGTTAGGAGGTCTTTATTTAATGATTATAGTATACACGCTTATCCTTAAATTGACCTTAAACCATTTCACTTTTTTATTAATTTTTAAAACTATGAATTGGAGCTGGAATTTGACCTCCACGAGCAATGAAGTCAGCTGATGAAGCCCCATTGACTTTCATAACTGGAGCTGTACCCAGCAAGCCGCCAAACTCAATCATATCGCCTTCTTGGCCTTTTGGAATGATACGAACAGCCGTTGTTTTCATATTAATGACACCAATTGCTGCCTCGTCAGCGATCATAGCCGCAATGGTTTCGGCAGGTGTATCTTCAGGGATAGCAATCATATCCAAACCAACTGAACAGATAGCAGTCATAGCTTCTAATTTTTCAAGATTGAGAGAACCATTCTGCACTGCTGTTATCATACCCTCATCTTCTGAAACTGGGATAAAAGCACCTGACAGACCGCCAACTTGGTTGCAAGCCATCACTCCGCCTTTTTTTACTTGGTCATTTAAAAGAGCTAAAGCGGCAGTGGTCCCATGAGTCCCAACTGTTTCAAGCCCCATTTCTTCCAGAACTCGAGCTACAGAGTCCCCAACTGCTGGAGTCGGAGCTAAACTTAAATCAACAATACCAAAATCAACACCTAGTCTTTCGCTAGCCATCTGTCCAACTAATTGACCTATTCGAGTAATCTTGAAAGCTGTCTTCTTAACAGTCTCAGCTACTACATCAAAGCTTTGGCCACGAACTTTCTCTAAGGCACGTTTGACTACACCAGGACCTGACACACCGACATTAATAATAACATCAGCTTCGCCAACTCCATGAAAAGCTCCTGCCATAAAGGGATTGTCTTCAACTGCATTGGCAAAAACGACTAATTTAGCAACTCCCATATCAGAAAGATTAGCAGTTTCCTTAATGATTCGTCCCATATCAGCAACTGCGGTCATATTGATTCCAGACTTAGTTGATCCAATATTTACTGAAGAACAAACTTTATCAGTTTCAGCTAAAGCACGTGGAATCGAGTTTATGAGGATTTCATCACCTTTTTGATAGCCTTTTTGAACTAAGGCAGAAAAGCCTCCAATAAAATCAACACCAATTTCTTTTGCTGCTCTATCCAAAGCTTTGGCTAACGGTACATAGTCTGTTGCATCTGTAGCAGCACCAATTAGGGAGATTGGTGTTACTGATACACGTTTATTGACAATGGGTATACCTAACTCAGCAGAGATTTCATCACCGACAGCAACTAAATTAGCCGCCTTAGTAGTAATTTTTTTATATATTTTATCTGCAGCCTTATCAATATCTGGATCAATACAATCCAAGAGCGAAATACCCATGGTAATGGTACGAATATCGAAATTTTGCTCTTCAATCATTGCAATTGTTTCGGTAACTTGTCTAATATCCATAAACGCCTCCTAGATATTATACATAGCATCGAAAATTGCTGCACTTTGAATATTAATTTTAACATTCAAGGTCTGGCCAAAGGCTTCAAACTCATTTCTTAGTTGAGTAAAATCTTGTTTTTCATCACTGGATACTACAGCCATCATGGTAAAGAACTCATCCAAGACAGTTTGTGAAATATCATCAATATTTAATCCTAATTCAGCAATCTTAGTCGCAACACCTGCAACAATACCACCCTTATCTTTTCCGACAACAGTTATAATAGCTTTCATATTGTTCCTCCATCTTTGAAATCATCGAAAAATAACCATATCTAAATTTTTCTTTTTTCTCAGTATAGCACATTTACTTCAAAAAAACTTAAAAACGCCTGCTTACGAAATTGTTCTTAAGCTAAAAACAATTTCGTAAACAAGCGTCTACCCTATCATCTTATGATGAGTGTTCCCGCTAGGATATAAATCCTAGCGGTAGACCAGAGCTAGACTAAGAGCCACACGGCTCCATCATCATAACACTCAACAAAATTGATGATTTTATACTAATTCGATGATCGCCATTGGCGCTGCATCACCACGACGTGGTTCAGTCTTAAGGATACGAGTGTATCCACCGTTACGCTCAGCATAACGAGGTGCGATTTCTGAGAACAATTTTTGAAGTGCTGTAGTAGAAGTATACTTATCAGTTGCTTCATCATAGTTTTCAGATGCGATTTCATTACGTACAAAAGCAGCAGCTTGACGACGTGCATGCAAATCACCACGTTTACCTAGAGTAATCATTTTTTCAACAGTTTTACGGATTTCTTTAGCACGAGCTTCAGTTGTCACGATTGATTCATTGATCAAAAGGTCAGTTGTCAAATCGCGAAGCATTGCTTTACGTTGTGAGCTAGTGCGTCCTAGTTTACGGTAAGCCATGTATTCCTCCTTTATTTATCTTTTAATCCAAGACCCAAATCAATGAGTTTGAGTTTCACTTCTTCTAAACTCTTGCGTCCAAGATTTCTTACTTTCATCATCTCTGCTTCAGATTTTTCTGTCAAATCATGCACAGTATTGATACCAGCACGTTTCAAACAGTTATATGAACGCACAGACAAATCAAGTTCCTCAATCGTACGTTCCAAAATACGGTCGTCCGATTCAGTATCTGCTTCTTTCATCACTTCTGCTGACTTAGCAATTTCTGTAAGATTTGTAAACAAATCAAGATGTTCAGTCAAAATACGTGCTGAAAGCCCTAAAGCATCTTCTGGAATAATTGTTCCATTTGTCAAGATTTCAAGGGTTAATTTGTCGAAACCATCATTGCTTCCTACACGAGCAGGTTCAACTTGATAGTTGACTTTTGTAACTGGTGTATAAATAGAATCTACAGCAAGTGTTCCAACAGGTGCATTATCTCTCTTGTTTTCATCAGCAGGTACATATCCACGACCAATATTAACAGTCATAGTGGCTTTAAGCGATGAACCCTCACCGATTGTGAAAAGATAATGATCTGGATTTACGATTTCAATATCGCTATCAGTTAAAATATCCCCAGCTGTTACTTCAGCAGGTCCTTCAACATCAAGTTCAATGATCTTTTCGTCTTTTACATAAGATTTAACCGCAATTCCTTTAATGTTCAGAATGATTTGCATCACGTCTTCGCGAACACCTGGAATGGTATCAAATTCATGTAATACACCATCGATATCGATAGAGGTAACAGCCGCTCCTGGAAGAGAAGCAAGTAGTACACGACGAAGAGAGTTACCAAGTGTTGTACCGTATCCACGTTCTAGTGGTTCGATTACAAACTTGCCATAATCTTTATTTTCATCAATTTTTGTTATATTTGGTTTTTCAAACTCGATCATTTAGTTACTCCCTCTTAAACGAAAAGCAGTGTAAAGGTAATGATTATACACGGCGACGTTTTGGAGGACGAGCACCATTGTGTGGCACTGGAGTCACATCACGAATTGCTGTTACTTCAAGACCAGCGGCAGCAAGAGCACGAATAGCTGACTCACGACCAGAACCTGGACCTTTTACAGTAACTTCAACTGATTTAAGACCGTGTTCTTGTGCAGATTTAGCAGCAGCTTCTGAAGCCATTTGAGCAGCAAATGGTGTAGATTTACGAGAACCTTTGAAACCAAGAGCACCAGCTGATGACCAAGAAATTGCATTACCATGCACATCAGTAATCATAACAATAGTGTTATTAAATGTAGCGTGAATATGAGCAATACCAGATTCGATATTCTTCTTCACACGACGTTTACGTGTTGGTTTAGCCAAGACTTTTACCTCCTATATTATTTTTTCTTACCAGCAATCGCAACAGCTTTACCTTTACGAGTGCGAGCGTTGTTTTTAGTGTTTTGTCCACGGACAGGAAGTCCACGACGGTGACGGATTCCACGGTATGAACCGATTTCCATCAAACGTTTGATGTTCAAGTTCACTTCACGACGAAGGTCACCTTCAACTTTAATTGCATCCACTTCACGACGGATAGCATCTTCTTGATCAGATGTAAGATCACGAACACGAATATCTTCTGAAATTCCAGCAGCTGCTAAAATCTTTTGAGATGTTGCAAGTCCGATACCATAGACATAAGTCAATGAGATAACTACGCGTTTGTCATTTGGAATATCAACTCCAGCAATACGAGCCATGTTTTCTCCTTTCTATCTTATCCTTGACGTTGTTTGTGTTTTGGATTCGCTGGGCAAATTACCATAACACGACCATTACGACGAATTACTTTACAGTATTCGCAAATTGGTTTGACCGATGGTCTTACTTTCATTTCTTATCCCTCCAAGTTTTTCGATTATTTAAAGCGGTAAGTGATGCGTCCACGTGTCAAGTCGTATGGACTCATTTCAACAGTAACACGATCTCCCGCTAAAATACGAATATAGTTTTTACGAATTTTACCAGAAACTGTTGCTAAAATCTGATGTCCATTTTCAAGTTCAACCGTAAACATTGCATTCGGCATAGTATCAACTACTTTACCTTCAACTTCAATCACATCGTCTTTTGCCACGCAAAAGTACCTCCATAAATTTCGATTTGATGCCTCTAGACACAGAGACAACAATTATAAGTCAGACTAACTCAGTATAACATTTGTAGAGACATTTTGCAAGCATGAAAAACGCTTTTATTTCAATTTTGTCAATACTTTTTCGATATCTGCAAAGACTTCATCAATATCCTTGTTTCCTTGAATATCATGAACTAAACCTTTGTTGCGATAGTAAGCAATAATAGGTTCACCTTGAGCAATGTTCACATCTAAACGACGCTTAACAGTCTCTGGTTTATCATCTTCACGTTGGTAGTAATCTTCCTCTTTGTAATCAACTGGTGGGTTAAATACTTTGTGGAAAGTTTCTCCAGTGACACGGTGAATAATACGACCGCTCAAACGTTCCAAAAGGGAATCTGGGTTCACTTCAATATTAATAACCCCTTCAAGTTCAATACCAAGATCTGCTAAAATTTGATCCAACGCATGGGCTTGTTCAATAGTACGTGGGAACCCATCCAAAAGGAATCCTTTTTCCTTAATATCATCCTGAGCCAAACGTTCTTTGACGATACCATTTGTAACTTCATCTGGAACTAGCTCCCCTTTATCGATATAAGATTTAGCAAGAACACCCATTTCAGTTTGATTGGCCATAGCTGCACGGAACATATCCCCTGTAGAGATATGGGCAACGTTAAATTGTTCTACAATTTTTGCTGCTTGGGTACCTTTACCTGCCCCAGGTAATCCCATAATCAAAAGATTCATGATTCAATCTCCTTATTTTATTTTTAAGTAGAAGTACAAAGATTTTCTACTCTTACTTAAAAACAAAATAGAAGAGAGGAGTAAAAAATCTGACAAGGTCTTTGATTTTTACACTCCACTCTCTAAGTAATAGTGAATGAATATTTCTATTACATTTATTCTGTTCTATCCATGAAACCAACATATTTACGTTTCAATAGATATCCTTCTAACTGCTTAATTCCTTCAATACCTGTAGAGATAATGATTAGCAAACTTGTTCCCCCAAAAGCGACAACTTCTGAAAGACCAAATAAATCTTTAGCTACAATTGGTAAGATAGAAATAACACCAAGGAAAAGTGAACCTACTGTTGCAAGGCGACGAAGAAGTTTTGACATATACTCTTCTGTTCCTTTACCAGGACGGACACCGTGGATATAGGCTCCACTCTTTTGTAAGTTTTCTGCAGCTTTCTCTGGATTAATCTGTACGAAGGTATAGAAGAAAGTAAAGAGAATAATTAGCAGAGCATACAAAGCAATTCCTGTAGGTGCTGTTGTAGATAACATCTCTTGAGCAGTACGAACCCATTCCCAGTTTAGTCCAGTTGCACTTACAAACTGAAGTATTGCCGCTGGCGCTGCTGTAATGGAACTAGCAAAGATAACAGGAATAACTCCAGCTGGGTTTATCTTCAATGGAAGATATGAACTAGATGGTGCACCCTGTGCTACCTTTGTATATTGGATTGGGATTTTGTATTCAGCTTGTTGGACGTACGTTGTGAAATAGATAATCAACAAGACTGCAACAATTAAAATACCAACAAAGATTAGTGACGAAGTGAAACGATCGCTTGGTACATTGACAAAGTAATCAACATAGATACCTTTAATCATGTCAGGAATTGAAGCAACAATCCCGGCAAAGATGATCATTGACACACCGTTACCATATCCTTTATCTGTAATCTGCTCTCCCAACCAAGTTACTATCATACTTCCCGCAGTTAAAATGATACCAATCATAATAAACACTTGCGGAGTCAAGGCAGTAGTTAAAAGTTTAGCTCCTGAAAGAGCGTTAAATCCAGCAGTAATTCCGATAGATTGAACAAATGCAAGTACAAGCGCAATGTATCGAGTTGCTTGATTTAACTTTCTTCGACCAACTTCCCCTTGTTTCCCCCACTCTACAAACTTCGGTAATAAATCCATTTGTAGAAGTTGAACAACGATTGAAGCGGTAATGTAAGGACTAACACCAAGTGCAAAAACTGAGAAGTTTTTCATGGCATTACCTGACACCAAGCTTAACATGTTTAAGAAGGATAAACCGCTCAAAGCGTTTAAGCTATTGGCATTTACCCAAGGAACAGTGATACTAGTTCCGATACGAAATACAAGGACTATAAAAATTGTAAATAAAATTTTTGATCGCACTTGTTTAACTTTGAGTGCTTCTTTCAGTAATTTAAAAAACATAGGTCACCTCTCTTAGATGACTTCAACTGAACCACCTTTAGCAGTGATAGCTTCTTCAGCTGATTTAGAGAATTTAGCAGCTTTAACAGTCAACTTCTTAGTCAACTCACCGTTACCAAGAATCTTAATACCTGATTTTTCAGCTTTAACAATTCCTGATTCTACAAGTACCACTGGAGTTACTTCAGCACCGTCATCAAAGGCGTTCAATTGGTCAAGGTTAACAATTGCATATTCTTTAGCGTTGATGTTAGTGAATCCACGTTTTGGAAGACGACGGAACAATGGAGTTTGTCCACCCTCAAAACCAAGGCGAACTCCGCCACCGCTACGAGCTTTTTGACCTTTTTGACCACGACCAGATGTTTTACCGTTACCTGATGAAGTACCACGACCTACGCGGTTACGTGTTTTACGAGAACCTTCTGCAGGTTTCAATTCATGAAGTTTCATTTATATTTCTCCTCTTTTTGTAAAATGCTAGCGCCGATAAGAAAGAAAAGGTTGTCTCTCTTATCAACTCGCCTATACGTTTGTCATCTAAAATGACTATATCTAGTTTTAGGGGATGAGTAGATGCACATCCCCTAAATATTATTATTTTACTTCTTCAACTGTTACCAAGTGAGATACTGCAGTGATCATACCACGGATTGCAGCGTTATCTTCTTTAATAACAGAGCTGTTCAATTTGCCAAGTCCAAGTGCTACAACAGTTTTACGTTGTGATGGAATGCGTCCGATTGGAGACTTAGTCAAAGTAATTTTAATTTGAGCCATTTTATCCCCTTTCTTATGCCAAATCAGAAACTGAGATACCACGTAGGGCAGCAACTTCTTCAGCGCGTTTCAATTGTTTCAAACCTTCAACAGTTGCACGAACAATGTTGATTGGAGTGTTAGAGCCAAGTGATTTAGATGTAATATCAGCAACACCTGCTAATTCCACAACGGCACGAACCGCACCACCTGCGGCAACTCCAGAACCTTCTACAGCTGGTTTCAACAATACTTTAGCTCCACCGAATTCTGAAAGAACTTCATGTGGGATTGTTGTTCCAACCATAGGAACTTCGATCAAGTTTTTCTTAGCATCGTCTACTGCTTTACGGATTGCTTCTGGAACTTCTTGAGCTTTACCAGTACCAAATCCTACGCGACCATTGTGGTCACCAACAACTACAAGAGCTGCAAAACGTAGACGGCGTCCACCTTTAACAACTTTTGTAACACGGTTAACAGCAACTACGCGTTCTTCAAATTCAACTGCATTGTCTTTAAATGCCATTTTCTAGTGTCCTCCTATTAGAATTTCAATCCGTTTTCACGAGCTGCATCAGCCAAAGCTTTCACACGTCCGTGATATAGATATCCACCGCGGTCGAACACCACTTCTGAAATACCTTTAGCACTTGCACGTTCTGCAACGAGTTTACCGACAGCAACGGCTTGTTCAGTTTTAGTTCCTTTTGAAACTTCTTTGTCAAGAGTTGAAGCACTTGCGAGCGTTACACCCGCTACGTCATCAATAACTTGAGCGTAGATGCCTGTATTAGAACGGAATACGTTCAAACGTGGGCGATCAGCAGTTCCAGAGAGTTTTCCGCGAACGCGACGGTGGCGTTTCTGACGGAGTTTGTTTTTATCTGGTTTAGAAATCACAGTTTTCACCTCTTTAGTTTTAATTGTGTGCTATGCACAAAGTTGGAAAATACCAGGGTGGTTGAAAATCAACCACTCAAGATTATTTACCAGTTTTACCTTCTTTAAGACGAACATATTCGCCAACGTAACGGATACCTTTACCTTTGTATGGTTCTGGTGAACGAAGGCTACGTACGTAAGCAGCTGTTTGACCAACTACTTCTTTTGAAATTCCGCTGATAACGATAGTCGTTGGGTTTGGAAGTTCAAAAGTAATTCCTGCTGGAGCTTCAACTTCATCTGGATGTGATTTACCAACAGCCAAAACAAGTTTGTTTCCTTGAAGTTGAGCACGGTAACCAACCCCACGCATTTCAAGTTCTTTCTTGAATCCTTCTGAAACACCAATAACCATGTTGTTCAAAAGTGCACGAGTAGTTCCGTGGATAGTTTTCATTTCTTTTGAATCGTTTGGACGGTGAAGAGTTACTTCAGTACCTTCCACACGGATTTCAATATCTTTTGAGAACTCACGAGTAAGTTCTCCTTTAGGTCCTTTTACAGTTACAACGTTGTCATTGTTAGTGAGTTCAACACCAGCAGGCAACACGATAACTTTATTACCAATACGTGACATGTTTTTATTCTCCTGTTAAATTGTCAGGCCATAAAGGCCAGTTTTCACGGGGTTAAATCGATTTCTCGATTTAAAGGAACATTTAGATTTCAATTTCAAAGTGAATCGAGGCATCGCCTCTCAGGCATAACTTTGGGTTAAGCAAGAGACGATAACGAAGAGTCACAACGAAATCGGGAGCTAAATATTACCAAACGTAAGCGATAACCTCACCACCAACATTCTTTTGGCGAGCTTCTTTATCAGTAAGCAAACCTTCTGAAGTTGAAAGGATAGCAATTCCAAGACCGTTAAGTACTTTTGGAAGATCTTCACGTTTTTTGTAGACACGAAGTCCTGGTTTAGAAACACGTTTCAAGTTAGTGATAACTTTTTCACCGTTTGGTCCGTATTTAAGGAATACACGGATGATGCCTTGTTTGTCATCTTCGATGATTTCTACGTTCTTTACAAAACCTTCGCGTTTAAGGATTTCAGCAATCCCTTTTTTGATGTTTGATGCAGGTACTTCAAGTACTTCGTGTTTTGCTTGGTTAGCGTTACGAATACGAGTTAAGAAGTCTGCGATTGGATCAGTCATAACCATTTTATTTTTCTCCTCTTACTAGTAGTTTGCAAGTTGCACTTGCTAGTTAATGTTTGAGCTAGGCTCAGAAAGTTTTGATACTTGCAAACGAGAGCATACTCATTTGAACACGAGCTACAACCTGGGCAAAAAAGATAGATTTGTCTTGGAGCATCGATCCTGCACTAAATCTCCTATTTTTACTGGGGTTGTTACGCTCTTTGTATCATGATATTACCAAGATGCTTTTGTTACACCAGGGATTTGACCTTTATATGCCAATTCACGGAAGCAAACACGGCAAAGTTTAAACTTGCGGTAAACTGAGTGTGGACGTCCACAACGTTCACAGCGAGTGTATGCTTGAGTAGAGAACTTCGCTGGGCGTTTGTTCTTAGCAATCATAGATTTTTTAGCCATTAGTTATACCTCCTATATTATTTTGCAAAAGGCATTCCAAGGCCTGTAAGCAATGCACGTGACTCTTCGTCAGTGTTAGCAGTAGTTACGATAACGATGTCAAGACCGCGAGTTTTGTCAACGTCATCAAAGTTGATTTCTGGGAAAATCAATTGCTCTTTCACACCAAGTGTGTAGTTTCCGCGTCCGTCAAATGATTTTGTTGGTACACCGTGGAAGTCACGTACACGTGGAAGTGATACTGAAACCAATTTATCCAAGAATTCGTACATACGTTCACCACGAAGGGTAACTTTTGCACCGATCGCAACACCTTCACGAAGACGGAAGCCGGCGATAGATTTTTTAGCTTTAGTGATAAGTGGTTTTTGACCTGAGATAAGCGCCAATTCTTCAGCAGCTTTTTCAAGGCTTTTAGCGTTTGATACTGCTTCACCAACACCCATGTTCAAAACGATCTTATCCACTTTAGGAACAGCCATCACTGATGAGTAGTTAAATTGTTCTGTCAAAGCAGGAACTACTTCATTAAGATATTTTTCTTTTAAACGATTTGCCATTATACTTCTCCTTTCCTTCGTGATTAATCAAGCACTTCGCCTGATTTTTTGTTGTAGCGAACTTTTTTACCGTCTACAAATTTGTAACCAACACGACCAGCTACACCATTTTTGTCCAAAACTTGAACGTTTGATACGTGGATAGCCGCTTCCTTCTCGATGATACCACCTTGAGGAAGTTCGTTAGTTGGACGTTGGTGTTTCTTAACGATGTTAACACCCTCAACGATAACTTTGTTTACTTTTGGAAGGGCAGTAAGGACAACAGCTTCTGTTCCCTTATCTTTACCAGCGATTACGCGAACTTTGTCGCCTTTTTTTACAAACATTTTTTTCTCCTTTTATTCTTACGCCCAATGGGCACCCTGGCTAGGCCAGGGGACTGTGTTTGTTTTTATTGATTAAAGTACTTCTGGAGCAAGTGACACGATCTTCATGAAGCCACCTTCACGCAATTCACGTGCAACTGGGCCAAAGATACGTGTTCCGCGAGGAGTTTTGTCGTCACGGATGATAACTGCTGCGTTTTCGTCAAATTTGATGTATGAACCATCAGCACGACGAGCACCTGATTTAGTACGAACGATAACTGCTTTAACAACGTCACCTTTTTTAACCGCACCACCAGGAGTAGCTTGTTTTACAGATGCCACAATAACATCACCGATGTTTGCAAATTTACGTCCTGAACCACCAAGAACTTTGATAGTCAAGATTTCGCGAGCACCGCTGTTGTCTGCGACTTTCAAACGAGTTTCTGTTTGAATCATTTCAGTTTTCTCCTTTCAGGTTTGATTAGATGATTACCGCTTCTTCAACAACTTCTACAAGACGGAAGCGTTTTGTAGCTGAAAGCGGGCGAGTTTCCATGATACGTACGATATCGCCTTCTTTGGCAACATTGTTTTCATCATGTGCTTTGTATTTTTTAGAGTAGTTAATACGTTTACCATAGACTGGGTGGTTACGTTTTGTTTCAACTACAACTGTGATTGTCTTGTCCATTTTGTCAGATACAACACGTCCAACAAGAACTTTACGATTATTGCGTTCCATTGAAATTTCTCCTTCCCTAGTCTATTATTTCGCTTCAGATTGAACTGTTTTGATACGAGCGATTTGTTTTTTAACTTCTTTCAAGCGAGCTGTTTGTTCTAATTGACCAGTAGCAGCTTGGAAACGAAGTTCAAACAATTCTTTTTTCAATTCGTTTTCGCGCTTCGCGAGTTCTTCTTGAGAAAGACCACGAAGTTCTTTAACAAATTCTTTTACTTCATTAAGTTTCATGCCTTCTCCTTATTCTGCTTCACGTTTTACGAATTTACATTTAACTGGCAATTTGTGGCTTGCAAGACGAAGCGCTTCGCGAGCGATCTCTTCAGATACACCAGCAACTTCAAACATTACTTTACCACGTTTAACTGGTGCTACCCAACCTTCAGGTGCCCCTTTACCAGATCCCATACGAACCCCGATAGCTTTAGCTGTGTATGATTTGTGTGGGAAGATTTTAATCCAAACTTTACCACCACGTTTCATGTAACGAGTCATGGCGATACGAGCAGCCTCGATTTGGCGGTTAGTGATCCAGTGGCTAGTTGTAGCTTGAAGACCGTATTCACCAAATGCTACTTCTTTTCCACCTTTTGCTTCACCGCGCATTTTACCACGGAATTCACGACGGTGTTTAACACGTTTAGGTACTAACATTGGTTATTTACCTCCTTTAGTGTTTTTACGAGCTGGAAGAACTTCACCACGATAGATCCATACTTTAACACCAAGTTTACCGTATGTAGTGTCTGCTTCTTCCCAAGCGTAATCGATATCTGCACGAAGTGTGTGAAGTGGAACAGTTCCTTCAGAGTATCCTTCAGCACGGGCGATATCTGCACCGTTCAAACGACCTGATACTTGAGTTTTAATTCCTTTAGCTCCAGCACGCATTGCACGTTGGATTGCTTGTTTTTGTGCACGACGGAAAGCAACACGTTGCTCCAATTGACGAGCAATACCCTCACCAACAAGGTGAGCATCCAAATCAGGTTGTTTGATTTCGATGATGTTGATGTGTACTTGTTTACCAGTCAATTTGTTAAGTTTTGCACGGAGTGCATCAACGTTAGCACCACCTTTACCGATAACCATACCTGGTTTAGCAGTGTGAAGTGAAACGTTAACTTTGTTTACTGCACGTTCGATTTCAATAGTTGAAACTGCTGCGTCAGCTAGTTCTTTTTGAACGAATTTACGGATTGCAAGATCTTCATGAAGGTAATCCGCGTATTCTTTTTCAGCATACCATTTGGCATCCCAATCACGGATGATGCCGACACGCATACCAATTGGATGTACTTTTTGACCCACGATTTTACCTCCTTATTTTTCTGCAACAGCTACAGTGATGTGAGCTGTACGTTTGTTGATTGGTGAAGCTGAACCTTTCGCACGTGGACGGAAACGTTTCATAGTTGGTCCTTCATTTGCGAATGCTTCAGATACTACCAAGTTAGCTTTATCCAAACCAAAGTTGTTTTCAGCGTTAGCTACAGCTGAGTTCAAAACTTTCAAGATGATTTCAGCAGCTTTGTTTGGAGTGAATGTCAAAATTGCGATTGCATCGGCTACACTTTTACCACGGATGTTGTCAAGAACAAGACGTGATTTACGAGGTGAAACACGTACTGTGCGAGCCATTGCTTTAGCTGAAGTAATTTCTGCCATTTATGTTCTCCTTATTTTCTACGTGTCTTCTTGTCGTCTGCGGCGTGACCTTTGTAAGTACGAGTTGGTGCAAATTCACCAAGCTTGTGACCTACCATGTCTTCTTGGATGTAAACAGGTACGTGTTTACGTCCATCATAAACTGCGATAGTGTAACCAATGAAACTTGGGAAGATCGTTGAACGACGTGACCAAGTTTTGATAACTTTTTTCTTTTCGTCGTTAGCTTGAGCTTCAACTTTTTTCATCAAATGCTCATCGACGAAAGGTCCTTTTTTAAGACTGCGTCCCATTTTTGTTTTTTCTCCTTTAAATATAGTACCACAGCGGCTTGCGCTCTCAACGAGCGCTACCGAGCTGGCGGATTATCTAGCGCTTAAGCGACTAGTTTTAAATTATTTCTCGTTGCGACGACGAACGATAAGTTTGTCAGATTTCGCTTTCTTGTTACGAGTTTTAAGACCAAGAGCAGGTTTGCCCCATGGAGTTGATGGTGCTTTACGACCAACTGGTGCTTTACCTTCACCACCACCGTGTGGGTGATCGTTAGGGTTCATTACAGAACCACGAACTGTTGGGCGGATACCTTTCCAACGGCTACGTCCTGCTTTACCAAGGTTTACAAGTCCATGTTGTTCGTTTCCGACAACACCAACTGTAGCTCGACAAGTTCCAAGAATCATGCGAACTTCACCTGATTGAAGACGAACAAGAACGTATTTACCTTCTTGACCCAATACTTGAGCAGAAGCTCCAGCAGCACGTACCAATTCTCCACCACGACCTGGTTTCAATTCGATGTTGTGGATCAAAGTACCAACTGGGATGTTAGCAAGTGGAAGAGCGTTTCCGACTTTGATATCTGCTTCTGGACCTGAAACGATACGTTGACCTACTTCAAGACCTTTTGGAGCGATGATGTATGCTTTCACTCCGTCAGTGTAGTGTACAAGAGCGATGTTTGCAGAACGGTTTGGATCGTACTCGATAGTTTTAACAACTGCTTCAACGTTGTCTTTGTTACGTTTAAAGTCAACCAAACGGTAGAAACGTTTGTGCCCACCACCTTGGTGACGAACTGTGATACGACCGTTGTTGTTACGACCAGCCTTGCTCTTCAATGCAACAAGCAATGATTTTTCAGGAGTGCTTGTTGTGATTTCAGCGAAATCCAAAGAAGTCATATTACGGCGACCGTTTGTTGTTGGTTTATAAACACGAATTCCCACGATATTTCCTCCTTAGATTATTCAGCTTCAGCTGCAAACAACTCGATTGCTTTTGAATCAGCTGTAAGAGTGATGATAGCTTTTTTAGTTTTGTTAGTAAAACCAGTGTAACGTCCAACACGTTTAGCTTTAGGTTTTACGTTGATTGTGTTAACATTTGCAACTTTAACACCTTCGAAAGCAGCTTCAACAGCTTGCTTGATCAAAAGTTTGTGTGCACGAGTGTCAACTTCAAATACATATTTCCCTGCTTCAAGTTGAGCCATTGAGCTTTCAGTGATAACAGGTTTTTTGATAACATCATACAAATTCATTATGCAAGAACCTCCTCGATTTTAGAGATAGCTGCTTGAGTAACAAGAAGTTTGTCACTATTTGCGATGTCAAGAACACTTGCAGTTGTAGCAGTCGCAACTTTCACGTTTGGAAGGTTACGAGCTGAGAGAGCTGCGAATTCGTTTCCTTCTTCAAGAATAACAAGGACTTTAGAATCGATGCTCAAAGCTGCAAGAACTTTTGCAAATTCAGCAGTTTTTGGAGCTGTAAATTCAAGAGAATCAACGGCTACAAATTTGTTTTCAGCAACTTTTTCTGAGTAAACAGATTTAAGTGCAAGGCGACGAACTTTTTGAGGAAGTTTGTACGCATAGCTACGTGGAGTTGGTCCGAAGACGATTCCACCACCACGCCATTGTGGAGAGCGGATAGAACCTTGACGAGCACGTCCAGTTCCTTTTTGACGCCATGGTTTGCGTCCGCCACCTGAAACAGCTGAGCGGTTTTTAACTGCGTGAGTTCCTTGACGAAGGCTAGCACGTTGGCTGATGATCACATCAAACACAACAGATTGGTTTGGTTCGATACCAAAGATTGCATCGTTAAGAACAACTTCGCCCGCTTGTTTACCAGTTTGGTCGAATAATGTTACATTTGCCATTTTGACTGTATTCCCCTTTCCTTATTATTTACCAGCTTTAACTGCTGACTTGATAGTGATAAGAGATTTCTTAGCACCTGGTACGTTACCTTTGATAAGGATAACGTTCTTTTCTGGAACAACTTGTACAACCTCAAGGTTTTGAATTGTTACGCGGTCACCACCCATACGTCCTGCAAGGTTTTTACCTTTGAATACGCGGTTAGGTGCAACAGGTCCCATAGAACCTGGACGACGGTGGTAACGAGAACCGTGAGCCATAGGTCCACGTGATTGTCCGTGGCGTTTGATAACACCTTGGAAACCTTTACCTTTAGATGTACCAGTTACATCAACAATGTCTCCAGCTGCGAAAGTTTCAACTGTGATTTCAGCACCAACTTCCAAGCCTTCAACGTTTTTGAATTCACGAATGAAGCGCTTAGGAGCCGTGTTAGCTTTTGCTACATGTCCTTTAGCAGGTTTGTTGCTCAATACTTCGCGTTTGTCATCGAAACCAACTTGGATAGCGTTGTAACCATCTGTTTCAACAGTTTTAACTTGAAGAACAACGTTTGGAGTTGCTTCGATAACTGTTACAGGGATCAATTCGCCAGCTTCAGTGAAGATTTGAGTCATTCCCACTTTTTTCCCTAAGATTCCTTTTGTCATGAGAAAATAGTTCCTTTTCTATATTTTTTATTCAAAAAGTTTTTAACGAGCGTTTTTTATGCTCAAGGTATCAAGCTTTAAATTAAAGTTTGATTTCTACGTTTACACCACTTGGAAGATCCAATTTCATCAAAGCGTCAACTGTTTTTTGAGTTGGGTTGATGATATCGATCAAACGTTTGTGTGTACGCATTTCAAATTGTTCGCGAGAGTCTTTATATTTGTGAGTCGCACGAATAATTGTGTAGAGGCTACGTTCAGTTGGAAGTGGGATTGGACCTGCAACTTCTGCACCTGTGCGAGTAGCTGATTCTACGATTTTAGCAGCCGCTGTGTCAAGCGTACGGTGTTCGTAAGCTTTCAAACGGATACGGATTTTTTTGTTTGCCATCTTTTTCTCCTTTTCGTCTATTTAAGATAATAGGCTAGCTCCACAAGAAAACCGACGCGCGTTGCGTGGCAATGCAACCGAGCGTGTCGCAACCTCTTGCATCAAAGCTAAGGCTGTAATTTACAGCACCATAATAGAATAACACAAAGCCCCTGCGATTGCAAGGGATTTGACAGGATTTTTTTAATTTTTCGAATGAAACTGTTTTCTTATCGCTCCTTATCTCAAAAAAGCATGAATGAAGAGCAAATTTTTATTTTTTCTTCTATATAATATTCATAATATTCGTTTTGATCTGAAATTTATCATTTGATTGATTTATCAAGATATCCGCTTTTGACTCGGTTTCTTTATAGTATTGCAGATACTGTTCTCGTCTCATTTGCTGACTAGCCAATATAAAGGATGCATCGCCATTTCTCACAGTCGTATCTCGAGCTAGACGCCTCTTTAATTCTGTCTCTTCATTCGTGTAAAAACAGACAGTTTTGTCAAAGAGTTCCTTTGGTAGAAAACCCACAGACATCCCTTCTACTATCAGAATTGGTTTAGAACCAGACAAGATTTCACTAGCTTTCCAAGGTTCTTCGATTGTCAAGACATCCATACCCGCCTGTAAGGCTAGGATGTCTCTCTGCAAACTTGCCAGTTCATGCGCCACTGGCAGACAGGCTGTCACCTTTTGATCAGTTGCTTGCTTTGGTACTACCAGGTGACGTTCTGAGGTGATATAGGGATCTGTTTCTAGCAAATTTACTGTAGTAGAATCTAGGGCTTGATATAATTCCTGAGCAAAAGTTGATTTCCCTGAAGCTCCATGGCCGTAGATACCCAGCGTTTTTACTTTTCCAGACTCTATTTCTGATACTAGTCTTTCAATTAAGTCTTTTTTCTTCATTCTCTCTTCACCTGTTCATAGCTTTGCTTCCCATCATTAAGCTTGTCCCAAATAACTACTTTTCCACTTTGCAGAGATTTTTGTACATCGATAATTCGTTGATTGGACGAGCCTCGGAATTGAAGCATGAGATTACGCTTGCTTTTATCATACCGTCCATCAACCAAGATATCAATCATTGACAAGAGCTCCAGTTTATCAGGTGTCTCCAACATCATCTCTTCCCATGTGTATCCCGTCCATGACCAGATATCTTTTTCTGGCAATTCTTTCCGTATACGTTTCACGAGAGGCAAGAGGATTCCTGTATTTATGAAGGGTTCTCCTCCTAATAAAGTCAAGCCTTGAACATAGGGTTGGGCTAAGTCTGCCATGATTTGTTCTTCCAATTCTGGTGTATAAGGTATGCCTGCATTAAAGGACCAGGTCGCTACGTTGTAACAGCCCTCACAGTGGAACATACAGCCTGCTACGTAAAGGGAGTTGCGCACTCCCTCTCCATCGACAAAGTTAAAGGCCTTGTAGTCGATAATTCGACCTTGACTGAGCTCTTCACTTTTCCACTCGCCTGGTTTTGGTGTATTCCATGTCATGCTGTCTACTCCAAGTCTATCCAATAGCGCTCCGTTCCGTTTCGAACATCCTCCAACTCCCCACCATTAGCTAAGATAACAGCTCGGCTTGCTGGATTTTCTGTGCTACAGGTCACTAAAGCTCGTTTGATATTCTTTTCCTTGGCAATTTGTAGACCTTGTTGGAGGGACTCTTTGGCGTAGCCCTTGCCTCTTTCAGACGGTCGGATGGAATAACCAATGTGACCACCTTCTTCCAATAAGAAGTCTCTAAGACGCAATCTCAGATTGAGAAAACCTACGGCTTGTCTATCTCTCGAAAAAGCAACTAACTGAATATCAGGCACCCACCCTTCAGGCAAATTAATCCCCATTTCATGATTCTGATTACTTTCCAACCACTCTTCATAAATAAAATTCTCAGCATCCCAAAATCCGCCATCGTGGGCTGATTGAGTCTGTTCAAACTCTGCCATCATCTCTAAAACTGTTTCTTTATCTGCTAATCTTGGTCTGCGTAGTATCATTTTTACCTCCAATTAAGAGAAAAGCGAGAGGCAACTCTCACTTTTTCTTGTTTTTGTTTAAAAACTGTTCTCTAAGGCTAGCTACTCGGTCTTTTTTATTGCCTCCACCTTTCGAATGCTTTTCGTGGAATCGTTGGACCAAGGCCTTGCCTTTATCATCTAATTGATATTTTCCCATGCTATTTCTTTCTAATTTCTTACTTCATGTCCTGCCGTTTTAATAGTAGAACCGTTCATATGTTTGACACGCGCAGCAATTTCCTTGTGGCGTCCATTAACCATTGGACGTGCTTGTGGATTTCCAAGATAACCACAAGTTCGTTTAACAACGTCTACTGTTTTAGGATCATTATTACCACAGTTAGGACAAGCAAATCCTCTCTCAGTCGGTTCAAAATCTCCTTCAAAATCACACTTGTAGCAACGGTCAATCGGAGTATTAGTTCCTAAATAACCTACACGGTCATAAGCATAGTCCCACACAGCTTCCAAAGCCTTTGGATTTTGTTGGAGAACTGGGTACTCGCAGTAGTGGATAAAGCCACCAGATGCACCCGCTTCTGGGTAGACTTTCTCAAAGTCCAATTTTTCAAAAGGTGTTGGATTTTTGCGGACATCATAATGGAAGGAATTTGTGTAGTATTCTTTATCTGTAATATCTGGAATAGAGCCGAATTTCTCCGTATCCAAGCGACAGAAACGGTCTGTCAAACTTTCAGATGGTGTCGAATAGATAGAGAAGTGATAACCGTATTGGTCAGACCACTCTTCCACCCGACGTTTCATGTCGCGAATGATATCCAGTGTAAATTCTTTGGCTTCTGGATTGCTTTCCCAACGATTGCCAAAGAAAACGGTCGCCACTTCGTACAAGCCGATATAGCCTAGAGAGATGGTCGCACGACGATTCTTAAAGAGTTGGTCAACACTTTCTTCCTTCCCAAGTCGACGTCCGAAGGCTCCGTATTGATAAAGAATTGGTGCGTTAGCCGGAATAGCTTCCTTGGTTCGCTCTACACGATAAACAAGAGCATCTTCCGCGATATTCATACGCTCGTTGAAGATTTCCCAGAACTTATCCATGTCACCTTCGGACTCAAGAGCGATACGAGGAAGATTGACTGTCACGACCCCTAGGTTCATACGGCCAGAATTAACCTCTACTCCATTCTCATCCTTCCAACCTTGAAGGAATGAACGACAGCCCATCGGAACCTTGAAAGAGCCTGTTAACTCGACAATCTTATCATAAGATAAAACGTCTGGATACATCCGTTTGGTTGCACACTCAAGAGCCAACTGCTTGATATCGTAGTTAGGTGAACCCTCTTCCAAGTTAAGTCCTCTTTTTAGGGTGAAGATGAGTTTAGGGAAGATAGCTGTACGGTGTTCTGAGCCAAGACCCTTGATTCGAATGTTCAAAATTGCCTTTTGAATTTCACGTTCAAAACGATTGATTCCTAGACCGAAACCAAGAGAGGTAAATGGTGTTTGCCCATTTGAAGTGAAGAGGGTATTGATTTCATACTCCAAAGATTGCATGGCATCATAGATGTCCTTTTGCGTTTTCTTCCAGGCGTATTCCTCACGCTTGTCAGGCAGAACCCATTCCTCCGCATCCTTGAGGTGCTTTTGATGATTCTTCTCTGCATAAGGAGCCAAGACTTCATCAATACGGTCTGCTGAACAGCCTCCATACTGACTTGATGCAACGTTGGCGATGATTTGCGAAATCTGTGCTGTCGCAGTTTGGATAGATTTAGGACTCTCTACCTCAGCATTTCCAATCTTAAAACCATTTTCCAACATGCCCTTGAAATCAATCAAACAGCAGTTGGTCATTGAAGTATAAGGACTATAGTCCAAATCATGATAGTGGATATCCCCTTTTTGATGGGCATTAGCCACATGTTTAGGAAGCATTTGAAGTCCAATAGACTTCCCAACAATCCCCGCAGTCAAGTCACGTTGCGTGTTAAAAACATTACTATCCTTATTGGCATTTTCATTGACAACCGCCTGATCTTTACTGAGAAGCTTATGAATGCTGAAGTTGATATCTGTCGCTTTTGAGCGCTCAAAATCCCTCTGAGTCCGATAGGTGATATACTCCTCTGCCAAAGCATATTCTCTAGCCTCTAGCAATTCATGTTCTACGATATTTTGAATTTCATATATTTTAACGTCTTTGGGAAAACGGCTATGAATCTCAGCAACAATCCGTTCAACCAAGCCATTCAAACGCTTTTCTACCAAAGGAGTGACATCCATAACCTTTTCTGCAGCCTTACGAAGTGCCTTTTCTATTTTTTCTACATCAAAGACTACTCGTCTCCCGTCTCGCTTTTCTACAAATAAAGTCGGACTAGGAGCAGTTTTTTCTTCCAATACAATCATATCCAGACTCTTTTCTAAAATGTAATATCTAAGAAGTATTATATCACTAAAAAAATAAAAATCAATATCTTGTGTGTTTTTTTGAAAAAATGATTTTTTTACACAAGATATTGATTATTTTATTTTAATTTATAAAGTTTGAAATCTGCAAGATCACTCTGAACCTGCTGATAATTTTGAGCTAACAACTGCTCCACTTCTTTCCAAAGATTCAATTTTGTATTGACTACAATCATCTTCGGCTTATTTTCACGCAGATCATTAAGCAGTATCGTCTGATTCTCAGCTAGACTTGTATGTAGATTCGGGGCCAATAAATGACTGGCTGATAGACGCTCGCTAGACTGATACATATCAATCTGATTGTCCCAAATATAAATAGAATCACTTTCCTTAGTTTGTTCTTTCACTATTGATTCTATACGTCCACGTTCTTGATAAAGATCTTGATGGAGGACATATCGACCAACAATGGGGGCAGCCACTAAATAAATGAGGGCAAAAATCGGTAAATAGACATTAATTCTAAGAAAGTCTCCCAGCAGAGTCGATTCTCTTCTATGTCTTCTACGGCGATCAGCTCCCTTTAATTCCTTCTCCCCGATTCTTGCTAATAAGAGGATTGTCATAAAGGGCAGATACACTACTAAACGACTCCCATGAATCGGTTCTGTAGAGAATATCAATAAACCAACCAGGAGTATTAACGCAATACCTGCAAAGATAGCAAAATATTCTATTTCAACTGGCTTAGACTGGAAAAATCCAGTAAAAACAAGTACTACGGCACCAAGGGAAAGCGTTAGTAAGCCGTAAAAGAGAAGGTTATCTAATAAAGCAGGGTTTGAAAATACATTCAAACTATCTACTGGATAGAGAATTTGACCAATGGCATTCCCAAAACTTCCCTTATACACTGTATAATAGCCAATTGGGTAGAATAAAAGTGAAAATCCAAGCCCAGCAGCAAAAAATTGATAAAGACCATGACTTAAGCGACGACGAACAATATTGAAGGCTGATAAAGCCAAAAATAGGATCAAAGAATACAAAGCGGCTGGCAAAGGAGCTAAGAAAAATGCTAGAGCCATGCTCATCCCAATTCGTAAAAAAACTTTGTCATTATTGGAATCTACCATATAAGCTAGAGCCAAATCAAGCCCATAAAACAAGAATGGCAAGGCCAAAATAGTTGCATAGCCCCCACCAAAACTCAAACCTCCTGCAAGAAGGTAGAATCCTATCAACAATTGATGAACCTGTTTATCTATCTTAGATATAGCTGTTGCTGCTCTGAAAAGGAAGATTCCCGAACCCAGCAAAGCCAACCAGTAGAAGGCAGCAAATACTATACTGCCTTTAACAATGAACTGGAGCAAGTAATATAACAAACCTTCACTTCCAAAAAAGTTTGTGTAAATATCCCCACCTTGATGCAAAGCCCAGCCAATATATGAGTCAGCTGAATGTTGCAGACTTGTTACCCCTAATAGCACTGGAGTAATTGCTGACAAAAGGGTAACCAAGGTAGTCCAGATAATAATTCTTAAAAATGGAATCGGAGATAATTGTTGAGAATTTTCCTCTAATCCTTCCACTTCTTCTCCTTGATAATCCTCCACTTCTGTCCAAGACGGTGTCAGAGCATCTTCTAAGTTATCATTTACATTCATTCTCTCTCTCCTACAATCTGATTTGTTCTAGTATATCAAAAACTCTAGTGCTTGTCAGCTTGTGGTTGACACTTGTTCAACTTGTCACATAAATAAACAAAACGTTCAATCTCATAAAAACGATGGTAGGAAGCCTTTTTATAAATGTCTAAAAAAGTTTTTTCTTCTATCGTTAACATCCCTTTCCCCCTATACTCTCTATTCGAAAAATAAGGAAAAATCTATCAAAAAACTGAATCCCCAAAGAGAATTCAGTTTTTTTAAATTAGTCAACTTTCTTTTCTAAGTTTTTAGAAATACTTCGATTTTTCCCCTCCAGATACACCATAAGAATGGAAATATCTGCTGGGTTTACACCTGAAATACGGCTAGCTTGGCCAATGGTTTCTGGATTGATGAGCTTGAACTTCTGACGAGCTTCAGTCGCGATAGAGTCAATATCATCCCAGTCAATATTCGCTGGAATCCGTTTTTCTTCCATGCGTTTCATCTTGGCAACCTGATCCATGGCTTTTGAGATATAGCCTTCGTACTTGATTTCTGTTTCAATCAATTCGATAATCTTGTCATCTAACTCTTCAGCAGCAGGTCCGATGAAAGCCACCACATCTTGGTAAGAGACTTCTGGGCGACGAAGGAATTCCTTGGCTGTCACCGCATCTGTCAAGGGCTTGAAGCCCATCTCCTCAACCTTAGCATTTGTTTCCTTGACTGGCTTGAGTTTGATGCTGTCTAAACGCTTCATTTCATTTTCAAATTGATTTTTCTTGATTTCAAAACGAGCCCAACGTTCATCGTCAACAAGCCCAATCTCGCGCCCCATCTCAGTCAAACGCATATCGGCATTGTCATGACGGAGAATGAGGCGGTATTCTGCACGACTGGTCAAGAGACGGTAAGGTTCAATGGTCCCCTTGGTCACCAAGTCATCAATCATCACTCCGATATAACCGTCGCTTCGTTTTAGAATTAACTCAGGCTTACCTTGGATTTTCAGCGCTGCGTTGATACCCGCGATAATCCCTTGACCTGCTGCCTCTTCGTAACCAGATGTACCATTTGTTTGACCAGCTGTGAAAAGTCCTGAGATTTTCTTGGTTTCCAGAGTTGCACGCAACTGATGAGGCAAAACCATGTCATACTCAATAGCATAACCAGTTCGCATCATCTCTGCATTTTCCAAACCTTTGATAGAATGAACCAAGTCACGTTGGACATCCTCAGGAAGACTTGTTGAAAGCCCTTGGACATAAACTTCTTCTGTGTTTCGTCCTTCTGGCTCTAGGAAGAGTTGGTGGCGTTCCTTGTCTGCAAAACGCACAATCTTGTCCTCAATCGACGGACAGTAACGAGGTCCCACTCCCTTAACCACACCTGTAAACATAGGCGCACGATGGAGGTTATTCTGGATAATCTCATGACTGGTACCATTGGTGTAGGTCAACCAGCACGGCACTTGGTCTTTGACATAATCTTCATCACGTGAAGTGTAAGAGAAGTGATTTGGCGCCTCGTCCCCTGGCTGAATCTCTGTCACATCATAGTTGATAGAGGAAGCCTTGACGCGCGGTGGAGTTCCTGTCTTGAAACGACCGATTTCAAGTCCAAGTTCCTTGAGATTATCAGCTAGATTAATAGAAGCTAGACTGTGGTTTGGCCCTGATGAGTACTTGAGATCTCCGATGATGATTTCCCCACGGAGGGCTGTCCCTGTGGTTACGATAACGGCCTTGGCAGCATACTCTTGATGGGTAGCTGTACGAACACCGACAACCTTGCCATCTTCCACCAAAATCTCATCAATCATGGTTTGACGAAGGGTTAGATTTTCTTGATTTTCAACCGTCTTGCGCATTTCCTTAGAGTAAAGTTCCTTATCAGCCTGCGCACGAAGGGCACGGACAGCTGGCCCCTTCCCAGTGTTAAGCATCTTCATCTGGATGTAAGTCTTGTCAATGGTCTTAGCCATTTCGCCACCAAGGGCATCTACCTCACGCACGACAATCCCCTTGGCAGAACCACCAATAGACGGATTACATGGCATGAAAGCCAACATTTCAATGTTAATAGTCGCAAGCAAGACCTTGCAACCCATACGGCTAGCTGCTAAGGAAGCCTCGACCCCAGCGTGTCCTGCACCGATAACAATAATATCGTATTCTTCCGTAAAATTATAAGTCATTTTCTCTCCTATTCCTCAAAATGAATGTGTCTTAGTTGGCCGTCCCAAGCTGGCAGGGCTGTTTTTAAAAAGGCTGGAACTAGTTGGAAATCCTCAAGCTTGTCCAAGTCAATCCACTCACAGGGCTGCCTTTTCTCATCTTCCTGCATGGTCAATGGGGCATCCTCTAGCAGGTTCACCAGATAATGAAACTCGATGTTGTGATAGGAAACACCGTCCTGTTCAAAACGATTTTCAACCACAAAAGCTAGCTGCAAAGCCTCTGCTTTGACACCAAGTTCTTCCTTTACTTCGCGAACTACCGCATCTTCCGTTCTTTCATTGACTTGAATAGCGCCGCCAATGGTGTAATACTGGTCCTTATCTTGGGTGACTAGGAGCTTGCGGTTTTGAAGAATCAAAGCTGTCGCCCGAACGCCAAAAACCGTATTCCCCACTTTTGTCCGAAAGTCTTGTTGAGTCATTTTGTCCTTTCCTTTAAACGACACAAAAACAGTCAAAACTCGTAAGAAGTGCAGGACAAAAAGACCTGCAACATCCATGAGCTTTGACCATCATTTCTATTGCTTTTATTATTGTAGCAAATTGAGAACATTTGTCAATCTAAATGTACTGACAAACCTTGCCATCGCGGTAGGCATTATCAATCAAACCACCACCAAGACATTCTTCACCATCATAAAAGACAACTGCCTGTCCTGGTGTAATGGCGCGCTGTGGCTCCGCAAAGATGACCTCTGCCTTATCCCCTTTGACATGAACAGTCACCTTGGAGTCAGGCTGACGGTAGCGGAATTTAGCTGTACATTCTAGCGTAAACTCTTCTGGCATCTCACGAGTAAAGTGGACCTGACTGGCTTCTAAGCTAGTTGACATAAGCGAGTCATGGTAGAATCCTTGACCTACATAGAGAATGTTCTGACTCAGATCTTTGCCGACAACGAACCAAGGAGCATTGTCCCCGCCGTGTTGTCCACCGATCCCGAGTCCACCACGCTGACCAATCGTATAGTACATCAGACCAGCATGCTCACCCATATCGCGACCATCCACAGTCATCATTCGACCAGGCTGAGCTGGCAAGTAGTTGCTGAGAAATTCTTTAAAGTTCTTTTCTCCGATAAAGCAAATCCCTGTCGAGTCTTTCTTCTTAGCAGTCGCGAGGCCTGCTTCTTCTGCTAGTCTGCGAACTTCAGGCTTTTCCAAATGTCCCAATGGGAACATAGTCTTTTGTAATTGTTCTTGTGAAAGTTGGCTGAGGAAATAGGTCTGATCCTTGCCATTGTCCACGCCACGAAGCATGTGAACAATGCCATCCTCATCACGCGACACACGGGCATAGTGCCCAGTTGCCACATAGTCTGCTCCCAAGGTCATCGCATAGTCCAAAAAGGCCTTAAACTTGATTTCCTTGTTACACATCACGTCTGGATTTGGCGTGCGTCCTGCACGGTATTCCGCTAGGAAGTACTCAAAAACGCGGTCCCAGTACTCTTTTTCAAAATTGACAGAGTAGTAAGGAATGCCAAGTTGGTCTGCCACTGCAGCCACATCCTTGTAATCTTCGGTCGCCGTACAGACGCCGTTTTCATCTGTGTCATCCCAGTTCTTCATGAAGATACCGATCACATCGTAGCCCTGCTCCTTGAGAAGAAGAGCCGTCACCGACGAATCGACACCACCACTCATCCCCACGACAACACGTGTTTTAGAGTTATCACTCATGGTAGTTCTCCCATCTATTCGTTTATTCACGATTGAAGGTCGTGTTTGCTATCACGATTGAAGGTCGTTTGAGCAGTTTTCATTATAACATGCTTAAATAGAGAAGACAAGAAAGAGGCTGATAATCTATCAAGATCTTCCATAAATGCATGAAGATAGGATACAAAAGAAATTAATTCATCCCTAAATCTCTATTCTCTTTAAAAACTTATTTTTAAAATCAACTAAAAATGATATACTGTTATAAGGAGGAATACGCACATGATTCCTTACATATACCATCATCCATGTGCGTAAAACGATTGTGAACAACTACAAAGACATACTAAAATCAAAAAATACCATTTTTACTATTATAGTTGTTGCAGGTTTTGGACTTTTGGCAGGCTTAGTCATTCATCAAGAACGTGTTCAAGCAGAGAGAGGAAACATTG
This sequence comes from Streptococcus timonensis, assembly GCF_900095845.1. Lineage (GTDB taxonomy): Bacteria > Bacillota > Bacilli > Lactobacillales > Streptococcaceae > Streptococcus > Streptococcus timonensis. The sequence goes on from NZ_FMIX01000002.1 coordinate 46,686, forward strand.
CTCTCATCAAACAACAACAAAATCAACAAGATGTTGAACAAGTAAAAAACGCTATTAAAGACTTTAATATCGATTCTGAAACCATTATAGAAGATTGGAAAAAAATTCAAGAATTAAAACCAACTACTGATGAAGGCAAAAAGACATTAGCAGACTTTCTCGCTTCTACTGCCGATAAAGTCACAAATCATTATAGTGAAAAAGCTTTGAAATTAGATATAAAGGATTCTGATAGCCAGTTTCAGGATAAACAAAAACTTGAAGCAGCCATCACTTCCTTACAAAAAATACTAGGAATCATTACAAACATTAACTCTGCTAACGGACAAACTTCTATTGAAGAAAAGACAAAACCAATTCAAGAACTCATCTCTAAATTCAAAAAACAAGTTGAAACCTTGACTAAAAAAGAAGAGCAAAAGGAAACAGAAACGACTAGTAGCGTTCAGGGAGTAGAAGCCAACAATTCAGAAGATAGAAACTACACTCCAACCTACACTGAATCATCTGGAAGTATCAATAATTCCCAGGCACCTGCAGTTGAGCACTATTCTTCTGATAGTGCTAGTAATGCAGGAAATCAAGCTGCTGATTCTTCTGGTTCTCAAGCAGAGTCTAATAGCCATAGTGATTAGGTTGAAATTCACGATACAAACAGTTCATCTTGCTAATTCAGGTGGAACCATTCAGTAAAAGCGCCAGACTTAATACTTTTGTCATCACTAATGTTTAAAGATTATCTTTTATCAAATAAAAGTACAAAAAAGAGCCTTTCAAGGCTCTTTTTTTTATTTCTTAATACCAACCGTTGTTAAGCCAGAAGTTCTTAGCAGCTGTCCATGAACCGTAACGTCCTGCAACATAAGCATCTGCTACACGTTCTTGGTTTTCAGCTGAGTAGTCACCGTTTAAGTATGAATCTGTCAATTGGTAACGTCCGATGTAACGTCCGTTTGTAGCTGTGTAGCTACCGCCTGATTCTTTTTGAGCAATCCATTCTTTAGCTTCTGCTTCTGATCCGCTTACAGTCGCAGCTGGGGCTGGAGTGCTCTCTGCTGCTGGAGTTGGTGTTGCAGCTGCTGGGGCAGAAGTTTCTTCTACAGCTGGAGTTTCTTCTACAGCAGCTGGGGCTGGAGCTTCAGTAGTAGCAGATGCATCAGTTGTAGCAGGTGCTGCTGGTTTTGTCGTCGCTGGTGTTGCAGCAACTACTGGAGCTTCACCGTCGATAACCAATACTTGGTCAACATAGATGAGGTGAATGTTTTTAATGTTGTTCAATTTAGCTAATTTTTCAACTGTTGTGTTGTGAGTTTCAGCAATCTCTGAAAGAGTATCTCCAGGTTTAACAATATAAGTTTTTGATTCTTGTGCAAAAGTTAATGATGGTGCAAGAAAAGCAAGTACAACTGCTAATCCAGCAAATTTAGTTCTAATATTTGATTTCATTTAAAAAAGTTTCTCCTTCTTTCTTATAATTCTATGATACCCTAGAAATATTACTATTTCTTAACATTTTTGTGTAGAAATGTTACAAGACTGTTTTTTATTTACCCCTAAAAGACATTTTTTGTCACAAAAGGCCCTAATTTACACCATTTAAGTAGGAAAAAGATATTTCGTGATGGATTCAAGCCAAGGAAAGCAATCTTTGATATAATAGAAGCAAGAATTTTTTTAAGGGGAAACAGATGCAATCACTTCGTTTTCAATCTGTCTTTGATATTATTGGTCCTGTAATGATTGGGCCGTCTAGTAGTCACACGGCAGGAGCTGTTCGTATCGGAAAAATCGTCTCTTCTATCTTTGATGATACTCCGACCGAAGTCGAATTCCAGCTTTTTAACTCTTTTGCAAAAACCTATCGTGGACACGGAACAGACCTTGCCCTTGTAGCTGGTATTTTGGGAATGGATACGGATGATCCTGAAATTCCAAACAGCTTAGAGATTGCTCATAAGCGTGGAATCAAGATTGTTTGGACGATTCAAAAGGATAGTAACGCCCCTCACCCTAACACCACTAAAATTACTGTAAAAAATGCTCATAAGAGCATTAGTGTTACTGGTATTTCAATCGGTGGTGGCAATATCCAGGTGACAGAATTAAATGGTTTTGCCGTATCTCTCAACATGAACACCCCTACCATCATCATCGTTCATCAAGATGTTCCAGGTATGATTGCTCATGTGACAGAAGCTCTTTCTCGCTTTGGTATCAACATCGCTCAAATGAATGTAACTCGAGAAAAAGCTGGTGAGAAAGCAATTATGATTATCGAAGTTGATAGTCGCAACTGTGAAGAATCTATCGAAGAAATTCGTAAAATTCCTCATTTACACAATGTCAATTTCTTTCAATAGGAGAAAATATGTTTTACTCTATCAAAGAATTAGTTGAACAAGCCGAACTAGATTTCCAAGGCAATGTTGCTGAGCTCATGATTACTACTGAGTATGAGCTAACTGGACGAGAGAGAGAGGAAGTTCTTCTACTCATGAAACGTAACCTTGAAGTCATGAAAGCTTCTGTCGAGCTTGGTCTCAGCGAAAACAAATCCCGTAGTGGTTTAACCGGAGGAGATGCAGCCAAGCTCGATCACTATATCAAACAAGGAAAGACCCTGTCAGACTTGACAGTTTTATCTGCCGCTCGTAATGCCATTGCAGTTAATGAACACAATGCCAAGATGGGACTCGTTTGTGCAACACCTACTGCAGGAAGTGCAGGATGCCTCCCAGCAGTTCTAACTTCTGCCATTGAAAAGTTAGATTTAACACACGAACAACAACTCGATTTTCTATTTGCAGCTGGGGCTTTTGGACTTGTCATTGCTAACAATGCCTCCATTTCCGGAGCTGAAGGAGGATGCCAAGCTGAAGTCGGTTCTGCTTCAGCCATGAGTGCTGCTGCTCTTACCTTAGCCGCTGGTGGAACTCCTTACCAAGCTAGCCAGGCGATTGCCTTTGTTATTAAAAACATGTTGGGCCTTATCTGTGACCCCGTTGCAGGATTAGTTGAAGTACCATGTGTCAAGAGAAACGCTATGGGGGCAAGCTTTGCCTTTATTGCAGCTGACATGGCCCTAGCAGGTATTGAATCAAAAATTCCAGTTGATGAAGTCATTGATGCCATGTATCAAGTTGGCTCTAGTCTCCCAACTGCCTTCCGTGAGACTGCAGAGGGAGGACTTGCTGCTACCCCTACAGGCCGACGCCTTCAAAAAGAAATCTTCGGCGACTAATTTCAAGACTACTAGGAGAATCTATGCCATCTCTATCAGCCATCTTTTTTGATTTGGACGGAACACTTGTTGATAGCTCTATCGGCATTCATAATGGTTTCACTTATGCATTTAACCAACTTGGTGTCCCTAGTCCGGACGCCAAGACTATCAGAGGTTTTATGGGACCTCCACTTGAAACAAGCTTTGCTAGTTGTTTACCACAGAATCAGATCGAACTAGCTGTCCAGCTTTATCGTTTCTACTATAAGGATAAGGGAGTTTACGAAGCTAAGCTTTTCCCAAACATAGAAAGTATACTTTCAGAATTATCCAAGGATTATCCCCTCTATATAACAACCACCAAAAACACTCCAATAGCAGAAAATATGGTTCGTAATTTTGGTATTGACCACTTCTTTGACGGCATCTATGGTTCAAGTCCTCAGGCTTTACATAAGGCAGATGTCATTCGCCAAGCTCTCCAAACTCATAACCTAGACCCAGATAGGGTCGTCATTATAGGAGATACCAAATATGATATGATTGGAGCCCAGGAAACAGGGATAAAAACATTGGCCGTAACCTGGGGATTCGGTGAAGAAGAAGAGTTGATGAGCTACCAACCTGATTGGGTTGCCCATCAGTCAACAGATCTTTTATCTCATCTTCAGAAGAAAAACTAATAAAAAGACTCCCAAATGAAGATTTGGGAGTCTTTTAGACTTGTTTACCAGAATTAAGAGACTAGTAAATAAGATATAACAACAGAGCTTAGTTACCTTTATTTATTGTCTGTCTCTTCAAAAGGTGAAGCTTCGATAACTTCTTCAACTCGAACTTCTTGAGCCTCACTGATTGCAGGAGTTGCTTCTTCCTTTGTCGGCATAGCCAAAAGTACAAGAAGAACAATGCTACCCAGTGGAACGAATAAAATAAAGATAAGTGCCCAGTGGAAACCAGCGTCTCGAAGGCGACGGACCATCAAAGCAAGTGACGGCAAGAGAAGTGCTAGTCCTATGACCATATAGATAATAGCAGTTCCACCCAAACCTATAAGAGCCCCCTCATCCTGTGGGTTAGATATAGCATTTCCGTATGCGAAGAAGAAAGGAATATACAAAATCATATTTCCTAACCAAATCCACCAGTAGTCGGAACGTGTTGAACGGCCTGCAAAATCAACATAGCCTTTAAAGAAATTTTTATAAGCGTTAATCATCATAGACTCCCTATATATTTTTTATTTAGTATCAGTTTATCACACATAGTCACTATTGACAAGTCTGTCCAAAATTGAGAATAGATAAAGCGACTACATAGGATAATACTCACATAAAAACTGCACTCTTTTTAAGAATGCAGTTCAGTTTAATCAACATGTGTCGTTTCGTTAGCAAAGCTAATAATAGCTCTCTTCAATTCAGCTCCTCGCAAAGCTCGGAATTCCTCAATTTTTTGATCGATTTTGTCTAGAGGCATAACATTAACCTTACCAACAAAAATCTTATCCATAACTTGGTTTTCAACTAACTCAGTAGATACAAGCAACTCTTCATAAAGCTTCTCACCTGGGCGAATACCTACTTCTACGATTGGAATTTCATTTTCAGTATGGCCACTGAGTAGAACCATTTTCTTAGCCAAATCGTAAATGCGTACTGGTTTGCCCATATCAAGGATAAAGACTTCTCCATCCTTTGCATAAGCGCCCGCATGAATTACCAAGCGACTAGCTTCTGGAATGGTCATAAAGTAACGAGTCATTCGGAAATCCGTCACCGTTACAGGCCCACCTTCAGCAATCTGACGCTCAAAGACAGGAATTACACTACCCCGACTACCAAGTACATTCCCGAAACGCACCGCACAATAGGTTGATTTGCTACGCTGGTTAAATCCAGTAACAATCAACTCTGCAACACGTTTGGTGGCTCCCATTACGTTTGGTGGATTGACGGCCTTATCAGTTGAAATCATGACCATTTTTGGCACTTTCGCTGCATCAACTGCCTTGGCAACATTGTATGTTCCAAGGATATTATTTTTAAAGGCTTCTTTTGGATTACGCTCCATCATAGGAACATGTTTGTGGGCTGCGGCATGGTAGACAATGGCTGGTTCATACTGTTCAAAAACTTGAAGCAAGCGCTCATAATCTTGAATATCCGCAATGATAGGAACATAATTAATTCCTTGGAAACTACGAATTAATTCATGATAAATCAAATAAATGGAGTTTTCTCCATGTCCAAGCAAGACAACTCGCTCCGGACTGAAACGACTAACCTGACGGCAGATTTCCGAACCGATTGAGCCCCCTGCGCCAGTAACTAAAATCGTCTTGCCGTGTATCTCATCTCCGATACGTGACTCATCTAAACGAATCTCCTGTCTTCCCAACAAGTCTGCAAGGTCCAGTTTTTGGAAACTACTAACAGACGGATGAAGGCCCTGTACGACAGATTCGACTTTGGGCATCTTGAAACATTTAATATTAAGCTGGTTACACATCTGCAAAATACGTTCGTACTCAGATGGATCCAAGGAAGGAATCGCAACAATCACTTTTTCAACCCTGTAACGTTTAGCAAGTTCAGGGAGCTCATTGTAAGAACCTAATACCGGAATCTTCCCAAGTTTCTGGCCTTTTTTCTTTTCATCATTATCTAAAATCCCAACTAGTTCAAGGTCACTAGTAGGATGTTGGTAGCTGTTCATAAAGAGCGCGCCACCATCACCAGCACCAATCAAGAAGGTACGACGGTGTTCTCCAGCTCCATTTCCCTTTTTACGTCTTGAGTAAATCAACTGCCAAGTGATACGAGGAAGTAGAATCAAGAAAGTTGTTAATAGGATAAAAAGTACGATAAAGCGGATAGAAAAGAGCGGCAAGAAAGCATAGCAGATAACATAAGATAAGATACTACTGATAGTTACTCCGAAGAAAATCTTCATGAAATCTGTTATTTTGCTATATCGACTAATACTAGCATTAAGCCCCCAGAATCCAATCATCAGTTGGTAGAAAAGGAAGGTTAGACCTGTATAAATGACATAGTCTACCGGGGCTGGATTAATCAAGCCATAAAATAGAATATAGGAAACAATAATTGATAAGACCATACTGGCAATATCAAAAAATCCCCAAAAAATTTGTTTCTGTTGTTTATTTAATACTTCAACCAGATCAATTACATAATCTGTCATTTTTTTATTCATGTGAATGGTATCCTCCTATACAGAGAAAATGTTTAATTGAGCATGAGATAAGGAGTCTTAATTTAAATACTGAATTTCAGATTTATAACTTTTTCTCCATTTAAAACCTTTAATCAACCCAACTATTGTGCCTATGCCGTAGGCAAAATGGATTGAAAACAACATAAATGGCATTAAGAGCAATGCTACATTTTTATGTTTCAATAAGGTAAGTATAGTCAATGAAATTACAAATAGGCTATAAACTGCTACTAGAAACATTAAAAAGAATGGAGAAAAAGGTAGTAATATAGTACTGACAATAATACTTAACACAAAAGCAAAGGGAACATAATGAAAAATAGATAGACATTTTGGTTTAACATGAGTTGTCAATCCAATCCATAGACCATTTGAATACTTTTGGTGGAGCATCTTTTTAAATGTGGGTCGAATATATTGATAAGATAAAACGTTAGGACTAAATCTTATCTTATATCCGTGATTTCTGATACGATAATGAAGTTCATTGTCTTCTGTTCTTCCAAGCTGTTCATCGACTAGACCAGCTTTCTCAAAAACTTCTCGTCGGTACATACCATGAAAAATTGAAGAAACATATCTGTCTTGAGAGCTGTTTCGATAATCTGCGATGCTACTTCCAAACATATTTTCTTCAACGATATGTAAAGCTTCTGACCATTTCCCTTCGCCTTCAACAATCGTCGGTCTAGGGCCACCACAGATATATTCTCCCTGATTGATTAGCTCAACATTATTCCTCACAAAATTCTCTGTGACTTTGGAGTGCGCATCAATCTTCAAAATAAGGTCTCCATTAGAATTCTTAATCCCTAAATTAAAGCCACTTGCTTGATTCTTTTTAGGGTTATCATACAATCTAATTGACCTAAATTCAGTATTCTCAGAGATAAATCGCTGAATAATATCGGTTGTATTATCTGTGGATATTGCATTAATAAATAGAATTTCAATATTTTCTTTATTATATGTCTGTCTTTTTAAATCTTCAATTAAGCCCGGTAAATATTTTTCTTCATTATAAGCACTAATCACAATAGAGACGATTAAATTATCGATTTGTTGAATCACTTACAGTCTCCTAAATATTTTCTTTCACTATTTTATCACAATTTCCCTGACTTTCCTATTTTTATTTGAATCCCAGAAAAAAACTAGTAAAGCTAATCTAGTTTTTGGGAGTAGCTGAATCCTTTCATAGCATAGCTTTTTGTCCCTTAACTTGACATCTATAGGAAAAAAACTTAAAATAAGCTGTTATTAAAATCGTCTTATCGAGGTTCACATGAAAAAACGATCACTCTTTTTTATTCTAGGAATTATCTTAATCGGAGCGGTCTTAAGAGCTCCTTTTACAGCCCTACCGACTATTTTAGGAGATATTGCTCAAGGTTTAGGAGTAGAAGTCAGTTCCCTTGGGGTTTTGACTAGCCTTCCTCTCTTGATGTTTGCCCTCTTCTCCTCTTTTGCGACCCGTTTGGCTCAAAAGATTGGGCTCGAGCTTCTTTTTACATATAGCCTGATACTCTTGACTCTCGGGTCAGTGATTCGTATCTTTAATCTGCCACTTCTCTATCTAGGAACTCTACTTATCGGGGCAAGTATTGCCATCTTTAACGTGCTCCTTCCTAGTGTTATTCAGGCAAATCACCCACAAAAGATTGGCTTTCTGACAACAATCTATGTGACCTCTATGGGGATTGCAACGGCTCTTGCTTCCTATCTTTCTGTACCCATTACTCAAGCAAGCTCTTGGAAAGGCTTGATCCTCTGCCTATCCTTGGTCTGCCTACTAACTTTAGTGGTCTGGTTGCCCAACCATCGTCACAATCATTTTCTAAAAGGAAGTGAGAAAAAACAAAAGAAAGAGAATATCTTAAAAAACAAGCAAGTTTGGGCTATTATTGTATTCGGTGGACTTCAGTCCTTACTCTTCTATACCAGCATGACCTGGTTACCTACCATTGCAATCAGCGCTGGCTTATCTCACACAGATGCCGGTCTTTTAGCTTCGATCTTTTCTCTGACTAGTATCCCCTTTTCGATGACTATTCCAAGTTTAACGACTCGTTTGCCCAATCGTCACCGTCAAATCATGCTGACAGTCATCTCTATCGCTGGATTGCTTGGAATTGCCATGCTCTTATACCCGAGCAAGAGTTTCCTCTACTGGTTAGTAGCGCATCTCTTGATTGGTACTGCCTGTAGCGCTCTTTTCCCTTATCTCATGGTTTGCTTCTCCATCAAAACAAGCTCGCCTGAAAAGACGGCCCAATTGTCTGGACTTGCCCAGACCGGCGGCTACATTTTGGCAGCTGTCGGCCCAGCCCTCTTTGGTTACAGCTTTGACATGTTCCATTCCTGGATCCCAGCTGTATTGGCTCTTCTAGTTATTGATATCATCATGACAATCTCCCTATTTATGGTAGATCGAGCAGATAAAATCCTCTAAAAAGGTTTTAGAATTTATCACAGATAAACACACTTTTCAAGCCAGACTGAGTCTGGTTTTTTTGGATCTTAACAACATTTTACAAAGTATAGATTTACCAAGCATACTACTCTTACTATGCGCAAAAATGATATAATAAAGCTAGGAAAACTTCGGTTACAATTTATTAGGAGTAGCACTGTTTGGGTACATAAAAGGTTATTACTTTCGGAATTGATAGTTGAAGCGATGCTAAAGTTGAAATTATAAACGTCTACATTTATAATTGTTTTAACACCATTAAGAAATTTTGATTAGATAAAAAATCTCGATTAACCAAGGACCATCGAATCATATAAGGAGAAATTTGTATGCTAGCAAAAGCAGGGGACGTCTATTGTGTTTACAATTTCCATCTAAAAAAATACACAGCTTGTCAGATAACCAAGATAGAAGAGGGGGAGAAAAAGCCGCAGGCTGTCCTACTGTCTTTAGACTGGTCGGGAAAACAACCTCTTAGAGAAGAAGAACTATCTTCTTTGAAACCACTCTATATAGATTTTATGTACTGGGAAAGAAACTTACATCTCAGTAATGTTGATATTCATGTACCGTCACATTATATTTTTATTGGTAATACAACACCATTAACAACCGAAAGCACAAACACATATGCTATGTTTTGGGGGAATGGTTACGATATTTATAGGCAACTGAAATGGCAAGAAATACCAAAAGAAAAAAGAGATTTATTTAAGAAAGCAGATAAAAGCAAGGAAAAAGTTTCATTTACAGGAAATGAGTGCCGTATTTCTAAACACAATATCAATGACGAGTGGATGCCTTTTGAAGACGCATTAGAATTAAAAATCTTCCCTTGTTTATCTAAGTTGACATTAACGAGATGGCACAAAAATATATATGAGTATTTGCAGTCAACTCCTTTTATTACAGAACTAGTTCTTAAAAATCATAGACAAACAAAACTGGATTTTTCTAAGACATCCATACATCGGCTTTCCATTGATTTGACAGGCGTAGAGGAACTTAGATTGAACGATGATTTGGAGGAGCTAGTCTTATTAGGAGACATGAGCGACAATTGTCAAATACTTGTAAAGGACCATGGAGCCAGCTTACGATTACAACTTGATAGTTCTCTACCTAAGGCACTGGGATTAAAAGATTTAGGAGCCATCCATTGCTCTAACATCCTTGAAATAGACTTTGTACAAATCTTGAATAACTATCCAAGGCTTAGGGAATTAAGATTGTGGGGGAAACCTGGTCATATTCTCAATTTCCATAAATTGTCAGAATTAAAAGAGTTAGTCAATTTTTCAACTGTTGATTTGTTTGGCTTTACCGCAGAGGATATTCCAAAACCAGAAGATTTACCTCGATTAAGCATGTTTTGGATGAGCAGCTTACCAGAAGAGGCCGCTAAAGTAGCCAAAAAATATTATAAAAAACAGCAGGACAAGGGACTGAATCTTTGGATAACAAAACCGAGAAAAGCTGAATGGCTTGCCCAAAACCTAGACAATCCATTTCGCTCATGGGATGGACAAGAGAATATTTCAACCGCAAACGCAAAAAAAGCAGCCTCTCTATATAGAAAGACTAGAGCAAGTGTTAGAAAGCTTCTAGAAAAACCCAACGAGGACACTATGAAACACATAGAAGTCCTCATAAGAGAATATACTCAAGGTTTCAATAAAATGGACAAGCGTAACTGTTTTATTGAAACAATCGAGAGAGAGGATATCTATGATGCCCTGGTCGAGATCTTAGATTTACTACCTGAAGATTTAGGGATGGACAAAGAAAAATTTATAGAAATCTTTGATGAGCTAAAAGATTTTTAAATGAGAAACCTTTCTAGTTCATTCTTGAAACGGAGATTATCATGACTAACTTTATACAGACTATCACAGTCGAAAATCGGCAGGTCGACAAAGAAAATTACTTTACAATTGGCTACTCTCCTGAGATAGAAAAATCTTTACTGTGTGTTTATATTTCTTGGATTGCTGGTTACGAACGCTATTACGAGTTAGATGACGGAGATTTGGCTCTCTTTGAAAGCAAACGAGAAGAATTTCTCAAAAAATATGACAAAGAAATCAAGGCTTATCGGACTGAAAGATTGATTGGTTCTGGGGCTCTGAGGGATTACAATTTTAGTTCTTTACCTGAGAATATCCTAAAAAACTTGGATAGCTATCCTCCATTTAACGGATATGTCTATCAAAACGGCATCCTCTGTGCCAAAATCAAGATTGAAGACAAGTATTTTTATCTTCCGCCCATTTATGATGAGGATTACAGATAAGCATTGCCTCAAAGTAATGCAAAACAGCCTCCAATCTTCTAGTTTTTGATAGAAGATTTTTTATATATAAAAATTTTACACATATTACTTGACAGGGCTTACAAATAGATGTATGATGTATGTGTAGAATAATTATATATAAAATTTTTATATACTAAAAAAGGAGGTGCCCCATGTATTTTCCAACATCAGCGGCCTTGATTGAATTTCTCATCTTGGCCATCCTAGAACAAGGGGATTCCTATGGTTATGAAATTAGTCAAACCATTAAACTCATTGCCAAAATCAAGGAATCTACCCTCTACCCCATCTTGAAAAAACTGGATACCAACCGCTATCTGACTACATACTCTCGCGAATACCAAGGTCGGATGCGGAAATACTACTCCTTAACAGAGATTGGGGAGGAGCAACTATTTGTACTCAGAGAAGAGTGGACACTCTACACTGACACTATCAACGGCATCATAGAAGGGAGCATTCGCCATGACAAGAACTGAATATTTGAATCAGCTTGAAGCCTATCTGATGAAGCTTCCTCAATCTGATCGCATCGAAGCCATGGACTACTTCAAAGAACTCTTTGATGATGCTGGTCCAGAAGGTGAGGAAGACCTAATAGCTAGCCTTGGAAGTCCAAAAGAAGCTGCCCATGATGTCCTGACTACACTTCTTGATAAGAAAATCAACGAAGAAAATTCCAGTAAGAACGACCACCATATTTTACGCATCGCTCTACTAGCCCTTCTTGCAGCTCCTATCGGAATTCCAGTCGGGATTGGTCTTCTCATGGCTATCATCGGGATTTTTATCGCTGCAGTTAGTGTACTTTTAGCCTTCTTTGCTGTATCAGCAGCTGGATTAATCCTAGGAGGCGTTCTCCTATTTGAAAGCTTCTACGTTCTGGCTGAATCTACATCTGCTTTTATTCTGATTTTTGGTGGAGGTTTACTGGCAATCGGAGCTTCGTCCCTAGTCTTGCTAGCGACTTCCTATGTGACCCGTTTCTTTGGAATACTAATCCTTCGACTTATTCAGTGGATTCTTAATAGAGGAAAGAGAGGTGAAAGTCATGCGTAAATTAACAAAAGGATTTCTTATCTTTGGAGTTGTTACTAGTATCATCGGTTTTGCCATGATCATCATCGGCATCCAAACCGATGGGGTCAGAAGCCTCCTTGCAATGTCTCAAAATCCAGTCTTTGAAAGCCGAATGGACGAACTCGTTTTCGATCAAGATATCGAAAATCTTAACATCTCACTAACACAACATTCGCTCGTCATTACGGAGTCAAACGATGATAAGATCCATATCCAGTATCATCCAACTATCTCTGAAAAAGAAAATCTTCAACATTCTACCAAAGAAAAAACTCTTGAGATTTCTGACACCAAGTCAACTACACGTCGTTCTGTAGGTTCTAGTATCGAGGGAATCCTATTTATCGCAAGTGGAGTCTCAAGTCGCAATAATGAAGTCGTTCTATCACTACCAAGAGGAAGAGAATTAAAAAACCTAACAGCGCAGGTTAATCATGGTGTCCTTTCGATTGCCGATGTAAAACTCAGCAATGCCAAGATTCTGTCAAATGGCTATCTTCTTCGTATCACTGATAGCGAGATTAAAAATAGCCAACTGATCACAACTGGAATTGTCAATGTATTTGAAACCAGTCTAACAGATAGCCGTATCCAAGCAGACCATCAACATATCTCTGCTGAGGATATTCAAGTACATGGTAAGGTGGAGCTAGAGTCAAAAAAAGATATGGTCATCCAGTTATCCAAAAAAGAACTTGAGAGAATCAATCTTAACCTCTCATCTGAACACGGCGCTATTTATCATCGAACTCGAGAAGGAGTTCATCCTGTTCAGGGAAATCATGAAAATAAGGACGAAGAATTCTCCAATCCTTACAACGTAGAGAAAAAAGATACGCAAGATCTCCTCGTCGCAAAGGCGGGTCAAGATATCAACATTCCAGACGAACCGGATCGCTCACCCAATTCGAGAAATTATGAATAATAGTTAATCATTACTACTCAAACAAGAAATAAAAAAGGAGGTCCCATCATGACTCAAGAATGGTTCGAAAGTGCTGATTTCGAGAAAACAGCCAACAATGAGAAAAAAGATAACCCATCTGACCCAGTCATTCCCCAAGAAGAGTTAAAAGAAAAAGAAGAGTTGCCAGTGGTTGAAGAAAATCTTCAAATCAATTCTGAAGAACAAGAAGCTGACCTAGAAAAAGTAGAGAATGGCGAACACGAAGAGATCGTGGAAAATACAGAAAAGATAGACAAGTCAGAAGAATCTGTAGAGACTGAAGAACAAGAAGAACTGGCAACAAAGACAGACCAAGCAGAAAAACCGGTTAAGGAAGCACCTCAGCCTAGCAAATCTTTGGAAAGTCCATTTGTCCCAGACCCTGTCCCTACAAAAACAGCAATCTTCAAAGAAGAATTTACTGATTTTTGGATTTGGCTACGAGGAGCTTTGAAAGAACCCACAGCTAGTTTTGATACAGATAAGAAACATAGTTATAATGCCTTTGCGCTACTAACTATCTTTTCTGCTACAAGCTTCCTCTTTACAGTTTATCACGCCAAACAAGGCTACTATGGTCGTATGGCAAGCATCGATGCTCACTTCATGGAACAATTTCCGTCTCTCAATCTCTTCTCGGTATTCTCCATCCTAGTAGCGACAAGTCTCTTCTTCTTTTCAATTCTCATGGGTGGATTTGTAGTCAAACGTTTCGTCGATCAAAAAAATGACTGGACACTAGATAAAACCTTCCAAGAGTACAGCCGACTCTTCGCTATTCCAATCCTCTTGACAAGTTTGGCTAGTTTCTTCGCATTCTTTAACAGTCTCAAATTTGCCATCTTTCTATGTCTGATTAGCTTAGTTATGGTACTTCTTGCTAACCTCTACATCATCTCAAGACCTAGCAAGGATAGTCAAACCGATCCCTTCTATCGCCTTCTCTTGGCCTTCCTAGTCAACGGAAGCATCCTATTTCTCTTTTTCCTAGCAGAATTGTCCTTGATCTTTGATTACATTAAAGTATTAGCCTTTATCTAACATGAAATCCTGTCAGAACTTGACAGGATTTTTTGTACACAAAAAGCAGACCAAAAATCTGCCTTTTCTTATTTTTTAGAACTACTATCTTTCGTTTATTTCTCCAGTTCACTATTTACTAAAGCTTCAAAATCTTCCCCTAAGATTGGTCCTACCACTATTTGGTTGGCATCCAAGTCCTGATAAAGTTCTTTTGGAAGAGCTTCTAAGAAGGCTTTGTAATCTAATCTGGCTACTGCTTCATAGTCTTCAGGCTTAGAACCATCTCCAGATATTTTCACCAAGTCAATCTCCCAGATGACATCTTTACCTGCCAATTGCTCAATGTAAGGAGCAGGAACAACAGGCCCCTTCGGTAAGATAGTCTTAACTCCCTGGGCTAAATGGTAGATGCCGTGAATCTTGCCTTGGCCATCTGGGTAAAATCTGAGGGTTGCAAGATAAGCATCAGACTCTTGAACCTTTTTGACCAGAGTTTCAAAACGTGTCAAACCATCTTGTTCTAAGAAAGCTTCCAAATCCGTCTTATTAAAATAAATAGGTGAAAGAATTCCTTGGCAGAAATATAGACGAGCAGCCTTGTCAGCTAAATAGTTTTTAACAGTTTCTTGGAAATAAAGATTCAAGTCGAAGTCCTCAAAACCTTCAACTGCTTCTCCTATCTTACTAGAAAATCCTCGCAAAAGATCTTCTACAATTTCCCAGTCAGCTCTTGTGATAAAATCAGGAATGACAACTTGATAGCCTTTCTTGCTATCTTCATAGCTAACTTTAAAGAGAAATTGAGACTTACCCACAACAGCACACTCGATATACTCAAGGCGATTGAGAGGCTGACGGAGATAGATAGCATCATAACTATGAGATTCCAAGCCATCTACAAGGGCTAAGATTGATTTTGCTGTTAAAATCTCCTGTTGTCCTAGGACACTTTGTTTATTTGGAATAAAAAATGCTTTCACCATACATCGGCTCCTTTGAAATCGTTTACATATAGTATACACTATTTTCCTGAAAGATGCAGAAACAAATTTTAGATTTTTGGGTAAAAAGCATAGAAAAACAGCCCCTCAGGACTGTTTGCTTTTTATACTGCTGTAGCTGGATCTAAACTCTCACCAAGTACTGCTAAACGCTCAATTACATCAGCTTCTGTTAATTCATGTTCTAAGACATAACGATTGCGTGGATGAACACGGCATTCATGTGAGCACCCGCGAAGGTATTTATCTTCATTTTCTTCTGACGTTAAGATACGACGGTTACAGAATGGATTGCCACAGTTAACGTAGCGCTCACATGGTGTTCCATCAAACCAGTCCTTACCAACAACGGTTGGATTCACATGGTTGACATCCACTGCGATACGCTCATCAAAGACATACATTTTACCATCCCAAAGCTCACCTTGAACTTCTGGGTCTTTACCGTATGTTGCGATACCTCCGTGCAATTGACCAACATCTTTATAACCCTCACGAACCATCCAACCAGAGAATTTTTCACAACGCACGCCACCTGTACAATAGACGACAACACGTTTGTCCATGAATTTTTCCTTGTTATCACGAACCCACTGTGGTAACTCGCGGAAGTTACGGATTTCTGGACGGATTGCTCCTCGGAAATGACCTAAATCATATTCGTAGTCATTACGTGTATCTAAGACAACGGTATCTTCATCAAGTAAAGCTTTCTTGAACTCTTTTGGAGATAGGTAAGCACCAGTTGTTTCTAATGGATTAATGTCATTGTCAAAGTCATTGTCTTCAAGACCAAGGTGAACAATTTCTTTTTTGTAGCGAACAAACATCTTCTTGAAGGCTTGCTCGTTTTCCTCATCAATCTTGAACCATAAGTTCTCCATTCCTGGGAGACTGTGAACATAGTCCATATATTTTTGTGTTGTTTCGTAGTCACCTGAAACTGTTCCGTTAATACCCTCATCAGCCACAAGGATACGACCTTTTAGACCGATAGATTTACAGAAGGCCAAATGATCTGCAGCGAATTGTTCCGCATTCTCAATTGGAGTATAGAGGTAGTAAAGTAAGACACGAATATCTTTTGCCATAAGATTTGTTCTCTTTTCTATTCTTAAATTTTCAGAATTTTTCATCTAACTATACTAGTATACCGATAAAGAAAAGCGATTGCAATTTATTTGACTGAAAATTAACCTCCTCTGGCAGGAGCTAAATTTGATTTGCAATCCTACATCTAAATCAAAATAATAAAAAAATCCTTGGAAAATTCCAAGGATTTTCCAAGGATTAATGTTTATGCTTTTTTAGCTTTAGACATGTAGAAGAGTTGGAGAAGAATACCAACGATAGCCATACCGATAACGATGAAGAAGGCCATTGTGTAGTCTCCTTGGTTTGCTTGTGCAAGACGTGCACCAAGCTGTGGACCAGCAATCGCAGCCACACCATATGCAGTAAACATCCAACCGTAGTTTGTTCCTACATAAGTTACTCCCCAGTTTTCAGCAGTGATACCTGGGAATGAACCTAGGAATCCACCAAATGACAAGGCAACCATCATAACTCCAAGGATAGCCAAGATGCTTCCTGGGCCTTTGAACAAGGCTGTAAGCAATAATCCAACAGCAATTGCTCCAAACATAGCGATAACTGTAGGGTAGCGACCGATCTTATCAGATACTGAACCCCAGAAGATACGTCCAAATGTATTAGCGATAGATACTAACATAACGAAGAGTGTAGCTTCTCCTACAAGTTGATACTGGTCAGAAATTGATGCTGCAGTACCGATGATCATCATTCCACCAGTAGCACCAAGAACGTAAATCAACCATAGAAGCCAGTAATTTCCGTCACGAAGCATTTCTTTGTAAGTTTTACCTTCTGGTTGAGATGCTCCAGCTGCAGGTGCAGCTGCAGGAGCTTTCTCCATTACCAATGAAGAAGTACAAATAACAATTAGAAGAATGATACCTAATACTTTGAATGTTGAGTAAACACCCATAGAAGCAATCAAAGATTTGGCAACTGGACCGATAATAAGGGGACCTAACCCGAAACCTGCTGCTGTCAAACCACCAGCTAGACCTTTTTTATCTGGGAACCACTTAGTAGCAACTGAAGTAGATGCTCCATAAGCTGAACCAATACCAAGTCCTAGGACAACCCCGTAAGTAAGATAAAGGACTGGAAGAGTGGTAGCAAATCCAGTAGCGAACATACCAGCACCGAAGAGAATACCACCTAGGAATACAAATTTCTTAGGTCCTACTGAATCGACTTTAGGACCAAAAATAATCATACCAACAGGTACCATTGCAAAAGAAATACTAAAGGCCAAAGAAGTTTGGGCTTGAACCCATCCTTGACTAGCATTGGTTTCTAGCAGTGCCTTTTGAAAGACTGACCAGGCGTAACCAGCACCTAGAGAGAGATTCGTTAAAATGGCTGCTGCCAAAATTAACCAACGATTGGGTGTTTTTTTCATATGAATAACCTCATGTAAAATTCTTATCCCCAAAGGGAATTGTTGACAAATATTGTCGGTTTTTACCTACTTATCCTAGGTAGCTAGTCTAGAAATCACTAAATAGATAAAGTAATTTTCACAATGTTAAGCGCTTTCATTGTCTTATATATTTATTATAAGCTAGATTCATTTAAAAATCTACTTAATTAAACTAATAGGGGTATTAGCTCAATTAAGCCCTATTCATATCTTATTATCGTATATTTAAAAGGCTATTATAGCCATCTCTTTAGCCTTTTCGCATCAACTATAAAAAGAATCACCACCCCGTCTGGAAAACTCCAGACAAGGCAGTGATCGCATCTTTTAGGAATGAATACACGAAATCAATTGTTCTTAAGATTTTTTGTTTTTCAAGAATTCGTCGTATTGTTTTTGCATTTCATCCAATACTTTTTGGTAAGCACCTTCAGATTTAAGTTTTTCCATCAATTCTGGAATAGCTTTTTCTGGGTCTACAGTACCAGTGTTGATAGCTGTATCGAATTGTTGCATAGTGTTAGTGATAGCTGAGATTTCAGATTTCACGTTGTCAGTGTTGAAGATGAATCCAAGCGCTGGAGATTCTTTTGCAGTTTCCAAGTCTTTCTTAGATTGTGCAATTTGTTCATCTGTAACGTTTTCGTTGATGTAAAGGATCCAGTTGTTACCAGTGTTCCATCCTGACATGTGAGTGTTTCCTTTGTAACCATCAAGGACTTTAACACGGTTTTCTTTACCTTGAATTTTCTCCCAGTTTTTGCCTTCTGGACCGTAAACAAGACCGTTCAAGAGTTCTGGATTAGTGTTCAAGAGATTCAACACTTCCATTGCTTTTTCTTTGTTCTTAGAGTTGTTTGAGATTACAAAGTTTGCAACTTGAGTTGTTTGGTTTTTCTTGATGAAGTTAGTAAATGGTTTGATTTGGATGTCTTTGTTAGCAACACGAGAAAGCAAGCTGCTACCGTAGTCAGCTGGTCCTACTGTTTCTTCACGTACGAACCAAGTATCTTGTTGAAGGTCAAATGAAGTATCGCTTGTTGCTACGTCTTTTGGAATGTATCCTTCTTCATAGAATTTGTGAAGAGTCTTCAAGTGCTCTACGAAACGAGGAACTTCGTAACGGTTAACGATCTTAGTAGTGTCTCCTTCAAGGTCGATTACGAATGGAAGACCGTTTGCCACTGGGTAGTCGAAGTTTTCAGATGGGATAAAGTTCTTAGTAACTGCAAATGGAACTACATCTGGAGCTTTTTCTTTAATTTGTTTCAAGACTGGTTCAAGTGTTTCGTATGAAGTTACACCTGAGATGTCGATTCCATATTTTGCAAGAAGAGTGCCGTTGAAAGCAAAGTTTTGTGAAGATGCAACGTTAGCTGCAACTGGAACTGCATAGATCTTGCCGTTTACAGTATTACCTTTGATGTAAGCTGGGTCAAGCGCTTTGTAGAGTTCTGCTCCTTCTTTCTTGTACAATTCAGTCAAGTCAGCATAAGCACCTTTTTGAGCGTTTACGATGTAGTTATCTGCAAATGCGATATCATAGTTTTCACCTGATGATGTGATAACTGACATTTTCTTACCGTAGTCACCCCATCCAAGGTATTGGATATCCAATTTAGCACCAACTTTTTCTCCGATGATTTTGTTTGCATTTTCTAACAATTCATCCAAGTTATCTGGTTTATCACCGATTTGGTACATTTTGATAACAGTTTTGTCGCCTGAAGTTGACTCAGCAGCTTTTTGGTTATTCCCTTTAAGGTTTCCACAAGCTGCAAGGCTAGCAGCCAAAGCTACAAGGCTAGCAGAAGCAAAAGCATATTTTTTCCAGTTTTTCATGATAAAAACTCCTTTTTTTATTTTTAATTATAAACAATGTAATGATATTTAACTTCTATCACAAGGACGAAGTTAGAGAGGGAGAAACTATGTTTCTCAACTAGCACTATTCTTTAACACCACCAATGGTCAAACCTTTTACAAAGTAGCGTTGGAAGAACGGGTAAAGAATCGCAATTGGAACAGTCGCAACTACAACCATTGCCATACGTCCTGTCTCTTTTGGAAGAGCAACTGCAAGTTGACCTGATAAACCAACTGACTTAGCAATGTAGTCCATATTTTGTTGAATCTGCATGAGCAAATATTGCAATGGATACAAGTTGTCACTCTTGATGTAAAGAAGAGCGTTAAACCAGTCATTCCAGAAGCCAAGAGCTGTCAAAAGCGTGATTGTTGCTATACCTGGTAGTGAAAGTGGCAAACAGATCTGGAAAAAGATCCGAGCCTCGCTGGCACCATCGATACGAGCTGATTCGAGAATTGCTTCTGGGATAGTCTTCTTGAAGAAGGAACGCATCAACATGATGTTGAATGGAGATAGAAGCATTGGAATAATCAGAGCCCAAATGGTATCACCAAGGTGAAGCAATTGAGTTACCACGATATAGCCTGGTACCAAACCAGCATTGAACAACATACTAAGAAGAGCGAAGATTGTAAAGAATTTACGATACTTAAATGTTGAACGTGAGATGGCATAGGCGTATGTTGTTGTGATGAAGACATTTGTCAATGTACCAACAACCGTTACAAAGACAGAGATAAAGAGCGCCTGTAAAATCTTATCTTGAAACTGAGTCAAAAACTCAAAACCATCTAAACCAAACTTAGCAGGGAAGAAACTGTATCCATTTTGAACGATACTGGTTTCATCTGTAACTGAGATAATGATAACGAAGATAAAAGGCAATATACAAGAGAAGGCCAGCAAACCTGATATGATACTGAAGAAGATGTTTGCTTTTTTTCCGAAGGAGTGTATGCCGACTTTATCAATTTTTTCTTTTTTGATTTTTTTTGCCATATGCTCCTCCTTTCTAGAATAGTGCCGAGTTAGGATCAACACGTCTTGCAAGTAAGTTTGATAGGATAACGAGAATCAAACCGACGACTGACTGGTAGAGACCGGCTGCTGAAGCCATACCGATATCTGCTGTCTGAGTCAATCCGTTAAAGACATAGACGTCCAATACATTTGTTACACTATAGAGCTGACCAGCGTTGTGAGGGATTTGATAGAAGAGACCGAAGTCTGCACGGAAGATATTTCCGACTGCAAGAATAGTCAATACTGTCACAAGTGGTGTCAACTGAGGAATGGTTACGTTACGAATCCGTTGCCATTTACTTGCCCCATCCACTGTTGCTGCCTCATAATAGGTTGGGTCAATCCCCATAATCGTCGCATAGTACATAACACTACTATACCCAAAACCTTTCCAGATACCTAGGAAAAGTAGGAGATATGGCCAGATGCCTAAGTCAGCGTAGAAGTTAATTCCCTTCATACCGATAGTTTGCAAGAATCGGTTGATAACCCCTTTATCGATGTTAAGGAAAGCATCTGTAAAGAAACTGATGATAACCCATGATAGGAAGTAAGGGAATAGCATAGAAGTCTGGAATATTTTAACCATTTGCTTAGAGCGAAGCTCACTGAGGATAATGGCAATTCCAACCGACACAATCAAACCGATAAAGATGAATCCAAGGTTGTAAAGAACAGTATTACGGGTGATGACAAAGGCATCTTTTGAACTAAATAAGAACTTAAAGTTGTCTAGTCCAACCCATTTACTATTTATAATACTGTGGATAAATCCTTCTCCCGTCATTCGGTAATCTTTAAAGGCGACCACATTTCCAAATACAGGGATATAGAAGAATAGAATCAACCAAAGCGTTCCTGGCAGAACCATTAAGAAAAAAATCCAGTTATCTCTTAAGGTCTTTGAAAACTTATTCATAATTTCCTCCCTTTTTATTTTCTAAAACGTCAAAATTCTCCATTTTAGACATGATAACGTTTACATCAATAGTATACTCCTATTTTTATGATAGTTTAAACTACTAATTATAGAAAAAACTCCACAAATTATTTTTTGTGGAGAAATATTGTTTATAAAAGTATGTTTCACGAGAAACATTCTGATTCATACAGGGTGTTCTAATCTTTATGTTGTATAGATTGTCGAAGCGGTCGCAATAGTGTGCCACTGATTAGCCGTTGTGGCTGCGAAGTTCTTATCTGCATAGAAATCATTAAATGGCAAGATGTCTACTTCTAGTTCATCAATACGAGAAATGTCACCTGCTAGGTAGTTTTCAATACGATTTTCTGCTCGCTTGATCCGTTGTAAGAGTCCACCTATGCGGATATCCACGGTATCCAAGCCAAAGACCTTGTTTTCTTTCAGCCATTGGTGACTAAAGAGAGCATGGAAGTGTTCAATCTCGCTTCTAAGTTTTGATAATTCTTCCCTAGCAATTTGTTGCAAGCTCTCTTTATCACCTGTTTGATAGGCTTGACGAATGCGTCGTCCCACATCAACCTTGCCACTTAAAATAGCATTCAACTGAGCCTGGGTCTCAAAGAGATAAGTGTAGATGCCTGCTCTTTCTTTAATGTCAGACAGAATCTCAGCTGCTTGGGCAAAGTGTGGTTTGTCCTGTTCAGGTGTCATGTGCTTGTCAAGAATTGGGCAAAGAACATCCTGATAAAATACATAGCGGTTAGGATTGATACCACTTAGATTTCCTGGTAGATTTGGTAAGAGGTTTGCAAGATCAAGCTGCATAAAGTCCTCAACTGATAGACCTGTATTGGTCTTGAAATGAGCAGACAAACGCTCTAAATCATCTCTATAACTGAGTTCAGCCCAGATTTGCAAACTAGGTAGAATAGAGAACTGAGCTGTTTCGCCACCGTTATCTCCCCAACCAGTCACAATAACCTCTTTAATCTTATTGACACGGCAGGCTTTATTTGCCTCAATAGCTACTAGACGACTGAAATGGTTGTGTGGTGTGAAACCAATCCACTTCCAAGCACCACCTGCAAAGGCAATATCCTGGCTAATCTTGTGGTGATTACCAAAGTTACGGTTGTATTTTTCTTCGCTATCCTGATAATAATCCCAGTAAACCAAGGTCACACGGTCTTTTAGACGATCTAAGTAAATACGAGTTTCTTCTGGAATTTCAACATCACGATCGTACTGGCCATCTGCTGACATGAGTTTGAAGAACATATCGCTCCACATCTGGCAGTGGAAACCATACTTGTCTGCAATATCCAGCACGCGCTCCAAATGTTGGCACATGAGGAGGCTACGGTCCACAACACCATTTAAGATGAGATAGCGTCCTAAACCAACCAAGTGGGCTTCGTCCATACCGATATTGACCTTGCGTGTTTGTAGTTTAGACAAAGTAGCAAACATGCCGTCGATTAGGTCGTAAACTTTTTCTTCGCCGATGAGGAGAATGTCCTCTACATCACGAAGTTGCTGGACTTCTTTGACACCCCATTTGACAAAGGCTGATAAGTGAGCCAAGGTCTGAATACAAGGAACAAAAGTCATGTCAAACTGCTGGGCATAGGCTTCGATTTCCTGTAATTCTTCAGCTGAATAAGCCCCACGGAAATAACCAAAATAAGGTTGCCCTTCAATCTGATAGGTGTCTTCTATATAAAGCTCAAAGGTTGAGTAGCCCATCAGAGCTAAGACTTCAATCATCTGCTTGGCAGATGCAATATTTAGAACCGCATTACGGGAACAATCCGCCATGTAGGCTAAATCTTCATAAGCCGCTTGCTCCTCAATCTCCACCTTGTCACCTTCTTCTAAAGCTGTTGCGAGAACAGACAAGGCGCGATAGAGTTGGTGAGGTTTGCGATAAGTCAATTGATATTCTCCGCCCTCACCCTTGATAGAGATAGAAGCTTGGTCAGACTGAGCGACTGCCACTTCTACATCTGGTAGAGAAATGTGCTTTTGAAGTAAGTCTATAGCTTGCTGTTGTTTACTGCTAATTCCGGTAAAATTTACCATTGGTTTTCCTCCTGTAACCAGTTGACAAGGGCACCGTAGAGATTGGCATCTGCCTGATAGGTGCAAGCTTGGATCACTGGCGCAATTGTATATTCTTCATAATTTTCGACAAAAGCATCTACTGCTTTTTGCACACCTTTGATAAAATCTGAGTTCTGGCTGATGGAACCACCTAGGCTGATCACATCTGGGTCGATTAGATACTGGATATTGAGAAGCCCTTGGGCTAGGTTACGATTCATGCGCTCAATGGCTTCTTGACAAAGGGCATTGCCTGCTGCAGCCTCTTGATAAACCTTACGGCCATCCCAGTCTGACTGACCTGATTTTTCAATCACATAACGAACCATGTTTCCTGTAGAAGCTAGTTGTGACCAGTTATTGAGTTTTTCTGCTGGTTCGATAGTTGTCATGTAACCAAACTCTCCACCCAAGCCATGGCGACCACGGTGAATTTTGCCATTGATAATCATGGCTCCACCAATCCCTGTACCAATAACGACACAGGCTGCATTTTCAATCTCAGGATGAGCTAGCAGTTCACTAAGTCCAACACAGTTGGCATCATTTTCTAGATGGACAGGTAGCTGGTGATGAGCAAGGGCCTGGTACCATGAAAATCCATGAATGTAAGGAATGGCACTAATCCCCTCGATCACTCCTGTTTCTTGATTGACCGCTCCTGGAACACTCATAGCAATCCCACGATAGTTCTGTTCTGACAAGCGTTGGTCCAACCAAGCCAATAAATCTTCTAGAGTTTCTGGAGTTGGGGTGCTGGTCTTATCTAAAATCTTTCCATCAGGAGTTAGACTAGCAAACTTAATACCAGTCCCTCCGATATCAATCGTTGCAATGGTCATTGCTTTTACCTGCAAAAAGGAGCGAATCAGCAGTTGGTTCTTACTTTTTCGCTCCTCCTTTCTGTTTATGTTTACTTTTTGAAATTAAATTTCTTCTTTTTGAATGAATTCTGTACGAATTTCCTGTGGTGCCAATAGTCCTGAATGGACTGGATATGGACGTTCCAGCAAATCAAGAATGGTTTGTTGTTTTTCAGATATGCGCACATTTTCTTGACTCATATTGTAGTAACGAAGTACATAACCTTCTCCATTTTCAGCTACCTTAAAGGCTGTTGGGCAGACTTGTGGTAAGCTAAGCACTGGATGGTTGAAAAGACTACCAGTAGCTGCAACACTACCCTCTTGTCTTGCAACTTGAAGAGCTGTAAAAGGCACTTGGAAGGATTTAGCACGACGGAAAGCAGAGAAGCGTTCGCCTGCCTGGTGACATTCCACAGCAAATTCTACTTCGACATCACGCAAGCACTGAGCTTCTGGTGTTGGGAAGTAGCCCCAGTCACCTAGCTCACCTGAAGCACGAAGAATCGTCACTGCAATCGTATCATCTCCAA
Organism: Streptococcus timonensis; assembly: GCF_900095845.1. Classification (GTDB taxonomy): domain Bacteria; phylum Bacillota; class Bacilli; order Lactobacillales; family Streptococcaceae; genus Streptococcus; species Streptococcus timonensis. Next base: position 71,815 of record NZ_FMIX01000002.1, read on the forward strand.
GGATTTCGTATTCGTGCAATCCTTTATTTGCTACAGTTACAGCCTTTTCATCATCATAAAGGCTGACAAAGGCTTGTTGGTGTTGTGGATTCTCTGGATTTTCCCAAGAAGCTGCCGGTTTATTTGGTCTTGTCACAACTTCATAAATGCTTTCAGAATCATTGCTTGGACGAGTGTTATGAGTTTTTACCAAGAGACGAATGCGGTGGTCTTTGGCTGTATTAGTAAATCGAGTCTTGAAGCGAATCTGTGGATTGTCCACAAAGACAGTCATCTCAGTTTCAAGAGGAATGGTTGTCAACTCTTCTGAACGACCTGCATCTCGTTTCATGAACTCGATGATACCTCTTTGTTCTGCATCCAATTTTTCATCTGCGCTAACTGGAATAGTCAAGTCATGTTTGAGCAATACCTTAGCATAGCGAGCATTGTTTTCTAGGACATCGCATCCTTTCAATTGAGCATAGATTGGATCAGTTCCTTTTGGTTGGAAGTAAATGTACTCGTTACCAATATCTCCACGGTCCTCGAATTGGATGAAATCTTCGTAGGCTTCGTTTGTAGTCTTGTCATAGACTGTGATTCCTTCATCTACACTCACTGTTACGAATGGTGTATCAATGACTCCATTTTGGTAGATACCATCGTGGCCTTCTCCCTCGCCTTCAACCAACTGGAAGCTTGCCCAAGAAAGAGCTGCTAGGTGAACCGGAAGTGTCACGCGCACTTGACGAGCGATACGAGGTTGACGGAATTTGTCTTTTGGAAGGTCATACTCAAAGTTTGCTCCCAAGTCTTCGATTTTAGCTTCGACCACACGGCCATCCAAATCTTTTACATGGTAGGTTGGCAAGGTCAAGGCTGCCATCTTTTTGTAGCCTTCAGTTGGGTGTAATTCTTTGAACTCACAAGTAACGACGTCGAGTACCGTGCTAACAGTATCTACCTTGTCATGCAGACTCGTGTTAATGACAGTAAAGAGGTAGTCGCTCTCAGCATTTTGAGTTGCCAATTTCCCCTTCCATTCATCAAGAAGGTTGTTCTTGACAAAGTTTCCGACTTGGTTGACCTTGGCAAAACGAACTTCCATTTCACGGTGAACTTCGTCAATACTACAGCCACAGATACTATCGTGCGGTGCATTTTGCAGAAGTACTTTCCAAGCATAGGTCAATTGATCCTTGTGGTTGTGTCCACCAGTGATAATGGTCAAAGGTTCCACGACCTGCTCTAACAAGTTGCTATTTTCTTGAAAGGCTTGTTTGAGGTAAATACGGGATGAAGATGTGTTGGCAAGAGTGTACCAACCATCTGTTTCTTGGCTGGTCAACTCACCTGTGACCGTTGATAGGTGTTCAGGAAGTGCACTTTCCACTGCTTGGACATATTCGTCAAAGGAGCTATGAATAAAGGTCACGTCTGGGAAGAGTTCGTTTGCCACACGAATCGCTTCAGTAATATTTCTCTGAACAGGTTGGTGGTCACAGCCGTTCATCATCAACCATTGGTTGGTCGATGCATAATCACGAACATCTGCCAATTTTTGTTTCCAGAAAGCCAAAGCTTCATCTTTATCCACTGGAATTTCATTCCCATTACTGTACCAGTTAGCAAAGAGAATACCAAGCACACGGCTACCATCAGCCCCCTGCCAGTACATTTCAGAAAATTGAGAGGTGAACTGTTCATCTTCGAGGACTTGATTGTCAAATCCGATTGGCTTGACACCGCGACCAAAGGCTGCGACGTGAATACCTGATTTTTGAAGGATTTGAGGAGCCTGCCCCATATTTCCAAAGGTGTCTGGAAAGTAACCGATCTGAGTAGATTTGCCCCATTTAGCACATTCCGCTTGTCCAATCAAGGTATTGCGGACGTTAGCTTCACTGGAAATCAAGTAATCATCCTGCAAGATATAGAAAGGCCCAATCTTCAATTTGCCTTCGTCGATATAACGCTGCACCTTGTCACGGTTTTCAGGGCGAATTTCTAAATAGTCATCGAGGACAATGGTTTGGCCATCCAAGTGGAAACTTTTGAATTCAGGATCATTTTCGAAAAGATCAAAAAGATCATCAAAAAGTTCCACCAATTGCATGCGGTGACTTTCAAAAGGTAGATACCACTCACGATCCCAGTGACTGTGAGAGATGATATGTACAACAACATTTTCCATGAGTAAAACCTCATTCTAACTTAAATTTAAAAATATTTGTGATTCTATGTAAGAATCTATCGAGATAAGGCTCATTAGCGAATATCCAAGTAGTCCAAGACCAACTCACAGAACATCATATTGGCCCAAGAGAACCATTCACGAGAGTAGAGAGTTGGATCGTCAACGTGGAAGCTTTCGTGCATAACACCTGTTCCGCCATCACATGCAACAAGCTGATCTAGCAAGTATTTTTTCTCAGCTTTATCTGTAGCTGTTAAGCCTTGAATTGATAGGGCAATCGGCCAGATATAACGATAGAAGGTATGAGAACTTCCGAGACCGCTAGCGTATTCTCCTTGGTAGAAGTAAGGATTTTCCAGGCTCAGAATGGTGCGACGAGTTGCTTGATAGACTTCATCGTTCACATCGCAGTAACCAAGATAGGGAGCAGCTAACAAACTTGGTACGTTAGGGTCATCCATGATGCTAGCATTTCCTAGACCATCTACTTCAAAGGCGTAAATCTTTTCACCCTTACTGTTGGTGGTGTAGGCATAATTTTCGATCCCTTCTTGAATCTCAGCTTGGAGACGTTTGGCATCAGCAATAATGCTCTCGCTATCAGCTAGATTCAATTCTGCAAAGATTTCTTGGACATAACCTAAGACAACGACTGCAAACATATTTGACGGGATCAAGTAGCTGTACTGACAGCAGTCATCACTTGGACGGAAGGCCGACCAGGTCATGCCTGTCACCGCAAAATCAGGTCCAAAACCATCATTAACCAGCGTATCTTCCTTACGATCGGTATCACGAACAAAGCGATATGGTGAGTTCTTGTGGTCTTGTTCCACCGTCCAGAGATGGAGAATCTCCTTGGTCGCTGTAACAAAAGTCTCATCAAACTGACTAGTCTCGCCAGTTTCTTTCCAAAGAAGGTAAGCCAACTGCAATGGATAACAAAGCGAATCTACTTCATACTTGCGTTCCCAAATCCAGCCATTGAGATCTGTATGGTCTGTTTCGTGGTGACCCTTCCAGTTTTCCTCAATATTAAAAGAATTAGCATAGGGATCCTTGAGAATCAAAGTCATCTGGCGTTTGACCAAACCTGAAATGGTCTGACGTAAACGAGGGTCTCTTTTTGCCACATGAAGGTATGGTCTAAGCTGAGCAGTCGAGTCCCGAAGCCACATAGCTGGGATATCCCCAGTCAGTACAAAGGTCGATCCATCTTCTAAGATTTCAACTGTATTGTCTAAAGTGTCTGTATAGCAACGTTCAAAGACATCAACCCATTCAGGATGTTCCTTGGCGCGCTCCGCTACCTCATCTAGCCACTCTCTGACAATTTCTTTTGAATATACCATAATGTATTTTACCTCTTTCAAACAAGATTCATTTTCAGTATATAGCTTTTAGCCCAGAAAATATATACACAAATGATAGTCATTTTTCTACAAAATTGTTATATTTGAAACTCCTTTTCTAAAGGCTAAATTTTCTGATATAATGTAGAAAACAACTAAAGGATATTCTATGAAACCTATACTTGAAACCATTGATACCCGCTTTGGCACCGCGAGCAAGCATGCCTTTTCTCGGGGAAATACCCTACCTTACGCTGGAGTGCCTTTTGGGATGAATTACTTTGTTCCACAAACGAGTGACCAGGAAGGGTCTTGGTTTTTTGATCCCCATCTTCCTATCTTTCAGGGTATTCGACTAACCCATCAGCCTAGCCCTTGGATTGGTGATTATTCTTGGTTACTACTGACTCCTGTTACAGGAGAAATCAGAGGTGACACCCTCTTCCATCTTCAGTCTTCCTATAACCTTGATCGTGCTATTTTCAATCCCCATTATCTCAGAATTTTTTCTGAGCGTTATCAGATTGAAACCCAACTCACACCTACTTGCTATGGGGCTTCTATTCAACTAAGACAGATACAAGGCAAGAAGCTCTCACTCTATCTGCATGCAGTTGATGATTTATCATTAGAGCAAGTAGATGAGCGTACTGTCAGCCTTGGTCAAAGCGGATTAACCGAAACCAACAAAAGTCCCCTCGTCATGTTTACTGCTCTCGCATTCTCTACGGATATTCTATCTATCAATCAAGTAGGGCAAAACTGGCGAATCGACTTGGCTGGAGCAGAAGCTCTAGTTCAACTAGCTACTTCTTTTATTTCTAAAGAACAGGCCCTCTTTAATCTACCTAGAAAAGACTTTGAAGAAACGAAATCAGAGGCTAAAGCAAGTTGGGAAGACCTTCTAGGCCGTTTTGATGTCGTGGAAACCGGCCCTGTAGACCGAACATTTTTTGATCATTGTCTATACAGACTCTTTCTTTTCCCACAAACCTTCTATGAGGTAAATGAGCAAGGCGAGAATATTCATATAGACTTTGCTTCAGGAACGATCAAGCCTGGTCTACTCTATACCAACAATGGTTTTTGGGATACCTTCCGCACTTCATTCCCACTCTTTGCCTTGATTATTCCAGAACACTATCGTCAGTTTCTTGAAGGCTTCCTCAATAGCTATCGAGATACCGGGTATCTCCCAAAGTGGCTGGCTCCTGACGAAAGAGGAATGATGCCTGGTACTTTGATTGATGGCGTACTAGCAGATAGTGCTTGCAAAGACATGGCACCTGAACTTGAAGAAGAATTTCTCAAAGCCATGATTGAAACTGCGACAAAGGCAGATCCAAAAGCCATCAACGGGCGCCATGGCCTTTCTCAATACCAAGAACTGGGCTATTTATCCACAGACCACCACGAAAGTGTTAGTCACACACTAGACTATGCTTACAGTGACTTTTGCATCTCTACTTGTGCAACAAAATTAGGTCAAGAAGAGCTAGCCCAAACCTATGCTCAATATTCTAAAAACTATCAGAATCTATTTGACTCTGAGACGGGTTACATGAGGGCGCGTGATGTAGATGGCAACTTCCGTCCTGACTTTTCTCCCTATAGTTGGGGTCGTGACTACGCTGAGTGTTCAGCTATTCAAGCCAGTCTAGGTGTCTTACACGATATTTCTGGACTTAGCCAACTAATGGGTGGTAAAGAAGCCTTTAGCAACTATCTTTTGAAAGCTTGTCAAAGTCTCCCACTTTTTGAAACGACGGGCTATGGATATGAAATTCATGAGATGAGCGAGATGGCAACAGCGCCATTTGGTCAACTAGCCATTTCCAACCAACCAAGCTTCCACATCCCTTATCTCTTCCGCTACAGTAATTATCCCCAATATACTAGTCTCTTAATCAAGACTCTCCGTCAAAAAGCCTTCCAAGCTAGCTGGGATGCTTATCCGGGCGATGAGGATAATGGTAGTCTTTCGGCTTGGTATGTCTGGTCTGCTCTTGGACTTTACCCAATTTGCCCAGGAAAAGCAAGTTATGACCTTGGAATTCCACTCTTTGACCACCTTCGTGTCTATCTGGCAGAAAAAAATCAGTGGTTGGATGTTCGTACTCAACAAAATTATGAACACTTCCACTTTGTCCAAGACTGTCAACTGGACGGAAAAGAAAAACAAAGCATCAGCCATCAGGAATTGCTCAATGCTAAGAATCTTGACTTTACCCTTAGCTGGTTGCCAAAGCATTAATAACCTAACCCCTTTGTCAGACGCAAAGGGGTTTTCTTATCCATATAAAGTTATCCACAAGTTGTGAATAACCTTCAACCTTTCTTCGGAAAAGATTTTCAAGTTTTTCCAAAATATCTTTCCAATCCAAGTTCATAGGATGTACAAGAGAATAAAGCCTATAAACCTTGTCCTAACAAGGTTTATAAAAGATTGATTTGTTTCCTATTCTATAAATTTCGTCTTTCTTTTTTCTATTAAAATTATAAAGAGACAGTTGTTGTTGATACCTTGACTTATCCACAAGTTGTGGATAAGTTTTTCTCAACTAAGCAACCCTAGTGCCTATCTGTTAGCGGATTTTTACAATTTTTATAGTAAATTTTAAATTTTGGTAGGCGCTTTCAAAAAATCATGATATACTAAAATTATCAGAAAAGGAGACATTATGAAAAAAGATCAACACCAACTTAATTGGCTTATGGTTTCTCTGATTGCTTTCAACATGGTTTGGGGGCTAGGAAACGTCGTCAACAACTATTCTCAACAGGGTATTTCAGTAGTCGTATCTTGGGTTTTAATCCTCGCACTCTACTTTATCCCATATTCACTCATCGTCGGACAACTAGGTTCTACCTTCAAGGAAAGCGGAAGCGGTGTTAGTGAATGGGTTGAAAAAACATCAACCAAACGTCTAGCCTACTTCGCTGCTTGGACCTACTGGGTTGTTCACATTCCTTACCTCGCACAAAAGCCTCAAGGAATCCTTATTCCGCTTGGATGGGCCTTGCAGGGTAATGGACAATTTCTAAAACAAATTGACTTCCACTGGATTGTTATTCTCTGTTTACTAATCTTTGGACTTTTCCTCTACCTTTCTACAAAAGGATTGACAACTCTGAAAGTCATCGGTAGCTTGGCAGGAAGTGCCATGTTGATCATGTCTTTACTCTTTGTGCTTTTAGCTATCGGTCTGCCTGTCATCAAACCAGACGTCCAGTTTGCGACACCACACATGGATCAACTGAGCACCTACATTCCAAACTTTGATTTTTCTTATTTTACAACCATCTCACTACTGGTCTTTGCAGTTGGTGGTTGTGAAAAAATTTCCCCTTATGTGAATCAAACTCGCAATCCTGCAAAAGAATTTCCAAAAGGTATGATTGTCATGGCCATCATGGTAGGTCTCTCTGCTATCCTCGGGTCAGTTGCCATGGGAATGCTATTTGATGGCAATAACATCCCTGAAGACCTCATGCGTAATGGTGCTTATCAAGCCTTCCAAATGTTAGGAAATTCTTGGGGAGTTGGAAACCTCTTTGTCGTAGTCTACGCTCTTACAAACATGGTCGGACAAATAGCTGCTCTTGCCTTCTCTATTGATGCACCATTACAAATCCTTCTCAATAACGCTGACGAAAACTACATCCCAAGCTGGCTTCGTAAACGTACTGAAAAAGGTGTCCTCATTAACGGCTACCTCCTTACAGGCGTCCTCGTTAGCCTTATCATCATCCTTCCAATTTTTGGTATCCAAGAAATTGACGGACTTGTAAAATGGATGACCAACCTCAATTCAATCGTAATGCCGATGCGTTATCTCTGGGTATTCCTTGCCTATATGATGCTCAATCGCGCTTGGAAAACATACAAAAATGCCGAATACAAGTTTGTTAACAATCCTAAACTTGGCTTTGTGATCGGTACTTGGTGCTTCCTCTTCACTGCCTTTGCTTGTATCCTAGGTATGGTTCCAAAAATTAGCTATGCTGAGAATCCAACTGCTTGGCAATTCTCTCTTCTCACAAACATCTTGACCCCAATTATTCTGATTGGTTTAGGTGTTATTCTACCAATCCTTGCAAAAAAAGAACAAAAGAAACAAATCTAATAAATCCTACTATTAGCTAGATAGCATCACTTTTGTCTTTTCCTAAAAGAAAAATCCCTTTGAACAGTAGCGTTCAAGGGGATTTCTTTTTTGTCTGATAGGCTATTTTTTATTTGGCCTCATACCAAGTCACGCCTTCATTTTCATCAGCAATCAGTGGCACACTGAGTTGAATGGCTTCTTCCATGGTTTGTTTGACGATTTTTTTAATGGCAGCTAATTCTGACTTAGGCACTTCAAGAACAATTTCATCGTGTACTTGTAACAGCATCTTAGTTTGATAACCACCTGCTAGCAAGGCTTTATCTAGCTGAATCATGGCGATTTTGAGAATATCTGCAGCCGATCCTTGAATAGGTGAGTTGATAGCTGTACGCTCTGCAAAACCACGAATGTTAAAGTTACGCGAATTGATATCTGGTAACTCACGACGACGTTTGAAGAGAGTCTCCACATAACCCTTATCACGCGCCTCACGAACCACTTCATCCATGTAGTTTTTAATACCTGGGAAGCGTTCAAAGTAAGTGTCGATGTATGCCTTAGCCTCTTTACGGCTGATACCTAGGTTATTGGATAAACCAAAGTCTGAAATTCCGTAAACCACTCCAAAGTTGACAGCCTTGGCATTGCGACGGTCGTATGGAGTCACATCTTCAGGACGTTCAATTCCAAAGACCCGCATGGCTGTCGAGGTATGGATATCAGCTCCCTCTTGGAAGGCCTTGATTAAGTGCTCATCTTTAGAGATATGCGCCAAAACTCGCAACTCAATCTGTGAATAGTCAGAGCTGAGAAGGACACTATCCTCCCACTTTGGCACGAAAGCCTTACGAATGAGGCGGCCTTGTTCCAAACGAACAGGAATATTTTGCAAGTTTGGATCCACACTAGACAGACGCCCTGTCTGAGTCAAATCTTGAACATAGCGCGTGTGAATCTTGCCATCCGCTAAAATCCAATCCTGTAAACCAATCACATAAGTGGATTGAATCTTAGCAATCTGACGATAATCTAAAATTTTCTTGACGATTGGGGCAATAGGAGCTAGGCGCTCTAACACATCCACTGCTGTTGAGTAACCTGTCTTGGTTTTCTTGGTGTATTCTATAGGGAGACCTAGCTTTTCAAAAAGTAGTTCACCCAACTGTTTAGGCGAGTTGATATTAAATTCCTCACCAGCTAGTTCATAAATCTCTTGAGTCAACTTCTCGATGACGAGCTCATTTTCAGCTTGCATCTCAAGAAGTGTTTCTTTTTTGACCTTAATCCCAGCGATTTCCATCTTAGCAAGAACAAAGGCCAGAGGCTGCTCCATCTCATAGAGAAGGTCTAATTGTCCGTTTTCACTTAACTTTTCAAGCAATACAGGCTCTGTCTCAACCAGCACAGCAACCTTGCGAGCCAAGTGCTCCAATAAGGTTTCTCTCTCAGGGATAGCTTTCTTGACACCCTTACCATAGAAGGTTTCATCATCGACTAGGTAAGTTTGACCATAGAGACTAGCAATGGTTGAAATTTCATTATTCTCTACAGTAGAGAGAAGGTATTTGGCCAAGCGACTGTCAAAAGCAGGAGCCTGCAAGTCCAAGCCAAAACGATTTAAGAGAACTTTAGCTTTCTTAAAGTCATATACTTTCAGAGGTGTTTTTTCTAGAAATTCCTTGAGAATTGGCTCCTGCAAGAGTTCCAACTTATCTGTAGCATAGAGCTTGTCTCCACAAGACCAAGCAAAACCAACCAAGTCATCTGTATGGTAATTTTCACCAAACAGTTCAAAGTGGAAGATAGATTCGGCACTCAGCATATCTTGACTTACTTTATCCACTATAGTGAAATTCAAAGTCTCAGTTTGGTTAGTCTGAGAAGCATTCAAAGCCTGCTTGAGTTGTTTAAAGCCCATCTCATCGTAGAATTTCCCAAGGTTTTCCACATTTGGTCCACTATAGACCAAATCATTTAGACCTATCTCGATTGGCGCTTTTGTGTCGATGGTAGCTAGTGTTTTAGACAGAAAGGCCTGTTCCTTGTCATTGACAAGATTTTCCTTCATCTTGGAAGCCTTCATGCCATCGATATTTCCATAAATACCTTCCAGCGAGCCGTTTTCTAACAAGAGCTTAATACCAGTCTTTTCACCAATCTTGGTCACCCCAGGGATATTATCAGACTTATCCCCCATAAGGGCCTTAAGATCAATAAACTGAGCTGGTGTGATTCCCATCTTTTCCATGAGATATTCTGGGGTATAGGCCTCAAACTCAGCCACACCTTTCTTAGAAATCTCAACCACTGTATGATCATCTGTCAGCTGAATCAAGTCCTTATCTCCACTAACGATTGTCACATCAAAAGATTCCTTCTCAGCCAAGCGACCAAGAGTTCCAATGATATCATCCGCCTCATACTGGGCTAATTCATAGTGGCGAATCCCAAGATGGTCTAGCAACTCACGAATGAAGGGAAATTGCTCACGAAACTCATCTGGAGTCTTCGCACGACCACCCTTATAATCTGCATACATCTCTGTACGGAAAGTCGTTTTCCCCGCATCAAAAGCAACCAAAATATGACTTGGCTGGACACGTTCCAATAGGTGATTTAGCATCAGGTGAAAACCGTAGATTGCATTGGTATGTAGTCCATTGTCATTTTTAAAACGATCCAGTTGCTGGTAAAGTGCAAAAAATGCTCGGAAAGCAACTGAAGATCCATCAATCAATAATAATTTTTTCTTGTCCATACACCCATTATAAAGGAAAGCAGGGAAAAATACCATTGCTAAGAGTTAGATTATCGATCAAGGCTTATTGGGATGTTTTTTCTGCTCGCGCGCCATTGCTGTCAACCTGAAAACCATCGATTGTCGTATCTACTGCCAATTCTCCAGATGCATTCACGTAATAATATTTCCCTGAAACCTGGAACCACTGATCTGTTTTCATAGCTCCTGAGTTTTCAAAATAATACCAAATGCCCTTATCCTTCAACCAACCCGTCTGCATTTCTCCAGACGATTTCAGGTAATACCACTTGGAACTGTCTTTTAGCCAACCTGTTCTCATTGAACCATTAGTTTGGAAATAGTACCAACTGCCGTTTATCTTTTTCCAACCAAGCGATACCTTCCCATTTTCAAAGTAGTACCAAGTTGTCCCCTGTTTTTCCCATCCACTCTTAGAGGTGGCTGTTTTAGTTAGCTGGACATATCTTCTACTACCAGTTCGGGATAGATAAGAAAGCCATTTATAGCCATCTTTTTCAAGAGTCTGATCGTAATGAACACTTTCTCCAGGGTAATAATAGTCAATAATCGCAGCCTGTTGTGATGGCTGGTTCATAATAGCAGCTTTTTCTGTAAACAAATGAGTCCCAGGAACCCCAAGGGATGGAGATATAGGGACACTAGGAGCTTTACTCGTACCTCCCAAATCCTTAAAGTGAATGAAGCCTGTCATTGAACTTGCTTTTATCGTCCGACGATTATACTTACCTGTATATCCATAGTTGTATTCTTCAATTTCAATCATATCACCAAAAACATTAGAAACCCATGCAACGTGGCCATAGTCTCCGCTTCCGTCCCATGCAATTGAACCAATTGTCGGAGTCTTGTCCACACGATAACCTTCTCGTTGAGCACGATAGCCCCACTCTCTAGCGTTTCCATATGCTGGAGGTAACTCAAATCCATTGGCGTTACTTAAGCGAAAAGCAGCGAAAGAAGTGCATTGTCTAGAGTATAGACGCCATTTATCAATGTCTTGGCTTCCATTTTTATAGTAATGAGGGTAATCATCTCCTCGTGCTCTAGATGCTTGGGCTAGTTGATTAGCCTGAACAGATCCGACTCCAAATAAAAAAACACCTGCCAGCAATAGAGAAGCTGTTCTTACAGTAGCTTTTTTTAGAGTAATTGCCTTTTTATTTCCTGCTTTAGTAAATGTCATTCATTCTCCTTTAGTGATATAAATTTTTGAGGTTAGCCTCAAATAACTTATTCGGGAGAAAAAGAAAAAAGTGGGAAATTTCCCACTTTTAGACGATTATTCCTCATCCAAGTATCGAATCAAGTTCTTTTCGGTTAAGATATCTGAATAGGTAAAGGATTCAACATAGACATTAGCCTGCTTATCTCCTTCTACATTGCCAAACTCAACGATAAAGAGTGATGGATACACTTCTATCAATTTTCCTAACTTATTTTTTTGACGTTTACGACCATTTTCTAAGGTCATCTCAACTACTTGTCCTTCATGCGCCTTGATTTCTTCTTTTATTTTTTTCATCTTAGCTACATCTGTAAATGCATCTGTCATCTTTGTTCCTCTCTCTTTGAAATACTTGAAAACTTATTATATTCTTTCTGGAAAATTAACTCAACTGTTCCACGAGCGCCGCTACGGTTTTTCTCGATAATAACTTCTATCTTGTTATTCGGATGACTTTCTTCTTCTTCGCCACCGCGTTCATAATAGTCATCTCGATAGAGAAAGGCTACGATATCCGCATCCTGCTCGATAGACCCAGACTCTCGAATATCTGATAATACTGGCCTTTTATCTTGACGTTGCTCAACACTACGTGACAACTGACTAAGTGCAATGACTGGAACTTTAAGTTCCTTTGCTAGAATTTTCAACTGACGTGAAATCTCAGAAACTTCTTGCTGTCGATTTTCTCGACCAGTTCCTGTGATTAGCTGTAGGTAGTCAATCAAAATTAAACCAAGATTACCTGTTTCCTGTGACAATTTTCTCGCACGAGAACGAATCTCTGTGATTCGAATCCCTGGTGTATCATCGATATAGATACTTGCTTTTGCAAGATTACCTTGAGCAATCGTATATTTGCGCCACTCTTCCTCAGTCAATTGCCCTGTACGGATAGAGTGAGACTCTACCAAACCTTCAGCAGCCAACATACGATCGACCAAGCTCTCTGCCCCCATCTCTAGCGAGAAGATAGCAACTGTTTTATCTAACTTGGTTCCAATGTTTTGAGCAATATTTAAAGCAAAGGCCGTCTTACCAACAGCAGGACGAGCTGCTATAATAATCAACTCTTCCTCGTGTAAACCTGTAGTCATATGATCCAAATCTTGATAACCAGTAGCAATTCCTGTAATATCAGATGTTTGTTGTGAGCGAGTTTCCAAATTTCCAAAGTTTAGGTTTAGGATATCACGAATATTTCTAAACCCACTACGATTGGCATTTTCGCTAACATCAATCAAGCCCTTTTCTGCCTGAGCAATAATTTCATCCACAGGACTAGACGCTTCATAAGCTTGATTAACAGAATCTGTCAACTTAGCAATCAAGCGACGAAGCATGGCTTTTTCTGCCACAATTTTTGCATAGTACTCAGCATTGGCAGAGGTTGGAACAGAGTTGATGATTTCAACAAGGTAGGACAGACCACCAATATTTTGTAAATCATTCTGATTATCTAAAATGGTACGAACAGTTGTTGCATCAATTGCTTCGCCACGATCAGACAGATCCACCATAGCCTGAAAAATCAAACGGTGAGCGTACTTAAAGAAGTCTCGAGAATCAATATATTCTCGAACAAATACGAGCTTACTTTCATCAATAAATATAGCTCCCAATACAGATTGTTCTGCCAAAATATCCTGGGGCTGAACTCGTAGTTCTGCTACTTCTGCCATCAGACTTTCCTTCCTTTTACAAAATCATTACTCAAATCTAGCTTAGCCTTCTTTTACACGAAGATTGATGACACTAGTTACATCTTGATAAATCTTTACAGGTACATCAATCAAACCAACTGCTCGAATTGGCGCTTGGACTTGGATGTGACGTTTATCAATTTTAATTCCAAATTGTTTTTGGAGTTCTTCTGCAATTTTCTTGTTGGTAATAGAACCAAAAGTACGTCCATCCGGACCTACTTTCTCTACAAACTCAACAATCGTTTCTTCAGCTTCAAGTTTTGCTTTGATTTCTTGTGCTTCAGCTAGAAGTTCAGCATGCGCTTTTTCTTCTGATTTCTGCTTTCCACGCAACTCTCCAATCGCTTGAGCTGTTGCTTCTTTAGCAAGATTTTTCTTGATTAAGAAATTTTGTGCATAACCTGTAGGAACTTCCTTAATTTCGCCTTTTTTTCCTTTGCCTTTAACATCTGCTAAAAAGATTACCTTCATTCTTCTGTCTCCTTATTTGTTATATCATTAGAGATTACTACCTTCAGTTTATCTCCAGCTTCTTGCAGGGTCATATCATTCAAACGCGCGGCGGCTAAGTTAAAGTGACCTCCACCGCCTAACTCTTCCATTATACGTTGTACATTAATCTTACTGCGGCTACGTGCAGAAATAGAAATATCTCCCTGGAGATTCCTTGCAACCACAAAACTAGCTTCTATACCTGACATAGCAAGCATAGCGTCTGCCGCTTTACTAATAACAACCGTATCATATTCCTTATTCTCTAAAGCTTGAGCCACAAGAATAGATGGTTGCACCATTTGGCCTTGTAAAATTAATTCATTTACTAGACGATACTCTTCAAAATCAGTCGCTGATATATCTTGAATCACAACACTATCACTTCCACGTGTTCGTAAATAGCTAGCTACATCAAAAGTTCGACTAGTCACACGAGATGTAAAATTCTTAGTATCCAGCATCATACCACCCATCAGTAGGCTTGCTTGAATACGACTCAAACGAATCTTCTTAGAATTTTGGAACTGAATTAACTCAGTCACTAATTCACTTGCACTACTAGCTCCACTTTCAATATAGGTAATAGCTGCATTTTCAGGGAAGTCCTGATCTCGTCGGTGGTGGTCGATGACGATTGTTTGAGTAAACAAGTCATAGAAGTCTTTTGAGAGTGTCAAGGCTGTCTTAGAGTGGTCAACCATGACTAATAATGAACGTGTCGTCACCATATCCATTGCTTCAGTTAGAGGAAGAAGTTTTGTCACTCCCTCGTTTTCTAAAAATTCTATAGCTCTATGAATATCAGGAGACATTTGCTCAGCATCATAAACAACATAGGACTCGTCCATTACATTGCTAGAGAATAACTGCATACCAACAGCAGATCCTAAAGCATCCATGTCTAAGTTTTTATGCCCAACGATGAATACACGATCAACACTCTTCAGCTTCTCTGATATTGCAGTCATCATTGCTCTCGTACGAGTTCTTGTACGTTTAACAGACGCAACAGAGCCTCCACCAAAGTAGACTGGATTCTTAGTCTCATCATTTTCTCGTACGACAACCTGATCTCCGCCACGAACTTCAGCTAAGTTAAGGTTGGATAAAGCAACCTTACCAATGCTCTCGTGATCACCGTCTCCATATGAAAGTCCCATACTAATCGTTAAAGGTAGATTCCTTTGTTTAGCTTCCTCACGGAAGGTATCAATGACAGAGAACTTATCCTTCATCAAATGTTCAAGAACGATATAGTCTGTAAACAGGTAAAAGCGATCCATGCCAACGCGGCGTGAAAACATCTTATGCTGTCTTGTAAATTCCTCGACAAAATTGGCAACAAAGCTATTGATCTGGCTGATATCAGATTCAGACGTTTCATTTTCTAAATCATCATAGTTGTCAACTGAGATAACACCAATAACTGGACGACTAGTAGCCAGTTCAATTGTCGCTTCATACTCTCCTGACACATCAAAAAAGTATAAAACTCCAGAATTTCTGTCAAGATGAACAGCGTAACGCTTCTCTCCAATATTGGCATAAACACCAGGAGAAGATATAGACGCTTTTATGATTTCTTGAACTTGGGAAATATCAATCTCCCCATCTTCAGTTGTTAGAATTAGCTCGGCATAGGGATTAAACCATTCAATTTCAATACTATCCATGTTGAGTTTGATTACTCCAACCGGCATCCGTTCCAATAGCGTACTTAGACTATCTTCAGCTTGGTGGTTTACATATTGAATTTGCTCAATTTCAGTTTTCTGATAGCATTTTCTCTGAAAATTAAATAACAATAAAAATGCTACAATAAAGAAAAATAGGCTTGCTATTGTGACAAAATCATCTTTCAAGAAAATAACCAATACAGACATGACTGTAAATGCCGTCATAGAAAATAGGTATATTAAAAAGGGATTTTTTTCATTTTTTTTCATTCGAAACCTCTTGCGCATTATTATACCATAAATATAGGCAAAAAGCGAACTTAAGGAAGTTTACGAGGATATTAGACAAGTGTTTTGTAAAGGTTTTTAAAGAACAAAAGAGGGCGATTAAATCGCCCTCCTATAGATATACTTCTATATTTGCCTTAAGTATTTTTTCAGTTAGATAGATTATTCACCTACTGAAATTTCAACGTGTTTAAGACGTTCTTGTGCTTCTGCCACGATTGTTTCGATGATTTCTTTACATGGTTTAATTTCTTTTACCATACCTGCAATTTGTCCACTCATCATTGAACCGTGTACAGTATCACCTTCGTAAACTGCTTTAGAAAGAGAACCGATAGTAATTTCTTCAAGCTCTTCACGGTTTGTACCTTTTTGTTCTAATTCGATGTAGTGGTCTGTCATTTCATTGCGAATACAACGAACAGGAGCTCCTGCGATACGTCCAGTAACAGCAGTTGCTGTATCATTTGCTGCAAGGACAGCTTCTTTATAAGCATCAGCAATTGGACATTCGTTTGAAGCCAAGAAGATAGTACCCATTTGTACACCTTGAGCTCCAAGTGTAAAGGCAGCAGCCAATCCACGACCGTCAGCAATACCACCCGCAGCGATGACAGGAATATCAACAGCATCTACAATTTGAGGAATCAAAGCCATAGTGTTAGTGTCACCAATGTGTCCTCCTGCTTCTGAACCTTCAGCAACAACTGCATCAACCCCGAGTTCTTGCATTTTTTGAGCATGTTTTACACTAGCAACTACAGGAATCACTTTAACACCAGCTTCTTTCAAATATGGCATAATATGTTTTGGAGTTCCTGCACCAGTAGTAACAACTGGAACTTTTTCTTCGATAATAACTGTTACAATATCCTTGATGTTTTTCATCATTAACATGATGTTAACACCAAAAGGTTTGTCAGTTAATTTTCTCAATTCACGAATTTCTTCGCGAAGTTGTTCTCCTGTCATACCACCAGAGGCAATAATTCCTAGTCCTCCTGCTTCTGAAACAGCAGCAGCAAGTTGATAGTGAGAAATTTGAGCCATAGCTCCTTGGAAAATAGGGTATTTGATTTGCAAAAGTTTAGTAATAGACATATGTTTACTCCTTTATTTTCGGTTCAGTTTTGTTTGAAATTCAACAGGCTATTTTCCTGTATCTAACAAACAAGAGAATTTAGTCATTTGTCTCCTTATACGCAACTATTATAAAAAGTCTGGTCTACGATCTTGCTGTTCTGTAAATGGAATCACTGGTGGACGTGAGCGTAAAACATAGTCCACAAATTCTTTACCTTCTTTATCAAATTCTGCAACTGCAAAAAATTGATCATGATAGAAGAAGAATTTATAACCATTTTCAAAGGCTTGCTTAAGCCATTTTTCTTTTGCTGAAATAGATTTCATTGGATAATCATCTACAGCTGGGACCCATAGTGGATTTCGATGAACGTGTGTTAGCATCAAATCTCCCATGTGAATCATTGTATCTTCACCTTGTTTAAGTAAAATAATACAGTGACCGTTACTATGTCCGCTTGTATGAATCATTTGAATTTCTGGAATAATCTCAACAGAATCAGAGAAAGTTGTAACTTGGTCCTGAATCGGCTCCCAATTCTCTTTCAAATAAGTTCCACGAGTACGATTATTAGGATTTCTCATTTCGTACCATTCTATATCATTGACAATAATCTTTGCATTTGGAAACTTAGAAACAAGATTGCCCTCAGAATTAACGCGTGTCAAACCACCTGAATGGTCATGGTGCATATGTGTCATCAGTACATAATCAATCTTCTCTGGAGACAAGCCTAAAAGCTCTAAACTCTCTTCAATTTTACTTTCAGATAAAATTCCAAGATTGCGTCTTTGTTTCTCAGACAATTTTGCCGTATCGAAACTTGCATCCATCAGGTAATTCTTCCCTTGGTATTGAATCAAGATCGGATCTGTCAACTCAGACATCATATTGTCTTCATTTGTTGGATAGTATCGAGACCACACAACTTTTGGAACAGGACCAAATAATGTCCCTGCATCAGTTAATTTATCAGCTCCTCGTAGCCATGTCAACTTCATATTATGAAATTGATACTCTTGCAACTTGAGTTCTGTCATTCTATTACTCCTTTAGCCACTGGTGTGCTATTCTTTTTCGAATTGAGTCTCCAGATTTCCCGTAACTTTCAATAGTTTTAGCATCTTTTAAATAACGATCAATCGGGCTTTTATCCTGTGCTTGTAGCGGACCTATTAATCTGATAATCTCTTCAGAAATTTCAATAGCTACTTTTGTAGTATATAATTTAATCTGTGAAACATACAAAGAATCATCTAACATTTGATTCTTATATGAATTGAAATACGCTTCTGCTGCACATAGTTTTGTATATAAATCAGCAAATTGATGTTGATAAATAGTCGCATCAATCAACCTCTTACCAAAACCACGTTTCACCTTTAGAAAAGATAAACCTTTTTCAAAAGCTCCTTCGGAAATTCCAATAGAAACTGCGCTTAAACCTAATTGAAGCTTTCGAACAAAGTCATTTAACTGTTCTTGACCAGCTAAAGTCATCCCTAATAAACTATCCTCTGATAATTCAATATTATCAAAAGTAACTGAACTGATTGGTAAACCTTTTAGTCCTTGTTTAGGGATATCTTCTCCAAAGTAAACACCTGGGACCTTAGTGTCTACGATAAAAAATCCAAACGACGGTTTCTTTTCATCATTTTCTACTTTGGCAAATATAAAAAGTATATCCGTAAAACGGCAATTTGAAACAATCGATTTCTTACCTGAAAGACGCCATCCATTACTTGTTTTAGTCGCAGTTGTATTCACTAATTCTAGATTTTCGCCAAGATATCCCTCAGAAAAACCCAGACCAGCCAATATCTCTCCTTTAATTAATTTTTCAAGATATAGACTTTTTTGTTTAGGACTACCGTATCGATTAATAGGATAAATCCCATAGCAAGCCTGCGTTAATAAAACTGTCGAAAAAGCAGCAAATTCTTTTGAGATTATACGAATAAAAGTCATGAATTCTTCACTTAAAATCGAATCTTCATCCTTTACGATGGAAGAAAATATATCAAAAGATCCAATAAACTCATCTAACAATTCTCTTGGAAATTGATTTTTATCTATTCTATGCTCAAAATAGCTTGCAATTAGACTGCTTATCTCTGCATTATACCTTTTAGCAAGGTTATCATTGTAGACCATTACTCTTCACCCCAAGCTAATTCTCAGACAAGGGTTGATAATACCCTTTTAATAATTCTTCATACACATAGGATTCGACCTCGTTATAGGAAGCCTTGTATGGTCTACAGAACCAAACATTAAAAGGAATCGGGTCATTAAAGCGGACAGTTTGGAAGCGACTGCCATCTACAAGAGTTTCAACAGATTTTGGTAAAATTGTAATCAAGTCTGTTTGATAAGTAGACTCAATTAAAAAGTCCCAAGTAGATGATAAATAAGCAAATTTAGTATTTATGCGTTGTGAACGAAGTTTCTCAACCACCAAATCATAAGTCGTAAATGTTTTATTAAAGATTGCTAAATCATAATCAGCAAGATCAGACCAATCTAGCGCTTCTTTCTGTGCTAATGGATGATGTTTATCCATATAAGCAACATACTCGTCTAAATGAATAATATGTTGTTCAAATTTTTGTGCATCTAAGTTTGTTGGCTCAATTAAAAATGCTAGGTTCAAATCACCGTCACTCATTTTTTGGTGAATCTCTTTTCCTCCACCCTCTATAACTTGAATATAGATGTGAGGGTTGTTTCTCAAAAAATGCGGTAGAGCGTTTGAGAAGAACGTTCTTAATATCAAAGAAGGAATACCAAGATTAATAGTCCCTCTCTGCTTTTGTGATTCAATATGAATCATTGAAAGCATCTCTTCGTGACGATTAACAATTTCTGTGGCAAAACGATAAATCTTTCGTCCTGCCTCAGTCAAACTTTCCAATCTACCATTCTTTCGATTGAATAATTGGATTCCCTCAGCTGCTTCAAAATTTGTTACAAATTGACTTAAGGCTGACTGACTAATATGGATTTTCTTTGCTGCAATCGATAGATTGCAACCACATTCGACTATATTAATGAAATAGTTCATTTGTATAATATCCACTTAGCTATCACCTTACTTCCATTTTTTTCACTTAGATACCAATTGATACTACCGCCTAAAAAGACGATAGTATCGTTTACATATATAATATCATGTTCAGAAGAAAATAGCCAATATTAGCCTAGATAGGCATTGTCTTCACATCTTCTGCAACAATAACGTCACCGGCTGTTTTTTCAAGAACTTCTTCTACAGTTACACCTGGTGCAACTTCTTTCAACAAGAATTTACCATCTTTGAATCCAAAAACAGCTAGTTCTGTAATGACAAGATCTAAAACTCCTTTAGCTGATAGAGGCAATGTGCACTCTTTCAAAAGTTTAGATTCGCCACCTGTAGTATGTTGGATTGCTCCAATAACGCGTTTAGCACCTACCAAAAGGTCCATCGCTCCACCCATACCTGGTGCAAATTTACCTGGGATAATCCAGTTTGCAATGCTTCCGTCCTGGCTTACTTCAAGAGCTCCAAGAACAGTCGCATCAACGTGACCACCACGAATAATTGCAAATGATGTTTGCAAATCAAACAAAGCAGCCCCTGGAAGGAGAGTAATTGGCGCACCACCTGAGTTTGCTAGGTTTGGATTGTAATTATCTTTAGTTGGTGTTTCACCAAAGCGAAGGGCACCATTTTCTGCTTGAAGGATTACATTAACACCTTCTGGGATGAAGTCTGCAGAAGCATTTGGAATACCAAATCCAAGGTTTACAACATCACCATCTTTAAATTCAAGAGCAACACGTCTTGCAATAATTTCTTTTGGTTTCATATTATTTTACCCCCGCTAATTTATTAGTCTCTGTCCAGAGGTCACCCATCATCTTGTGGTGTTCTTCTGGAGTTAAGCCTTGGACTACATAGTCAACAAGGATACCTGGAATATAGATGTCATCCGGTTTAATTTCACCAACTTCAACAATTTCATTTGTTTCAACGATAACTGTATCTGCTGCAAGAGCTAGTTGCAATGAAATGTTCTTAGTTGTACCATCAATGTACAAGTTTCCGTACTTATCAGCTTTTGTAGCTTTAATCAATGCTACGTCAAGTTTTAGCGGGTCATAAATGAGGTACTCACGACCATTGCGAACTACTTTTTCATGCTCATTTTCTAAAATAGTACCAACTCCTGTCGGTGTCAAAACTCCTCCAAGACCTGCTCCAGCAGCGTGAAGACGTTCAACAACAGTACCCATTGGAGTGAATTCTACTTTCATTTCTCCACTAAAGTATTCTTTTTGAGCAGCAGGAGATGTACCAATGTGGGCAGCAACATATTTTTTAACTTGGTGGTTTTCACAAAGGCGTCCAACACCCACTTCTTTACCTGGATGTGAAGTAACAACTGAAACCAAAGTCAAATCTTGTTGATTTTGTCTAACCAACTCTTCGATTAACTCCAAAGGTTCACCAACAGCAAGGAATCCTGAAATCCCTACGACATCACCAGGTTTTACTTTAGAAATAGCTTCTTGTAATGATAAAACAGCTTTCATACTAACACCTCAATTTTTATTTACGGTTGAACACGGCTTTACGTTTTTCAACAAAAGCACGCATTCCTTCAACTTTGTCTTCAGTAGAGAAGAGAAGAGCTTCAGCTTCTGTCTCTAAACGAATTGCATTCTTAAGAGGAAGTTCTGAACCAACTTGAATGACATGCTTAGCTTTTTCAACAGCCAACGGAGCATTTTTCATGATGCTTTTAGCTAGTTCTTCAGCAGATGACAATAATTCCTCAGCTGGAACAAGTTTGTTCAAAATTCCTAGGTCATAGGCTTCATTTCCTTTGACGATTCTAGCAGTGTAGATCAATTCTTTTGTCTTGCTAGTACCGATCAAACGAGACATTCTTTGTGTTCCTGCGAAACCAGGAATGATACCCAAGCCAACTTCAGGGAATCCTACCATCGTCTTTTCAAAGCCAATTCTAATATCCGTTGAGAGTGCAAGTTCCAAACCGCCTCCCAAAGCATATCCATTAAGAACTGCAATAGTCGGTTGAGTAAGATCAGACAGACGGGTAAATGTATCATTGGCATATGTCATGTATTCGAAGGCTTGAATTGGAGACATTTGGTCCATTTCCTTAATATCAGCCCCTGCAACAAATGCCTTATCACCTTGACCACTAACAATAACAACACGGATATCTTCATGTTTTTCTACTTCATCTAAAACAAGATTTAAATCCGTCAAAACCTCTGAACTCAACGCGTTCAAAGCTGCTGGGCGGTTAATGGTGATATAACCGATACCATCTTTAACCTCTAATAAAACTGTATTACTCATTATTCTCCTCCTACTTTAAGTTATTTTGAGTATAGAGTACTGCGTCAACAAATACCGATACTAATGTAAGTGCTTACATTAGTATAATACCTTATTTATTAACAGCCGTCCACTTAGTATTTATGCTTGGAACTATAAGTTCATCTTATAGGAAAGCGCTTTTATTTTGATACTTTAGACTTCTAATTATTTAGAATAAAAAATATCTTACCCGAAATTCTCCGAGGAGATTTCAGGTAAGATATAATACATTTTAGTCAATCGAATAAAGTAGGAATTAACGTTCTACGATAACTGCAGTACCCATTCCTCCACCGATACAAAGTGTAGCAAGACCACGTTTTGCATCACGTTTTTCCATTTCGTGAAGAAGAGTAACTAAGATACGGCATCCTGAAGCACCGATTGGGTGTCCAAGAGCGATAGCTCCACCGTTAACGTTTACTTTTTCTGGATCAAGACCTAGTTCTTTACCAACTGCACATGCTTGAGCAGCAAATGCTTCGTTTGATTCTACCAAGTCAAGATCCGCAACTGTAAATCCACCTTTTTCAAGTGCTTTACGAGATGCATAGATTGGACCACAACCCATAACTTTTGGATCAAGACCAGCGCTTGCGTAAGATTTGATAGTTGCCAATACTGGAACTCCCAATTCTTTAGCTTTTTCAGCACTCATAACTACGACTGCTGCTGCACCATCATTGATACCTGAAGCATTACCAGCTGTTACAGTACCATCTTTCTTGAATACTGGACGAAGTTTAGAAAGCCCTTCAAATGAAGCGTCTTTTCTTGGGAACTCATCTGTATCAAATACAATAGGCTCACCACGGCGTTGTGGAATTTCAACTGGAACGATTTCTTCTTTAAAGCGTCCAGCTTCAATAGCTGCAACTGCACGTTGTTGTGATTGTACAGCAAAGTTATCTTGGTCTTCACGAGTGATTCCGTATTGTTCAGCAACGTTTTCAGCTGTAATACCCATGTGGAAACCTTCGAAACCATCTGTCAAACCATCGCGAAGCATAGTATCTACTACTTTAGAGTCTCCCATACGAGATCCCCAACGTTGGTTTTGAACAACGTAAGGAGCTTGACTCATGTTTTCTGCACCACCGGCTACAACAATATCTGCATCTCCGCACAATACTGCTTGAGCCGCCAATTGAACTGCTTTCAAACCAGATCCACAAACTTTGTTAATAGTGAATGCTGGAGAAGCAACTGGGATACCCGCATTAACGCTCATTTGACGTGCAACGTTTTGTCCAAGGCCTGCGCCAAGAACATTACCCATGATAACTTCATCAACTTGTTCTGGTTTCAAGTTAGCTCTTTCGATAGCACTCTTGATAACTAAACTTCCCAAATCAACAGCAGGAACATCTTTCAAGCTTCCACCGAAGGCACCTAGAGGTGTACGAACCGCTGCAACAATAACTGCTTCTTTCATTATTTGCTCCTTATAATCTTAGTATTTAAAGAATCCTTCTTTAGTCTTACGACCTAGTTTACCAGCTTCAACCATTTTCTTCAATAGTGGTGCTGGACGGTATTTAGGATCACCGAAGCCGTTATTCAATACTCCCATGATTGCCAAACATACATCCAATCCGATCAAGTCAGCAAGTGCCAATGGGCCAATTGGATGGTTTGCACCCAATTTCATAGCTTCATCAATTTCTTCTGCAGAAGCAACACCTTCACCAAGGATAAAGATAGCTTCATTAATCATTGGAATCAACACACGGTTAACAACGAATCCATAAGAGTCTTTAACGTCAACTGCAGTTTTTCCAATTTTTTCAGTCAATTCACGGACTGCTTTTACAACTTCATCTGAAGTTTGAAGAGCACGAATAACTTCAACCAACTTCATAACTGGTGCTGGGTTGAAGAAGTGCATACCAATTACACGTTCTTGATGAACTGTAGCCGCAGCAATATCCGTAATAGAAAGAGATGATGTGTTAGAAGCCAAAATTGTTTCAGGAGCAGTAATTTCATCCAATTGTTTAAAGATGCTGAGTTTGATATCTCTGTTTTCTGTAGCTGCTTCAATAACCAATTGAACATTTTTAGCATCTTCGTAAGAAGTTGAAGGAATCAAGTTACCCAAGATTTTTCCTTTTTCTTCTTCTGACATACGTCCTTTTTCTACTGAACGAGCCAATTGTTTAGAGATGTTATCAATTCCTCTTTGTACAAATTCTTCTTTAATGTCATTAAGGTATACTGTAAAACCAGATTGAGCGAATACTTGCGCGATTCCGCCTCCCATTTGACCAGAACCAATGATCATTACTTTAGAAATACTCATTATTTTCTCCTCTTAATTTTAATATATAAAGTTTATAAAGAAAGAATCGGAACGGTCTTTCAGCAAATGCTAAGCAACCGTTCCAAATTCATTATTATACGAATGCACCAATACCAGTAAGTTCACGACCAACGATCAATGCGTTCACTTCGTGAGAACCTTCATAAGTGTAGATTGCTTCAGCATCTGCAAAGAAGCGAGCTACGTCAGTTTCAAGAGTGATTCCGTTACCACCACATGTTTCACGTGCAAGAGCAACTGTTTCACGCATTACCAATGAGTTATGCATTTTAGCAAGTGCAGAGTTAAGCATCAATTCGTTACCAGCTTCTTGCATTTCTGCGATACGAGCTGAGTAAGAAAGTGCTGCTACTGCGTTAGCTTGCATTCTAGCCAATTTTTCTTGAACGATCTGGAATGAAGCAATTGGACGTTTGAATTGTTGACGGTCTTTAGCATATTTAAGAGCTGCAACAAATGAACCACAAGTGATTGCAGTTGCAATGTGAGCAACGTCAGCACGAGTAAATGTCAAGATACGAGCTACATCAGCAAATCCGTTGATGTTTACCAAACGGTCTGAATCTGGAACTTCAACGTTCTTCATAGTAATGTGACCATTACGTACGCAACGAAGAGCAGTTTTGTGAGGGATTGGCTCAGCGTGGTATCCTGGTGCACCTTTACGAACGATGAAACATTTCACGCGTCCATCTTCAACGTCGCGAGCGAATACTGGAACAACGTCAGCTGTGTCTGACCCACCGATCCAACGTTTTTCACCGTTCAAGATCCATTTGTCTCCAACGCGCTCAGCTGTTGTAGCAAGACCACCAGCGATGTCAGAACCTGACAATGGCTCAGTCAAAGCGAAACATCCTTGCCAGTCAAATGCAGCCAATTTAGGAAGGAATTCTTTTTGTTGACGCTCATCACCACCAAGCAAGATTGTGTTGTAGCAAAGTCCACCATGTACTGTGAAGAATGTTGCCATAGAAGCATCGAAACGACCTAATTCAAGGTACAAGAATGCGATGTAAAGTTCTGATGGTTTGTAGTTTCCTTCTCTTCCTTCGAACAATTTAGGGTTGTTCATGATTTGTGCGCCTTTTGCTACAGCGTAAAATTGTTCGAATGGGAAATCAGGTGCTTCCCAATATTCATTAATTACAGGACGAAGGTGTTTTTCAATCAAACGACGAGTTTCTTGTAAAACTTCTGCTTCTCCCAATGTTAAACCATCTGCATAGTGGAATAGATCCTCTGGATATAATTCGCGCAAGATTTCTTCTTTAGTTGCCATCTGTGGACTCCTTTGTAATAAATTATTTTTTAGAGCGCTTACATTTTTGCGCTCAATATTTGTTGACAAGACTATTCTAACTTAAAGCGCTTTCTTTTGTCTACTTAATAAAAGTAAACGGCCCTATAAGTTGAATTAATACTCTAACTTATATCTTTGTAAAATCAAATAAGTGGGCTGTTTTCAACAGCCCACTTATATATTAAACGACAATATCTTATGATTCTTTTACTTCGAGAAGACCGATATCCCCATCTTCACGACGATAGATTACATTTGTTGATTCATCTTCAACATCTACGTAGATGAAGAAATCATGTCCTAGCAAGTCCATTTGTAGAATGGCTTCTTCTAAATCCATTGGTTTCAAATCAATTTGTTTTGAACGAACAACTTTTGGTTGTGATGTATCTGTATCTTCAACCAATGCATCTGTGAACAGCTGGCTTTTAGATACTTTATTTCTGTTTTTACGCTCAATCTTTGTTTTGTTTTTACGGATTTGACGTTCAATCTTATCTGTCACTAGGTCGATAGATCCATACATATCCTGAGAAACATCTTCTGCACGAAGGGTAATAGAACCAAGTGGAATCGTTACTTCTACCTTAGCAGTTTTTTCACGATAGACTTTCAAGTTGACACGCGCATCTAATTCTTGATCTGCTTGGAAGTATTTTTCGATCTTTTCGAGTTTAGAAACTACATAATCACGAATTGCTTCAGTTACTTCTAGGTTTTCACCACGGATACTATATTTAATCATATAAGTACCTTCTTTCTAAACATATTTGTTTTTCTACATTTATTATAACGCTTTCATATTTTTTTTGCAATCTTTTTCCTCATCTTACGAGGGAAAATGTTTTAATTTTCTGACAACCAGCTTCTATCAACATTTTTTTAATACGATTTATTGTAGCACCTGTTGTATAAATATCATCAAATAATAAAATCTTTTCTGGAATCTTTACTCCCTCTTTAATTACAAAGGGGTTTTCTACTTGCAAACGGTCTGCTCGGTTCATAGATGAACTGGCTTTAACTTCTTTTTTGTCAATAATATTGTAATAAGAAAGCCCTGTTCCCTCAATTAAACCTTCTACTTGATTAACCCCCCTTTGCTGTAATCTCTCCTTGCTTAGAGGAATAAGCACAAGCTGATAATCTTTATATTTTTGAAATTTTTGGTAAAGAACTTTTGTAAATACCTTCCTTAATAGATAATCTCCATCAAATTTATATCTATGAAAATAATCCTTCATGGCTTCATTATAGGTAAAAACAGCTTCATGCTCTACTTGAATCCCTTCTTTATACCAATACTGACAATCCTGGCAGGGACTTGTCTCCCCCTCCTTAAAACACGTTGGGCAGTGTTCAGGACTAATTCTTTCAAAATGATTAAAACAAGCGGAGCAGGTATAGGTCTCTTCTTTTTTGAGAAGCAATAAACTCGTAAATGATAACTCAGTTTCTAAATCTTGTCCACATATTAGACATTTCATAGACCTGCCTCCTGATTCATCTCTTTGACTTCCTTTATAGCTTTCTTGATAGATCTATTTATCCCGTCATGAAAGAAGATAAGTTGACCTGTAGGACGATCCATACTTCTCCCCACTCGCCCTCCAATTTGGATTAAACTAGACTTGGTAAAGAGTTGGTGATTAGCTTCTACTACAAAAACATCCACACACGGGAAAGTAACCCCGCGTTCTAGGATGGTTGTACTTATCAAAATAGTCAGCTCTCTATCTCGAAAGGCTTGTACTTGTTGCAAACGGTCCTCTGTAACAGAAGAAACAAAACCAATTTTCTCATTGGGAAAGTCACGCTGTAAGATTTCCTTTAGCCTTTCTCCTTTTTCAATCTCTGATGCAAAAATCAGTAAAGGATAAGCCGTCTCTCTTTGTTTCTCGATATAACGCCTTAATTTGGGTACTAAACGATTTTTTTGTAAATGTTTATCGAAGTCAGATAACCAAACTGGCTTTGGAATAACTAAAGGATTGCCATGAAAACGGCGTGGTAGACTAAGACGCTTTAATTCCCCTTGCTTGACCTTCTTATCCAACTCATCTGTAGAAGTAGCAGTCAAAAAAATTTTCAAACCACTCTCTTTTACACAGTTATTGACAGCATGATACAGTAAGGGATTGTCTACATAAGGAAAAGCATCCACTTCATCAACTATTAATAAATCAAAAGCTTGATAGAATTTTAGTAACTGATGTGTTGTAGCAACCACTAAGGGAGTCCGAAAGTAGGGCTCTGATTCACCATGTAGTAGAGAAATTTTACAGGTAAAATCACTCTGTAGCCGCTTATATAACTCCAAGCAGACATCTATTCTTGGACTGGCCAAACAGACTGCTCCACCCCTATTAATTACTTTAGCAACAACTTGGTAGATCATCTCTGTCTTTCCAGCGCCCGTAACTGCATGAACTAAGCTAGGTTCTTTCTTATCTACTGCTTGGAGCAAACCCATTGACACCCGTTCTTGAAAAGGCGTTAATTGACCTGACCATTTTAAAACATCTTGTCTCGGAAAATCTTCTTGAGGGAAATAATAAAGGGGCTCATCATTTCTAACTCTCTTCATAATCAAACACTCTCGGCAATAAAAGGCTCCAACGGGCAGATGCCATTCTTCCTCAACCTTGCTACCACAACGCTGACAGACTAGTTGTTCTTTCTCTTTTCTCATAGAAAGAAGTTGTTTAGCCAGTTGTCGCTCTTCGAAACTCAATTCTTGTTCAGTAAATAGACGACCAAGATAATTTGGATTAACTTTCATACTTATATATTCGGAAAAACTAGCGCTTTATCCTATTTTTTAGTACAATTAAACCATGGAATTTAGAACAATTAGAGAAGACGGACAAGTCCAAGAAGAAATCAAAAAATCTCGCTTCATTTGCCATGCAAAGCGTATCTATAGCGAGGAAGAGGCGCGTGACTTTATCACTTCTATCAAAAAAGAACACTACAAGGCCACCCATAACTGCTCTGCCTTTATTATCGGTGAACGTAGTGAAATCAAACGAACTAGTGACGACGGAGAACCAAGTGGCACTGCCGGTGTCCCTATGCTGGGTGTTTTAGAAAATCACAATCTTACTAATGTCTGTGTAGTTGTTACCCGATATTTTGGTGGTATTAAGTTGGGTGCCGGAGGCCTCATTCGCGCTTATGCCGGAAGTGTTGCCTTGGCAGTCAAAGAAATTGGCATCATTGAAATCAAAGAGCAGGCAGGAATTCAGATTCAAATGACTTATGCTCAATATCAAGAATATGGCAACTTTCTGAAAGATCATAATCTTATGGAGATTGAAACCAACTTTACGGATCAAGTTGAAACCATGATTTTTGTAGATAAAGAAAATAAAGAACATATAAAATCAGAACTCATAGAATTTTATAATGGAAAGGTAATTTTAGTAGATAAAGGTTTACGAGAAGTTGAAGTTCCTGTTAACTTAGCTTAAAAAGGAGAAAAATATGGTATTCGGAAAATTAATCAATGGACTCGCTGGAAATTTTAGCGAACAAAACAAAGAGACTCTAATGAAAGAGTATGGTCAATATCTACTAGAAAATGAAGAAATCCAGATTGGGTATAAGCTCATTCGTGATGCAATCATCTTTACAAACATTCGTATTATTTTTACAGACAAACAGGGTGCTACTGGGAAAAAAGTATCTGTCAAATCCATCTTCCTCATGAACATTGTCAATGTTGAATTGGAAACCGCTGGCGTTGGAATCGATGACAGTGAAATGACTATTACTTATCTAGAAAATGTCTTCCTAAAAGCTCATCGTGAGCACTCGAACTCTCTCAAATTCGAATTTCCAAAGAAATCCGATCTTGTTCCACTCTATACTTATTTGTTAGAACTAGCTTACCAAAACCGTCTGAGAATTAACGGTTTAGATCATTGATATAAAAAAATCCTATCGCTTCGATAGGATTTCTATATTTTACAAATAATCTAGATAGGGTTATACTAGGTACAACTTACAAAAAGAGGTATTCACATGGCTATTTATAACAATATCACAGAACTTATCGGAAAAACACCGATTGTTAAATTGAATAACATTGTACCAGAAGGTGCAGCAGACGTTTACGTAAAACTAGAAGCTTTTAACCCAGGTTCATCCGTTAAGGACCGCATTGCTCTCAGCATGATTGAAAAAGCAGAGCAAGAGGGTAAACTGAAACCAGGATCTACAATTGTAGAAGCAACAAGCGGGAACACTGGTATCGGTCTTTCATGGGTTGGTGCTGCTAAAGGTTATAAAGTTGTCATCGTTATGCCTGAAACAATGAGTGTTGAACGCCGTAAGATTATCCAAGCTTATGGTGCTGAACTAGTCCTTACTCCTGGTAGTGAAGGTATGAAAGGTGCAATTGCAAAAGCGCAAGAAATTGCTGCTGAACGCGATGGTTTCCTTCCATTACAGTTTAATAACCAAGCTAACCCAGAAGTTCACGAAAGAACAACAGGAGCTGAAATTCTAGCTGATTTCGGAGCTAATGGTTTAGATGCCTTTGTTGCTGGTGTTGGTACTGGAGGAACTATTTCAGGTGTTTCTCATGCTCTTAAAACTGCTAACTCAAACATTCAAGTTTTTGCAGTTGAGGCAGACGAGTCAGCAATCTTATCAGGTGAAAAACCAGGACCTCACAAAATTCAAGGTATCTCTGCAGGATTCATCCCAGAAACACTTGATACAGAAGCTTATGATGGTATCGTTCGTGTGACATCAGACAATGCTCTTGCACTTGGTCGCGAAATTGGTGGAAAAGAAGGTTTCTTGGTTGGTATTTCTTCTGCCGCAGCTATCTATGCAGCAATCGAAGTTGCTAAAAAACTTGGGGCAGGTAAAAAAGTCCTTGCGCTTGCACCAGATAACGGAGAACGTTACCTATCTACAGCACTCTATGAGTTCGAAGTCTAGTCTCCTAAATACACAAAGCCCTTTAACAAGGGCTTTTTATTTTTTCTATAAGAAAGAGGAAGCAAATCTGCTTCCTCTTTTTGTTATTAGTTATTCAAAGCTGCTGCCATTGTAGCTGCAACTTCAGCTTCAAAGTCATTTGCAGCTTTTTCGATACCTTCACCAACTTCAAAGCGAGCGAACTCAACTACTGAAGCGTTAACTGATTCAAGGTATGCTTCAACTGTCTTGCTGTCATCCATGATGTAGACTTGTGCAAGAAGTGTGTATGCTTGGTCAACTTTAGTGTTGTCAAGCATGAAGCGATCCATTTTACCTGGAATGATTTTATCCCAGATTTTTTCTGGTTTACCTTCTGCAGCCAACTCTGCTTTAATGTCAGCTTCAGCTTGAGCGATAACTTCATCAGTCAATTGTGCTTTTGATCCATACTTCAAGTGTGGAAGAGCTGGTTTGTTAACCATTGCACGGCTTTCGTTATCTTGGTCGATTACGTGGTTCAATTGAGCCAACTCATCTTTAACAAATTGCTCATCCAATTCTTTGTATGAAAGAACTGTTGGTTTCATCGCAGCAATATGCATTGATATTTGTTTAGCAAGCGCTTCGTCTCCACCTTCGATTACAGAGATAACACCGATACGTCCGCCGTTGTGTTGGTATGCACCGAAGTGTTGTGCATCTGTTTTTTCAATCAAAGCAAAGCGACGGAATGAGATTTTTTCTCCGATTGTAGCAGTTGCAGATACGTATGCTGCTTCAAGAGTTTCACCTGAAGGCATTGTCAAAGCAAGAGCTTCTTCGTTGTTAGCTGGTTTACCTTCAGCAATGACTTTCGCAGTTGCATTTACCAATTCAACGAATTGAGCGTTTTTCGCAACGAAGTCTGTTTCAGCATTTACTTCAACTACTGCTGCAACGTTACCGTTCACATAAACACCAGTCAAACCTTCAGCGGCAACACGGTCAGCTTTCTTAGCTGCCTTAGCCATACCTTTTTCGCGAAGTAATTCGATCGCCTTTTCGATGTCACCTTCAACCTCAACCAAGGCTTTCTTAGCGTCCATGACACCAGCACCAGATTTTTCACGCAACTCTTTAACAAGTTTAGCTGTAATTTCTGCCATTTTGATTCTCCTATATTTTTTAAAAATAGGAGAGCCGGGCTAAGCCCTGCCCTCCTAGGTAATTACTATTGATATGAATTAAGCGTTGTCGCCTTCAACAACTTCAACGATTTCTTCGATTGAGTCTGCTTGAGCTTCTGAAACTGCAAATTCTGCTTCAACTGCTGCTACAGCATCTTCACCTTGGCGACCTTCGATGATAGCGTCTGCCAATTTAGCTGTGATCAACTTAACTGCGCGGATAGCGTCATCGTTAGCTGGGATGATTACATCGATATCATCTGGATCAGTGTTTGTGTCAACCATCGCTACAACTGGGATACCCAATTTTTTAGCTTCTTTAACAGCGATTTGCTCTTTATGTGGGTCAACTACGTACATTACATCTGGAATGCGAGGCATGTCTTCGATACCACCCAAGAATTTTTCAAGACGTGCACGTTGTTTGTTAAGAAGTGCAACTTCTTTCTTAGGAAGAACTTCGAAAGTTCCATCTTCTTCCATACGTTTGATTTCTTTCAAGCGAGCGATACGTTTTTGGATTGTTCCCCAGTTTGTAAGAGTTCCACCCAACCAACGGTGGTTGATGAAGTATTGTCCTGCACGAACAGCTTCTTCAGCAACTGCATCAGCGGCTTGTTTCTTAGTACCAACGAACAATACAACTGCATCGTTAGCTGCAGCATCACGCATAAAGTCGTATGCTTGGTCAGCGTATTTTACAGTTTGTTGTAAGTCGATAACGTGGATTCCGTTACGCTCTGTGAAGATGTATTTAGCCATCTTAGGGTTCCAGCGACGAGTTTGGTGACCGAAGTGTACACCAGCCTCAAGAAGTTGTTTCATTGAAATTACTGCCATGAGTATTTCTCCTTTTTTGTTTTTTCCTCTTCTCGATTTCAGCTTGCAAAACGACCCGAGGGCAACAGTTTCACAATTCATCAAGAATGAGTATTATCGTTTACACGACAAGTTTCATTCTACCATAGTTTATCGTATTTTTCAAGTTATTTTAAATTATTTTCTATTAAAAACTGCTATCCTAACTAAACAAAAAATAAAAAGAGACTCAATACGAGTCTCAGCATTTTTTAGTTTGGATAGATGTATGTTACTCCACCTGGGTTGAACCATCCACGGTGATTTCCGATTGTACGGTTTCCACCATAGTTTGATTCTGATACTTGGATACGTGATGAAGACTCAACAGCTGTAACGACTGCAACGTGTCCATAACCACCATCATTCCAACAAGCGATAGCTCCTACTTGCGGTGTAGAACCTGTACGGAAGCCGGCTGCTGCTGCACTTGCAGCCCACTGTCCACCATTACCCCAGTAGTCTCCGGCCCAAGGTGCCAACGTTTTAGCTCCCCATGTACATTCTCCAACAGGATAGCTTGAAGCATTTGTATTGTATGTAGGACGTTGTTTAACTGGTGCTGGTGTTGCAACAGGTGTTGGTGCCGGCGTTGATGTTCCTTCCTCAGAATTTGCTGCAGGTGTAGCTGTTGAAGCTGTAGCCGTAGCTTTTACTTGTTCAACAAGTGTAGTGTTAGCAGATGCGACTACAGATTGACGTTGACTAGCTTGTTGAGCTTTATAAGCTGCTTCTGCCTCAGCTGCTGCTTTTGCTTCTGCTTCTGCCGCTGCCTTTTTCTCTAACAAACTAGCTTTTTCGCTCTCAGCTGTAGCTTTCTCAGCTGCAAGGTTCAATTCAGCAACTTTTAATTCTGCTTGTTTAGTTGTCAAAACTTGAGCATCGTCAGCCAGTGTTTGTTGGTTAGCAATAACTGTATTGATAGCTTCGTTGTTTGCCACTTGTTTTTCAGCGATAGCTTTTTTATCTTCTTTTTGTTGTTCCAACATTTTGTTGTTAGCAGATACAATTTCACTCATTGCAGCAACACGAGAAATAGCTTCTGTGATTGAGTTTGAGTTGATAATTGTGTTGATATAACTTGTAGCAGTTCCATTAGTTTGTGCGCTACGAGCTTGGTTCTCAAGAGAAGCATTACGAGCTACGATGTTTTTTGATAACTCAGTAATTTCTCCTTCGAGTTGCTTAGATTCTGCTTGTAGAGTATCGTTTTCAACTTGTAATTTCTCTTGTTCAGTTTGAATTGCTGAAACTTGCTCTTGGATTTGATCAACTTGCTTTTGAGCTTCTGCTTGTTGCGCTGTCAAAGAACTAATTTTACTATCTTGAGCAGCAATTTTATCGTCTGTATTGTCAGCTTTTACTGTCGAAAGGATTGCTCCTTGTGAAACTAATACTGTACTCAATAAAAGTGACGCTAAGATTTTTTTCTTCATATTGGTATATACTCCTTCTTTTAAGACATTACTAGTATATCAAAAAAAGGCTTAATAAATATTACGTCTTTATTACAGTTTTATTTCTTTATTATAGATATATTTTTTCAAAAATAAACTGAAAAACTAACATCCAAATAAAATTTAAGATCATGGTTGGCACCAAACTATAGATTATAAAAAATGTTAGGCTTTCAGATGTTAATCCAATAGCCTGCGCAAGCATAAAGCCACCAAATTCAAATAAGAAAGTCATCACCAGTATTGCTAACATTCTAGTCCATCTATTTACCAATATGACAGAATTATTTTTATAAACAATAGCACCAACTATAATAAAAAGAAGGCTTGCTAATCCTATTAAATGAAAGAAATAAATATCGTATATGACACCTAGAACCAAGCAATAAGCCAAAAATAAATACTCAGAGACTTCAATCGTCTCAAATAATAGAAATAGAAAAATAAAGTGACTAATAATATGAAAATGAGGAAAAAAACTATTTACAAATTGTCCTAAATGGCTATCTATTAACAAAATAAGGGGCAAGAGGATAAACATTCCTATCTGTTTCAACTGTCTCATGATGGATTCCCCACTAGCTCTACAACCTTCACATTCATCGAGTCAGCATAAAGCTTAACCATAACTTCTCTTGTCAGATAATCGCTACTATGAGTCACAGAAACTACTTCCCCAACAGGAATGTCTGCTGCATTAAAGTTTCCTAAACCACTGGTCGTCACCTTGTCTCCTTGACTGATATCGCCACTACTATTTAGCTGGCTAATCTTAAGTAGCTCTTTTTCCTTATCATAGCCAATAATAATTCCATAAATGCTACTAGATTCATGCTGAATTTTTACTGAAATTTTATCAGTGTTCTCAGCATTTGTTAACAAATTGACGATGGTTGAATGCTCTTCAACCTTTTCAACACTACCAATAAGCCCGCCACCAGCAACAACAAGCATATTACTAGTAACACCTTTTAAAGAACCTGCATCAACTGTCAATTCTTGCTTCCAAGCAGCAGGTGTTCTCATAATCACATCCGAAGCAATCAACTTGGTGGCGTTTAATTTTGACTTCATTTCTAACAATTGGCGTAATTGTTCATTCTCTTCTTTTAGACTTTCTGATTCATTAGACTCTTTTTTCATACGATAGAATTCGCTTTTGAGAGTCTCATTTTCATTGTAGGTTCTAGTTAAATGTCCTAAATCAGATTTTACAGAAGATAACCACTGAAATGGTTTTTCTACCATTCTGTCAATAAGAGAAAGGCCATCACTTGCTTTTGTCACAAATGTACTCGATTTTGTTGTTACTAAAAATACTCCAACAATTATCGTTACGGCAAATAGGACGATGATATACTTTGATTTTTTAAAACGATTCATACATCTACCTTATATTTTTTACTTTACTTCAGGATTTTAATATAAATAATAATATTCCCAATAGACTTATCAAAATGAGGGCAATACTATCTTTTCTCATCCAACTTAATTGTCGATATTGACTTCTTCCAACGCCACCCTGATAACCTCTAGCCTCCATAGCAGTCGCTAGAGAATCCGCACGTTTCAAACTGGTCGCAAACAATGGAATCAAAATTGGAATCATTGCTTTTACCTTTTGAACAATACTTCCTTCACCAAAGTCAACTCCACGCGCCTTTTGAGCATTCATGATTCGAATAGTATCGTCCATCAAGGTTGGTACAAAACGCAAACTCATTGACAGCATGAGCCCTATCTCATGAACTGGAACTTTGAATCTCTTCAAAGGACCTAATAAGGATTCAACAGCTGTGGCCAAGCTTAGCGGCATAGTAGTCAAGGTTAGTAAAGTTGAGTAAAAGATAATCAATACAAATCTACAAAAGATTATTCCTGCTTGTTCAATTCCATGACTCGTAATTTTAATAAAACCTATCTCCCATAATACCTGACCACCCGATATGAAGAATAGCTGGAAAATAGTTGTAAAAGCTATTAGAAAGAACATTGAACGTAATCCTTTTATAAAAAAGGACAAAGGTACTCCTGATAAACTAATAAAAATACCAGTAACAACAAACAGAAGCAAATTCGTAATAGGATTGTTAGCCCAAAAACTTATAACAATCAGCAAAAACATTGCCAATAACTTACTTCGAGGATCCAAACGATGAATAATCGAGTCCCCAGGTATGTATCTACCTAAAATCATATTATCCATTTATGAACTCCTTGAATTCCTCTATCGTTATAGGTAACTGCTTAAAAGTAGCGCCTCTTTTAATTAATTTTTGTGCAAATCTTGTAATTTTTGGAACACCTAACTGTATTTTCTCCATAAAATCAATATCTTGAAAAACAAAGCTTGGTTCTCCACTTTTGACTAATCTTCCTTTTTCCATCACATAAACTTGATCAGCATATTCTGCCACATCATCCATAAGATGTGTCACCAAGACGATTGTTATTCCATCTTGATGGAGTTTTTTAAACAAGTTCATCAACTCTTTTCTACCAATCGGATCCAATCCTGCTGTTGGTTCATCTAACACTAAGATTCTAGGCTCCATAGCCAAAATTCCAGCAATTGCTACACGTCTCATCTGTCCACCTGATAATTCAAAAGGACTACGTTCAAAGAGGGATTCATCAATTCCGACCAAGGCTAATTTTTCACGCGCAATAGTCTCTGCTTCTTCTCTAGAAACTCCAAAATTTTGAGGCCCAAAGGCCACATCTTTGAGAACAGTCTCTTCAAAAATTTGGTTTTCAGCAAACTGAAAAACTAAGCCAACTTGCTTACGAATTTGGCGAATTTCTTTATTTACCGAAGTGGAGGTAATAAGCGTATCAAAGACACGAACTTCTCCATCTGTTGGAACTAACAAACCGTTCAGTAATTGTAGTATTGTCGACTTCCCACTCCCTGTATGTCCAATCAGAGCGGTGTAAGAACCATCCTTGATTGTTAAACTAACATCAGATAGAGCTGTAGAGGCAAACGGCGTTCCATTTTGATAAATATAACTAACATTTTCTAGAGCAATTCCCATAACGCCTCCTCTAGCTCATCTTCAGTCATGTATAAATCAGGTAGATTCAAGCCACTCTCACGTAATGACTGTCTCAATTGGTTCACAAACGGTTGATCTAACCCAATTTTGTCTATATCACTTCGAGAAAATAATTCTCTCGGGCTACTTGTTGATTCAACTTGACCCTTTTTCATAACCAGAACACGATCGCTCATGGCAACTTCTTCCAAATCATGAGTAATAGAAATAACAGTCATTTGATGATCTTTTCGAATTTCTTGGACGATTTTGATTAGTTCCAATCGCCCCTCTGGATCAAGCATACTTGTTGATTCATCTAAAATCAAAATATCAGGGCGCAAAGCTACTACACCAGCAATCGCTACTC
The DNA here is from genome assembly GCF_900095845.1 of Streptococcus timonensis. Lineage (GTDB taxonomy): Bacteria > Bacillota > Bacilli > Lactobacillales > Streptococcaceae > Streptococcus > Streptococcus timonensis. The sequence continues at coordinate 109,562 of NZ_FMIX01000002.1, forward strand.
TTTGTTTTTGCCCACCAGACAAACGCGCAGGTTCTTTTTTATGAAATTCTTCCATTCCTACCAAGGAAAGCGCCTCTGTTACTCGTTTTTGCATTTGGTCCAGCGAAATTCCTTGATTTTCCAAGCCAAAAGCAACATCGTCTTCCACAGTGGCTCCAACAAATTGGTTGTCCGGATTTTGAAAAACCATTCCAATTTTACGTCTCTTTTCCCAGACATTTTCGGGAGTTAAAAGATCCCCGTCTATCCAAATTTCTCCTGACTCAGCCTCAAGCAAGCCATCTATCAAGCGAACTGTTGTCGATTTGCCGCTTCCATTATGACCAACAATAGACAGCCACTCTCCACGTTTCACGTAAAACGATACATGATTAACATCATAATGCTCTTGGTTCATTTGGTAACGAAAAGCTAAATCTTTAATTTCAATAATGTTTTCCATTTTTAACGAAAGGTTCCTTTAAATAAATAGGCACTTCCTTTGAAGTAGTCATACCCCGAATAGATAGTAAAGAATAGTGCTATATACAGCATCAGTTGTCCTAGAAAATTCCAATGGAATAATAAGAAAATAATTGCAAACATCTGACTAAATGTCTTAATTTTACCAGGCATTGCAGCAGCAAGAACAGTCCCACCTGTCTCGACCAACAGCAATCGCAGTCCTGTAACTGCAAGCTCTCGACAAATAATAATAGCAACAACCCAAGCAGGAGCCATATTTAGGCCAACCAACATGATAAATGCAGACATCACCAATAATTTATCAGCCATAGGATCTGCAAACTTACCAAAATTGCTAACGACTCCCCATTTTCTAGCTAAATACCCATCTAAATAATCCGTGATACTCGCGAGAGAAAAAATAATTGCTGCTATTCCATGTAATAAAGGAGACTCACCAAATGATAGAAAAAGAACAAAAATGGGTATAAATAAAATTCTACCTATTGTTAGTATGTTAGGGATATTCTCTTTTTTCATGTTTACCTTTCTTAATTTGGACTAATAGTCAAACTTATCCATCCTGTCTGTCCGGTTAATTTTGATGTATCTATTTCTTGGTTATCGATCTTGATTTTCACGCCTTTGACAACGCCTAGAGTAATTGTTACGGGAGTTTTTTTAGAAATTGTAGTTGTGGCTGTTTGGTTACCTGGAGCAAGAGTAACACCTCCTGCTAAATCAGTATCCGAAACACTCACCCAACTTTGAGTGTCTTTTACAGAAAGTTGAAGCTCGGCAGTTTCTTTAGAAGTTTTATATACTACTGAGATTGTATCACCTTCTCCAGAAATAGTCACTGCAGATGTTTCAGCAACACTTGTTTCAGTAGTAGATTGGTTATTACTTGTCACTTCAGTGGTAGAATCACTTGTAGTTGTAGTAACAACACTATAACTAGCTTCAGATGTGTTTATTGGTTGTGTCTGAATGTAATTCCATACATAATAAGACACAAAGGCTATAATCGATAAGGAAAATAGAAGGAAATAGAACAGGGGAAGGAAGGATTGTTTTTTTCGATTTGAGCGTCTACGTCCTGAAAGTTCAATCTCATCAACATCGACTTCTTCATAAGTAATCATGCTACCTGAATCATAGGCGTCTAGAATAATATTTTCGTCAAGTTCTACAGCCCAAGCATATTTCCTTAAAAATGATCGCGTATAAAAAAGATTTGGTAATTTATCAAAATTATCTGTTTCCAACGCTTCTAACAAGTCTAGTTGAATATCAGTCTTTCTTTGTAATTCCTCTAAACTTAACCCTTGGCTAATTCTAGCTAACCGCAAGACTTCACCAATCGTTTTTTTTCTCATACTTAACACTCCTACTTTCAAGTATATTCTTATTGTTTACTATAATGGTAAAATTGTAAAATCTACCATATCACTATTATCAATAAAATGGTGCCCAACCTCAAGAACATCTTCCAAAGTCATTTCTTGTATAATTTTAGGTAAATCAAATAGGGTTGAACCCTCTTTAGAAGGTTGATACTGAGTCGCAATAAAATCTAAAGAGTTTAAATTATGAATAAATTCCCCATATAATTCACTTTTAACTAAATCTAAATGATCCTCTGAGATATCATTATCTCTTTCAAATTCCTGAATAGCTTTACGAAAAAGATGAGAAAGGGCAAGAGGTTCCTTGGTTTCCATAGTTAACATTAGGAAGTTAAAACGTTTATTAATCTCAATTTCTAGAGATAAAGACGAATCTATCTTACCAGTTTCATATAAATTTTGGTACCTTTGTGAAGTCCAGCCAAACATCATTGTAAATAGAGCTCTCAACAAGATACTATAACGATAACAATCTTTATTGTCAAAATCTAAATTGCTACGTAGCCCAATTGCTAATTTTGGAGAGGTAACATCCATTCGAGCACTGTCAATCTTGTTTACAGGGTGTAAATCAATTTTGTTTTTAACAATCTTTTCCGCTTTTTTACTAGTTCTATAGTTTTGAAGAAAATATTCTTTCAAAATTTCAAGATCAAAATTACCTGCCAGAAAGATATTAGTATTCACAGGGGTATAAAACCACCTGAAATTTTCCTCTAGATTACTGACCGAAATGTCTTGAATAGACATTTCCGTGCCAACTATATCAGCTGATAAAGGTGTTTCTGGATAAAGATTTGCCAAGGCTCTAAAGAATAAACAAGAGTCTGGATCATCTAAATACATTTCTCTTTCTTGCTGAATAATATCTTTCTCACGTTCAACAGATTCTTCAGATATATTAATTTCAGTTACAAGCTCCTTGAGCAATTCTAAACACTCAATAACATGATCCGTAGTAGAAAATAAATAACTTGTATTTGTAAAGCTTGTAAAGGCGTTGCTTTCAGCTCCCAATGCTGTATAAGCTGCCATAATATCTTCCGCATTTTCTCTTTCAAATAATTTATGCTCTAAAAAATGCGCAACTCCTTGCGGATATGTTTTAGACTCTTTGCCAGACACTGTCAACTTAGTGTCAATTGAACCGATTTGAACATTTACAACACCGTAAATTTCTCTGTAATCCTTTTTAGGTAGCAAAGAAACTGTCAATCCATTTTCTAATCTTACTTGATATAGTGTCTCCTTAATAGCAGGGTAGTATTTTTTGTTAAACTCAACTTTTGTCATTCTACTCCTTCCATAAAGTAAATGGCCTGTAATTTTAAATTACTTGCAGCCTCACAAATCTCATTTTTTCCGACCAATTCTAGTTTTTCAAGCATGGTAGGGATATCCAAAGCTATTTTTCCAAAATAATGACGCAAATAGGTGCGGTCTATAATTGAATCTTGATTGTCTTGAGCCAACATCAAAGATCTTTTAATCATTTTTTTTGTTTGATTAATCTCTATATCTGTAAATTTCCCATTTTTGATATCATGCAATTGTTGATTCATCAATTTTCTTACTCTGTTTCGATTGCTACGATCAATTCCAGCATATAAACGTAAACATCCACTAAAAAAATCTATATGGCTAGATATAGTATAAGCTAGAGCCTCTTTTTCTCGAATCACCGTAAATAATTTAGAATGAGGAAAAGCTCCCAGTAAGCCATTAACAACAATCATAGCCATCTGTCGTTCGTCTCCATACCCTACAGAACAATGATAACCCATTTCTATGATTGATTGTCCTAAACTTTTTCGAGCAAAATTCTCTTTTATCACGTTTGAATAAGGTTGCTGGTACTGAATGTTTACAATACGTTGACGAGCTGTAAAGGGGGTTTGCTTTATATATTCTAAAATCTCAATTTCATTAAAATCCCCTAAGAAAAAAATATCGATTCGATCTTCTTTGAGCATTTTTTGAAAGCTAGTAAAACACGTGTTTGGAGATTCTTCTGAGATTCTGGTAATCAAATCCTCAGGAACTAATTGCATAGAAGGATCTTCAAAATATAAATGATCGAGTTCTTTGTGAGCAAAGAAAAATGGATCTTCAAATTCTGACTCTAATCTAGCTAAAACCTGCTTCTTCTCAATCTCAAATGTATTTTTTTCAAATCCTTCATCATCTGTCAAAGGAGAAAAAAGAATCTCACTTAGTAGATCTAAGATTTGAGAAGTCAAGACGTTTTTCTTACTTAAAAATTCATCCCTTACATAAGTAAAACTTACATCTACAAGATGACTTTGTCCTCTCCTGTATGCATGAGTAGATAAATCTGTCCCATACAAACCTGCTAAATGTTTTCTAAAAAGTTGAGCAGTTGGAAAAGACTTATTGGCAGTTTCCAGCATGCTTGCAATTAACATACGACTTGAAATTGTTTCAAGAGACAACGGAGCTGTGAAACGCACAGTTATTTTATTAGTTTTAAATTGTTTAGATTGGATAAAACGCACTGCAATTCCTGGAACCAACTCCATATTTTACCTCCTTATACATAGAGTTCTATTATACCACGAAACAAGAAAATTTTCTTATTCTCTTTATTTCTTTTTCAATAAAATTCGATTTCAATTTATAAAAGGTCACTCTCTGTTATTTATAGTAAAATATGATATAATACCAAAGATTGAGGTGTACTTATGGAATACAAATTATTTGAAGAATTTATCACTCTCCAAGCGCTTTTGAAAGAGCTTGGTATTATACAAAGTGGCGGGGCTATCAAATCCTTTTTAGCTGAAAATATCGTTTATTTTAACGGAGAATTAGAAAATCGACGAGGGAAAAAAATTCGAATTGGAGATACCATCGATATTCCCAAAATGAAACTTCACATCAGTATAGTCCAACCTAGTATAGATGAACAAGAAGAGTATAAACAAGAAAACCTTGAGAAAGAACGTGTAGCTAAACTTGTCAAAGAAATGAACAAGAAGGTTAAAACTAAAAAGACTAACCAATCCCAAAATAAAACTGCTCCACGTTTCCCAGGTAGATAAGTATGTGGCTCAAAAACTTATCCATCAAACAATTTAGAAATTACCATAATACCGATATAGATTTTAACCCTAAATTAAACGTTTTTGTTGGTCGAAATGCTCAAGGAAAAACAAATCTTCTTGAAAGTATTTACTTTCTATCCTTAACGCGAAGCCATCGAACAAATTCTGATAAAAATCTCATCCAATTCGAAGAAGAACATCTTAAGGTGTCTGGAATCCTACAAAAAAGAACTACAACTATACCACTTGAAATTGACTTAACAGCAAAAGGACGCATCACTAAGGTTAATCATTTAAAACAAGCTCGTCTTTCTGATTATATCGGGCATATGAATGTTGTCTTATTTGCACCAGAAGATTTACAACTTGTAAAAGGAGCACCAGCCATCAGGCGTAGATTTATAGATATGGAGTTGGGTCAAATCAAACCGATTTACTTGTCAGACTTGTCAAGTTATAATCATGTACTTAAACAGAGAAATACTTATTTAAAATCAACACAAAATATTGACGAAACCTTTCTATCAGTTCTTGACGATCAGTTAGTAGAATATGGTTGTCGCGTGATTCTTCATCGATTAGACTTTATCAAAAAGCTTGAATCATTTGGTCGAAAAAAACATTTTGAAATATCAGACCAGCTAGAAGAATTGTCAATCAAGTACCAATCTTCTGTAAACTTTATTGACAAGGAAAATTTAGTTGACAGTTTTAAATCAAGTTTGAAGAAAAGTAGATCAAGGGATATCTTTAAAAAGAATACTGGGGTTGGTCCTCATAGAGATGACATGATTTTCTTAATTAATGGAATGGAAGCAAGTTTCGGTAGCCAGGGACAACATCGTAGTCTTGTTCTCTCTATTAAACTTGCTGAAATAGAATTAATGGAAAGCATCACTCAAGAATCTCCTATTTTATTACTTGACGATGTCATGAGCGAACTTGACAACACTCGTCAACTTAAATTGTTAGAAACTATATCACACAATATCCAAACCTTTATTACAACTACTAGTTTGGAGCATCTTCAAAACTTGCCTGATAATCTCAGTATATTTACAGTAAATGACGGACAAGTAACTGTAAACTAAAGTTTACATATTTGTAAATAAAAAATCTCCTATTTTAGTTAGGAGATTTTTTTTTATTTTTTTCTATTTCTATAATGAGTAGTTTGGTGCCTCATTAGTAATTTGAACATCATGTGGATGACTTTCTTTCAGACCAGCACCTGACATTTCGATAAATTGAGCATTGTCATGTAACTCCTTAAGGTTTGCTGCACCACAATAGCCCATACCAGAGCGAATACCACCAACCATTTGGAAGACGATGTCAGCCGCTGCACCTTTATAAGCAACACGACCTTCAATTCCTTCTGGAACTAGTTTGTTTGCTTCATTAACAGCACCTTGGAAGTAACGGTCACTAGAACCTTTTTTCATAGCTGCAATTGAGCCCATACCTCGGTATGTCTTAAACTTACGTCCTTGGAAGATTTCAGTTTCACCTGGAGCTTCATCTGTTCCTGCAAACATTGAACCAAGCATAACTGCATTTCCACCAGCCGCAAGAGCTTTTACAATATCTCCAGAATACTTGATTCCACCGTCAGCAATGATGGTTTTTCCATATTCACGAGCAACTGCTGCTGCATCGTAAATTGCTGTTACCTGGGGAACTCCTACACCAGCAATAACACGAGTTGTACAGATTGAACCTGGGCCAATACCGACTTTAACAACGTCAACACCTGCATCATAAAGAGCACGCGCACCTTCGGCTGTCGCAATATTACCAGCAATCAAAGTACGGTCTGGGAAATGCGCACGGATTTCAGCGATTTTACGGAGAACTCCTGCAGAGTGACCATGGGCTGTATCGATAACAATAGCATCTGCACCTGCTTCGAAAAGTGCTTCCGCACGTTCAAATGTGTCAGAAGTAACCCCTACTGCACCAGCAACTAGAAGACGACCGAATTCATCTTTTGCCGCATTTGGGAACTCAATCACTTTTTCAATATCTTTAATGGTGATTAAACCAGAAAGACGACCCTCTTCGTCAACTAGAGGTAGTTTTTCAATACGGTGTTCTTGAAGAATACTCTCAGCAGTTTTTAAATCTGTACCAACCGGAGCAGTAACTAGGTTTTCACTAGTCATGTGTTTTGAAATTGGTTGGTTGTAGTCAGAAATGAAACGCAGATCTCGGTTGGTCAAAATACCAACTAACTTACGGTTTTCTAGAGTTTCAACCACTGGGACACCACTGATACGGTAACGGCCCATGAGTTCATCTGCTTCAGCGATTGTATGTTCAGGAGTCAAGAAGAATGGATCAATGATAACACCATTTTCAGAACGTTTTACCTTACGAACTTCGTCAGCTTGTTGCTCAATAGACATGTTTTTATGGATAACTCCAAGTCCACCTGCACGCGCGATTGCAATAGCCATTTGGCTTTCTGTTACAGTGTCCATTGCAGCTGTAATAATTGGGATATTTAAAGTCAAATTATCTGCTAATTTTGTTGTTAAATCCGCATCATTAGGTAACACATGACTCTCTGCTGGAATTAGCAATACATCATCAAAGGTAAAACCTTTTTTCAAAAATTTAGTGTCCCAATTAGACATTGAAGTTTCCTCTTTTCTTTCTTTATTGAGCAAAACGCTTTTTGTATTGTATCTATCATACCATTCTATGAAAATTTGTCAATTAAATTTATAAGAGATTAAATAAAAAACTATCCCTCTTATTTTAAAGAAGAAATAGTTTTATAGTTCATATTCTATCCATTAGTGAAAGTAATTTAGACCCATTGCAGCTTTTACTTCTGATAGTGTTTGCCCAGCAACTTCTCGAGCTTTTTCACTACCTTTTTGGAGCATATTATAAACCTCACCCATATCTTTAGCATATTCTAGGCGACGTTCACGGATTGGACCAAGTTCACGTTCTAGGATTTCAAGTAGATAACGTTTGGTCTTAACATCACCAAGGCCTCCACGTTGATAATGCTCCTTCATTTCAGCAATTTCTTGAGCATCCTCAGGTCGACCAAATACGTCCAAGTAATGGAAAACCATATTTCCTTCAATCTTACCTGGATCCTCAACACGGATATGGTCTGGGTCTGTATACATACTCATAACCTTTTTACGCAGAGTATCTGCATCATCGGATAAGTAAATCCCATTATTAAGAGATTTAGACATTTTGGCATTACCATCTAGACCCGGTAAACGTCCCGCACCTTCGTGCTCAGGGTAAATTCCTTCTGGTTCTACTAAAACATCACAGTTATAGGCATGGTTGAAAGAACGCACAATTTCACGAGTCTGCTCAATCATTGGTTTTTGGTCTGTTCCTACAGGAACAAAGTTTGCTTTAAAGGCAGTAATATCAGCAGCTTGAGCAACTGGATAAACCAAAAATCCTGTTGGGATACTTTCTCCAAAACCTTTCTGAGCAATTTCAGTCTTGACGGTTGGGTTTCGTTCCAAACGAGCTAATGAAACTAGATTCATATAATACATAGAGAGCTCTGCCAGCTCTGGTATTTGACTTTGAATAAAAATGGTTGACTTCTTCGGATCTAATCCCACTGCAAGATAGTCCAAGGCCACATTCCCAATAGACTCTACAATTGTTTGTGGATCTTTTGCGTGGTCTGTTAAGGCTTGTTGGTCAGCTAAAAAGACAAACATGTCATATTTATTTTCTTCTTGTAGCAAAACACGGTTTTTTAAACTCCCAACGTAGTGCCCAATATGTAATTTCCCCGTTGGACGATCTCCTGTTAAAATAATGGGTTTATTCATCTTATTCTCCTTTGATATGGTCCTTTCAATTATAGCATTTTTTTAATAAAAAGACAGATAATTTTTAAAATCAAACAACTAGGTTTATGTCAACGAATCTGTCAACCTAGTTGACATAAAATTGACAAACAAAAATTTGAATATTTCTATCTTTTCTAGTAGAATAAATATATTACATATTATAGGAGAAAAACATTGCTTACAGTATCTGATGTGTCACTACGTTTTAGTGATCGCAAACTTTTTGATGATGTCAACATCAAATTTACAGAAGGAAATACATATGGTTTAATTGGTGCTAACGGTGCGGGAAAATCAACATTTTTAAAAATCTTAGCTGGTGATATCGAACCAACAACTGGTCATATCTCTCTTGGACCAAACGAACGTCTCTCAGTTCTTCGTCAGAACCACTATGACTACGAAGATGAGCGTGCTATTGATGTTGTTATCATGGGGAATGAAAAACTATACAACATCATGAAAGAAAAAGATGCTATCTACATGAAGGAAGATTTTTCTGATGAAGATGGAGTACGTGCAGCTGAACTTGAGGGAGAATTTGCAGAACTAGGTGGTTGGGAAGCAGAAAGTGAAGCTTCACAACTCCTACAAAACCTAAATATCCCTGAAGAGCTTCATTACCAAAATATGAGTGAACTTGCAAATGGGGAGAAAGTGAAGGTTCTCCTTGCTAAAGCCCTATTTGGTAAACCAGATGTCCTTCTTTTAGACGAGCCTACCAACGGTCTTGATATTCAATCTATTACTTGGCTTGAGGATTTCCTAATTGACTTCGATAATACGGTTATTGTTGTATCCCACGACCGTCACTTCTTAAATAAAGTATGTACCCACATGGCCGACCTTGACTTTGGTAAAATCAAGCTCTATGTCGGAAACTACGACTTCTGGAAAGAATCTTCTGAGCTTGCTGCTAAACTACTAGCAGACCGTAATGCTAAGGCAGAAGAAAAAATTAAACAACTCCAAGAATTCGTTGCTCGATTCTCTGCCAATGCTTCAAAATCAAAGCAGGCAACTTCACGTAAAAAGATGCTTGACAAGATTGTCTTAGAAGAAATTATTCCGTCAAGTCGTAAATATCCATTTATCAACTTTAAAGCAGAACGTGAAATTGGTAACGACCTCTTGACAGTAGAGAACTTATCTGTAAAGATCGACGGTGAAACTATTCTTGACAATATAAGCTTTATCTTGCGTCCAGGTGACAAAACTGCTCTTATTGGACAAAATGACATCCAAACAACTGCACTGATTCGTGCAATTATGGGGGATATTGACTATGAAGGAACTGTCAAATGGGGAGTTACAACTAGTCGCTCTTACTTGCCAAAAGACAATTCAGCTGATTTTGCAGGTGGCGAGTCAATCCTTGACTGGTTGCGTCAATTTGCAAGTAAGGAAGAAGATGACAATACCTTCCTACGTGGATTCTTAGGTCGTATGCTCTTCTCTGGAGACGAGGTTAACAAACCTGTCAACGTCTTGTCAGGGGGAGAAAAAGTGCGCGTGATGCTTTCAAAACTCATGCTATTGAAATCAAACGTCCTTGTACTTGACGATCCTACAAATCACTTAGACTTGGAATCAATCTCAAGTCTGAATGATGGATTGAAAAACTTCAAAGAGTCTATTATCTTTGCCAGCCATGACCACGAATTTATTCAAACACTAGCAAACCACATTATCGTTCTTTCTAAAAATGGTGTCATTGATCGTATTGATGAAACATATGACGAATTTCTAGAAAATGCTGAAGTTCAAGCAAAAGTAAAGGAACTTTGGAAAGACTAAAAAAATAAAACTCAGTTGGTTTCCCAACTGAGTTTTTAGTTGATAGTTCTATCAATCTGATTCTATTCAACATATTCATTGTTTCACGTGAAACATTCTATTATTAGATTTATAAATTCTTAACATGATTCATACTCATAAAAAATCGACCAAATTGGTCGATTTTTTTAATCTTCTTCCATTTTTTTAGGTTGATAAGCAAGCATACCTAATCCTATAAATAGAACTAAAGTTACCAGAAGGAAAATTATCTGATTATGAATATTCCCTGTCATAGAAATCGTTTGCCTCAATCCTGAAACTGAATAACTCATTGGTAACCAAGGATTGACAGCCTTAAAGAAATCATTAGTCAAAGCAAGTGGATAAGTTCCTGCACTTGATGCTAATTGTAATAATAGTAAAATAAGAGAGAAGAAAGCACCTAAACGACTATTCCATGTCGTTAACGCGGTTACCATAGACATAAAGGTCAAACTTGCGATGATGATTAAGAACAAGGTTCTCATTTCATGATTTGCCGTTAGACCGATAAGATGAACTCCTCCATAGACTAAGACAGCTGCTAAAACAGCTATAACTCCATTTATTTCGAAACGAGATTTAACCCAAGCCCAACGACTTTCAGGATGACGACCTGAAGGTAACTTAGCAAAAATCATATTTGTTGATAACGCAGCAACAAAGAGGGCAACTGATATCATATAAGGAGCCATGGCAATTCCATTTACAGGAACTTGATCATTATCTGTTTTTGAAAGACTCAAAGGCTCAGATAATACTTCTGCATTATTAGACTCTGTTGATGCTGATTTTAATTGATTGCTAGCGCTGTTCAATCCATGTTCTAGTTCAGTAGCTCCTACTTGTAAACTTTCAATACCAGCAGTTAAAGTTGTTCCACCATCTGCTAATTTTCCAGCACCATCAGCAATTTTCATTGCTCCACTTCCTAACTGAGAGCTAGCTGCAAGCAATTGACTTGATTTATCTATTAATTGACTAGATCCTAGCTGTATTTTATCAAGTCCTGCTATTAAGTCTGAACTCTTACTATTTAATTGGCTAGAACCAGATGAGAGTTTTTCGATACCTGTTACTAATTCTGGAGTTTTCCCAGCTAGCGAATCCAAACCAGTTGTCAAGGTTGAAGAGTTTTCTGTCAACTTACTTGATCCAGAAACCAATTGATTCAAACTTTTTGTTAAATCTGTATTCTTTTCACTTAGTTGGTTTACACCTAAAGAAATAGTATCCAACCCTTTAGTATAATCATTAACTCCATTTTCAATCGATTGACTTCCAGGAACCAACTGATTATCTACAGCATTTTGCAACTGTGTAAATACACTTGACATAGATGTCAAAGAACTAGACGCCACAGGTAATACTTGATTTGCTTTAGTCTGTAAAGTAGAAAGATTAGAGACTGGTTGGTTTACACTTCCCAAATTTTCTTTTAGATTTCCTACCGTCGTTAAAATTGCTTTTGCTGACTCTATCGTAGAATTAGAATTATTTGAAACAGCTTCAGTCAGTTCTTGTTTCTGAGTATCAGTAAGAGATTGATAAGTTGCTGTTGCTTGAAGATTGGTAAGATTTTTCTCTTGCTCTGTTTGACTATTAGTCACAATAGTTTGAGCAAGAGTAGATATATTCGCTAAATCATTAGATATTGTACTCTTAAGTTCAGTATTATCTGAAATAGTTACAGCTTGAAGTGCTTTATTCAATTCATCTAAACTAGTCGCTAATTGAGTGATTTCCTCTTTTTGTTGAGATGAAGTATTCAATTGAGTCGAAATTTCTTTAATCCCTTTATTTAATTGGGTAATACCGTCTCTCAATGTATCTGATTGACTAGATAATTGATTTGCCCCAATAGATAGCTTGTCAACACCGCTTGTGTAAGCATTGACACCAACTGAAAATTGATTGAGACCTGTATTCAGTTGCGAAACTCCTCCTGCATATGACTTCATTCCAGTATTTAGCTGATTGACACCTGCTACTAATTCTGGAGTCTTGGAAGATAATTGGTTAAGCCCAGTGTCAACCTGTGAAACTGCACTTGTATAGTTCTGTAAACCATCATTAAAAGTACCTAAGCCACTATTCAGTTGCTTTACTCCTGTGACATACGTTGTCAACCCTTTTGTAAATTGATTTGTGCCATCAGAAAAGGTTAAACTTGAACTAGCTAAAGTATCAAGATTAGAAGACAATGTCTGACTTCCTACAGCTAACTGACTAGCCCCATTGGCCAATTGTTCACTTCCGTCAGCCGCCTTCGTTAAACCAGATTTTAAATCGCCCATCTTTTGAAATAAAGCTTTCGTATAGGTTTCGGTTACATTAGCAGAAACATTCTGTTTTAACTGTGTCATGGCAGAATCATCCATCTTACTTGCAATGAAGCTATGCCCGCTAGAAGTTTGATAGTTAATGGTCATTTGTTCTGGGTTGTCTGTTAGAATAGATGCAGCCTTTTCAGATAAGTCACTTGGCAAAGTAACTACCATATAATAATCACCGTTTTCTAGACCCTTCTTACCTTCTTCTTCACTGACAAAATGAAAATCTAATGATTTATTTTGCTCTAAATTGGACACCATGTCTTTTCCAATAGTCATTGTATTTCCATTATAAGATGCTTCTTTATCGTTATTAACGACCGCTACAGGCAACTCAGATAATTGGCCATATGGATCCCACATAGATGATAAAAATATGATGTTGTATAAAGCAGGAATAAGAGAAATACCTATCATTACAATGATAAAGGTTGGTTTTTTAAAAATTGCTTTCCATTCTTTAAACATATTGTCTCCTTTTTTACACATATTGTCTAAAATTTTGATATAATAGATTATACATTAAAAATTCTTATTTACAAGTCAAAATCATAATTTTTATACACTGCGTCTATTTTTGTTCACAAGGAGGAACTATGAAAGAGAGCAACAAACGCTTAAAAACTAAACGTACTATTGAGAACGCCATGGTTCAATTATTAATGAAACAACCATTCGATCAAATTAGCACCGTTAAACTGGCAGAAAAAGCTGGAATTAGTCGCTCTAGTTTTTATACTCACTACAAAGATAAGTATGATATGATTGAACAGTACCAAAGTAAGCTTTTTCATACCTTTGAGTATATTTTCCAAAAACACGCAAATCATAAAAGAGATGCTATTCTAGAAGTGTTTGAATACTTAGAGTCTGAACCTTTACTAGCTGCTCTTCTATCTGAAAATGGTACAAAAGAGATACAAAACTTCCTGAGAAATAAACTTCACATTATGCTTAGCACTGACCTCCAAAAACGCTTTATGCAATTAAATTTAAACAATATTGAGTTAGAGTATAGCAGTATTTATCTAACAAACGCACTATTTGGTGTATGCCAAACCTGGATTGCTCATGGAAAAAAAGAAAGTCCACTAGAAATGACAAACTTTCTTATGAAAATGTTGGGAGATGCAAATTAGAGACAAAAAAAGAACACCAATGGTGTTCTTTTTGTTTAACTCCGCCAGTAGGACTCGAACCTACGACATCATGATTAACAGTCATGCGCTACTACCAACTGAGCTATGGCGGATAAAATAGTCCGTACGGGATTCGAACCCGTGTTACCGCCGTGAAAAGGCGGTGTCTTAACCCCTTGACCAACGGACCATTTATCTTTAACAGATATAACCATTATATCAATAAATGAAAAATTGTCAATTATTTTTTAGTCTTTTCAGTTAAAATCTGTTTGAGTTTTTTCGTTTTTAATCGTGAAATAGGACAACGATGTTCTTCGTAAAAAACAACTTCCATAGTCTTACGATCTATATCTTTAATATTTCCAACATTCACTAAAAATGATTTATGAGCTAAATAGAAACGTTGAGATTCCTTATCTTTTTCTTGAATATCTGTTATTGTTCCATAAAACTCTTTTGAAAAATTCTTACCAATAATCCTTAGTTTATGGGAAGTTCCTGTTGTTTCAATATATAAAATATCATGGTAAGGAAGACAAATATCATTCCCTTTAAAACTATATTCAAAGTAATCAACTACGGATTGATTTTCTAATAATGTACTTTTAGTATACACAATACACTCCGCAACTCGTTCTTTGAATAAGCGATCATTGATGTCCTTATCAATAAAATCTAGAGCAGATACTTTGTATTTATAAGTTAGTGTTGCGAATTCAGAGCGACTCGTTATAAAAACGATAATCGCATAAGGATTACGATGACGAATAAACTGGGCTACTTCAAATCCTTTTTTCTCAATTCCATTAATATCGATATCTAAAAAATACAGCTGATTCACTTCTTCATTTTCAACATATTCCATAAATTCTCTAACTTTACCTGTTGTTTTATACGATATAGGAATATTCATTTCTTTGGAAATCTCATTCAAAGTTTTTTCCAATCTTACCTGATGTTCTATAATGTCTTCTAAAATTAATACTTTCATATTATATTCCTCTTAAATCTAATAATTTGTTTAAATCGTTCATTATCAATTTCTGTTTCTAAAATAACATCATCATATTTTTCTAGTATTTCCTTAACATTATTGAGGCCTATTCCTCTATTTATACCTTTTGTAGAATATCCAATGTTAAATATTTCTTCTGGCTTGATCAATCTATTTTTACGAGAATTTTGGATAATAATCAATATTTCAGATTCTAATTTAATGACAGCTACTTCCATTTGTTTTCTATAGCTTTCTAGTGCTCCTTCAACAGCATTATTAAGTAAAATACTCATGACACGAACTAAATCTAATAATTCCATTGATAATGGTGAAATAATATCTTTTACCTCCAGAGTATACTCTATGTTATGAACTCTTGCGTTGGCAATAGATTGAGCAATCACACTTCTAAGAGCGGAATCTTCAAGATTATTTAGATCAAAATAAGTATACTTATCTGATCTAAGTTTATGATTAGCTTTAACAAATACTTCATTGTAAATCCTGTCAATTTCTTGTAAATCTTTACTGTCAATTGCAGTTTGCATACTAACCATCATTCCTGCATAGTCATGTCTAAACCCTCGAATCTCATTGTAAAGCGAAACAATTTCATCAGTATAATTCTGTAAATATAACTGTTCAAATTTTTTCTGATTTAGAGCAATTTCTCTCTCAACTTGAACCTTATTGGCATTCATTGCAAAGAGGATTAGTAGTAAACAAATAAAGACAATTGTTGCTAAAATACTACTAAAACTATAAAAGTGTTCATGAATATTTACCATGTCTGAAATAAATAATAGAATATGTAAAGCAAAGAAAGCAAAAATGGCTTTTTTAAAAAATGGATAGAGGTAATCTTTATCAAAATAATTGATTTCCAAGTGGAAATAAAAAATAATTTTTTTGATTACAAAATAAGTCAGCAATAAAACTACTACAAAAAAGAAATCTTCATATTTTGTTACGAAAGAAACACCTGTTATAGAGGATATGATTACTGCTATAAAAGTATGAGTACTTTGATATAGTAGAGACAATAGTAAACTGATAAAAATAGCCTTGTACTTATGATATTTCTTAAATCCTATTAGATAAACAAATATCACACTAATAAATGAAATTTTTTCCATTCCTAATCCATGTAACGAAATGAAATAGAATAGAATTTCAACTATAGACTGTGCTAGAAATACTCCAAAAATAAACAGATATTTTTCTTTTTTTGTTACCTTACAAATGAGTTCATAGCTATTTGACAGAATAAGAATATGAAGAATAACTATAAGTATTTTCAATAAATTCATTATATCTCCCTATAATTTTTCTCTTTTTACTTGTAAATGAACTTACAAATCTATTATACAAAATGGATTCTATTTTAGAACCATTCATCCTCAACTGCACTTTTTTGTGCCTGAAATGTATTTTTACAAAAAAAGCTGGGATAACCCAGCTTTAAATTGTATGTATTGATCCCAGCAGGATTCGAACCTGCGACCGTTCGCTTAGAAGGCGAATGCTCTATCCAGCTGAGCTATGAGACCTCACTAGTCTATATTATCAGAAAAATCTAGGTTAGTCAATCCTATTTATGATAGGGAGAGCCTTGCTGGATAGTAAAGGCACGGTAAATTTGTTCAACCAAGACTAATCTCATTAATTGATGTGGAAGAGTCAAACGGCCAAAGCTAATAGATAGATTAGCACGCTTTTTTACCTGAGGAGAAAGACCTAAACTCCCACCAATGATAAAGGTTAAAGTAGAAAAACCATTTATAGGCGCTTGTTCCAATTGTTTACTAAACTCTTCAGAAGAGAGAGTTTTCCCTTCTATAGCTAGTACAATAACAAAATCTCGGTCACCAATTTTAGAAAGAATTCTAGTTCCTTCTAACTCTAAAATCTTCTGATTTTCAGAATCACTTGCACGATCTGGTGTTTTTTCATCAGCAAGTTCAATCATTTCTAAATTCGCAAATCGCGAAAGTCTTTTTGAATATTCAGCAATCCCGTCTTTAAGGTATTTTTCTTTCAGTTTTCCTACTGTTACAATTTTTATTTTCATTCTTATATTCTACCACATTCAAATCATATTTCACATCTTATACACAAGTAAAAGAACTAAAATCCTCAAGAAATTCACATATTTTCCACAGTTATCCACAGATTGTTGAAAACATATTTTTTTTAAGTTTGAATTAAGTTAACAGTTTTATACTCTAAACAATAACTAAAACATGGAGGAATCTATGAAAAAAATACAAAATATTTCAAAAAAAATCGGACAACTTTTACTAATTATTCTCATCAGCTTTTTTAGTGGTGTATTGGGTAGTTTAACTATTCTTCAGCTGAATCAAAAACAGGAAACTAATACACAGAATAGTACAACAATTACTCAAACTTCAGTTAAAAATGAGAATTCAACTACTAAAGCAGTAGATAAAGTTAAAGATGCTGTAGTATCGATTATCACCTACTCAGCAAACTCTCAAAATAGTCTATTTGGATACGGTGAATCTGATACAGACACAAATACTGAACAAGTTTCCAGCCAAGGATCTGGTGTTATCTATAAAAAAGATGGGGAGTACGCCTATATCGTAACTAACACTCACGTTATTAATGGAGCTAAGAAAGTTGATATTCGTTTAGCTGACGGAACAAAAGTACCAGGAGAAATTGTAGGAACTGATACTTATTCTGATATCGCCGTTGTTAAAATCTCTTCAGAAAAAGTTTCTGCAGTAGCTGAATTTGGAGACTCAAGTAAATTGACCGTTGGAGAAACAGCTATTGCAATTGGTAGTCCTTTAGGTTCAGAGTACGCAAATACAGTTACTCAAGGAATTGTATCTAGTTTAAATAGAACTGTTTCTTTAAAATCTGAAGACGGCCAAGCTATCTCTACTAAGGCTATTCAAACAGATACAGCTATCAACCCTGGTAACTCAGGCGGTCCTTTAATCAATATTCAGGGACAAGTCATTGGTATTACATCAAGTAAAATTGCTACCAATGGTGGAACTTCTGTAGAAGGTCTAGGATTTGCTATCCCTTCAAATGATGCTATCAAAATCATAGAACAGTTGGAGAATAATGGAAAAGTAACTAGACCAGCTTTAGGGATTCAAATGGTTAACTTATCAAATCTTAGCACAACTGATCTTCAAAAATTAAAACTGCCTGATAGTATTACTTCTGGAGTAGCTGTTCGTTCTGTTCAATCTAATATGCCAGCAAATGGACACTTAGAAAAATATGATGTCATCACAAAAGTAGACGGTAACCCAATTACATCTGCTACTGAATTGCAAAATGCGCTTTACAGTCACTCTGTTGGAGATAAAATGACAATAACTTACTATCGTAATGGTAAAGAAGAGACAACAACAATCAAATTAGATAAGAGTACAAATGATTTAGATTATTAGTTTACATGAATGTAAAGCTACTTTACAGAATATCGAAGTTGTGATACTGTAGAAATATGGAAGAATTAAAACTAATTCATATAAAAGATATTCAAAAAAATCCCTATCAACCTCGTAAAGATTTTCCTGAAGAAAAAATAAAGGAACTTGCTCAATCTATTAAAGAAAACGGCTTGATTCAACCCATTATTGTTCGTCAATCTCCAGTCATCGGTTATGAAATTTTGGCTGGAGAAAGACGTTATCGTGCATCCATTCTGGCTGGACTCTCAGAAGTCCCAGTAATTGTCAAAAATTTATCTGATCAAGATATGATGCTTCATTCAATCATTGAAAATCTGCAACGAGAAGATTTAAATCCTGTTGAGGAAGCTAAATCCTATCAATCTTTGATTGATAAAGGTTTCACTCATGCTGAAATTGCTGAAAAAATGGGGAAATCTCGACCTTATATTACAAATCTTGTTCGATTACTAACCCTACCATATGATATTTTAACAGAAGTTGAAAATGGTAGATTATCACAGGCACACGCTAGACTCCTAATTCAACTATCTAATAAAGAGCAGAGTAAATTACTTGCTCGAATTCAATCCGAAGATTTATCAGTAAGACAAGTAGAACGATTGCTTCAGGAAAAAAAGAAAAAAATATTTAAAGAAAAAGATCACTTCATAAAAGAAGAAGAGGAAGCTTTGAAAAAAATACTAGGTTTAGACGTCGACATTAAACTTCAAAAAAAAGATGCTGGAAAAATAACTATTTCTTTCCAAAATCAAGAAGAATACCAACGTTTTATTAACAGCCTGAAATAAGGCTGTTATTTTAGTTTTCTCAAATCACATACTTATCCACTGGATTAGTAGAGGAAAAATCAGTAAAATCAAAATCTAGACCTTTTATCCACAAGTTGTGGATAAATCTTTTAAACATTGTGGATTGTTTTTCACAAGTTGTGGAAAAAATGCTTGCTATATGATAAAATAATGTTTAAGATTATACCTTTTAGGAGAGGAGGAGTTTGTAGTTGAAAGAGAAACAGTTTTGGAATCAGATTTTAGATTTAGCTAAAGAGCGATTAACACGATCAATGTTTGATTTCTACGCAACACCTGCTGAATTAATAAAAGTTGAGGGAAATGTAGCTACCATATTTTTGCCAAGATCTGAAATGGAAATGGTTTGGAGTACAAAACTTAATGATATTATTGTAGCTGTCGGTTTTCAAATCTATGACACTGAAATAAAAGCTCAATATGTATTGACTAAAGAAGATTCTAATACCTCCGATATAGCAAGCAATGTTGAAAACAGTAATTATCAACAGGAAGAAATTAAAAAATCTATACCCTATTCAGAAACAGGATTAAGAGACATCTATACTTTTGATAATTTTATCCAAGGTGATGGAAATATTTGGGCCAAGTCTGCTGCTTTAGCCGTCTCGGAAGATCCTGGACTAACTTATAATCCTCTGTTTATATATGGGGGACCTGGTCTAGGGAAAACTCACTTGCTCAATGCTTTGGGTAATGAAATTCTCAAAAAAAATCCTAATACGCGTGTAAAATATATTCCTGCTGAAAGCTTTATTAATGAATTTTTAGATCATCTAAGACTGAATGATATGGATAATTTTAAAAAAACCTATCGAAGTATAGATCTCCTTCTTATTGATGATATTCAATCTCTCAGTGGAAATAAAGTGCAAACTCAGGAAGAGTTTTTCAACACATTTAATAACCTTCATAGTAATAATAAACAGATCGTTTTAACGAGTGACCGCAGGCCAGAACAACTGGAAAATCTACCTGAGCGTCTTGTCACGCGCTTCTCATGGGGACTAACAACGGATATTACTCCTCCAGATTTTGAAACTCGCATTGCTATCTTAAACAGTAAAACGGAAGATCTTGATTATCATTTTCAACCTGATACAATCGAATATTTGGCTGGACAGTTTGATTCAAATGTACGTGAATTAGAAGGTGCCCTTAAAGATATTAGTCTCATGGCTAAAGTTAAGCAAATCAACACTATAACTGTGGATATTGCATCTGAGGCTATACGTGCCAGAAAACAAAGCGTTAGCACCATGATCGTCATTCCAATTGAAAAAATCCAAGAGGAAGTCGGAAAATTTTATGATGTTAGCGTTAAAGAGATGAAGGGAACTAGACGTGTTCAGAATATTGTTCTAGCTCGCCAAGTTGCTATGTATCTAGCTAGAGAACTGACTGATAACAGCCTTCCTAAAATCGGGAAAGAATTTGGTGGAAAAGATCATACAACAGTCATTCATGCTCATGCAAAAATCAAATCTATGATTGAAACTGATGATAAATTACGTATAGAAATCGAAACCATCAAAAAGAAAATTAAATAGCTTGTGGATAAGTGTTTAAAATTTTACTGATTTATTAACAAATTTTAAACAAGTATAACTTCTTGATTTTTCTAAACTAAACCTGGTTTTCCACAGATTTCACACAGCCTACTATTACTATTAACCTTCTAATAATAAAAATAAATAAAGGAGATTCCATGATTCATTTTTCTATTAATAAAAATTTATTCCTGCAATCATTAAATATTACAAAACGTGCTATTAGTTCAAAAAATGCTATTCCTGTTTTATCAACTATTAAAATTGATGTGACTAACGAAGGAATTACATTAATTGGATCAAATGGTCAAATTTCAATTGAAAACTTCATTTCTCAAAAAGATGAAAATGCAGGTCTTTTGATTAACTCTTTAGGATCAATTCTTTTAGAAGCTTCTTTCTTTATCAATGTTGTTTCTAGTCTTCCAGATGTGACTCTTGATTTTAAAGAAATTGAACAACATCAAATTGTACTAACAAGTGGAAAATCAGAAATTACTCTGAAAGGAAAAGACAGCGAACAGTATCCACGTATTCAGGAAATTGCAGCAAGTAATCCTCTAGTTCTTGAAACAAAACTTCTTAAGAAAATTATCAATGAAACTGCTTTTGCTGCTAGTGTACAAGAAAGCCGTCCTATTTTGACTGGTGTTCACTTTGTTTTGAGTAATCATCAAGAATTAAAAACAGTTGCAACAGACTCACATCGTCTCAGTCAGAAAAAATTAACTCTTGAAAAAAATAGTGATAATTTTGATGTTGTTATCCCAAGTCGCTCTCTACGCGAATTTTCAGCTGTTTTTACGGACGATATCGAAACAGTAGAGATTTTCTTCGCAAACAACCAAATTCTCTTTAGAAGCGAAAATATTAGCTTCTATACACGCCTCTTAGAAGGTAATTATCCTGATACAGATCGCTTAATTCCAACAGACTTTAATACGATAGTGACTTTTGATGTTGTGAATCTACGTCAATCTATGGAGCGTGCACGTCTTTTATCAAGTGCTACTCAAAATGGAACTGTAAAATTAGAAATCAAACAAGGAGTAGTTACAGCTCATGTAAATTCTCCAGAAGTTGGTAAAGTAAACGAAGAAATCGATACAATTGCTGTATCTGGTGAAGATTTAACTATTAGCTTTAACCCAACTTACTTGATTGAAGCACTAAAAGCCTTGAATAGTGAGAAGGTAACAATCAGCTTCATTTCAGCAGTTCGTCCATTTACCTTGGTACCAGCTGATACAGATGAAGATTTCATGCAGCTGATTACACCAGTTCGTACAAATTAAGTTAAAGAGGTTGAGCCTAGCTCACCTCTTTTATGATATAATCAGAAATATGAAAAGGAGAGTAGTATGTATCAAGTTGGAAATTTTGTTGAAATGAAAAAACCACATGCTTGTACAATCAAATCTACAGGCAAAAAAGCGAATCGTTGGGAAATTACACGTCTAGGTGCAGATATCAAAATAAAATGCAGTAATTGTGATCATGTTGTCATGATGAGTCGTTATGATTTTGAAAGAAAAATGAGTAAAATTATCGACTAAATGCAAGTAGTTATAGGGTTAGCAAGTTTTCCCTTTTTGTGTTATAATATTGAAGATTGAAATGTGAACGGAGATTGAGAAACTATGGCTTTAACAGCAGGTATCGTGGGTTTGCCAAATGTTGGTAAATCAACCCTATTTAACGCAATTACAAAAGCAGGAGCAGAGGCTGCAAACTATCCATTTGCAACTATTGACCCAAACGTTGGGATGGTAGAAGTTCCAGATGAACGCCTACAAAAATTGACTGAAATGATTACTCCTAAGAAAACAGTCCCAACAACCTTTGAATTTACAGATATTGCAGGGATTGTAAAAGGTGCATCAAAAGGAGAAGGTCTTGGAAATAAATTCTTGGCCAATATTCGTGAAGTTGATGCCATTGTCCATGTAGTTCGTGCCTTTGATGATGAAAATGTCATGCGTGAGCAAGGTCGTGAAGATGCTTTTGTAGATCCATTAGCAGATATTGATACCATTAACCTAGAATTGATTCTTGCTGACTTAGAGTCTGTTAATAAACGCTATACGCGTGTGGAAAAGATGGCACGTACACAAAAAGATAAGGAATCAGTTGCAGAATTTAACGTTCTCCAAAAGATTAAGCCTGTCCTTGAAGACGGTAAATCAGCTCGTACTATTGAATTTACAGATGAAGAGCAAAAGGTTGTCAAAGGTCTTTTCCTTTTGACCACGAAACCAGTTCTTTATGTAGCTAACGTTGATGAGGATGTGGTTGGAGACCCAGAATCTATCGATTATGTGAAGCAAATTCGTGAATTCGCAGCAACAGAAAATGCAGAGGTAGTGGTCATTTCAGCGCGTGCTGAAGAAGAAATTTCTGAGTTAGACGATGAAGATAAAAAAGAGTTTCTTGAAGCAATTGGTTTGACAGAATCAGGTGTGGACAAATTGACTCGTGCAGCTTACCATCTATTAGGACTTGGAACTTACTTCACAGCTGGTGAAAAAGAAGTTCGTGCTTGGACCTTTAAACGTGGTATGAAAGCTCCTCAAGCAGCTGGTATCATTCACTCTGATTTCGAAAAAGGATTTATTCGTGCAGTAACGATGTCTTATGATGATTTGATTAAATATGGATCTGAAAAGGCTGTAAAAGAAGCTGGACGCTTGCGTGAAGAAGGAAAAGAATATGTCGTTCAAGATGGCGATATCATGGAATTCCGCTTTAACGTATAATGAATATTTTAAATAGTGTCAATTAGGTTGGAAAAAAATTCCAACCCTTTTGGCTTTTGAAAGGAAAAATAAATGACAAAATTACTTGTGGGATTGGGAAATCCAGGAGATAAATATTTTGAAACCAAACATAATGTTGGATTTATGTTGATTGACCAACTAGCAAAAAAACAGAATGTATCCTTTACACACGATAAGATATTCCAAGCTGAATTAGCTTCATTTTTCCTTAATGGTGAAAAAATTTATCTAGTGAAACCAACAACTTTTATGAATGAAAGTGGGAAAGCAGTTCATGCTTTATTAACCTACTATGGTTTAGATATCGAAGATTTACTGATTATTTACGATGATCTTGACATGGAAGTAGGAAAAATTCGACTTCGCGCTAAAGGATCAGCTGGCGGTCATAATGGTATCAAGTCAATTATCCAACATATTGGTACACAGGTTTTCAATCGTGTAAAGATTGGTATCGGTAGACCTAAAAAAGGAATGTCTGTTGTTCACCACGTTTTGAGTAAATTTGACAAGGATGACTATATAGGTATTTTACAGTCTATTGACAAGGTTGACGATGCTGTAAATTATTATTTACAAGAGAAAAACTTTGAAAAAACAATGCAGAAATACAATGGGTAAGGGAATGTCATTAATCGAATTCTTTTTAGAGAATAAGAATATACAATCATGGAATGAGCATTTATCTCTCAAGCAGAGGGAATTACTACTAGGTCTCTCTGGTTCAGCAAAGTCTTTAGCTATTGCAAGTAGTGTTAAAAATCAGAACAAGATTTTAGTAATGACATCTACTTATGGAGAAGCTGAGCGTCTAGTAAATGATTTAATTTCTATCCTGGGTACTGATATGGTTTATCCATTTTTAGTAGATGATTCACCAATGGTAGAATTTTTAGTATCGTCTCAAGAAAAGATTTTTTCAAGAGTTGAAGCCTTGCGTTTTCTAAGAGATAAATCTCAAAAAGGAATATTAGTTTGTAACATGGCGGCTAGCCGTTTATTCTTACCAGATCCTCAAATTTTTGATAACAGTGTGTTAAAACTTGAAGTTGGCGAAGAATGTGAACAAAGAGAATTAAAAAATCAATTGATCTCACTTGGTTATAAAAAAGTTACTCAAGTTCAAAGTCAAGGTGAATTTAGTCTTCGAGGGGATATTTTAGATATCTTTGAAACTTCACAACTATCTCCTTACCGAATAGAATTCTTTGGTGATGAAATAGATGGGATTAGAGAATTCGACGCAGATACACAATTATCAAAAGAAAGTCAATCTCAAGTCTTAATCTATCCAGCTAGTGATATTTTATTAACTACTGAAGATTATCATCGTGGTCAAAAATTCTTAGAACATGAGATTGATAAAGCTATTTCTCCAACTTTAAAGTCTTATTTAGAAGAAGTTTTTAGTTGCACGAAAGAGCAAGTTCTTCATGCAGATATTCGCAAGTTTTTATCTATTTTTTATAAAAAACAGTGGACATTGATAGATTACTTGAATCAAGTTCCTATTATTTTTGATGATTTCCAAAAAATTATCAATCAGTATGATGTTTTTGATAAGGAAACAGCTAGTTACTTGACAGAAGATTTACATAATAGTAAAGCTGTGTCAAATATACAATATTTTACTGATGTAGAAAATCAATTAAAAAAATATGTACCAGCGAGTTTTTTTTCGAATTTTCAAAAAGGTCTTGGAAATCTAAAATTTGATCATCTTTATCAATTTAATCAATATCCTATGCAAGAATTCTTCAATCAGTTTTCTTTTCTGAAAGAAGAAATTGAACGCTATAAAAAATTAAAATATACAATTGTTCTTCAATCAAGTAGCCAAACAGAATTAAAAAAACTGTCAACGATTCTTGATGAATATAGCATTAAAGTTGACAACAGTAATCAAAGTGAAATCTGTAAAGGAGTTGTTAATCTTGTTGAAGGAACTCTTCGTCATGGTTTTCATTTTGTGGATGAGAATCTTGTATTCATCACTGAATATGAAATTTTCAAAAAGAAAATTAAACGTAAATATAGAAGACAAAATATCAGTAATGCTGAGAGATTAAAGGACTATAATGAGCTCCAAAAAGGAGATTATGTTGTTCATCAAATTCATGGGATTGGTCAATATTTAGGAATCGAAACGATTGAACTCAAAGGGATTCACCGAGATTATGTAAGTATCCAATATCAAAATGGAGATCGAATTTCTATCCCTGTAGAACAAATCCAAACCTTATCTAAGTATGTTTCAAGTGATGGTAAGGCTCCAAAGTTAAACAAATTAAACGATGGACGTTTTAAAAAAGCTAAGCAAAAAGTAAAAAATCAAGTTGAAGACATTGCAGATGACTTAATTAAGTTATATGCAGAGAGGAGTCAACTTGAAGGTTTTGCATTTTCAAAAGATGATGAAGATCAAGTTGCTTTTGATGAGGCTTTTCCTTATGTTGAAACTGAGGACCAACTTCGAAGTATAGATGAAATTAAAAAGGATATGCAGGCTTCTCAACCAATGGATCGACTTTTAGTTGGAGATGTTGGTTTCGGTAAGACTGAGGTGGCCATGCGAGCTGCTTTTAAGGCTGTCAACAATCATAAACAGGTTGTTGTTTTAGTACCTACTACAGTTTTGGCTCAGCAACATTATAGTAATTTCAAGGAAAGATTTGAGCAGTTTGCTGTCAATGTAGATGTTTTGAGTCGTTTTAGAAGTAAAAAAGAGCAGACTGAAACACTTGAAAAATTGAAAAAAGGCCAAGTTGATATCCTGATAGGAACCCATCGAGTTTTATCTAAAGATGTTGAATTTGCTGATTTGGGTTTGATCATCATCGATGAGGAACAACGTTTTGGTGTCAAACATAAGGAAGCTTTGAAGGAATTAAAAAAGAAGGTTGATGTCTTAACTTTGACAGCTACACCAATTCCTCGAACTCTACATATGTCTATGCTAGGTATCCGAGATTTATCTGTCATCGAAACTCCCCCAACCAATCGATACCCTGTACAAACCTATGTCCTTGAACAGAATAATCGTGTCATTCGTGATGCTGTATTAAGAGAAATTGATCGTGGTGGTCAGATTTACTATCTTTACAACAAAGTTGACACGATTGAAAAGAAGGTTTCAGAGTTACAAGAGTTAATTCCTGAAGCTTCTATTGGTTTTGTTCATGGTCAAATGAGTGAAATTCGTTTGGAGAACACACTACTTGATTTCATTGAAGGTGAATATGATATTTTAGTAACAACAACAATCATTGAAACAGGAG
Organism: Streptococcus timonensis; assembly: GCF_900095845.1. GTDB lineage: Bacteria > Bacillota > Bacilli > Lactobacillales > Streptococcaceae > Streptococcus > Streptococcus timonensis. Next base: position 136,499 of record NZ_FMIX01000002.1, read on the forward strand.
TAGACATTCCAAATGCCAATACCTTGTTTATAGAAAATGCAGACCATATGGGATTGTCAACCTTGTATCAATTAAGAGGTCGGGTTGGTCGTAGTAATCGTATTGCTTATGCCTATCTTATGTATCGACCTGACAAATCTTTGACAGAAGTTTCAGAAAAGAGATTAGAAGCTATCAAGGGATTTACCGAATTGGGTTCTGGTTTCAAAATCGCTATGCGCGATTTATCCATTCGTGGAGCGGGTAATCTTTTGGGAAGTTCGCAGTCAGGTTTTATCGATTCTGTTGGTTTTGAACTCTATTCTCAATTACTGGAAGAAGCAATTGCTAAGAAAAATGGAACTGCTAAGAAACGTGAAAAAGGTAATGCTGAGTTAATTCTACAAATTGATGCCTATCTTCCGGATGAGTACATTTCAGATGAACGACATAAAATTGAGATTTACAAGAGAATTCGTCAAATTGATAACCGTGTCAACTATGAAGAATTACAAGATGAGTTAATTGACCGTTTTGGTGAGTATCCAGATGTAGTTGCCTATCTCTTAGAAATTGGATTAGCTAAAGCTTATCTAGATAAAGTATTTGTTAATCGTGTTGAAAGAAGAAATAATAAGCTTGTAATTCAATTTGAAAAAATATCGCAACAGCTATTTTTAACCCAAGATTATTTCCAGGCTCTTTCTCAGACAAATTTGAAGGCTAATATTTCTGAAAATCAAGGTTTAATCGAAGTTGTATTTGATATTCGAAATAAAAAAGATTATGAGATTTTAGAAGGACTCTTAACCTTTGGAGAATCATTAGCGAAGATAAAAGACTTAAAAGAGTCACATTAGGGGTTATCTTTTTTCTTCTATAAAAGGAATAAAAATGGTACAATAATAATTTGAGGTATTATAAGATGAGATTAGATAAATATTTAAAAGTATCACGAATTATTAAACGCCGTACAGTGGCTAAGGAAGTTGCAGATAAAGGGCGAATTAAGGTAAATGGAATCCTTGCTAAAAGTTCAACTGACTTAAAAATCAATGATCAGGTTGAAATTCGCTTTGGAAACAAATTGTTGCTTGTAAAAGTGTTGGAAATGAAAGATAGCACTAAAAAAGAAGACGCAGCAGGAATGTTTGAGATTATCAGTGAAACAAGGGTAGAAAGCGATGTATAAAAAAATAGTCCAAATGAATAACTCGTTTATTCAAAATGAACATCAACGTCGTAGATATTTGATGGAAGAACGACAAAGACGCAATCGTTTTATGGGTTGGGTTTTGATTTTAATTATGTTGTTGTTTATTTTACCAACTTACAATTTAGCACAGAGTTATCAACAACTATTATCACGTCGTCAACAACTAGCTGAGTTGAAAAAACAGTATGAGGAATTGAGTGACGAAAAGGATAAGGAAGCTAGTTTTGCGACTAAGTTGAAAGATGAGTCGTACGCAGCTAAATATTCTCGTGCAAAATATTATTATTCTAAATCGTGGGAGGAAGTCTATACTATTCCGGACTTACTTCCTAGGTAATATGAGATGGAAAATATATTAGATATAGTTGAGCAATTTTTAAATTTATCAGATGAAAAATTAGAAGAATTAGCCCAGAAAAATCATTTGTTACGATTGCAGGAAGAAGAGGAAAAAAAGAATGCGTAAATTTTTAGTGATATTACTACTTCCAATTTTCTTTAAAAGTGTCCAAGTAGTTAGCACTGAGAATCCGGTTATCATTCCAAAACAAGAAATCTATTCACTAACCCATGGTTCATATGATTTGTATTATCAAGATGCCATTGAATCTCCAAAATTTTATGGTGAAACCCCCGTTTATTCTACAGAAGATTTGATAAAAGAATCAGGAAAAGTTAATTCAGAAACTAAATTAACTATATTAGAGTGGCGATTAAATAGTCAAGGAATTGCAGTGTTTAAGTTATCTAATAACCAATTTGTCGCTGCAGATAAAAGATTCGTGTATGATGAATCAACTGTAAATAGTAACATTAAACAGGTATGGTTAAAACCTGGGTTTATAATCTATAACAGTCCTTATGATCAAACAGAAAAAACACATACTTTATCACCTTATCAAAAAATTGAAGGGGATATGTTAGTGTTTGCTGAAGGTAGAGAGTTTTTACGTCTAAAACAAGGTGGTTGGATTTCGCTGGAAGATATTTCTGAAGAGGATAACCGTATTGAAAAAGTACAGGAATTATTATCTTCAAATTATCAAAATGACCAGTTTTCAATTTATGTTAAACAGTTAAGCACAGGTAAAGAAGCTGGTATTAACGAAAACCAAAGAATGTACGCTGCTAGTATTATGAAATTGCCTTACCTCTATTATGCTCAGGAAAAGATAAATCAAGGGGATATTCAACTGGATACAGCCCTTAAGTATGTTCCAGAAGTGAATGAATATCCTGGTTCCTATAAACCTGAAGGAAGTGGTAGTCTTCCAAAAAAAGCCGACAACAAAGAGTATAGTGTTAAAGATTTAATCGCAAAAACAGCAAAAGAGTCAGATAATGTAGCACATAATATCCTTGGTTATTACATTACAAACAAATCTGATGAAACCTTTAAACAGCAGATGACAGCTCTTTCGGGTGAAAATTGGGATGTTACAGATAAATTGGCTTCTGCAAAAATGGCTGGTCAAGTCATGGAGTCTATTTATAACCAAAATGGTTTTGTACTTGAGTCACTTTCAAAAACTTCGTATGACAACCAGAGAATTGCCAAAAATATTTCTGTTAGTGTAGCTCACAAAATTGGAGATGCAGACGAATTCAAACATGATACTGGAGTTGTTTATACAGAATCACCATTTATCATTTCTATCTTTACCAAAAATTCAGATTACGATACAATTTCTAAAATCGCTAAAGATGTCTATGAGGTCTTAAAATGACAGACCGGGATTTTTTGAATCATTTACTTAAGAGAGGTTATTTCAAAAATCATTCAAAAGTAATTGTAGCCTTATCTGGTGGACTTGATTCGATGTTTCTGTTTCACCTTTTGTCTACTTATAAAAATGAACTTAATATTGAACTTGTTGTAGCTCATGTGAACCATAAACAAAGACCAGAATCTGATGAAGAAGAAGAGGCATTAAGAAATCTAGCTAGACAAACTGGAACTCCTTTTTATGTAGCTCATTTCACTGGGCGTTTTACAGAGGCAGGTGCTCGCCAATTTCGCTATGACTTTTTTAGAGAAGTAATGAGAGAAACATCTGCAACTGCACTTGTAACAGCTCATCATGCAGATGATCAGGTTGAGACGATTTTTATGCGACTGATTAGAGGTGTTAGATTACACCATTTATCAGCTATAAAAGAAAAACAAAAGTTTAATCAAGGTGAATTAATTCGTCCGTTACTAAGCTTCTATAAAAGTGATTTTCCTGAAATAAATCATTTTGAAGATGTTTCAAATCAAGAAAATCATTATTTTCGAAATCGTGTTCGTAACCTCTATTTACCACAATTGGAGAAAGAAAATCCTGAGATTCGCAAAGCTATACTAGAATTTGGGAAAGAAATTTCTGATTATCAAACAACAATTTGTGAATTATCTCAGACGATTGATGTAGAAGATTTAACTCAGTTTTTATCTTTTTCAGAAGAAACACAGCGAGTTTTATTACAAGAGTATCTGAGTTACTTTGCTAATTTGAATGTAACTAGAGAACAATTCCGAGAAATTCATCATATTCTAAAGACTAAAAGTCAATATCACCATAGTTTGAAAAATGGCTACGAATTAGTTAAAGAGTACAATCACTTTCAAATTCGTAAAATCAGACCAAAGTCGGATGAAATAAGTAGTAAGAGTGTGTTAGACTATCTAAATCAAGTCACTTATGAAGGCTATCTCTTTTCATTCGGTATTCCATTAGAAGGGGAGGATGTTCAAAAAATCAGTGTTTCCCGTGAAACATCTATAGTATTACGACATAGAGAAATTGGTGACTATCTGATAAAAAACGGACATCGAAAGAAACTGAGACGTCTCTTTATAGATTTGAAAATTCCTTTAGAAAAAAGGGAAAATGTGATTGTCATTGAGCAATTTGGACAAATTTGTTCAGTTTTAGGAATCGAATTCAGTGATTTGAGTAAAAAAACTAAAAATGATATAATGAGCACTGTACTTTATATAGAAAAAATAGATAGGTAAAATTATGTTAGAACAAGATATCAAGAAGATTATGATTTCTCAAGATGAAATCACAGAAGCAGCAAAAAAATTAGGCGCTCAATTGACAAAAGATTATGAGGGAAAAAATCCGATTCTGGTTGGTATTTTAAAAGGATCTATTCCTTTTATGGCAGAATTGGTAAAATATATTGATACACATCTTGAGATGGACTTTATGATGGTTTCTAGCTATCATGGTGGAACTGTGAGTAGCGGAGTGATTAATATCAAACAAGATGTAACTCAAGAAATTAAAGGTAGACATATTATTTTTGTAGAAGATATTATTGATACTGGTCAGACTTTAAAAAGTTTGAGAGATATGTTTACTGCGAGAGAAGCGGCTTCTGTTAAAATTGTAACTATGCTAGATAAACCAGAAGGTCGTACTGTAGAGATTGAAGCAGATTACACTTGTTTTACAATCCCAAATGAATTTGTTGTAGGCTATGGTTTAGACTATAACGAAAATTACCGTAACCTTCCTTATGTAGGTGTATTAAAAGAGGAAGTTTACTCAAAATAGAAGGGTAAGTTGTTGAATGCAAAAACAAAATAATGGTTTCATAAAAAATCCATTTCTTTATTTGTTGATAATCTTTTTACTTGTAACAGGATTCCAGTACTTTTTTGCTGGTAGAGTTGCGGGTAGAAGTCAAGAAATTAAGTACTCAGAATTAGTGCAGGAAATTACTAATGATAACGTTAAGGAAATGACCTATCAACCAAGTGGTAGCGTTATTGAAGTTTCTGGTGTATATAAAACTGCTAAAACAGAAAAAAAAGATACTGGTATACGTTTCTTCACGCCTCCTTCTGCTAAAGTAGAAAAATTTACAAGTATTCTTCTTCCGTCAGATACTACTGTAGCTGATTTACAAAAACTTGCAAGTGAACATCAGACTCAAATTGAAGTAAAGCATGAGAGTTCAAGCGGTATGTGGATTAATATACTAGTCTCCGTTGTACCATTTGCGATTCTATTTTTCTTCTTATTCTCTATGATGGGGAATGTTGGGGGGAATAGTGGAAGAAATCCAATGAGTTTTGGACGAAACAAAGCCAAAGCAGCAAATAAGGAAGATATCAAAGTTCGTTTTTCAGATGTTGCCGGTGCTGAAGAAGAAAAACAAGAACTTGTTGAAGTTGTTGAATTTTTAAAAGATCCAAAACGATTTACAAAATTAGGTGCTCGTATCCCAGCTGGTGTTCTCTTAGAGGGTCCTCCGGGAACTGGTAAAACATTACTTGCTAAAGCAGTTGCAGGAGAAGCTGGTGTACCATTCTTTAGTATTTCAGGTTCTGACTTCGTAGAAATGTTCGTCGGTGTTGGTGCAAGTCGTGTACGTTCTCTTTTTGAGGATGCAAAAAAAGCAGCTCCAGCTATTATCTTTATTGATGAAATCGATGCTGTCGGTCGACAACGTGGTGTCGGTCTTGGTGGGGGTAATGATGAACGTGAACAAACTTTGAACCAATTGCTGATTGAGATGGATGGTTTTGAAGGAAATGAAGGAATTATTGTTATTGCGGCAACAAACCGTTCTGACGTATTAGATCCAGCACTTCTTCGTCCAGGTCGTTTTGATAGAAAAGTATTGGTTGGTCGTCCAGACGTTAAAGGACGTGAAGCAATTCTCAAAGTCCATGCTAGAAATAAACCTTTAGCAGAAGATGTAGATTTGAAGTTAGTTGCCCAACAAACACCGGGATTTGTTGGTGCTGATTTGGAAAATGTATTGAACGAGGCAGCTTTAGTTGCAGCTCGTCGTAATAAGTCAGTCATTGATGCTTCTGATATTGATGAGGCAGAAGATCGCGTTATTGCAGGACCTTCTAAGAAAGATAAAACTGTTTCTCAAAAAGAACGTGAAATGGTTGCTTATCATGAGGCAGGACACACAATTGTTGGTTTGGTCTTGTCCAACGCACGTGTAGTTCATAAGGTAACAATTGTTCCTCGTGGTCGTGCAGGTGGTTACATGATTGCACTTCCAAAAGAAGATCAAATGTTGCTATCTAAAGAAGACATGAAAGAACAATTAGCTGGTTTGATGGGTGGACGTGTTGCTGAAGAAATCATCTTTAATGTCCAAACAACAGGTGCATCAAACGACTTTGAGCAAGCTACACAAATGGCGCGTGCAATGGTTACAGAGTATGGTATGAGTGAAAAACTTGGACCTGTTCAATACGAAGGAAATCATGCAATGTTTGGTGCTCAAACTCCACAAAAATCTATTTCAGAGCGTACAGCTTATGAAATTGACGAAGAAGTTCGAGCATTGTTAAATGAAGCACGTAATAAAGCAGCTGAAATTATTCAATCAAATCGTGAAACGCATAAATTAATTGCAGAAGCCTTATTAAAATATGAAACATTGGATAGTACACAAATCAAATCTCTTTACGAAACAGGGAAAATGCCTGAATCAGTAGAAGAGGAATCACGTGCCCTATCATATGATGAGGTCAAATCAAAAATGGCTGAAGAAAATTAAAAAATATTTCTATATAATAAAGAGAGGAAATCGTTAATCCTCTCTTTTTAAATTCATTGTATTTAGAGAAACATAAAAAATTTAAAAAATATAGTTAAATCTGTTGACAAGATTCTAAAAGTAGGTATAATAGAAAGAGTTGAAAAGCTCAGGTCCGTTGGTCAAGGGGTTAAGACACCGCCTTTTCACGGCGGTAACACGGGTTCGAATCCCGTACGGACTATGAGTATGTTGCAGTAGAAGTTGAAAAAAGTTTGAAAAAGCTATTGACAAGGAAAAGAAGCTGTGATATACTAATATAGTTGTCGCTCACGACAGAAGTGAGAGGCAAAGACCTTTGAAAACTGAACAAGACGAACCAATGTGCAGGGCACTACAACTGATGTTGTAGTACTGAACAATGAAAAAACAATAAATCTGTCAGTGACAGAAATGAGTGAGAACTCAAACTTTTAATGAGAGTTTGATCCTGGCTCAGGACGAACGCTGGCGGCGTGCCTAATACATGCAAGTAGAACGCTGAAGGAGGAGCTTGCTTCTCTGGATGAGTTGCGAACGGGTGAGTAACGCGTAGGTAACCTGCCTGGTAGCGGGGGATAACTATTGGAAACGATAGCTAATACCGCATAATATTGATTATTGCATGATAGTCAATTAAAAGGTGCAATTGCACCACTACCAGATGGACCTGCGTTGTATTAGCTAGTTGGTGGGGTAACGGCTCACCAAGGCGACGATACATAGCCGACCTGAGAGGGTGATCGGCCACACTGGGACTGAGACACGGCCCAGACTCCTACGGGAGGCAGCAGTAGGGAATCTTCGGCAATGGACGGAAGTCTGACCGAGCAACGCCGCGTGAGTGAAGAAGGTTTTCGGATCGTAAAGCTCTGTTGTAAGAGAAGAACGAGTGTGAGAGTGGAAAGTTCACACTGTGACGGTATCTTACCAGAAAGGGACGGCTAACTACGTGCCAGCAGCCGCGGTAATACGTAGGTCCCGAGCGTTGTCCGGATTTATTGGGCGTAAAGCGAGCGCAGGCGGTTAGATAAGTCTGAAGTTAAAGGCTGTGGCTTAACCATAGTACGCTTTGGAAACTGTTTAACTTGAGTGCAAGAGGGGAGAGTGGAATTCCATGTGTAGCGGTGAAATGCGTAGATATATGGAGGAACACCGGTGGCGAAAGCGGCTCTCTGGCTTGTAACTGACGCTGAGGCTCGAAAGCGTGGGGAGCAAACAGGATTAGATACCCTGGTAGTCCACGCCGTAAACGATGAGTGCTAGGTGTTAGACCCTTTCCGGGGTTTAGTGCCGTAGCTAACGCATTAAGCACTCCGCCTGGGGAGTACGACCGCAAGGTTGAAACTCAAAGGAATTGACGGGGGCCCGCACAAGCGGTGGAGCATGTGGTTTAATTCGAAGCAACGCGAAGAACCTTACCAGGTCTTGACATCCCTCTGACCGCTCTAGAGATAGAGTTTTCCTTCGGGACAGAGGTGACAGGTGGTGCATGGTTGTCGTCAGCTCGTGTCGTGAGATGTTGGGTTAAGTCCCGCAACGAGCGCAACCCCTATTGTTAGTTGCCATCATTCAGTTGGGCACTCTAGCGAGACTGCCGGTAATAAACCGGAGGAAGGTGGGGATGACGTCAAATCATCATGCCCCTTATGACCTGGGCTACACACGTGCTACAATGGTTGGTACAACGAGTCGCAAGCCGGTGACGGCAAGCTAATCTCTTAAAGCCAATCTCAGTTCGGATTGTAGGCTGCAACTCGCCTACATGAAGTCGGAATCGCTAGTAATCGCGGATCAGCACGCCGCGGTGAATACGTTCCCGGGCCTTGTACACACCGCCCGTCACACCACGAGAGTTTGTAACACCCGAAGTCGGTGAGGTAACCATTTGGAGCCAGCCGCCTAAGGTGGGATAGATGATTGGGGTGAAGTCGTAACAAGGTAGCCGTATCGGAAGGTGCGGCTGGATCACCTCCTTTCTAAGGATAAGGAATGCACATTGGTCTTGTTTAGTCTTGAGAGGTCTTGTGGGGCCTTAGCTCAGCTGGGAGAGCGCCTGCTTTGCACGCAGGAGGTCAGCGGTTCGATCCCGCTAGGCTCCATTGGTGAGAGATCACCAAGTCATGCACATTGAAAATTGAATATCTATATCAAATAGTAACAAGAAAATAAACCGAAAACGCTGTAGTATTAATAAAGAGTTTATGACTGAAAGGTCAGAAAAATAAGGTTAAGTTAATAAGGGCGCACGGTGGATGCCTTGGCACTAGGAGCCGAAGAAGGACGTGACAAACGACGATATGCCTTGGGTAGCTGTAAGTAAGCGATGATCCAGGGATTTCCGAATGGGGGAACCCAACAGGTAATGCCTGTTACCCATATCTGTTAAGGATATGAGGAGGAAGACGCAGTGAACTGAAACATCTAAGTAGCTGCAGGAAGAGAAAGCAAAAGCGATTGCCTTAGTAGCGGCGAGCGAAACGGCAGGAGGGCAAACCGAAGAGTTTACTCTTCGGGGTTGTAGGACTGCGATGTGGACTCAAAGACTATAGAAGAATGATTTGGGAAGATCAGCCAAAGAGAGTGATAGCCTCGTATTTAAAATAGTCTTTGTACCTAGCAGTATCCTGAGTACGGCGAGACACGTGAAATCTCGTCGGAATCTGGGAGGACCATCTCCCAACCCTAAATACTCCCTAGTGACCGATAGTGAACCAGTACCGTGAGGGAAAGGTGAAAAGCACCCCGGGAGGGGAGTGAAATAGAACCTGAAACCGTGTGCCTACAACAAGTTCGAGCCCGTTAATGGGTGAGAGCGTGCCTTTTGTAGAATGAACCGGCGAGTTACGATATGATGCGAGGTTAAGTTGAAGAGACGGAGCCGTAGGGAAACCGAGTCTGAATAGGGCGCCTTAGTATTATGTCGTAGACCCGAAACCATGTGACCTACCCATGAGCAGGTTGAAGGTGCGGTAAGACGCACTGGAGGACCGAACCAGGGCACGTTGAAAAGTGCTTGGATGACTTGTGGGTAGCGGAGAAATTCCAAACGAACTTGGAGATAGCTGGTTCTCTCCGAAATAGCTTTAGGGCTAGCGTCGACATAGAGATTCTTGGAGGTAGAGCACTGTTTGGGTGAGGGGTCCATCCCGGATTACCAATCTCAGATAAACTCCGAATGCCAATGAATTATGGTCGGCAGTCAGACTGCGAGTGCTAAGATCCGTAGTCGAAAGGGAAACAGCCCAGACCACCAGCTAAGGTCCCAAAATAATTGTTAAGTGGAAAAGGATGTGGGGTTGCACAGACAACTAGGATGTTAGCTTAGAAGCAGCTATTCATTCAAAGAGTGCGTAATAGCTCACTAGTCGAGTGACCCTGCGCCGAAAATGTACCGGGGCTAAAACAATTTACCGAAGCTGTGGATACCTTTATAGGTATGGTAGGAGAGCGTTCTATGTGTGAAGAAGGTATACCGTGAGGAGTGCTGGAACGCATAGAAGTGAGAATGCCGGTATGAGTAGCGAAAGACAGGTGAGAATCCTGTCCACCGTAAGACTAAGGTTTCCAGGGGAAGGCTCGTCCGCCCTGGGTTAGTCGGGACCTAAGGAGAGACCGAAAGGTGTATCCGATGGACAACAGGTTGATATTCCTGTACTAGAGTATGTAGTGATGGAGGGACGCAGTAGGCTAACTAAAGCAGACGATTGGAAGAGTCTGTCTAAGCAGTGAGGTGTGAATTGAGTTAAATGCTTAGTTCTATAACATTGAGCTGTGATGGGGAGCGAAGTTTAGTAGCGAAGTTAGTGACGTCACACTGCCAAGAAAAGCTTCTAGCGTTTAACATACTCTACCCGTACCGCAAACCGACACAGGTAGTCGAGGCGAGTAGCCTCAGGTGAGCGAGAGAACTCTCGTTAAGGAACTCGGCAAAATGACCCCGTAACTTCGGGAGAAGGGGTGCTGACTTTACGTCAGCCGCAGTGAATAGGCCCAAGCAACTGTTTATCAAAAACACAGCTCTCTGCTAAATCGTAAGATGATGTATAGGGGGTGACGCCTGCCCGGTGCTGGAAGGTTAAGAGGAGTGCTTAGCGCAAGCGAAGGTATGAATTGAAGCCCCAGTAAACGGCGGCCGTAACTATAACGGTCCTAAGGTAGCGAAATTCCTTGTCGGGTAAGTTCCGACCCGCACGAAAGGCGTAATGATTTGGGCACTGTCTCAACGAGAGACTCGGTGAAATTTTAGTACCTGTGAAGATGCAG
>NZ_FMIX01000001.1:0-2500 GCF_900095845.1 Streptococcus timonensis
AGCTAAGCGACTTCCATATCTCACAGGGGGCAACCCCCAACTACTTCCGGCGTTCTAGGGCTTAACTGCTGTGTTCGGCATGGGAACAGGTGTATCTCCTAGGCTATCGTCACTTAACTTTGAGTCATACATACTCAAAATTGAATATCTTTCAAATGTCACTTAAAATCTAATCACGCTTCGTATTCTCAGTTACTTTGGATAAGTCCTCGAGCTATTAGTATTAGTCCGCTACATGTGTCGCCACACTTCCACTTCTAACCTATCTACCTGATCATCTCTCAGGGCTCTTACTGATATAAAATCATGGGAAATCTCATCTTGAGGTGGGTTTCACACTTAGATGCTTTCAGCGTTTATCCCTTCCCTACATAGCTACCCAGCGATGCCTTTGGCAAGACAACTGGTACACCAGCGGTAAGTCCACTCTGGTCCTCTCGTACTAGGAGCAGATCCTCTCAAATTTCCTACGCCCGCGACGGATAGGGACCGAACTGTCTCACGACGTTCTGAACCCAGCTCGCGTGCCGCTTTAATGGGCGAACAGCCCAACCCTTGGGACCGACTACAGCCCCAGGATGCGACGAGCCGACATCGAGGTGCCAAACCTCCCCGTCGATGTGAACTCTTGGGGGAGATAAGCCTGTTATCCCCAGGGTAGCTTTTATCCGTTGAGCGATGGCCCTTCCATACGGAACCACCGGATCACTAAGCCCGACTTTCGTCCCTGCTCGAGTTGTAGCTCTCGCAGTCAAGCTCCCTTATACCTTTACACTCTGCGAATGATTTCCAACCATTCTGAGGGAACCTTTGGGCGCCTCCGTTACCTTTTAGGAGGCGACCGCCCCAGTCAAACTGCCCGTCAGACACTGTCTCCGATAGGGATCACCTATCCGGGTTAGAGTGGCCATAACACAAGGGTAGTATCCCAACATCGTCTCCTTCGAAACTGGCGTCCCGATCTCATAGACTCCTACCTATCCTGTACATGTGGTACAGACACTCAATATCAAACTGCAGTAAAGCTCCATGGGGTCTTTCCGTCCTGTCGCGGGTAACCTGCATCTTCACAGGTACTAAAATTTCACCGAGTCTCTCGTTGAGACAGTGCCCAAATCATTACGCCTTTCGTGCGGGTCGGAACTTACCCGACAAGGAATTTCGCTACCTTAGGACCGTTATAGTTACGGCCGCCGTTTACTGGGGCTTCAATTCATACCTTCGCTTGCGCTAAGCACTCCTCTTAACCTTCCAGCACCGGGCAGGCGTCACCCCCTATACATCATCTTACGATTTAGCAGAGAGCTGTGTTTTTGATAAACAGTTGCTTGGGCCTATTCACTGCGGCTGACGTAAAGTCAGCACCCCTTCTCCCGAAGTTACGGGGTCATTTTGCCGAGTTCCTTAACGAGAGTTCTCTCGCTCACCTGAGGCTACTCGCCTCGACTACCTGTGTCGGTTTGCGGTACGGGTAGAGTATGTTAAACGCTAGAAGCTTTTCTTGGCAGTGTGACGTCACTAACTTCGCTACTAAACTTCGCTCCCCATCACAGCTCAATGTTATAGAACTAAGCATTTAACTCAATTCACACCTCACTGCTTAGACAGACTCTTCCAATCGTCTGCTTTAGTTAGCCTACTGCGTCCCTCCATCACTACATACTCTAGTACAGGAATATCAACCTGTTGTCCATCGGATACACCTTTCGGTCTCTCCTTAGGTCCCGACTAACCCAGGGCGGACGAGCCTTCCCCTGGAAACCTTAGTCTTACGGTGGACAGGATTCTCACCTGTCTTTCGCTACTCATACCGGCATTCTCACTTCTATGCGTTCCAGCACTCCTCACGGTATACCTTCTTCACACATAGAACGCTCTCCTACCATACCTATAAAGGTATCCACAGCTTCGGTAAATTGTTTTAGCCCCGGTACATTTTCGGCGCAGGGTCACTCGACTAGTGAGCTATTACGCACTCTTTGAATGAATAGCTGCTTCTAAGCTAACATCCTAGTTGTCTGTGCAACCCCACATCCTTTTCCACTTAACAATTATTTTGGGACCTTAGCTGGTGGTCTGGGCTGTTTCCCTTTCGACTACGGATCTTAGCACTCGCAGTCTGACTGCCGACCATAATTCATTGGCATTCGGAGTTTATCTGAGATTGGTAATCCGGGATGGACCCCTCACCCAAACAGTGCTCTACCTCCAAGAATCTCTATGTCGACGCTAGCCCTAAAGCTATTTCGGAGAGAACCAGCTATCTCCAAGTTCGTTTGGAATTTCTCCGCTACCCACAAGTCATCCAAGCACTTTTCAACGTGCCCTGGTTCGGTCCTCCAGTGCGTCTTACCGCACCTTCAACCTGCTCATGGGTAGGTCACATGGTTTCGGGTCTACGACATAATACTAAGGCGCCCTATTCAGACTCGGTTTCCCTACGGCTCCGTCTCTTCAACTTAACCTCGCATCATATCGTAACTCGCCGGTTCATTCTACA
>NZ_FMIX01000001.1:7500-58674 GCF_900095845.1 Streptococcus timonensis
CGCCTCGACTAAGGCGGCGCAAGATATTATTCACTCTCAAAACCAATTCCCGTGGGCTAAACGGTTTAGCTATAAAATCATCTGCCCCCAAACTTAATCCATAAATCTTATCTTGTTCGCTTGTCTTAGCAGTTGTAAAGAGAAAGGGTTGATCAGGAGCAATATACTGAACTTCGCTGATGAAATCATAACCGTCCATATTAGGCATCATAATATCTGTGATAATGAGATCGATAGATTTTTTTCTAAAAAGTTCTAATCCTTCCTTACCGTCTTGGGCAACTAAAACATCGTAACCTGCCTGTAAAAGATAGCGATTTTGAATATCTAGAATATCTATCTCATCATCAACCAACAAAATTGTCTTTTTCATCTGACACTCCTTTGACAAAAACAGTGTTATACTTTCTTTAGTATAACACTATTTTCCGTAATGTTTAAATGATTTGAGTCTTAATCTTCTCTTTTGGTTTTCCAACCCAAAAGTCCAACAATACCTGCCAAGGCTAGACCAACGATACCAAGGCTAGCTGTAGCTGGTTGAGCTTCCCCAGTATTTGGTAGCGTCGCTTTATCATCTTTTTTCATCATATTAGCCATTGGGCTAGAAGCTGGTTGATCTACTTTCATATCTGACATATGGTAATTTGTACCCATCATACCCTCAGTCGTACCTGTAGAGCCTGTTTCAGAAGGCTTCGTATCCATCTGACCTTGTTGAGATGGCATTGTCGCCATTTCTTTTCCACGAAGCTGAATCGTTACTTGACGAGTAGCAATCAGATTAGTCAAATCAGGTTTGCCATCTTTAGCACCATAGACTTTAACAGTAGCCAGATATGTATGGGTTCCGTTAGCTCGAAGTTGCTCCAGCAAGGCCTGACCATCTTTGCTAACCGTATTGTCATTCAAATCCACTTCGTAGAAATATTGGCCTTTAGCCAAGCCTTCAAGTGGCAATAGAGCAGGATTTTTAGCTGTTCCGTTGTCTGACCATGGGGCTTTGTCTGAGGCTTTTAATAAGAGGCGAGTCAACATACCATCTCCACCAAAAGCTTCGTATGGAATAACTTGGTTGACACCGGCCAAGAAAGGTCCAGGAACCTTAGCCTTATCAAGGTAGCTAGCTGGAACATCAATCATGTCTTTGACATTGTTAACAACAGACTCTTTAACCTGATTTGGTGTGGTCAAACCATTCAAATTAACAGTCAAATCTTTAGTAGCTACCAGATTAGTTAAGTCAGGCTTGCCGTCTTTTGCACCGTACACCTTGATAGTAGCTTTATAACTTTGCGTTCCATTTTGTTTCAAGAGGTCAAGAAGCTCTTTATCTGATTTACCTTGAGTACCTGCCAAATCCACTTCATAGAAGTAAAGGCCTTTGCCCAATTTCTCTACCGGTGGGAGAGCGGGATTTTTAGCTGAACCATTGTCTGACCATGGAGCCTTATCAGATGCTTTCAAGATAAGGCGAGTCAACATGCCGTCACCAGCGAAGAATTCGTATGGAATGACTTGGTTGATACCAGCTGTAAATGGTCCTGGGAAATTAGCTCTATCCAAGTAAGAAGCTGGGACATCTACTGTATCTTTGGTGTTGTCGGTCACACCCTTTTGCACTTCAGCTGGAGTAGTTAAGCCGTTCAAGTTGACATCCAAATCCTTAGTCGCTACGAGGTTGCTCAAATCCGCCTTGCCGTCTTTCGCACCGTACACTTTAATAGTAGCTTTATAACTTTGCGTTCCATTTTGTTTCAAGAGGTCAAGAAGCTCTTTATCTGATTTACCTTGAGTACCTGCCAAATCCACTTCATAGAAGTAAAGGCCTTTACCCAATTTTTCTACTGGTGGAAGAGCAGGATTTTTAGCTGATCCGTTGTCTGACCATGGGGCCTTGTCAGAAGCTTTCAAGATAAGGCGAGTCAACATACCGTCACCAGCGAAGAATTCATATGGAATGACTTGATTGACACCGGCTGTGAACGGACCTGGGTAATTGGCCTTGTCCAAGTAAGTAGCTGGGACGTCCACTGTATCTTTGGTATTGTCGGCCACGCCTTTTTGCACTTCAGCTGGAGTAGTCGCTGGTTGCGCTTCACTAGCTTCACGGTCTTGTCCAGAAACTGTAGACTCAGAATCTTCCACAGGTTTAACTGCATCTTCTTTTGGTGCTACTACTGGCTCTTTATCAGCATCATCCAATTTTTCTGAAGAGCTTGTAGTATCCACACTTGCTTGAGGTGTTGGAATAGACTGTTCTGAAGAAAGATCTACATCTACTGCTTTATTTAGAACCTCTGATGATCGATCGCCCTTTTCACTCACTGAGGCGTCGTTTGACACGACTTGGGCAGGAGTCGGATTGACGACATCAGCACGTGCAGAACTTGGTTGACCGACTAGGACAAAGAAGCCACTAGCCACAACAACTGAAGCAACACCTACACTGAGGCGGCGAATAGACCAACGAGTATATCTCTGATTTGGATTGAATTTCATAGGATTCTCCTTAGAGTTTTCTTTTTTTTTGATGACTCTAGTATAATCTCCTAAAATTAAAAAGGATTAAGAAAAAGTTAAAACTTTTCTTAAATCCTTCTTATAAAATACTTATATTGACTCAGTAGTCACTAGAAAAAAGAATGGTCATTTCTCTTTTAATCATTGAGGTGTGCTAGATTATCCAAATATTGGTTATTGATTACTGCCATCATATAGCCATCAGCTCTTAATTGATCATTCGGCCCAAATTGAACATCCAAAGGAGCATTTTCATAGTCACGAAAACCAAGAATATTGAGATTGTATTGTCCTCGAAGATCAAGTTGACTTAGACTCTTGCCTGACCACGATTGTGGAATTTTCATCTCGACAATAGAGACATTCTTGTCCAACTGAAAGACATCTACGCTATTATTAAACAGAATAGTCTGTGCTAACGAGCGACCCATCTCATACTCTGGGGAAATAACTGAATCCGCACCAATTTTTTCAAGGACTTTTTTTGCTGTATGGCTTTTAACCTTAGCAATAACAGTCGGCACTCCAAGGCTCTTGCAATGCATAACTGCAAGCACACTAGATTCTAAATTTTCCCCAGTTGCCACCACAACTGTATCGCAGGTATCAATTCCTGCTGAGAGCAAGAGCTCTTCATCTGTTATATCTCCAACAACTCCACGTACCAAGGCTGGTTCGAATTGATTGATTCGCTCCTCATGGTCGTCAATGGCGATTATATTTATATCATGCTGAGCGAGAGCGGTAAGTACACTACTCCCAAAAATACCCAAACCTAAAATTCCAATTGTTCGATCTGACATAGCCTTTCCTTTCTTATCCTATGGTAATATCAGCTTTCATATAATGAATCATGTCTTTCTTATCTGGTTGATATTCAGCCAAACTGACTAATAGTGTGAGTGGTCCGATCCGTCCTATAAACATCAGTAACATGACGATGCTAAGAGCTAATTTGCCTAATTCTGGTGTCAGATTGGCAGTCACTCCGACCGTGGCAAGCGCTGAAATTGTCTCGAACATGATGTAGATAAAGCGCGGATTCCCTTCTGCGGTTACCCCTAACAGGATCAAGCCCAGCAAGAAAGTTAGCAAGAAGATAATAAAGACACTGAATGATTTTTGGACTGTCCGAGGTAAAATTGTTCTCCGAGCTACATTCGCATGAGGCAAGCCTAAAAGTTCACTGCGTGCAAATACTAATAATACAAAGAAGGTTGTGATTTTAAGCCCCCCGGCTGTTCCACCAGGCGCCCCACCGAGAAACATTTGTAAGATATAAATCAGCAAAGTAACAGGCCGAGCCTGGGTGTAATCAATAGAAGCAAAACCTGCCGTTCTCATGCTAACTGTTTGGAAAAAACTGACTAGTAATTTATCAGGGATGCTGAGATTGCCAATCGTTCCCGGATTGTTCCACTCTATCAAGAGGGTTGAAACTGTTCCAGTAAATAAAATTCCAGCCGTCAAGAAGAGAACCAACTTGGTATGGAAGCGAAGCCGACGTTTTTTCTTGCTCAACTGTGTAGCCAGGTCAAACCAAACCATAAATCCTAAACCACCTGTGATGATCAAAGCAGCAAGCACTAGATTAATCAAAGGATCAGTTTGAAAAGCTACTAAACTTGTACTTCCAAAATTATCAAAACCAGCATTACAGAAAGCTGAAATAGCTACGAAGATAGAGGTAAAAATCCCTCGACCCCAACCAAATTCCGGAACAAAACGAAAACTTAACAGGACGGCTCCTAGTCCTTCAACGATAAAAGTCGTCAAGAAAATCGAACGTATGAAAACTATTAAAGACTGAGTTTCTCCATAACTAAAGCTCTCCAGAATTGTTTCACGGCTACGAAGACTTAGCTTTTGCTTACTTTGAATATAAAAGACCCCTATAAAGGTCATGAGACCCAAACCACCAATCTGGATCAAAAACATACAGATTAACTGACCCCAGATGTTATATGTTGCTGCTACTGGTTGAGTAAAGAGTCCTGTCACACAGACCATGGATACTGCTGTAAAGAGATGGTCGAAATAGGTCGCTTGGGAGCTTGTTGCTTGCACAAAAGGCATACTCAAAAGGAGAGAGCCTGCGAAAATAACCAAAGCAAAACTTAAAAAAATTCGACGAGCAGGTGATAAACGTCCCAAGGTCGTGTTTATTTTTTCCGAAAATGATTTGAATAACATAGCTACATTGTACCATAAAACAGTTAAAGCAGTCACATATGACTAACAATTTCAAGACAGAGTTCTAACGCCTTGTCAAAAGCTTCTGCGCCCCAATCACGCTGGTCATAGTTATCAAGATCTGCCAATGAATCAGCAGTGAACAGCAACTCACCCCAAACCACTCCTCGAAGCTGGGCAACTGCTGCCAATGCCGAACACTCCATCTCCACAACTGCACAGCCTTCTTCCTTACGATAGGCCACTTTTTCAGCTGTTTCTCGGTAAAAACCATCTGTCGACCAAGTCATAACCTCTTCATAAGGAACGCCTAGCTGTTCCAAGACTTGCTCGATAGCAGAAATCGCTTCTACATGTACATCCATATAACGAGAAGGTGGCGCATAATGGTAACTAGTCCCTTCATCACGCAGGGCTCGGACCGGAACCAGGAAGGCATTTTCTTCTATATTCATTAACACTCCACAAGTACCGGTGGAAATGATTTTCTCCACACCATAGCCAATCAACCAATCCAAAAACTGGGCCGCAGGGGCAGAACCGACAGGAGCTTGGGCTAGACACACTTTTTCGCCTTTGTAGTCCATGACATAAACCGGGTAGGTCTTAGTGGCAGAAATGAACTCGCCTGCGCACTCTGCTCCTACTTCTCGAGCATAACGATCAATCTCCTCCTCCAAAAATGCATAGATGCACTTCTTTGGTAACTGTAAATCCAAGCCTTCATGATTCGGCATAATGACTGCTTGAGGATTATCATCAAACTCTAAAATAGGAATAGCATGTTTTTGAATCATAGAATACCTCCTCTAAATTTGTACTATTATAACAAAAGCTAAACGAAAGTCAAGACGGGAGGCTAAGTCAAATCAGAAAAACCTACCTTAAGTAGGAAACAACAATTAAATGCTTTTTTCGTCATAATAAAATTGCTATAACTTAGGAATTAGTTTATAATAGATTGTATTTTAAAAAGGAGGTTCTTATGAAATTCTATTCATACGACTATGTTCTCAGTCAGATTAGTCAGCAGAATTGGGCCATGATTATTGTGTCAACGCTCTTAGTAATTGCGACTGGTTTTTTTGCATTTAAAGCTTTCAAAGATAAAAAAGGAAGCAAGTTCCGTGAATTATCGATTATTTCTATTTTGACTTTAATTGCTTTTGTACTGATTAGTATTGCGAATTTCCAAACTAGTCAATCAAATGATAATCAATTTCGTAGTTCCTTACACTTCATCGAGATTGTATCAAAAGAGTTAGGTGTTGATAAAAAAGATGTTTATGTCAATACTTCAGCTACAACTGATGGAGCTATCATTAAGGTTGGCGATAATTTTTATCGTGCTATTAACGGGACTGACCCAGATAGCTATTTATTAGAAAAAATGGAACTGTATAAAGCAGACGTTGAACTCGTGGAGGTTGAAAAATGATAAGCTATTTTGCTACAATTGCAATTAAATTAGCCTTGGGGCTTCTTTCTCTTGTTTTTGTTATCAATGTAACAGGTAAAGGAAATCTAGCACCAAATTCTGCAGTGGACCAGATACAAAACTTTGTTCTCGGGGGTATTATCGGCGGGGTCATCTACAATAGTTCGATTACTATCATCCAGTATGTAACAATCTTAATTATTTGGACTATTCTCATCTTACTCCTTAAATGGCTGAACACCAATGTTTCTTTTATTAAACAACTGATTGACGGAAACCCTACTATTATTATTAAAAATGGAAAATTAGATTCAGAAGCTTGTCGTTCAAAAGGTCTTACAGCTGCAGATGTAGCTCTTAAATTGCGTGCCCAAGGAATTTTCCAATTAAAGGATGTCAAAAGAGCTGTGATTGAACAAAACGGTCAATTGATTGTCGTAAAAATGGGTGACGAGAATCCTAAGTACCCAATCATCACAGACGGTGTCGTCCAAGTTGAAATTCTAGAAACCATTGGTAAATCAGAGGAATGGCTATCAGAAAAATTGAAAGAAGAAGGTTTCCAAGAAGTCTCAAATATCTTTATCGCTGAATATGATAAAGGTCAATTGAATGTTGTAACCTATTAATTTCACGCTATCTGCACTAAAAACACCTTACACTTGTAGGGTGTTTTTCATATTCGAGTAAATTTTTATCAATGAAAGAGGCAAACTAGCATGTATAAGAAATAGATGTGGGTTAGATATAAGATAGAGTAGAAACTTTTATCTCCTCTTCCTTTTTCTATAACATAAAAATCTCCCTTCTCTTTCGAGAAAGGGGATTTTCTTTTATGGTCGTCTACCAGGGGCACCACCGCCAGGTCCTCCATTTCCTTGAGGGCCTCCACCACCAGGCATAGAATTGACAATCTCAGTTTGTTTTTCACCATTGAGATAGATGTCTCCGCCTGTATAAGTCGCTGTTCCATCAACGTCAAAACCAGTTTGACCAGTCATTTTGATAGTTCCTCCATTAACTGTAATGTTCCCGTTTGAGTCAATTGGATCCGTGTCCCCTTGACCAACTTCAACGGTCAAATTCCCACCATTCATAGTAAAGAAGATTTCACTTTGTTGGGCGTTTTTGTTGGCCGCATTGACACCATCATCTGTTGAGTATATGGTGATGTCTCCACCGTTGATAGTGATTGACTTACCTTCAAGCCCTTCTGTAGAATTCTTAACGGTATAGGTACCACTATCAATAACCAAATCACCTGATGCGTGGATACCATCGTCCCCTGCAGTAACAGTGATGGTATTATCAGAGAGATACATGGTTCCTACAGATGTGTCCTCATCATTGTCGACCTTAACTCCGTCTTTCTTGGCATCGATAGTCATGGTTGTGCCAGTAATATTGAGTTCATCATTGACATTAAAGGCATCTCCAACTGCTGTTATATTGTATGTTCCACCTGTGATGTGAAGTGTATCGTTGGCCTTAATACCATTGTTTTTCTTACCATCTACATTGAGAGTTCCTTTACCATTGATGGTCAAGTCTACTTTAGAGAAGAGGGCTGCATCAGCTTTCTCGTCACTATTAGAAGCAGAATCTGATAGACTATTGGTTGTACCATCTGCTAGAGTTAGATATACATGACCAGCTGATGTCGCGGAAATAGCTGCATTGGTATTGGTCATGGTCACACCCTTTAGAACAATATGTACATCATCAGTCTTTTCGGCTTCAATCTTGATTTGAATTCCGTCGGATTGACCAGATATGACATAGGTTCCTGCCTTAGAAATAGTAACAGTCGAACCTGATACGGAAACTCCGTCACCTGATACCTTCGCTGTTGTTCCTGATAAGGTTACAGTTGCTGCTGTCTTTTCATCATAAGAAGTATCATAGTCCTTGTCTGTAAAATAGCTAGTTTTCTTAGCTTCTGTAGTTGATGTCGTTTTCGTTGTCGCAGTATTGCTAGCTGTTGTATTTGAAGTTGACTGGGTACAAGCTGTTACTAGTGCTAGAGTTGCTATACTCGTTAATAAGAATGTCCATTTTTTTGCTTTCATGCTCGTTTCCTCGACTTTCATTTTACATGCTCTTAGTCTACGGGACTTTCCTAAAATAAGCCTAAACTTTTTCTGAAAGTTTTCTTAAATTTAGTTTCAATTAAGTTAAATTTAACAAAAGTTTTAGATAAACTCTTTAAAATCCTAGACAAACAAGCTCATCCTTGTTTAAAAATAGTATAACCTAAGATTAGAGGAGAAGAACTTATGAAACCAATCGAAACAACTTTTAAACGGATTGAAACCAAATATGTTATCTCCAAAGAAATATTAGACAAACTGGTTCAGGATTTAAAGAAATATTTGGTAGAAGACGACTATCCAATTTCAACGATATCAAATATCTACTTTGATACAGAAGACTTTGATATTCTCCAAGATGAGCATCTTGGCGACAAACGAAAAGAAAAGGTACGGATGCGGACCTATCTCAGCCAACCTAAAATAGATAGTCAAGTTTTTTTAGAAATCAAAACAAAGGACCAAGAAGGGATTGGCCGCAAATACCGACTACTCTCAACTCCTATTTCTATCCTTAACTTTATGACCAAAGGACACTTGGATTCTAGCATTACTGATACAGTCGTCATTGAAACAGTGAAAAAACTTCAGCGTGATTACAAATTCGCCGTCAAGCCTCGTATGTATATCTACTACGATCGTTATTCATTAAAAGAAAAGAAATCTATCAAGGGCTACAACTATAACAAAATTCGTATCACAATTGACCAAAATCTAGTCTATAGAGATGAATCTGTCAGTCTATTCGCAGGAAACCACGGGGCTCCTCTGTTGGACAATAATAGTGTGATAATGGAAATCAAGGCTCCTGGAAACAAGCCCCAGTGGTTGCAAGACATCCTAGAAAAGTATGGTTTGATGGAGCACAAATTTTCAAAATACAGTTGTGCTTACCACAAATCTCAAGGACTCTCTTATGCCCTCGTCTCAGTATAGAAAGTGCAGGTACTACTTATACTTAATCTATTTAATTCAATTTTTAATAATGCAACTGCAAACGCAAATCCCCTTCAACTAATACTGACACTGCTAGTAAGTCTAGCCCTAGGCTTAGCTCTCTCTTGGACTTACAAGTATAGAACCCTCTACACCAGAGAATTTGCTATCAGCTTGAGTCTGCTTCCCTGCCTCATGACCTTGGTTATTTTTCTAGTCAATGGAAGCTTGGGCACCTCAATTGCTGTAGCCGGAACCTTTAGTTTAATTCGTTTCCGTTCAGCAACGAGTGGTTCCCGAGAATTAATTGCTATTTTCCTAGTCATGATTATCGGTTTGGCTTGCGGAACAGGCTACCTCTTCTTGTCTATTCTCTTTACACTCTTTATCTTGGGTGTTTGGTTCCTTTTAGAAAATCAGCAGATTAAGTCCGACAATCAGCGCCGTAGACTTTTGACAATCACAGTAGCTAATCAAGACAAGGTACAGGAAGTTATCCAATCATCTCTTAACCAATTCTGCTTAGAGATTGATATGATTACGATTAATAGCACAAACGCTGGTGAAAGTCTCAGCATTGTCTATGAAGTCGAGCTAAAATCTGATACCGATGACTTCCAAGTCGCTAGCTATCTTACAAGCAACATTGCTGAATGCGATGTGGCTCTCACTAAAAAAGCTAAAAAGAGAAAAAATCTCTAGCAAAAAAGAACAGCATGTCGCTGTTCTTTTAATTTTCTTTGACTGGAATTTCTTTGATAACTCGTGCTGGGTTGCCTGCCAGAACTACATTATCGCCAAAAGATTTAGTAATAACAGCTCCCGCTCCTGCAACAACATTATCACCTAGTGTAACACCTGGAAGGACAATAACCCCACCACCTGCCCAGAAGTTCTTACCAATCGTAATGGGTTTCCCAAATTCTAAACCTGAATTTCGTTCATCTGGATCCAGTGGATGAAGGGGTGTTAAAAATTGGCAGTTAGGACCAATCATAGCATTGTCACCGATGGTAATAGGACAAACATCTAACATGGTCAGATTCCAATTGGAATAGAAATTTTCTCCTAAATGAATATTGACACCATAATCCACCACCAATCGAGTATTGACATAGAGATTTTTACCAGTTGAACCAAACCATCCTTTGATTATTTCCACACCTTTTACTGGGTCGAACTCTTCATTAAAGGAGGCTTGCTTTTGTCGTGCTGTTTGTGCTAGAGCACGAAGTTCTGGATCGAACGGGTGATATGGTTCTCCTGCAATCATTTTTTGGTATTCACTTTTCATATCTTGATATCCTTGTTTATTTTACAAGATTGTAGCATAGTTCTATCCTTAAAACAAGCAGCAAATAGATAAAAAAACTAGTACATCCAAAGATGTACTAGTTTTTAATTAGAAAGGTGACTTTCTCACTATTCTACAGAGTTGATTAGTCTTCTTTCTTTTTACGAGCGATAAGTCCAAATCCACTCAAGACACCTACTAAACCAAGGGCAGCAAGGCTAGCGTGGTCTTCAGTACCAGTATTTGGCAATTGGTCAGTTACCCAAACTACCTCTTCAGCTACTGGAGCTGGTTTTTCTTGAACTGGTGTTGGCACTGGATCTGGCGTTGGCACTGGATCTGGCGTTGGTACTGGATCTGGCGTTGGTACTGGATCTGGCGTTGGCACTGGATCTGGTGTTGGTACTGGATCTGGCGTTGGCACTGGATCTGGCGTTGGCACTGGATCTGGCGTTGGCACTGGATCTGGCGTTGGCACTGGATCTGGTGTTGGCACTTTCTCATAAACGTGCTCTGTATCACCGTTTGGAAGTTTCTTAGTCTCTACGAAGCGGTAACCTGGAATATCTCTCTTAGGATTTTCACCGTCTTCGATTGGATAACCTGGAATCTCGTTACCTTCCTTATCCTTATGACTTGTCTTCACTTTTTCATAGACATGTTCAGTGTCACCATTAGGCAATTTCTTAGTTTCAACGAAACGGTAACCTGGGATCTCAGCTTTAGGTTGTTCACCATCCTCTGTTGGGTATCCTGGGATTGCTTTTCCTTCTTTATCTACGAATGTAGTAACAGGAATTACAGTTGGTGTGTACGTTGCAGAAGCTTTAGTACCATTCATATCTTCACGAACAACTGTCACTGATGGAGCAGTTCCAGTAAATTCTGGTTCTGGTTTGAAGGTTACACGTCCGTCAGGAGTTACTGTATACGTACCTACACCTGGAATAGTCTTAGTTGTTGAACCATCGTCAAATGTAGCTGGAACATCATCATTCATAGGAACACTGCTATCGCCTTCCTTGAATGTTGGTTTACCAGATTGTTCTTGTCCTTTCGGTCCAATTGTTATTGCTGGTTCACCTGTAGGTGTTACCGGTGTTACTGTTGGTGTGTACTTACCTGTTACTGGTGTACCGTTCTTATCTACACGCTTAACTGTTACACCTGTTCCTGTTCCGATGAATGATTTTTCTGGTACGAAAGTCACACTTCCATCTGGTGCGACTGTATAAGTACCTTCGCCTGGAATTGTCTTCGTTGTTGAGCCATCTTCGAATGTAGCTGGCGTATCATCATCCATTGGAATGTTTGGATTTCCTTCTGTAAACTTAGGCTTACCTGTTTGAGTTTGGCCTTGTTTATCTTTTGAAGTTACATCCTCTGCTGTTGGAACAACTGGAGTAATCTTTGGTGTGTAAGTTGTTTCAGCTGGTGTACCGTTGGCGTCCTTAGCTTGAACCTTAACGGCAACTACATCACCTGAATAGGTCTTATCAGTTGGTGTGAAAGTGACTACACCTGTTGCTTTATCAACTGTGAAGGTACCGATAACCTTACCGTCTGGTGACTTAGCATCTACTGAAGCTGCTGGTTGACCATTTTCATCAAGAAGGGTAATGGTATCCTTGTCGATTGGTGCAACTGGATCACCTTCTGTGAAAGTAACAGTTCCAGTTTGAACTACACCTTGAGGTGCTACTGATTCAGCTGGAGTTGCTGTTGGTGTTACTGGTGTTACTGTTGGTGTGTATGTTGCAGAAGCTTTTGTTCCGTTCATGTCTTCACGAACTACTGTTACTGCTGGTGCTTTACCAACAAATGATTTTTCTGGAACAAATGTAACTGTTCCGTCTGGAGCTACTGTGTAAGTACCTACTCCTTCAACCTTCTTACTTGTTGTACCATCATCAAATTTAGCAGGAACAGCTTCGTTAATGGCTACAGCCTTTTCAACACCGTCAACATCAGCAGTACCACCTTTAAATTCTGGTTTACCTTTTTGAGTCGCACCTTGAACATTTATAGTTTCAGCAGGTGTCGCTGTTGGTGTTACTGGTACAATCTCTGGAGTGTAAGTAGTATCTACTTTAAGGCCATTTGTACTTTCAGCTTGAACTTTAACTGGGGTAACTTTACCTGTATAAGATTTATCAGTTGGTGTGAAAGTTACCTTACCTGTAGTTGAATCAATAGAGAAAGTACCAATTGGTGTTGTTCCATCTTCTGCGTATGCTGTTGTGTTAGAGACTTCATTTCCATCATTATCCAAAAGCTTGTAGCTATTTTCTTTCAGAGGAATTTGTTTGTCTTGACCATTTACATTAACTGTCGCACCTGCAAAAGTTGGCGTTCCAGTTTGTACAGCTCCCTGAATATCTTTAGATGTTGCAGGTTGTGCCGTTGGAGCTGCAGAAAGTACAGTTGGTGTGTATTTCGCATCGGAAGTAATTGTAACTGTATTACCAGGCTCATTTCTAACAGTTGCAGTTGCTTGTACTGTTATACCTTTTGCTGTGCCGACAAAGTCTTTTTCAGGAGTAAATGTAACTGCTCCTGTAGAAGGATCGATTGTGTATGTTCCTTCGCCAGGCACGGTGACAGTTTTTTCATCAGTAGGTTGACCAGTTGCTGGATCCACTAGCTTCTTACTTGTGATTTTAGCTGTCTTATCACTACTCAAATCAAATGTTGGAGTTTGAGTTTGAGGAACATTTTGAATGTCCACTGACTCCTTGTTAGTAGGAGTAATTGTTACAGGTGTTACAGTTGGAATGTACTTCGCAGTAGCTGTCTTGATGTACTCCTTTTGAACCTTACCATCTTTATTGCGACCAACTGGCGCTGACAATGTAACTTCCACACCTTTGGCTGTACCAGTAAAGCTTGGTTCTGGAGTGAAGGTTACTTCTCCAGTTGAAGGATTAATCGTATAAGTTCCTTCTCCTTCAACTGTTACAGATGGCTCATCAATCGTGCGACCTGTAGCTGGATCTACCAACTTAGCCGGGTATTCTGCACTTGGAGTGATTGCAATCCTATCACCATTTAAGTTAGTAGCAGTTGTATTAAAGGTAGGTGTTTCTTTTTGAGTTGCCCCTTGAACATCAGTCGAAGTTTTGTCAACCCCTTCAATTTCAATTGGAGTGACTGTTGGAACGTATTGACCATCCATGGTATTTAACTGACCATTAATGTTTGGTTCTTGGTCTGGGAATTTGGTTGACCAACCAGTATCATAACCATTATTATCTGAACGACGGATAGAGATACCATCAGCTGTTCCAAGGAAGTTATCTTCTGGGATAAACTCAACGTCTACATCTTTACCTTTAGCAGTAATCTTGTACTTACCTTGTCCTTGAACGACGTAGTAACCGTCTGCGTCAAGGGTTGCGCGGTTGCCATCTTTGTCAACGATGTATGGTTCTAAAGTTTCATCAATAACAGCAGTAGAATTACGTTCATACTTGTGTTCACCACGAGCTGTAAAGGTTACTGTTGCGGTTTGTTTAGTAGCTTGAGGACCAGAAGTTTCCTTAAATTCCCCTTTTGGTGGGTGGGTGATTTGAGTCTTGAAGTCTTCTACTTCCCCTGAGAATGCCATGCCAGTTGGGCTTTCGATCTCGTTCGCTTTCTTAGCGATACGAACACGAGCACCTAACTCTTTAACGCTTGGGTCGACGTAAGTCTTGCTGTTTGCAAAGGTCAACTCAACAGTACCATCTTGTGTGATTGTAGCGAGATTTGAGCGTTCATCTTCATCGAATTTACCATTTTGGTTAAAGTCTACCCAACCATAGATATGTGCTTCTGAAGCTCCATCCGTATGAGCTTGAATTGACATCTTGTAGTTACCTGGTTTGGTACGGTCCATTTGGATCATCTCATTGGTTGTCCCTTTGAGTTCCTCTGGAAGCAATTGGTTAATTCCTTCATCGGCCGTAGTTGAGTTATCATCACCGAACCAGTCTTGAGTAGTGTTTTCATCCATATCTGGGCTCACATTACCAATATACGGTTGATTTACTTTAGCTCCAGTAACACCGTCTACAGTTGCAATGGTATGGACTGCCTTACCATATGACTCAGGCGCATCCCCTTCATCAATTGGGAAGAATCCAAGCATAGCTGACTGTTTACCAGCTGAAGCGATATAAAGTCCCACTTCAGATGCTCCACGTGTCATCACGAGTGGAACTGTTCTATTTCCTTCAGAAATGTTTGGTCCAAAGATACCGGTTCCTAGACCACCCGTAACTTGGTCAGGATTTCCAAAGTACTTCCATGCTACTGGTTTCTTATCTGGTCCAGCTTGAGTAGAATTATCACGAAGTTGTCTTAGGTTAATGTTATTATATTTAGGTTTAGAACCAAAAAGATTCTCTGTATCTTGTGGTTCATAAGGAACAGAGGTGGCTGGTCTAGTAGTTTTCTTCCATTCCCCAATGTGCTGCCAACCTTGTCCGTTGGTAGTGAACATAACAAATTCACCAGGGTTAGCAGACTCACCATCAGCCATAACAATAGCTGGCTTAACTTTCTTGCCACGGAAGGTTGCAGAGATTTCGAACTGAACTCCAATATTCCCACCATTATATGCAGAACTCATGGTAGTCTTTTTGGCTTTCGTATCAACGTTTTCATGTTGAATTTCAGTCCAACGGTTTTGGGCATCAGCGATAACGTCGGCTTCTTTGCCATCAGCAAAATATTGCCTAGCAATTGGTGAAGTAACACCCTTTACATATCCATTTTTTGCATTTGGATCATAGGTCGCTTTTTCAGCTTCTGTAGCCCCTTGTTCTTCCATCCGTTTTTTATAGATTTCAGTCGCTTGGAATGGTTTCAAGGATTTAACTTTTACAGTGACTACATAACCAGGCATGATTTCCTTGGTATAGGTAGCCCCAACTTGAAGTGCTAAGCTCTCTGTTAGTTCATTTGGTTTAGTTTCTTTTTTTGCGACCTGGATTGTTTTTGCTCCTGTCCAGTTGGCTACATCTCCAAAGTCCAACCAAGAAATTTGGCTAGTCAAAGATTTGGCATCAA
Source organism: Streptococcus timonensis (assembly GCF_900095845.1). Classification (GTDB taxonomy): domain Bacteria; phylum Bacillota; class Bacilli; order Lactobacillales; family Streptococcaceae; genus Streptococcus; species Streptococcus timonensis. The sequence continues at coordinate 23,027 of NZ_FMIX01000001.1, forward strand.
GATTTGTTGTAAAGCCTGGTTTCTCAACCTTAGGAGTTGATGTTGCGTCTTCCACATCATCCGCGATCAAGTTAGGGTCATTGGCGTCACCAAGAGCACGACGGCTACGACGTTTCCCAGTTTTTTCTGCTGGGACTGTTTCAGCTTTCTCTTCTTTTGCTGGTGCCTCTACGCCTGCAGCGGTAACTTCTTCTTTCTTATCTGCTTGAGCTGGTGCAGGTGCCACAACTGGAGTTTTTTCTTCAACAGGAGCTGTTGTAGTTGGAGCAGTTTCTGTAGGAGTTACAGGAGCTTCAGCTTTATCAGTTGTTGCTGGAGCTGTTTTTTCTGCAGGAACTACAGGAGTTGCATCTGCTTGATAAGTTGTCTCAGGCGTCTTTTCTGCTTCAACAGTTGGAAGACTAGCTGGACTTTCTACCTCTGTAGTCGCAACAACTCCCTCAACTTGTTTGTCCTCAGCAACTTCATCCGCACTAACGTTTGCAGCTGTACCGAGCATAACTAATGTTCCGAGAAGGACCGAGCAAACTCCAACGTTTAGTTTACGAATCGAAAATCGACTGATACGATCGTTAAACAAATCATTTTTCACGATATTACCTCCAATACCCTTGCGGGATTGCATATATTGTTATATTTTATGCGTTGTTTTTCATGAATACACAAACAACCACTTAACATTTTAGCATTCAATTACCTAAAATACAAAGTATTGTGCTTAATATTTTCAAAAAGAATATATATACTTCGAAGTGTCAAAATATTGCTATTTTTTGCATTTTTTGCGCGATTTTATGCAATGCTTTTACCCGGAAAAAGAGGGGTATCCCCTCTTTTTCATTTCAAGTAAAATATTCTATTCGTTTACTTCAACTTGAGCCTCTACAACAAGATTGGTTTCTTCATCTTCTTGAGACGGTTCAAGGTAAACTTCTTCATTGATAGCTTTTGGTTCAAGGTTACGGTAGCGAGCCATACCAGTACCTGCTGGGATGATCTTACCGATGATGACATTTTCCTTAAGTCCAAGGAGATGGTCCTTCTTACCACGGATAGCCGCGTCTGTAAGGACACGAGTTGTTTCCTGGAAGGAAGCAGCTGACAAGAAGCTGTTTGTTTCAAGTGAGGCTTTAGTGATTCCCATAAGAACTGGGCGACCAGTCGCTGGAACTCCACCTGAGATGAGGACATCCTTGTTGGCATCGGTAAAGTCGTTGATATCCATAAGAGTACCCATGAGAAGATCTGTATCACCTGGATCCATGACACGAACTTTACGAATCATTTGACGGACCATTACCTCGATGTGTTTGTCACCGATTTCTACCCCTTGGCTACGGTAAACTTTTTGAACTTCACCAAGGAGGTATGTTTCTACTGACAAGACATCACGAACAGCAAGGAGTCTTTTTGGTTGGATAGAACCTTCTGTTAGAGCTGCACCACGAGATACTTGATCACCAACTTCTACACGCATACGTGCTGTAAATGGTACCACGTACTCACCTTCGCCAGTTTCGCCCTTGACAAAGACTTTCTTAGTACGAGTAGAAGCATCTTCTTCGATAGCGGTAACTTGTCCTTTAACCTCTGTGATAACCGCTTCCCCTTTTGGATTGCGGGCTTCAAAGATTTCTTGGACACGAGGAAGACCCTGAGTGATATCGGTATTTGAGGCAACCCCACCCGTGTGGAAGGTACGCATTGTAAGCTGTGTACCAGGTTCCCCGATAGATTGGGCAGCGATTGTACCAACTGCTTCACCAACTTCAACCGCATCACCAGTCGCCAAGTTGATACCGTAACAGTGACGGCAGACACCATGACGGGTGTTACATGTAAATGCTGAACGGATCGTTACTTCTTCAACACCCGCGTTAACGATTTCGCGCGCCTTGTCTTCAGTAATCAATTCATTAGCACCGATAAGGACTGCACCTGTCTCTGGGTGTTTAACAGTTTTCTTAGTGTAACGACCATTGAGACGTTCTTCAAGAGACTCAATCATCTCTTTACCTTCAGTAATAGAACGGATCAAGAGACCACGGTCAGTTCCACAGTCATCCTCACGGATGATAACGTCTTGGGCAACGTCAACCAAACGACGAGTCAAGTAACCTGAGTCGGCTGTCTTAAGGGCCGTATCGGTCATCCCTTTACGGGCACCGTGAGTTGAGAAGAACATTTCAAGTACTGACAAACCTTCACGGAAGTTTGAAAGGATTGGCAATTCCATGATACGTCCATTCGGAGCAGCCATCAGACCACGCATACCGGCAAGCTGTGAGAAGTTTGAGATATTACCACGGGCTCCAGAATCCATCATCATAACGATAGGATTCTTAGGATCTTGGTTGGCAACCAAACGTTTCTCCAATTTTTCACGGGCAGCACGCCATTCAGCTGTAACAGCATTGTAGCGCTCGTCATCTGTGATCATACCACGACGGAATTGTTTTGTGATTTGTTCTACACGTTTATGTGATTCTTCGATGATTTCAGCCTTGTCTTCAACGACTGGAATATCGGCAATACCCACTGTCAAACCTGCAAGAGTTGAATGGTGGTAACCGAGGTTCTTCATACGGTCAAGTAGGGCAGATGTTTCTGTCGTACGGAAACGTTTGAAGATTTCAGCGATGATATTTCCAAGGTTTTTCTTCTTGAATGGCGGGTTGAGTTCAAGGCCATTGATAGCTTCCTTGATATTTCCACCTAGCGGCAAGAAGTATTTAGCTGGAACACCCTCTGTCAAGTTAGCGTTTGTTGGCTCTTGCAAGTAAGGTAGTCCTTCTGGCATGATATCGTTGAAGAGTATCTTACCTACAGTTGTAAGCAATATTTTGTGTTTTTGCTCTTCTGTCCATGGTTTGTTAAGGCTATCTGTTGCGATACCTACACGTGAGTGGAGGTGAACATAACCATTACGGTAAGCCATGACAGCTTCGTCACGGTCCTTGAAGACCATACCTTCACCTTCACGACCAGCTTCTTCCATAGTCAAATAGTAGTTACCCAAAACCATGTCCTGAGATGGAGTAACAACTGGTTTACCATCTTTAGGGTTCAAGATATGCTCAGCAGCAAGCATCAAGATACGAGCTTCTGCTTGGGCTTCTTCTGAAAGAGGTACGTGGATGGCCATTTGGTCCCCGTCAAAGTCGGCATTGTAGGCTTCACAGACAAGCGGGTGCAAGCGAAGGGCTTTACCGTCAATCAAGACAGGTTCAAAGGCTTGGATACCCAAACGGTGAAGGGTAGGTGCGCGGTTCAAAAGTACTGGGTGTTCTTTGATAACTTCTTCGAGGATATCCCAGATACGTTCATCTCCACGTTCTACCAAGCGTTTAGCCGCTTTAACGTTTTGAACGATATCGCGCGCAACGATTTCACGCATAACGAATGGTTTAAAGAGCTCGATTGCCATTTCACGTGGCACACCACATTGGTACATCTTAAGAGTTGGACCAACGGCGATAACAGAACGTCCTGAGAAGTCAACACGTTTACCGAGCAAGTTTTGACGGAAGCGTCCTTGTTTCCCTTTGAGCATATGGCTCAATGATTTAAGCGGACGGCTACCTGGTCCAGTAATTGGACGACCACGACGTCCATTGTCAATTAAAGCATCTACTGCTTCTTGAAGCATACGCTTCTCATTTTGAACGATGATACCTGGCGCGTTCAACTCAAGCAAACGAGCCAAACGATTGTTACGGTTGATAACACGACGGTAAAGGTCGTTCAAGTCAGATGAAGCAAAACGGCCACCATCCAACTGCAACATTGGACGAAGGTCTGGTGGAATAACTGGAAGGATGTTGAGAATCATCCATTCAGGCTTGTTTCCAGACTTGTGGAAAGCATCCAAAACATCCAAACGACGGATAGCTTTCACACGTTTTTGTCCAGTAGCTGTTTTCAACTCTTCTTTGAGTTCAACAATTTCTTTTTCAAGGTCTACTTGCTTTAAGAGGTCTTGGATAGCTTCAGCACCCATTTTGGCAACGAATGATCCGTAACCAAACTCACGCAAGCGCTCACGGTATTCGCGCTCTGTCATGATAGACTTGTGCTCAAGTGGAGTATCCTTAGGATCAATTACCACATAAGCTGCAAAGTAGATAACTTCCTCGAGGGCACGAGGACTCATATCAAGGGTCAAGCCCATACGGCTTGGAATCCCCTTGAAATACCAGATGTGAGATACAGGAGCTTTCAATTCGATATGTCCCATACGTTCACGACGAACTTTAGTACGCGTTACTTCAACCCCACAGCGGTCACAAACAATTCCTCTGTAACGAATACGTTTGTACTTACCACAAGCACATTCCCAGTCTTTTGTAGGACCAAAGATGACTTCGTCAAATAGTCCTTCACGTTCTGGTTTCAACGTACGGTAATTGATTGTTTCAGGTTTTTTGACTTCTCCATAAGACCATGAACGGACTTTGCTTGGAGAAGCTAGCGTGATTTGCATACTTTTAAAACGATTTACATCAACCACTATTTCTTCCCTTTCTATTATAAGTGAACTACTTATTCTTGTTCAGTAGCTTCCGCTTTTGCTTTTTCTTCTGCTTCAAAGGCTGCTTTTGCCTCTTGAGCTGCTTTTTCGCGGGCTTTTTCAAGGTCATCTACGTGGATGACATCTTCGTCCATTCCTTCATCAAGGTCACGAAGTTCCACTTCTTGATCGTCTTCGTCAAGGACACGCATGTCAAGACCAAGAGATTGCAATTCTTTTACAAGAACTCGGAATGATTCTGGAACACCTGGTTTTGGAATTGGTTTTCCTTTTGTAATAGCTTCATAAGCTTTCAAACGTCCGTTGATATCGTCAGACTTGTAAGTCAAGATTTCTTGAAGGACATTTGAAGCACCGTAGGCTTCAAGCGCCCAAACCTCCATCTCACCGAAACGTTGTCCACCAAACTGAGCTTTACCTCCGAGCGGTTGTTGCGTTACGGTTGAGTATGGTCCGACTGAACGTGCGTGCAATTTATCATCAACCATGTGGTGGAGTTTGATCATGTACATGACACCAACTGACACACGGTTGTCAAATGGTTCACCAGTACGCCCGTCGTATAGAATCGTCTTAGCATCACTATCCATACCTGCTTCTTTAACAGTGTCCCAAAGATCTTCTGAACTTGCTCCGTCAAAGACAGGCGTTGCGATGTGAATGCCAAGAGTACGAGCCGCCATACCAAGGTGAAGCTCCATAACCTGACCGATATTCATACGTGATGGTACCCCAAGTGGGTTCAACATGATATCGACTGGAGTTCCATCCGGAAGGTAAGGCATGTCTTCTACAGGAACGATACGAGAGACAACCCCTTTGTTTCCGTGGCGTCCCGCCATCTTGTCTCCGACCTTAATCTTACGTTTTTGAGCGATGTATACGCGAACAAGCATATTCACACCAGATTGCAATTCATCACCGTTTGCACGTGTAAAGATTTTGACATCTCGAACGACACCATCAGCACCGTGTGGCACACGAAGTGACGTATCACGAACTTCGCGGGACTTGTCTCCGAAGATAGCGTGCAAGAGACGTTCTTCAGCTGAAAGATCTTTTTCACCCTTAGGTGTTACTTTACCTACAAGGATATCCCCTTCTTTAACCTCAGCACCGATACGGATAATACCCATCTCGTCAAGGTCTTTAAGGGCATCTTCACCAACGTTTGGAATTTCACGAGTGATTTCTTCAGGCCCAAGCTTTGTATCGCGTGTTTCTGATTCGTATTCTTCGAGGTGAACAGATGTATAAACATCGTCTTTCACCAAGCGTTCGCTCATGATAACGGCATCCTCGAAGTTGTAACCTTCCCATGTCATGTAGGCAACGATTGGGTTTTGTCCAAGCGCCATTTCACCTTTCTCCATAGAAGGTCCATCAGCGATAAAGTCACCTTTTTCGATGACATCACCAACTCGAACAAGGGTACGTTGGTTATAAGCAGTACCTGAGTTTGAACGACGGAATTTTTGGATGTGGTAAACATCCAGAGAACCATCTTCACGGCGGACTTCTACTTTGTCAGCGTCCGCATAAGTAACCTTACCGCCATGTTGCGCAATAACCGCAGCTCCAGAGTCGTGGGCTGCTTGGTATTCCATACCAGTACCTACGAAAGGTGCTTTAGGATCGATCAACGGAACAGCCTGACGTTGCATGTTGGCACCCATGAGGGCACGGTTGGAGTCATCGTTTTCCAAGAAAGGAATACATGCTGTCGCAACGGCAACTACCTGTTTAGGAGAAACGTCCATATAGTCAACGCTTGATGCTGGATATTCTTGGTTAACCCCTTGGTGGCGTCCCATGACAACTTTTTCAGCAAAAGTTCCATCTGCGTTCAATTTAGAGTTAGCCTGAGCTACTGTGTATTCATCTTCTTCATCGGCAGTCAACCAAACGATTTCGTTAGTTACTTTACCAGTTGCACGGTCAACCTTGCGGTATGGAGTTTGAATGAAGCCATACTTGTTAAGGTGTCCATATGAAGACAAGTTATTGATCAAACCGATGTTTGGTCCTTCAGGGGTCTCAATCGGACACATACGACCATAGTGAGTGTAGTGCACGTCACGTACTTCGTATCCTGCACGGTCACGTGTCAAACCACCAGGTCCTAAGGCAGACAAACGACGTTTGTGTGATAATTCTGATAGTGGGTTGTGTTGGTCCATGAACTGTGACAACTGTGATGAACCAAAGAACTCTTTAACTGCGGCCGTTACAGGACGAATGTTGATGATTTGTTGAGGTGTCAACACTTCATTGTCCTGAACTGACATACGCTCACGAACATTACGTTCCATACGAGAAAGTCCTAATCGAACTTGGTTAGCAAGCAATTCACCAACTGCACGGATACGACGGTTCCCAAGGTGGTCGATATCGTCCACACGTCCGATACCTTCAGCCAAGTTAAGGAAGTAACTCATCTCAGCAAGAATATCTGCAGGAGTCACTACGCGAACCTTGTCATCTGGATTTGCATTACCAATTATAGTTACAACACGGTCTGGATCAGTCGGCGCAACTACCTTGAATTTTTGAAGAACTACCGGCTCTGTCAATACAGCAGAATCATTTGGTGTATAGACAATCTTATTCAAGTCGCCATCCAAGTGACTTTCGATACTCTCGATAACATCACGAGTCATGACAGTCCCTTTTTCTACCAAGATTTCACCAGTTTCAGGATCTACCAATGGCTCTGCAATCGTAAGATTGAGCAAGCGAGTCTTGATATTGAGTTTCTTGTTAATCTTGTAACGTCCAACTGCAGCCAAGTCGTAACGACGTGGATCAAAGAAACGAGCTACAAGCAAGGTACGTGAACTCTCAGCCGTTTTTGGCTCACCTGGACGAAGGCGTTCGTAGATTTCTTTCAAGGCTTCGTCAGTACGAGAGTCCGCAGGATTCTTATGGATATCTTTTTCTACTGTATTGCGAACTAACTCGCTATCACCAAAGATATCGAAAATCTCATCATCGCCTGAGAAACCTAGCGCACGAACCAAGGTCGTAAACGGAATTTTACGAGTACGGTCAATACGAGTGTAGGCAATGTCTTTTGAGTCGCTTTCAAGTTCCAACCACGCTCCACGGTTAGGGATAACAGTTGAACCGTAACCAACTTTACCGTTTTTGTCTACTTTGTCGTTAAAGTAAACACCAGGAGAACGAACTAATTGTGATACAATGATACGCTCACCACCATTGATGATGAAGGTACCCATCTCAGTCATGATTGGGAAATCTCCAAAAAAGACTTCTTGAGTCTTGATTTCGCCAGTTTCTTTGTTAATCAAACGGAAAGTTACAAAGATTGGCGCAGAGTAGCTAGCATCATGGATACGTGCTTCCTCTAGCGTGTATTTTGGTTCTCTGATTTCGTAGCCAACAAACTCCAACTCCATAGTTTCTGTAAAGTTTGCAATTGGCAATACGTCTTCAAACACTTCCTTAAGACCATGATCTAGGAAATCTTTAAATGAATCTGTTTGAATTTCAATCAAATTTGGTAAGTCAAGAACTTCTTTGATTCTTGAAAAACTACGACGGGTACGATGTTTCCCGTATTGAACGTCATGTCCTGCCAAGATGATTCTCCTTTTAGTTAAAATTCCAAGCCTAATTAACTAGACCTTTGATTATCGTTAGATGGTTAACAAACCCCTATCACCTTATCCTTCTAGGTAATTTTCAGAATCTTTAAATCTCTGTTACAGATGGAAAAAATACTGAAAAAAAGCACAAAAAGAGCAGCTAAATCTGACTTTTGTAAGAAGATTTAACTGCTGTGAGCCTTGTCTGGACAATATTTCAGACAAAACCTACGACAAATGATTACTCATATTATACCTGATTTGCTCTGATTTTTCAAGGGCTTTGCTTGTTTTTTCTTACTTTAGTATAGATGGTCTTCGTTTTCTGAAAAGGTAATTTTCTAGACAAGTAGTTGTTAAATAAATAAGACAGGTTCTATTCATTAACCTATCAACCAACTCTTTAGTTTGTAAGTTGGTATCTTGTATACTGAAAAGGAAATAATACTAATCAATTCAACTTACTTGACAAAAGCCTTGCTTAGTGGTTTAATATACCCCATAAGGGTATATTGGAGGTACCTATGTTTTACTTATTTACAAAAATTGATAGTATTTCTACCAGCGAATTAGAAGCTAAACTCAAGGAACCAATTCAGCTACTGGATGTGCGGACGCCTACGGAGTTCCTTAGAGGCCATATCAAAAACGCCAAGAATGTTCCTCTAACCGAAATCGGAGCTTACACACCTGCGACAAATGAAACACTTTATGTCATTTGTCATTCTGGTGTTCGAAGCAAGATGGCTGCTAAAAAGCTCAAGAAAAAAGGCTATGATGTTATCAACGTCCGAGGTGGTATGAGCGCTTGGACAGGTAAGATCATATAGAACAAAAAGGGAGAAAATTAATGAAAATTATCATCATTGGAGGAGTTGCAGGCGGCATGTCTGCAGCAACCCGTCTCAGACGTCTCATAGAAGACGCTGAAATCACTATTTTTGAGAAAGGTCCCTTTGTTTCCTTTGCAAACTGCGGACTTCCTTACTATGTTTCAGGAGAAATTGCAAGTCGTGACAGCTTATTAGTCCAAACTCCTGAAAGTCTCAAAGCACGGTTTAATCTTGATGTGCGACCATTTCACGAGGTCGTCCAGATTTCTCCAGACAATCACACTGTCACTGTCCGACATGATGGACAGGAATTCACAGAAAGCTACGATAAGCTGATTCTCTCTCCAGGAGCTAAGCCATTTGTTCCTGCCATTGATGGCTTGGCAGAAGCTAAGAATGCCTACACGCTCCGCAATGTTCCTGATCTCGATGAAATTATGGCAGCCTTGGAAAATCATCCAAAAGAAGCTGTCGTCATCGGTGCAGGTTTTATCGGGCTTGAAATGGCTGAAAACCTGGCAAAACGTGGCTTGCATGTCACCATCGTAGAAAAAGCTCCTCATGTCTTGCCACCATTAGATCAAGAAATGGCAGCCTTTGTCCAAGCAGAATTGGTTAAAAACAGCGTTCGTGTTATCACTTCCCAATCTGCGACTCGATTTGAAGAACAAGGAAAAATCATCGTTCTCGAAAATGGTCAAAAGATTACTTCTGACCTCACCATCCTTTCTGTCGGTGTTGAACCTGAAAACGGTCTGGCCAAAGCTGCAGGTATTGAACTGGGACTTCGTGGTGGAATCTTGGTAGATGAAAACTACGAAACCAGTCAAAAAGGTATTTTTGCAGTTGGGGATGCCATCATCGTCAAACAAGAAATCACAGGGCAAGACGCCCTCATTTCTCTAGCTTCTCCTGCAAACCGTCAAGGACGTCAAGTGGCAGACGTAATTGCTGGAATGGAGCGCAAAAACAAGGGTAGTATTGGTACTGCTATTGTTCGTGCCTTTGATATGACAGCGGCTTCGACTGGTCTCAGCGAACGTATCCTTAGCATGAACCAACTTCCTTATAAGGCACTTCATGTCAGTGGGAAAGACCACGCTGGTTATTATCCAGGTGCTACTGATATGACCTTGAAGCTCCTCTTCGACCCAACCACTGGAGAAATCTATGGTGCCCAAGGAGTTGGGAAGAAAGGTGTTGACAAGCGAATTGATATCCTAGCAACTGCTATCAAGGCAAATCTCACCGTCTTTGACTTGCCAGAGTTAGAGTTTACTTATGCACCGCCATTTGGCTCTGCCAAAGATCCAGTAAATATGCTGGGATACGCAGCCTTGAACCTTATCGAAGGTCTGAGCGACAATATACAGTGGTACCAGCTAGAAGATGAAATAGCTACTGGCAAGAAATTCCTGGATGTACGGACCAGTAGCGAATTCCAAAGTGGTCGACTTAAGGTTGACACCATCCACATCCCCCTAAACGAACTACGGGAACGCTTGGATGAACTAGACAAGAACCAAGCCTACATCGTTAGCTGCCACAGTGGTTTGCGCAGCTATATCGCAGAGCGGATCCTCAAGCAAGCAGGATTTACAGTCCAAAACCTTGACGGCGCTTATTCACTATACAAAATGGCTAATCCAGAAGGAGTAGAATATGCTAACTAATATCAGCATGGCTGACTTTTATGAAAAATATCAAAATGAACATCTAGATCTTATCGATGTCCGTGAAGTACATGAATTCCAAGCAGGACATGTACCAGGTGCCAAAAACCTTCCGTTAAGTACCTTGGAGCAAGGCTACAAAGAACTCAAACCTGACCATGAATACCATGTCATCTGTCAAGGAGGAGTGCGCTCTGCCTCTGCCTGTCAATTTCTCAGCGCCCAAGGCCTCACCGTTACCAATGTAGAAGGTGGCATGAATGCCTGGCCCGGTGATGTAGAATAAATCAAATACAAAAAGAGCAGTTGGTTTACTCTAAAGAAAACCAACTGCTCTTTTACTATTCTATCAACTTTTCAAGTAAGCCTTTATTCTGTTACTTCCGTTTAATCAAGTATTTAACTGCCTTTTCCAATCTTTCCTTCTGCGCTTGAGGGTCGCCTAAAGGTTCATTAATACAAGCTGTTAAATTCTCGGTTATCATCAACTCAATAATACGATCAACGCTTGAACGAACTGCTGTTAATTGGGTGATGATATCGACACAATCCCGCTCTTCCTCCATCATTTTTTGGATACCCCGCAATTGACCCTCTGAGCGTTTGAGGCGTGTAATGTACTTTGATTTTGTCATATCTTTATCCTTAAACGATTTTTTTACATTATATCTCTAATAAAGCCCTTTGTCAAAAGTATCACTTCTCTTAAAGATAAAGCCTCCTAGTTCTCTACTCTAACTCGCGTAACAATACCATCTTTGTCAGTCACGCTGAATTCTGCAGACGAAAACCACTTAGTTATCGCCTTGTTAGTTTGAGATTGAGCAAATACTTTCAACAACTCCTCTTTATTCTCAACTTCAACCACATAGTAAGCAAGACCTGCCATGCTATTTTCACGTCGAGCTAAATCTTTACCACCCCATTCATTAACAGCTAAATGGTGATGGTAAGCCCCTGATGCTATCCAACTGGCATGTGGAATCGTGAATTTATCCTCAAGACCAAGAGACTCTTGGTAGAACACACTCGCTTCTCGACTATTTTTTACAGATAGGTGAACATGCCCCATGCTAGTGCCTTTTGCAATCACAAAAGGCTCGATTTCTTTTCCTAGTTGGTAGATATCTTGGGCAGACAACTCTTCTGTGACCCCAATAATACGGCCATCCTCACGAATATCCCATTCTGCCTCAGGCTTGTCTCTGTAAAGTTCTATGCCATTACCCTCCAGGTCTTCTAGGTAGATAGCCTCACTATAGCCATGATCAGCTCCACCAACTAATGGAATCTTTAAGTCTAATAAGTGTTTGAAAACATTAGCCAAATCTTCACGAGTCGGCAAAAGAAGTGCCATATGATAAAGACCATAACTTTGCTTAGGATTACTAATGTCATCTGTCTTAATTAGCCGAACTAGTGGTTTCCCACCAGCACCTAAAAGAACTTGATTTTCCGATTGATTCAAAATCTCCAACCCAAGCAACTGATGATAAAATGCTGTCTGGCTTTCTAAGTCCTTGACATTTAAAGCTACTTCAGCTAAATAAATCTGACTATTATATTCGTAAACCATAGAAAACCTCTCTTTGTTGTAACTATTTTTATTACATATATTGTACTCCCTTCTCAGCCAATGTCAATCTAGATGCTCAACGCTGATAAAACAAGAAAAATCCTCCCCATGTAGGAAGGATTGTTTCGCTTTAATGAGCCAACATTTCTTGAGCAATCTCTTGACCTGATAAGCCATCTGGATAATAGGTTGGCCAGTTGTCCATCTCTTCAAAGAGGGCTTCTTGGCTAGTGCCTCCAAAGAAGATATGGAAATGTTCTGCCTTGACCGGAGCGATATTGTGGTCGCTAAACTGAACATACTTGAATTGTCCAGCGTCTGTATCAGTCGCTTCAAAGAGGAAGCGTACTCCACGATTCCCTTTCTTATAAGTCAAGATTTTCTTGCCGACATACTTGTAAGTATATTTCTTACTTTGGCCACCTTGGATGAATTCCATAGTATTATCTGTAATATTAATCTTGCTTACATCTGTTTGGTAACCCTTTTGATAGTAGGCCTTATACTCATCCTTGGTCATCTTGCCAGTCAATTTAGCCTTGTAGTCAAAGACTTGGTCAAGAGTCCCATCCTCAAGGAAAGGATAGACAGACTGCCAGTTACCAGCATAATCACTCAGGGTACGGTCCTTAACATCGGCATCCTCAAAGTAGCCATTATGAACTGTTTTAGTTTCCTCTGCTTTTTCCGGTTCAATTTCTGCTCCTGCCTGATCAGTTGTCTGCTTGAGGGCCTTGAGGTTTTTCTCCATGACAGAGATGTAATTCTCACCGGCTTTCATGTCCTCTTCTGTCAAGCTTTCAAGAGGATTCAGAACATCTAACTTGACACCTGTTTCTTTTGAGAGGGTATTAGCTAGGGCTTGTGAGGCATTTTCTTCAAAGTAGATATAAGAGATTTTGTTTTTCTTGATGTACTCGGTCAATTCTGCCAAACGGCTTGCTGAAGGCTCCGCATCTGGTGAAAGGCCTGAAATAGACACTTGATTAAGTCCGTAGTCTAGAGCTAGATAACGGAAGGCAGCGTGTTGAGTCACAAAACTCTTTTGCTTAGCATTAGAAAGCCCTTCACTATAGGTCTTATCCAAGGCTTGTAGTTTTTTGATATAAGCTGCTGCATTTTGCTCAAAAGTCGCCTTCTTATCTGGATAATCAGCTGAAAGACTATCACGGATATGTTCTACAAGTTTGATTGCACGCGCAGGAGACAACCATACATGAGGGTCATACTCGTGATGATGACCTTCTTCACCATGGTCGTGGTCTTCTTCTTCACTTCCAGGAAGAAGTAGCATATCTCCAGTAGCTTTAATGGTTTTTACTTTTTTCGCATCTAGGGATTCTAATAACTTAGGAACCCAAGTTTCCATATTTTCATTCTCATAAACAAAGGCATCAGCATCTTGGATTTTAGCGACTGCCTTAGGTGATGGTTCATAGTCATGTGGCTCTGTTCCAGCCCCGATTAAGAGTTCAACATTGGCTGTGTCGCCTGCTACTTGCTTGGTAAATTCGTAGACAGGGTAGAAAGTTGTAACGATATTTAATTTTCCATCTGCTTGTTTTTGATTGGAACAAGCAACTAAGAATAAGGTCACAAGACTTGTCAAAAGTAGGCTTAGTTTTTTCATTTTATTTCTCCTATTTGATAAAACGTTTGAGTAAGCTGACTAGTAAAAAGACAACTACAAAGATAATGGTGATACTTGCACTTGGTGGTGTCTCTGCATAATAGGAAATATAAAGCCCCGCAACCATGCCTAGAAAACCAATGGCGCTAGCAAGTATCATCACAGAACTAAAGTTTTTACCTAGACGTAAAGCAATACTTGCTGGTAAGACCATGATAGTCGATACCAAAAGTGCTCCCGCTGCTGGGATCATGAGGGCTATAGCCACACCCGTTACCATGTTAAAGAGAATAGACATGGTGCGTACAGGCAATCCATCTACAAAAGCTGTATCCTCGTCAAAAGTTAGAATATACATAGGTCTTAAAAAGAGGAAGGTCAGGATTAAAACAACCGCAGCGATGACAAATAGACCAATTACCTGCTCTTGACTAATGGTTACGATAGAACCAAAAAGATACTGATCCAGACTCATCGAACTAGAGCTCTTACCCTTACTCATGACAATAAGTGAAACTGCAAGTCCTGTAGACATGAGAATGGCTGTCCCAATCTCCATAAAGCTTTTATAAACCGTACGTAGGTATTCAAGGAAGACCGCTGCAATCAAGACAATCACAATGGTTGAGATGGTCGGAGAAATTCCTAAAACCAAGCCAAAGGCAACCCCTGAAAGCGAGACGTGACTCAGAGTATCACTCATAAGACTTTGACGACGCAAGATAAGGAAGGTCCCCAGAACTGGTGAAAATAGGCTCATGGCAATAACAGCCAAAAAGGCCCGCTGCATAAAATCATAAGACAATAGATTAAGCATGCTCCACCTCCTGGTCACTTTCATGGACATTGAAGCAACGCCATGGGGAATCTTGGTCTCGGACCAGGTGAATATTACGATCTGCGTAGTCCTTGACTTCTTCAGGATCGTGAGTAATCATCAAAACAGCCTTCCCATGATGGTGGGCACTGTGGTGCATGAGTTCATAAAACTCATCCTTGGTTCCCGCATCCATCCCTGTCGTCGGCTCATCCAAGATAAAGATATCAGGATCTGAAGCAAACATACGTGCGATAACAGCCCTCTGCTTTTGCCCACCAGAGAGGGAGCCAATGCGTTTATCCCGATGCTCCCACATACCAACAGAGTTTAAACTAGCCTTGATATGTTCCTCATCGTGAGCATTTAGACGACGGAACCAGCCCTTTCTTGGATAACGACCTGATTTTACAAATTCATAAACGGTACTTGGAAATCCTGCATTAAAACTTGCAATCTGTTGAGGAAGGTAGGCAATTCTTAGTTTTGTCCCACGAGTGTTGGTCTTTGAAATGGTAACTTTGCCAAATCTTGGTTGTAGAATACCAAGACTGGCCTTGATAAGAGTCGTCTTGGCAGCTCCATTTTCTCCAGTAAGGGTGACAAATTCCCCACTATCAACACTGTAATTGATATGCTCAAGCACAGGTTCCTTGTCATAATAGAAGGACAAATCCTCTACTGTGATGTATCTCATTACTTGATTTCTCCTACTAAAGCAGTTAAAAACCGCTGGATAATTTTTTGCTCCTCAGCCGAGAATTGACTGGTAACTTGTTCATAAGTCGAGAGGGTGTGCTCATGATGATGATGGTGCTCTTCAGCGATTGGTCGAGCCAGGTCTGTCAATTGATAGAAAATCACTCGAGCATCCTTGGGATCCTTGGATGTCTCCAACATCCCCTCTTTAATCAAAGATTTTATAGCCTTGGTAACGGCTGCTTGACTGACATTGAGACGGCGCGCCAACTCAGAGTTGGTTAGCGACTCCTCTGATAAAAGCATAAGAATATGCTCCTGAGTATTGGTCAAAGCCACATTACTGGTACAATGGCCAATAAGGATTTCATGCTGGTTTTCAGCTTTCAGGATTACTTCATTTAAAAAATGATCAATGTCTTTTGCTAATTGTCTCATGAACTTCCCCTTTCTTAGTTATCTTTTTCCTAAAACAATATAGATCACCACAGATTCTTTACTGGTTAATTATATCATAAACCAAAAAAGAATCAAGAAAAAAGATGAAAACACCTAATATGTTTTCATCTTCTCGATCTCTTTTTACTTACCTTTATTCAAATGAGGAGGCCGCTACCACACTGTCCATTACCAAAAATTATTCATTACAAAGAGCCCAAACCAAGGCTCAGGCTCTTTTGCTATTTATTGAAAATCTTTAATATTCCCATCGTAATTTGCCCAATCCTGGCTAAAGAATCGATCATTCATTTGGTAAATAGGTGCTGTTGTTGGATTACTTAAAAAAGGATTTACAACCTTATCAAACGCCAGCCAGCCTAACCAACCAATATGAATCGTATCCTTAACAAAGTAAGGATCACCTCCGTTTTTTGAGAAATCAGCAATATTGGTGAATCCTTGACTTTCCAACTGGTAACGAATTTTTTCGACAGAATGTTGATACATTTCCTCACTCAGTCCAGTATAATCCATCCATTTTTTATTGACAGGTTGAAAGACAAAGAGCACATTCACCTTGGATTTGGCAAATTGATCGAGCACTAGCTGCAAATCATTGTACTCAGAAGACTTGAGAAAGTTGTAATTTTTTTGATACCCTTCCCACTTTTTCAAATCTTTCTTTATCTGAGTATTGTAAAAATGGTTCTCCATTCCCAAATCATTATTGGTTGTATTTTCTTCACCCTCTTTTCGAGCGATATTTTCCAATTCTTCATAAGAAAATTGATCTGGGAGACTGCTCAAAAATTTTTCAATATGATCTTTATACTCTAATCGACCTCGAATCAAGAATTGCCCAAAAAGAGCAGCTTGTTTTTCATTGAACTCTGCAGAAGCTGTAATAATTGAATGATTAAAGTCCGACAATTGCTCGTTCTTAGCTAGCTTCTCAACAATCCCCTTCATCGGTACGCTTGGATTCTGCTTCAAGAGTCTATTAGCCGCATACTGAGCGGCCACATCCCCAGATTGATTTTCCAAGAAGGCAGTCAACTGATCATTGTTAAAATAAGTTTGAAAAATAGTCGGGTCATGATCCTCTTTTGTAAACCACTGTGGAGAGATTACAAATACCGCTTGTTTGTTTTCAAGTTCAGACGTAATTTGTTGCATCCCAAAATACTGACTAAGTGAAGCAGCTCCTGCCTGCCCCATAAAATAAGGTCGGTAGGAGCGATTGTACTTTTCAGCTAATACTCCTGGATGCATGCTGTCGAAGCGAATCCATTCACTTGATCCAAAGAAAGGAACAAAACGCATATCGGGATCTGTAAGGGCTCTTACTTTTTGACTTCTCTCCTTGAAGCTTTCTGCACTTATCGAAGCCGCAGAGTATTTCTCCTCCGTCAGATTATGGCTTCTTATACTTGGATAAAAAAAGATCAATAGAAGAACCAACAATCCCGCTACAAAGATAGGTCCAAAGATTAACCACAGGCGTTTAAGCATTCTTTAACTCCGTAATCCCTGCCACGATTTTATTGGCTGTATTCCAATCATCACGGCCAAATTCTGTAACCGGGACACGTATATCAAAGCGATTTTCGATTTCTACAATCAATTCAACCGTTCCCATACTGTCCAAGACACCTGCATCGAAAAGATCTTCATCCATCATGTCAGAAACATCTTCCATAAATAATTCATCGATAATTTCAATAACTTCTGATTTGATATCCATTTTTAAATTTCCTTCTATTTTTTAATTCCATTTATTTTTTAAACCATAAATCATTCAAAAATCCAGAAAAGATTAAGAATGAAACCATTACGACATGGAAGGTTATAACCATGCCAAGCAACTGAATCCAACGGTTCTCAGGAAAAGGTGGTCGCCCTACTTTTTTCCGTTCTTTATTGAGCGTTTTTTTCTTTCGAACCCAGACATCATTAATGACTAGGCCCACTCCATGAAAGAGTCCGTAAACGATATAAAACCATGTTATCCCATGCCAGAACCCCATAATCAGCATATTTACAATATAGGCGACACTTGAGGTCACATTTCGATTCTTAAAAAGCTTCTTTCTCGTCATCACCATGACCATGCGCATAAAGACAAAGTCACGAAACCAGAAGGATAAACTCATGTGCCAGCGATTCCAAAACTCTTTCAAATCTCTTGACAAGAAAGGTTTGTTGAAGTTAATAGGACTACGAATTCCCATCAGATTTGAAATAGCTATAGCAAACATAGAGTAACCTGCAAAATCAAAGAAGAGTTCCAAACCAAATGTGTACATGATGGCCACTACATAATAGTTAAAGACGCCACCTGTTTGTAAAGCTAAATTCTTTAGCGGTGGTAATAAAATCTCGCCTAAAATATGAGCTAGGATAAATTTATACAGAAATCCCCACATGATATACCGAACGGACTCGGCTAGCATATCTAGCAACTCATCGCGCTCTGGTATCGTCTTATAATTTTCATTAAAACGTTTGAAACGATCAATAGGACCACTTGAAAATGTCGGCATAAAGAGAAGAAAACGCAAATACTCCCCTATCTTCAAATCCTTAATGACTCCATCTCTGAGTTCGATGATAATCCCCACCGAACGAAAGGTCAAATAAGAAATTCCCAAGAACCCGAACAAAGACTGCGTTCCATTGATAGCCGGCTGCACCTTTACAAAGATAATCGGAAGGAGGGACAGAAAACTAACGAGGTAGAATACCCACTTGCCATCCTTACTTTTTCGATAGTGCTTGTAGAAAAGCAGGAGCAATATTTCCCAGCACAGATAAATACCCAAGGCAGCTAATTGATTGGTCTTGCCTCCCGTCAACATAGTGACTATAAAGAAGAGACTAACCAGCATTTCATACCAGGCAAAGCGTTTTTTGAAAAAAAGACCGATAAAGATTGGCAAAGTAGCAGTAATCACGTATACAAAGTACTGCGGATTCCCATACGGCTCAATATGAGGCAGCTGTTTCAGGAAATCCATCATCTATTATTCACCTCGTTAATCAATCCTTTGATATCAATCTTACCATTTGGAGTCAGTGGCAATTCCTCTCTGTAAAGAAACTTAGATGGCATCATGTAAGACATCATAATATCTTCCAAATCTTCCTTGATAGCTTTGGTAATATCAATCTCGCGCTCAAATTGTTCTTTGACCCCATCTTTTAAGATAACATAGGCCAAGAGATTTTGAACCTTGTGATCTTTATTATAGCGCGGTACCGCAACAGCCGAGTCAATGTACTGAGATTTGTTCAAGTTTTGAGAAACATCTTCTAGCTCAATACGGTAGCCGTTAAACTTGATTTGGAAATCCATCCGTCCACCGTAGAGAAGAAGGCCTTCATCCGTCATAGTTCCGACATCTCCCGTATGGTAGGCTGGCAGACCTTCAAATTCGAAGAAAGCTTCTGCTGTTTTCTCTGGATTATTTATATAACCTTTTGAAACAGCCGGTCCAGACACGATGATCTCACCTTGCTCACCATTTGGCAATTTATTTCCTGCCTCATCAATGATGAAGGTTGGAGAATCTTCTTTCGTGTAACCAATTGGCAGACGTTTCAAAGTTGCTAACATCTCATCTGTAATAGCAACTGCCGACAAAGCAACTGTTGCTTCCGTTGGCCCGTAAGCATTGATGATGCGAGCATTTGGGAAACGCTCGCGCAGTTTTTGAGCCGTTTTAACAGTCAGCTCTTCCCCATCAAAGTAGAAATGGGTAATACCTGACATCTTTTCAGCATTGAAATCTTCAGACAGCATGGCCATATCTGCAAATGATGGCGTTGAAGTCCAGATAGCAATCGGAAGAGAAAAGATGGTCGCAAAGAGTTGTTTAAAGTCTTGAATGATGGCTGATGGAAGAGCAAAAAGCGTTCCTCCAAGAGCCAAAGTTGGTGCCCAGTACATAACAGATAAGTCAAAGGAATAGGGCGGTTGCGCCAACATTTGCGGACGCTCTGGCGTCGCAAATTCCTTGTCTGTAACCATCCAGTTGGTGAAGCTGAGCAAGTTATCATGCGAAATTTGTACCCCTTTTGGTTTCCCAGTTGTCCCTGAAGTAAAGATGATGTAGTAGTTATCATCCCCTTTGACCGGATGTTGCAAATCATAGGCATGCTGAGCCGCATAAGCTTCACGCACTTGCTCCAAGGACATGATTGGAGTAGCTGGGTTTTCAATTGGAAACTCATTGATGGCGATGATTAAGCTTGGCTCTGCTACTTCAACAATCGCAGACACGCGCTCCAAGGCAGAATGGCTGTCAATTGGGATATAGGCATGGCCAGATTTGGTCAAGGCCACAAAGGTTGCTAACATTTCATATTCTTGGCCACCAAAGACCACAACAGGTGACTTTTCAGGAAGTCCCATTTGGTCAAGATGGGCTGCTAAGCTATCTGAATCAGCCTTCAATTGGCCATAGGTATACTCTTCTCCAAGGACATTGTAGACAGGATAGTCTGGTTGCAGTTGGGCGTAACGCTCAATCGCCTCAAGCATATCAGTAATTGGTTGGTTTGACACGTAGGGATCTCCTTTAGAATTCATTGTAAATAAAGCCGCCTTGACCTTGACCAAGGTAACTAAAGAAGTAAAGCAAACCCAGTAAAATAATAAAATACAGGACAGTTTGTCCAAAAAAAACATAGTATCTCTTCTTTTTATTCATATTAGATTCTTTTCTGTACACTTTCATTGTATTTTCGCAAACTTACAATTCTATTTTATCTTGCTCCCATTTTACCACTTTACTTTTTCTATTTTCAACTATTTTTTGTTTTTTAGAAGTTGATTTTAGAATATTTTAAGAAAAGCTAAGATATCGATAAAAATATTCTAAAAAAACCAGTTTCTTTGCCATCCTAAGATTGACAATTATAAATGGGACAATTTGAAAGACTTGCAAACACACCACTCCCCCTTTAAGCAGTTTTATGCTAAAATAGTAGCTATGGATAAAATTATTAAAACTATATCAGAAAGCGGGGCTTTTCGTGCTTATGTACTAGACAGCACTGAAACTGTCCGCACTGCTCAAGAAAAACATCAAACCCAGGCTAGTTCAACCGTAGCGCTTGGCCGTACCCTTATCGCCAGCCAAATTCTCGCTGCCAACGAAAAAGGAAATACCAAGCTAACCGTCAAGGTTCTTGGAACTAGCTCCCTCGGTGCCATTATCACAGTTGCAGATACCAAGGGTAACGTCAAAGGCTACGTTCAAAACCCTGGAGTTGACATTAAAAAGACTGCAACAGGCGAAGTCCTAGTAGGTCCTTTTGTCGGAAACGGTCAATTCCTAGTCATTACTGACTACGGTACTGGTAATCCTTATAACTCTATGACTCCACTCATCTCTGGAGAAATTGGTGAAGATCTTGCTTTCTACCTGACAGAAAGCCAACAAACACCATCAGCTGTTGGCCTTAATGTCCTTTTAGATGAAGAAGACAAGGTCAAGGTCGCAGGTGGTTTCCTGCTCCAAGTTTTACCAGGAGCCAAGGAAGAAGAAATTGCTCGCTTCGAAAAACGCATCCAAGAAATGCCAGCTATTTCTACACTTCTTGAAAGTGAGAATCACATCGAAGCTCTTCTAAAAGCTATCTACGGAGATGAAGCCTACAAACGTCTGTCCGAAGAAGAAATTCGTTTCCAATGCGACTGCAGTAAAGAACGCTTTATGAACGCTCTAGCTAGCCTGCCAAGCTCTGACCTGCAAGAAATGAAGGATGAAGATCACGGAGTTGAAATTATCTGCCAATTCTGCCAAACAACTTATAACTTTGACGAGAACGACCTGGAGGAACTCATCCGTGACAAATCTTAATACACCTTTTATGATTGGCAATGTTGAGATTCCCAATCGTACCGTTTTAGCGCCCATGGCAGGAGTAACCAACTCTGCCTTTCGTACTATCGCAAAAGAACTTGGCGCAGGGCTCGTTGTTATGGAAATGGTCTCTGACAAGGGTATCCAATACAACAACGAGAAAACTCTTCATATGCTTCATATTGATGAAGGAGAGAACCCAGTTTCTATCCAGCTCTTTGGTAGTGATGAAGATAGCCTCGCACGCGCAGCAGAATTTATCCAAGAAAATACCAAGACCGATATCGTTGATATCAACATGGGCTGCCCAGTGAATAAAATCGTGAAAAACGAGGCGGGTGCTATGTGGCTCAAAGACCCTGATAAGATATACTCTATCATCAACAAGGTCCAATCTGTCCTTGATATCCCTCTCACTGTCAAAATGCGTACAGGCTGGTCTGACCCATCCCTAGCAGTTGAGAATGCCCTAGCCGCTGAAGCTGCTGGTGTTTCTGCCCTTGCTATGCACGGTCGTACACGCGAGCAAATGTATACTGGCCATGCGGACCTTGAGACTCTTCATAAGGTTGCACAAGCTCTGACAAAGATTCCATTCATCGCTAACGGTGACATCCGCACTGTCCAAGAAGCTAAACAGCGTATCGAAGAAGTCGGTGCCGATGCAGTCATGATCGGTCGTGCTGCTATGGGGAATCCTTATCTCTTTAATCAGATCAATCACTACTTTGAAACTGGAGAAATCCTCCCTGATTTAACCTTTGAAGACAAGTTGAAAATCGCCTACGAGCACTTGAAACGCTTGATTGACCTAAAAGGCGAGAATATCGCAGTTCGTGAATTCCGTGGCCTAGCTCCTCACTACCTTCGAGGCACATCTGGCGCTGCTAAACTCCGTGGAGCCATTTCACAAGCTAGCACTCTGGCAGAGATTGAAGCCCTCTTGCAGTTAGATAAAGATTAGTAAACATAGAATAAAAACCCGTAACTAAAATGAATTACGGGTTTTCTTGTTGTAAGAAGAGATATTAAAACACTAATATCTATGGTTGAACCAAAGCGACATTAGAAACAGCTCCATCCGCTCCTGTTGTAATTTGGATGATCTTTCCTCCACCTACTTTAGCATTATATTTACCATCATCAAGGGTATAAGAATATCCTTGAACAGAGTAGCTCTCTTTCTTCCCATCAGCAGTTTCTACTGTAAATTGGCCTCCAGATGAAACAGTGATAGTTTCTCCGTTGCCCCCTTTCCAACTACCAGCTGCTGCAGAAAAATCTCCATCAACCATTGTTAGGACGCCTTTATAACGTTTGTTGTGTTCAGCTTGCTTGTCATGAAGTTTACGATCAGTTGTTGGGTCATAGCTTGATTGAGCAGTTTGACTAGACTGACTCGCTTGTGCTTGTTGATTTGAAGTAGCTTGAGAATTATTCCCTTGGGTTGGTTGTTTGTCTTGACTTTGCTTACTGTTATCTGTTTTTTTAGTTTCTTGTCCTTGAGTGCCTGAGTTTGAACTTTGCTCAGAAGCACTTGTGTTTTGTTCTGTAGTTGATGTAGTAGTTGTTGTTTTTGGTTTACTTTCTTTAGCTGAGGAACTTGCCTTACTACTAGAAGTAGCTTGAGTAGTCGTGTTTGATTTATCACTGCTAGTATTTTCTTTCTTGTTTCCGCAAGCTCCCAAAAGTAGAGTTGAAGCCAATACAGTTGCTGCCATCAATTTAATAGAAGTTTTATTTTTCATATCTTACTCCTTCTGTAATATATTTGAAATATTACGAAATATTTTTGTAATGTTATTGTAGTCCTTATTTTTAAATCTGTCAATCATTTATAGCAGATTTTTAAATTTATTTTTTAGTATCTCTTTCTACACTTATTATCTCCTTTGCCCTCCTATTTTTATTATTCGCAAAAGACTTTAAAAAATAGGAAAATTTTTTCTACTGGAATCCTATATTTTATGGTGTAATCGCTTGCATTTTTTTCTTGAAGGGCTATAATAAAATTGAAATAGGATATTGGAGGTGTAGGTTTATGTCAAGCAACTATTACAAGTATCTTCCTTGGTTGATTATTGGTGCTTTCTCTTCTTATGGGGTTGCTACTCATTACGCTCAAACAACATTTGATTTGTTTTACTTAACCACTATTTTCATGATTGTTTATGTGTCTCTAATGTACTTACACGAACATTATTTAAAATATAAATACAAAGATTTATTCATTCGAATCATGAGCAATTCTAATAAAGATAAACATCCTTAAACAAAAAGAGGTCGGGACAAAATCCCGACCTCGCTTTTTTATGACTAATAAGTCTTTGACACGATGGCTGAATTGACTTTTGACACAAACTTTATTTTCTCTATTCTCAAGCTCAACCAGTCATCGGACTTGTTGAAACTTCTCAGGACTGAAACTAGGAAACCAAGATTTGGGCTATCGATATCTGCTTCCAAAGTTTTTATTTCAATCGATAGGTTTTTCTTGGTTTCTTTTTAGGCACTCGTTTTAGCCCAACTTCTTCTATATACTCACCGTATTTTACGAGGAAGTTATTGCTGACGATTGGTCGTCCTGGGTTGATGAGATTGACTAATTCGGTTCCTTCATAGACAGTGAATTCCTCCTCTAGCAGATAGAGAAAGGTCGGATTCCAGTCAAGACGCCCTTGGATTCGTTTAATAGACTCTTGGATAATGGCATAATGGTCAAAGGCGAAGGCTTGCTCCCCCAGCTCTAGTCCCTCTAGGAAGCACTTGCCCGTCTGAAAATCAACATCGACAAAAACCACATCCTTGGCATCATCACCAGCTTGAACGAGATCAAGTGCGCGGCTAGGTAGATACACCAAGTGGGCGATAGTAACCGTCCAGCCCCGCGGATCACGACCTGGAGTAGATACTGTCATCAACTGTTCGATTTTTTCCAAAGGAAGGTCAAGGTTAACCTCCTCTCTCACTTCACGCTGACAAGCATACCTTGCATCTTCGTTCTTATCTATAAAACCACCGACCAAAGCCAAACAGTTTTGATAAGGATGGCCCTTGCGACGAATTAGCAAGAGTTTGATTTTCCCTTCCAAAAAGCAATAAGCTACCATATCCACCGTCACGCTCGGTTTTTCATACTGAGGAAGGTCCTGTTTGCAGTACCAATCTAGAAATTCCTTCTCAGTCGCATGAATCTCAAAATATTCTCTCTCTGTCATTCCAGCCGGGATTATCGTTTCAGTCAACTTATCCCTCCTTGACAGCCTTAGTCCATTGGTACCAACCGACTAGACTATTGAGAGTGTAGACCCAGTACATTCCTTGGATATGGATGTTTTCACCCCACCAGAGGTAGATACTAAAGAGATTGGTTGCAATCCAGAAAATCCACTGCTCACGGTAAAGACGTGTCATCAAGAGCTGACCAACACCATTGGTCGCATCCGTTACACTATCACGGAATGGACGAGCACTATGGATACTTTGGTAAGCCAAACCCATGCCAATCCAGATGATAGCTGTCAAGGCCAAGTACTTGAGCCAATCAACCAGACCAAGTTTCTTAGCTTCAAAGTGAGACTCCTCTGGTCTTCCTTGTTCATTGATCCGATTAGACAACCAAGCATAGAGACCAATAGGCTGCATGACAAAGAAATAAACTGTTGTCAAAACTTCGCCGTAGAAAGTGGCATTCATAGATAAGACCAAGTAAATTGCAGAGTTAATAGCTCCAAAAAGATAGTTACTAGCTCGACCTTCAGCTACCAAGATAACGCAGACAATTCCTGTCCAAGAGGCCAAGAGGCCAATCCAGTCATGACTTTCCGTGTTTTGTGTAAACTCCAGAATAAGAGGAACACTTGATAAAACAATCAAATAGAGCCACTGGAAAAGACTGCGTCCCACAAAGAGGTCATTCCAAAGTAAACGCATAACTCCTGCAAAACCAATTTTACGAGCTTCCGCGTGAACATTTTTAAAGTTTTCGATAAATTGTGTGATTTTTTCTACTATTTTTTTCATTTTCTTCTCCTAATCTGCTTGGTAAATAGCATCGATAGCCACTTTGGCTGCTTCATAATTTCCTAGATAGTCATCAGCTAGATAAACATGAGGGATATTGGCTAGATATTGTTCCCTCATCATATCCAAATGCTGAGAAAAACTGTGACGGATATGGTCTTCTGCCATGGTCATGTCGCGAAAACCATCATTGACATAAGAGCCAATAGGTTGCACAAAGAGGATTAAATCCCACTTTTCCTTGGCTAAGATGGAAACAAAGAGATTATCAAAGGTCTCTACGGACAAGTCCTCCTGCTCTTCGCTTTCCATGTAGTAATCGTAGTAGCCCTTGGTTACTAGTGAGTTGGTATCTGCAATGACTAGGCCTCGATTGGCATTGCTATCGATTAACTTGGAAGTTTGATCATATTGGCCCAAAAGAAGGTAATAATAATCTTTGGAGATAAGCTCATCATCTCGGACATTATTTTTTATCTGATACTCACGAGCATACTCCATACTGACTGGCGCATCATAAAAGCGAGCTAAATCCTTGGCTAGAGTTGTTTTACCATTACTAGCACTTCCCATAATCAACACTTTTTTCGTAAACTGACGGCGGAAAGGTTGAGCGATATATTTCCAATATTTGCTTGGATTTTCTCGAATCATGGTAGCCGAAATTCCAAATTTTCTTTCCTGTAGAACAGTCTCGAAACCACGTTCTGACAATTCTTGTTGGTATTCGGACTCTCCTACAAAAAAGATTAGTTCCTCACCAGTCTGGTCATAGGAAATGGCCTGCAACATCTGATCCAACCACTCCTGCCAGCCCATTGGATAGCGTGGAATATTGGTTTCGTCAAGTTTACAAACAGAGGTCAACTCATCATCTCGAAATGCTTCACGAATATAGCGAAATCTCTTTTGTAGTGTAAGTCCAACCTCTTCACCACGATCTCCCTCATAACCTGAAACTACCACCCATACAGCATCGCATTGTCGTTTTGCTCTTTGGATTAAATCAATATGCCCCTGATGCAAGGGAGCAAAGGTTCCAAAAACCACTGCTATCTTTTTTTTCAAGTCTTTTCAACCTTTTTATAAATTTTTATATTTTATATCATACTACTCCTTCTATTGTTCGTCAACACTTTTTTATTATTTTTTATAAAAATATTTTCTACATGATAGAATTTTTTTCTTGATATACAAAACTTGATCAGTAGAAATTCGTTTTTGAATTCCTTAAACTAAATGCACAATTCAAATGCTTATTATAGTGACAACTTTCAAAAAAAAAAAAGAGGCTGAAACAATCTGTTCCAACCTCACAATTTTAAACAATCTCAAATTTTAACTGACCAGCTTTGACACCAATCTTAAGGGTCTTGCCTGCTTCCAATTCTCCTTTGAGTAAGAGTTCAGCTAGTTTATCTTCCACTTCAGTTTGTAGAGTTCTACGAAGCGGTCGCGCACCCATTTCTGGATCATAGCCATGTTGGGCTAAAAGTTTTAGAGCAGATGCTTGAAGTTTTAAGTCTACCCCTTTTTCTGCCAAGCTTGCAATCAAAGGTTTGACCATAATCTTAACCACTTCCTGCATATCTTGACTTGACAAGCTGTGGAAGACCACCTTTTCGTCAATACGGTTAATAAACTCTGGACGATAAGCTTTTTTCAACTCTTCAAACATACGTTTTTCCATATTTTCCTGGTCAAAACGAATATCTCGAGCTCCAAAACCGACTGTCTTATCATCACGAAGGGAAGTCGCACCAAGGTTTGATGTCATAATAATGATGGTGTTTGAGAAGTCAACTTTGCGTCCCTTGCTATCTGTTAGAACCCCATCGTCCAAGACTTGTAAGAGGACATTAAAGATGTCTGGGTGAGCCTTCTCTACTTCATCAAAGAGCAGAACAGAGTATGGCTTATTACGGACTTTTTCAGTCAACTCTCCGCCTTCTTCGTAGCCTACATAACCTGGAGGAGCACCATTGAGACGGCTAGCCGCAAATTTCTCCATGTATTCACTCATGTCAAAGCGGATAAGGGCAGATTCATCATCAAAGAGAACCTCTGCCAAGGCCTTAGCTAACTCTGTCTTACCGACACCAGTTGGTCCTAAGAACATAAAGGAACCAATCGGACGTTTGTTATTGCGAATACCAGATTGATTACGGCGAATAGCTCGGCTAATACTTGAGACCGCCTGTTCTTGTCCAATAACACGCTTGTGGAGTTCAGCCTCCAAATTAAGGTACTTCTTAGCATCGCTTTGAGTTAATTTTTGAACTGGGATTCCTGACAAACGACTGAGTGTTGTCAAGATATCAGATTCGGTTACAGAGTCTTTATAGACAGGTAATTCCTGTTCTTTTGCAATGAGTTGAGCTGCCTGCTTCCATTTACCATCCATCAGAGCCTTATCAGCCGTAGACAAGCCCGACTCATCATTTTTCCCATATTTCGACTTGTTCTGAACAGTGGCAGCCGCTTCGTCCAAAAGATCAATAGCAGAGTCTGGTAAATGACGGCTGGTTAGGTAACGATGAGCCATTTTGACAGCTGTATCGACTGCATCATCTGTAATTTGAACATGATGGTGTTTTTCATAAGTTGATTTCAAACCTTGTAAGATTTCAATACTATCTGCCACACTTGGCTCTTCAATCGTCACTTTGGCAAATCGACGAGAAAGGGCTGCGTCTTTTTCAATATGTTTTTGATATTCTTCCTGGGTTGTAGCTCCGACAGTTCTCAGAGTCCCGCGCGCCAAGGCAGGTTTTAAGATGTTAGCTGCATCCAAGGTCGAATCAATACCGCTACCCGATCCCATGATGGTATGGAGCTCATCGATAAAGAGAATAACCTGACCATCTTCCTCAATGTCTTTAATGATGTTGTTCATGCGCTCTTCAAAATCACCACGGAAACGTGTCCCTGCAACCACATTCATCAAATCGAGTTCTAAGACTCGCATCTTAGCCATTTCAACCGGTACATCCCCACTAGCAATTCGCTGAGCTAGTCCAAGTGCCAGAGCTGTTTTACCAACACCTGCGTCACCAACTAGTACAGGATTATTCTTTGTCTTCCGACTCAAGATTTGAATCATGCGAGAAATTTCTTGATCACGACCGATGACTGGTTCCAATTTGCCAGAACGAGCTTGTTCCGTAAGGTCATGAGTATAATCCTCCAAGCCACCACTCGGATTTTGAGGCATTCCCATCATATTAGCCATAGAATTTTGCTTATCTGCTACTGAACGATGACGTTGACGAAGAGCCTTCAAATCTTCTCTAGTCCATCCAGCACGCGCTTCAAGTTTGCGACGAAGTCCAGCAATCTTAACCTGGTCCTTCTTATCTTCGTAAGAAAATCCAGATTGCTCTAGGATACGAGTAGCTAAGGCATTCCCATCATGCAAAATAGCATAGAGAACATGTTCAGTTCCCAAAACTTTTGCATGCACTACAGAAGCAATATGTTCAGCCTCTAGAAACAAAACTTTCAAACGGTGTGAAAAAGAAAGCTCCTGATACTCTTCTTTATCGCCGTGCTTTGCCTCTGTCAGTTCTGCCGCAACTTCCTCCAAACGATCAATTTCATATGGAAATTCATTTAAGGTCGCCCCAGCTACACTGTAATTATGATTTGCCATTGCAATCAAAAGGTGCCAAGACTCTAAGTATTCTGCCTCATAATGACTTGCTACTAGAAAGGCACTGTCTATACATTCTTTTAATGCTTTTGAATATTTCATGTGGTCTTATTTTCCTTTTCTATCTACCTCTTGTAGTAACTGTTTAAGCATATTAGCACGGATTTGATTTGCTTCCTCACCTAAAATACGGTCTGGAGCCATAGCTACTAATAAATTCATCTCTTGGCTTGTCAGCAAGTCTTGCTCAAACAAGAGTCTTAAAACATCTTCAAAAACAACCTGGCTAACTTCCTCACCTACTGAATACAACAAATCTCGAAGCATTTCATGATGATTGGAGAATTCGATTCGTCCAATACGAATATAGCCTCCACCTCCCCGTTTACTCTCAACTAGATAGCCTCTACTTTCTGTAAAACGAGTTTTGATAACATAGTTAATTTGACTAGGAACTACTTGAAAAGTATCCGCTAATTGGCTTCGTTGCAATTCAACCATACCTGACTGCTCCAGAATCGCCTTAATATAAGCTTCTATATGGTCTGATGTATTTTTAAATCTCATAGCACTCCACCTCTTTCTTTAAACCTTGACTATCTTTGACTATTATACCGAATTTTTCGATTTTTTTAAAGAAAAAAGAGAGTAAGTAAAGAATAAACTTCACCCACTCTCTATGTTTCTAATTATTTAAGCCTAATTCCCCTAATATCTGGCGTTTATAGGCAATTTTTTGAACTTCCTTGTCTTCGCCTGCAGACCAATCAAGTTTGACTTCAGAAACAATCTGCCCCGGCCGATTTTTTAGGATGTAGATGCGATCACTGAGATTGAGGGCCTCCTCGATACTATGCGTGATGATGAGCGTCGTCAACCCTAGCTGTTTGTGAATCTCCAAATACCAAGCGTGGAGTTCCATCTTAGTCATCTCATCCAAGGCACTAAAGGCCTCGTCTAGAAGAAAGAGCTTATGGCCAAAAAGGTAGGTACGGAGCAAGGCTACACGCTGCCGCATCCCTCCACTGAGTTCATGAGGATACTTATCCCTTACAGCCGTCAACTGAAAGGTAGTAAGGATTTCATCTGCTTTAGCAATAGCTTCTGCCTTATCCACTTTTTGAATCAAGAGGGGCAGGATGATATTACCAAGTACCGTCTTGTGTTCCAGGAGCAGGTCCTTTTGTAGCATATAGCTTACACGCCCCTTGGGATTTTCCTCACCGTCAAGAATGATACGTCCAGACTGGACTTCTAAAATCCCTGCAATCAGGTTAAAGAGAGTGGTCTTCCCTACACCACTGGGTCCTAGGATAGAGACCACTTCACCTAAAGTCACTTGTAGGTTGATATCCTCTAAAATCTTCTCCTCACCATAGGCATAACTTACGTGTTCTAGTCTAATTTCTGTCATTATTTTACAAATTCGTTAGTGAATCCTTTATCAGTCAAGTCTTCCTTAAGGATACCATTTTCTTTATCCCATTTGTAGAAGGCATTCCAGCGATCAGCATCAAACTGTCCCCATTTTTCCTTATCACTTGCATATTCTTTTGACAAGTATTTTTGAGATTCAATGACAAAGTCACGTTTATCCTTTAACTCAGGGGCATTCTTGATCAAGATATCAGCCGCTTCTTCTGGGTGATCCATAGCGTATTGGTAACCTTTTTTAATAGCTTGGATGACTTTACGAGCTTCTTCTTTGTTGTCTTTCAGATAGTCATTGTTAGCGATGATAACTGGTGAGTAGTAGTCAAACTCTTTGACGTAGTCTTTCAAATACATAAAGTTGGCATCCACTCCTTGAGATTTAGCAAGAATACCGTCCCAACCATAATAAATCCAAGCAGAGTCAAAAACTCCATTGGCAATCGGTGTGATCGAGTTCGAATCGTTGTTTGGTACTTTTTCAACCTTCTCAAAGTCTCCACCTTGAGATTCTACCAAGGTTTTCAGCATAGCAAGCTCAGTTGGATCATTCCAAGTTCCGTATTTCTTACCAACCAAGTCTTTAGGACTATTGATATTGTCAGACTTACGAGAGATAATCCCTGATGTATTGTGCTCAACGATAGCTGCAACGGCAGTAATACCTGCTCCTTTTTCCAATTTCTTAGCCATGTAATCTTGGAAATAAATAGCAAATGGCGCCTTGCCATTGATAACCAAGTCAGATGAACTTTCTTCTGGTGGCAATTTCAAATCAACATCCACTCCAGCTTCTTTGAAATAACCTTTTTCTTTAGCTACATAAAGCCCTGTATGGTTGGTATTGGGTGTCCAGTCTAGGATAAAGTCAATTTTTTTGAGTTCTGCTTCTTTGTTATCCTTAGAAGCTGTTCCTTGCCCACAAGCCACAAGCACGACAGCTAGAAGAGCTGTTACAATCGTTAAAAACACTTTCCATGTTTTCTTCATTTATATTTCCTCTTTTCTTTTTACAAAACGCTTCTTTTAAGCACGTTTCCATTTAATCACATATTTTTCACTGATATCGACTAGCCTCATACCCAGAAGGCTAATCAGCGATACCAGAATAATAATTGCGAACATGGTGTCATACTGAAACAGTTTCTTGGACTGAATCATATAGACACCAAGTCCTTCAAAGCCTCCCAACCACTCAGATACCACTGTTGTAATGAAAGCATAGGAGACACTGACCCTCAGACCTGCATAAAAGTAGGGCAGGCTGACAGGGATTTTAAAATGCCACAGGATTTGCCAAGGATTCGCTCTCATCAAACTAAACAAGGTCAGCATGTCCTTGTCGCAATGCCTAAAACCATCTAAAATACTAACGATGATAGGAAAAGTAGTCGTCAAGATAATCAAAACAATCTTGGGCAAGATTCCATAACCCAACCATAAAACTAGGATAGGGGCTATGGCAATTGTCGGTATGGTCTGGACAACTACCATCATGGGGTAAATCAAGTCATTGAGCCAACTCAGGCTATCCATAAGGACTGCCATGATACAGGCTATCAAGACACCCAAGACTAATCCTAATAAGGCTACTCTCAAGGTTGCCCAACTATGGTACCAGAGAAATTCTCTGTCACGAACAAAAGACTGGAGAATCTCAAGTGGCGTCGGTAGGATGAACTTTGGTAAGAGTTGTAAGAATCCCGCCACCTGCCAAACGGATAAGACACCCAAAAATCCTAGCAGACTAATATGCCGTCTCATTATACTTTTCAAGTTTCTCATCGATGCTTAAAATCTCTCCTATATTTATTTTCACATTGGCAAAAACATTGTCTGCCCCTTGACCAGCTACCTCCAACGCTTCTTTAAGAATACACATGAGTTCATCAAACTCTCCCTCTAAAACTGTTTCAAAGGGAGTCGCCACCATGGTCACTCCTTGAGTTTGCAGATATTCAATAACCTTATCAATTACCGCTATACGATCAATCCCCTGTGATAGGGGCAGGACTTGTAAAGCAATGCTTGCCTTCATTAAAACCTCCTTCTAATTTACAGTCTTCCTTTGTAAAAAAAGAAAAACCTCTTTCATATATGAAAAAGGTGCAAAATTAGGCCAAGTATTCGTTCCCTACGCTGGCATTACCCAGATCAGGTGCGGTCGAAGTTTAACACTTCCTCTCAGACTGTACACAGACTCCCATATATTATATGGATATATAATAGCCTAATAATGACCTAATGTCAAGGTTTCTGCTCATATAAAAAGAGGCGTTCATTCGCCTCTTACTCTATTATTATTTGCATTTCAGCCATTTTATTTACAGCATAGGTGCAAATAACTGTGTCACTTCTTTTATCAACATTTGATACCAAGTAGGATTTATGGTGTCAGAGAAGATTTCTTGAGATTGTTCAAAAATATTTTCAAAATCCTTGTGAATATCTGCTATTGACTCTGTCTTGTACAGTAATACTGCATTTTCATAGTGGTGAACCAAACTACGATAATCTAAGTTAATCGTACCTACAGCTGCAAACCGACCATCAACAATGATTTGTTTACTATGAATAAATCCAGGAGTATATTCGTAAATACGTACCCCAGCTGATAAAAGATCTGGATAAGCACCTCTTGTTACAAGCTGAATGAGCTTCTTATCTGGTATATAGGGGGTAACTATTCGTACATCTACACCACGCATAGCTGCATTTTTAATATCCTCCGTCAAATCATAATCAATGATTAAGTAAGGAGTAGTGATATATACGAAATCTGTTGCTTGATTAATCAAGTTTTGATAAACTATTTTCCCTACCTTAGATTTATAGATTGGCTTTGGTCCGCTTCCATAAGGAATGCACAAACCAGGAGCCGGAACAGCTTGATGCTCTATACGATATTGATCAAAATTACTAATATCTCCACCGTTAATATACCAGTTCATAAGAAATAGTCTTGTAAAAGCTTGAACAGCCGGACCATCTATCCTAATGCCGCTATCTTTCCAATAACCAAAGCGTTCAATATGATTGATGTATTCATCAGCTAGATTGATTCCCCCAGTATAAGCAATCTGTCCATCAATCACCAAGATTTTACGGTGATCACGGTTATTATAAGTTACTGTCATTCGAGGAATTACTTTGTTAAACTTATGAGTCTCAATCCCTTTAGATCTCAAATGTACTGTATAATCTCCTGGCAAAGTAACCATACAGCCAATATCATCGTAGAGCATCTTGATTTCAACACCTTGAGCAGCCTTTTCTTCGAGAATCTCACGTATGCTGTCCCACATCACCCCTTCGTCAACTATGTAGTACTCAAGAAAAATGAACTTTTCTGCACTTCTTAAGTCCTCTAACATTTGCTGCCACATATCTTCACCAGAAGAAAAAAACTTAGAAGCAGTTTGGTCATAGACCTCTGAGTTGCTATCCATACTCAGCAGAGATTTTATAATACCATAAGCGGACTTATCCCGCTCTTCTAACTGGTGATGGAGGTTGTTACCAGTATCCTCATGAAATGCGATAACTTTTAATTCCTGAAGCTGTTTCAGTTCCTTTTTTGATAATCTTCTCTCACCAAACATGATATAAAGCAGTGGACCAAATACCGGAAAAAAAGCAACTAAAAGCCAGGTAACCTTGCTCTCTGGTGACATATTCCGATTGACAATCGATAAGATTGTCGCCACACTTATCAAAACAACAAGAATAATCCAAACATATGGTACTATCTGACTTAAGAATAAAAACAAACCAAAAATCAGAATTAATTCTATCAGTATGATTGTAATGCTAAAACCATACTTTGACATCAATAATCGAAATTTCCTAAAACCCATAACTTACACTCATTTACAACATAATCTGTCATTTACAATTTTTAAAAACAACTATTAATTACTAGTATACCTTAGTTAAGGTAAAGATAGCAACTATTTTTAAGAAATTAAGAATTTAAAAAAAGAAAGTATAATGAAAATAAAAAAAGACCTACTTGGTCTACTAAATAAGCTATATTAATCGGGAAGACAGGATTCGAACCTGCGACACCTTGGTCCCAAACCAAGTACTCTACCAAGCTGAGCTACTTCCCGAAGTAAATAAAAAAATGCACCCTAGAGGAGTCGAACCTCTAACCGCCTGATTCGTAGTCAGGTACTCTATCCAGTTGAGCTAAGGGTGCTCATTTATGCCGAGGACCGGAATCGAACCGGTACGATCGTTACCAATCGCAGGATTTTAAGTCCTGTGCGTCTGCCAGTTCCGCCACCCCGGCCTCTCTAAGCGAACGACGGGATTCGAACCCGCGACCCCCACCTTGGCAAGGTGGTGTTCTACCACTGAACTACGTTCGCATTCATGAGTCTGAATATTAAAAAAAATGCCGGCTACATGACTTGAACACGCGACCCTCTGATTACAAATCAGATGCTCTACCAACTGAGCTAAGCCGGCCTATTTCTATTATGCGGGTTAAGGGACTTGAACCCCCACGCCGTTAAGCGCCAGATCCTAAATCTGGTGCGTCTGCCAATTCCGCCAAACCCGCAATGATGACCCGTACTGGGCTCGAACCAGTGACCCATTGATTAAAAGTCAATTGCTCTACCAACTGAGCTAACGAGTCAAATAACTTTCGTTATTACGGTCCCGACGGGAATCGAACCCGCGATCTTCGCCGTGACAGGGCGACGTGATAACCGCTACACTACGGGACCTATGGGAGTTAACGGGATCGAACCGCTGACCCTCTGCTTGTAAGGCAGATGCTCTCCCAGCTGAGCTAAACTCCCTCTAGCTAAGCGACTTCCATATCTCACAGGGGGCAACCCCCAACTACTTCCGG